>NZ_JBAQCR010000075.1:0-7419 GCF_049294395.1 Prosthecobacter sp.
GCCAAAAACCCGACCACCACCACAGCCACCACCCCGATGACCAGCATGAGCTGTTGCTGCTGCGGCGTCATTCCAACCGCCGGCTTGGGTGGCGGAGCAGCTTTCTTTTTCTCGACCGCCGCCGGCACACCTGGCGCGCGCACACCCGGCGCGCGTGGCACACTCGGACCCGGTGCACGCACGGCAGGTGCCGGTGCCGCTGCAGCAGCAGGGGCCGCCTGTGCAACCGCCCCAGAGCCTGCTCCCAAACGCAACCCTGCACCCAAGCCCGCACCCATTCCCGCTCTCGGGGCCGTTCCCATGCCGATGCCTAGATCGATGGCCATGACATCGCCGGGCACCGCTTCAGGCTCGGTCGCCTGCTTCATCGCCACATTGATGTGCGCACGAAGCTCTCCCGCATCCTGATACCGCTTATCCGGATCGGGGTCGATGGCTTTGGCGATGATGCTGTCCCACCGCGTCGAGATTTTGGCAAACTCCGTGACCGACCGCCGCGGCTCCCCCGGAATCGTACCCGTCAGCATCTCATAGAGCACCACACCTGCGGCGTAAATGTCCACCCGGTGGTCCACCACGCTGCCACCACGAATCTCCGGCGCGGCATAATCCGGCGTACCAAAGGGGTTCTCCTGCTCCGCTTCGTCGGAAACCGGCCGCGCCAGTCCAAAGTCCGCCACCTTCACATGGTCGCTGTCATTGACCATGATGTTGCCCGGCTTGATGTCACGATGAATGATCTGATGATCATGCGCAAAGGTCAGCGCCTCACACAGCTGCATCGCCAGGTTCGTCGCCTTCCGCAGGGAAAGACTACCGTTGTGAATGAGATCGTGCAGTGAGCGCCCTTCGATCCATTCCATCACCAGATACAGGTGCCCTCCTGCCGTGATGCCAAAGTCATACACACCCACAATGTTCGTGTGATTTAGCTTCGCCATCGCGCGCGCCTCGATCTTGAAACGATCGGTGAATGCTTTTTCGGCCCCAAACTCCGGCGGCAAAATCTTCACCGCCACCCGCCGGTCCAGGCTCTCCTGATACGCCTTGTACACCGCCCCCATGCCTCCGCATGCCGCCAGTTTTTCAAACTGAAACTGCGGCAGGTAGGCGTTCATCGCCTCCAGGCTCGGGACATCAAACGAAGGCAGCTCGCTGGGGGTAGTTTCTTCGGACATTCCTGATCCATAACCTTCTACAGCTTCTGCCGCGAGGAAAATTTCCTAGCTGTTCCATCCTGTAATGACCGCTCAACGCACCGGCTCTGCGGACGTCGTTGGTGCAGTGCCCGCCCCCGTTGCACCACCCACGCTTTCTCTCAAGGCTTTCATGGACGGTGCCGTCTTCAGCTTCGCCAGTTCCGCCGCCACGATTTCCGCACGCTTCGCAGCTTCCTCCTTGCCTGCGGCCGCACGCTCACGGGCCTTCTGCAAAACAAGCTCGCACTGGGCTATCCTCATTTTCCGGGCGGCCATGTCCGCACGTCCTTGAATCGCCTCGCGCTGCGCGTCGTAGGCCTTGCGCAGAGTCTTGAGCACTTCCGGCCAGAGTTGATCCGGCTCGTCCAGCGGCTCATGATTCGCAATGTGGGAGATTTCACTCAGTACAAAATCACGCTGCTGCGGCATCAGGCCGGTCAGACCACGTTGCAACGCCGGGATGTATTTATCAGCCAGGCTCTGCATTTCAGAACCAGTGCCTGTTTCCGAGTTGGTCATCCATTCAGCAGCGAAGTCACTGACCATCAGCGCCAGCTCCGCATCACGCTTCTCCAGCTGCTGGATCAACTCCTGCGGAGTTTCCGGCACCGGCACCACGGTTGGCATCACCACAGGCGCTGGCGCGGGTGTCGGAGCAGGTGCGGGCACAGGCGCTACGGCGACCATCTTTTCAACCTTCGGCGCAGGTTCCGGCGCTTTCATCTCCAGTTCCACAGCCGGCACCACCACCACAGGCTCCACCTTTTGGGCCGGCTCCTTCTCCTCTTGAATCTTCGGCTGCTGCTCAGGCTCATCAGCCTTCGGAGTGGCGGCCACTGTCTCCTTCTCCGTGGTCACAGGCGCCTCCGGCGCAGCCCCGCCTTTGAACATCATCCCGCCCACAATGCCGATGACTACCACCGCAGCCCCGATCAGCACCAGATGCAGCGGCTTCAATGCCGCTTTGCCCTGAGGCTCGTCCTCCTCCACGGCCACCACCTTCACCGGCTGTGCACCTTGGTTGATCAGCATCGCAATATGCGCACGAAATTCGCCCACATCCTGAAAGCGCTTCGTGGGATCCGCATGCGTCGCCCGGTCAATCAGCTCATCCCATTTCGGAGACAAGGGGGCAAACTCCGTCACCGAACGCCGTGGCTGCTGCGGCACCCGCCCCGTCAGCATTTCGTACAACACCACACCTGCGGCGAAGATGTCCGCCCGCTGGTCCACCGCGCCCTTGCCTAAAATTTCCGGGGCCGCGTAGTCCGGCGTGCCGAAGGGATTCTCCTCCGCCTCACCCGTGATCGGCCGTGCCAGTCCAAAGTCCGCCACCTTCACCTGATCATCCTCGCTGATCATGATGTTCCCCGGCTTGATGTCGCGATGAAGGATTTTGTTGTGATGCGCAAAGGCCAGCGCGTCACACAGCTGCATCGCCAGGCTCGCGGCTTTCCGCACCGGAATGCTGCCTTTATGAATAAGCGTGTGCAGCGTCTGCCCTTCCACCCACTCCATCACCAGATACAGGTGCCCCTCTTTGGTGATGCCAAAGTCATACACACCCACGATGTGCGTGTGGTTCAGCTTCGCCATCGCACGCGCCTCGGATTTGAATCGATCCGCAAAGTCCTCCTGCCTGCCAAATTCAGGCGGCAAAATTTTGATCGCCACCGGCCGGTCCAGGCTCACCTGCCGCCCACGATACACCGCCCCCATGCCACCAAAGGCCGCGAGCTTTTCAAACGCATACTGCGGCAGCAATGCGGCCATCTCCTCGACGCTTGGGACGTCAAACGGGGGTTGATGCTGGGCTGAGGATTCCTGGGACATGAAAAAGGCGGCGGACTGTTACCGATACGCGCCCTAACAGCGAGTAAAATCACCATTGCTCACTTTGCCAGTCGGCCATCTCCCCTAGAGCTTCGTAGCCGCCCCTTGCCAGACCGCCGGTCCCCTGACCATGCACAAAAAGAGACTCGGCATGAAAATCGACGGTCCATTGTGCCTGTGTCTGGTACTTTTGTTCCTTTTGCCCTCGGAGCGGACACCCGGCACGTTTTTGGCGCAGATTATGCATAGGGATTTCATCGTGCCAAATCCCCCCCGGCATGTCAGTCGCACACCGTCCTCACCCCCTCCTTCTATGCCACACTCCCCAGTCTCTGAAGAAAAGCTTGTCGGTTTCCCTGCCCGCTGCCTTTCACTGCGCCAAAAGCTGCGTGTCTCAAAGCCCGAGCTCGCCCACTGGCTCGGCGTGGGTCGCAGTTACGTCACCGTCTTGGAAAAAGGCCGCCAGGCTCCCTCCAGACCTGTGTTCCAATTGATCGAAAAACTCGAAGCTGCCGCCAACCTCAAACAGCTCGCCATGCACATGCCACAGCCTGACACCACCTCTTCCCCCCCCGAAATGGCTGGTCTCCCACCCGCAGCCATTGAAGCTCTCGACCGCTTGGTGCAGCCGGAGCCAGCACCTGCACCCGCGCCCGCAGTCAAACCCGCCGAGAAGCCCGTCATCCGCGAAAAAAACACCTTCGCCCTGCGTGTCGCCGCCCTGCGTGAAAAAATGGGCGTCACCCGTCCAAAACTCGCCCAGCGCCTCGGTGTCTCACGCCAGTACGTCACCAAAATTGAAAATGGTGCCCACGCCTCCCTGCCCGTCATCAAGCTGATCGAAAAACTCGAAGCCGAGATTCAAAACGAATCAGCCGCCGCCACCGCCGTTGCCACAGAACACCAACCCGTCAGTGCTGCCAGCACGCCACCTCAGCCCGCAGCCGCACCTGCACCCGCTGTGGCGCACACTCCCGCCTTCTCGATGCCTGCGGCTCCAGCACCCGTGACCCCGCGCATCGCCCTCCTCCCCGTGCTCACCATCCCTGCCGCACGTGAACTGGCCTCGCCCGCTCAGGCCGCCTTCGCCGCCGCCGAGCACTTCGCCTTCAGCGTGAGCGACCCCGATGCCTTCGCCATGCGCCTCGCAGGAGATGCCATGCTCCCCCAGCACCACGATGGCGAACTCGCCATCCTCTATCCCAACAGCCTCCCTCACACCGGCAACCGCGTCGTCGCACGCCTCAGCGACAGCCTCGGCGGCGATGTTCTCTTCCGCGTCTACAGCACCGCAGACCACGGCCACTCCATCGTCCTTTCCAGCCTGAACCCTCTCTACCCGCCAGTCACCCTGAGCCCCGAGGAGATCGCTTGGATTTACCCTGTCTCCTCCACGGTGCGCCAGATGATGCAGTAAACTGGCAATTCCGCGCAGTGCGCCGGCGCTTGTATGCGCTTCGCAGATGGGGCATGAAGTGGAGCACCCTCCGCTTCACCGCCCCATGCTGTCCCGACTCCTCGCTTTTTCACTCTGCGCCGCCTCGATCTCCGCCGCCGCAGACATCCACCTCTCCCCCACCGGCCCCATCTCCACCCCGCAGGCCGCTCGCGATGCCGCACGCTCCGCCACCAAGCCCGCCCGCATCATCGTAGCTCCCGGCACCTACCCTCTCGCCGAAACCCTCACCCTCGGCAAAGACGACTCCCAGGTCACCTGGACCGGCACCAATGCCATCTTCACCGCCGGCAAACCCATCACCGGCTGGCAAAAAACCGACGGCGGCCTCTGGAAAGCCCCCCTTCCAGACAAAGCCTGGAAGTTCGAACAGCTCTGGATCAACGGCCGCCGCGCCACCCTCGCTCGCTCGCCCAACAAAGGCTACTACCACATCACCGAAGCCGTCGGTGCAGGCGTGTTCCCAGACCTCAAGGAGAACATGAACTTCCACGCCTTCTCCATCGCCAAAGAACAGTACGACGTCCTCAAATCCATCCCGCAGCCCGAGCGCGATTCCGTCCTCCTCACCGTCACCCACGCTTGGGCCGTCGGCCAGTGCCGCATCAAAGACCTCAACGACGAAGTCCTCGCCGTTCACATCAAAGGCCGCTCCCGCTACCCCTTCGTTGAGTTCGAACCCGATCAGCGCTGGTGGGCCGAAAACTTCCGCGCCGCTCTCGATGCCCCCGGCGAATGGTTCCTCGATCAAGCCAAAGGCGAAGTCCTCTACATGCCTCTTCCCGGCGAAGACATGACCAAGGCCGAAGTCATCGCCCCTGTTATCGACAAATTCCTCTCCATCAAAGGTGCGCACGATGTCAGCTTCGAAGGCATCTCCTTTCAATACAGCAATCACCTCTACCCCGCCGACGGCCTGCACGATGGCCAGGCCGCCACCACCAGCGATGGCAGCATCGAGATCGAAGACTCCAGCGCCATCCACTTCACCCATTGCGAGATCTCCCACACCGGCCTCCACGCCCTCTGGTTCAAAAACGGCTGCTCAAACTCCACTGTCACCCACTGTCACATGCACGACCTCGGCGGCGGCGGTGTCTACGTCGGCGAAATCGCACGCCCTGCCGATGAGCGCGTCAATCATCACATCACCGTCGACGACTCCATCATCCACCACGGCGGCCGCCTTCACCCCAGCGCCTGCGGCGTCGTCTTCACCCACACCCAGTTCTGCACCGTCCGCCATTGCGACATCGCAGACCTCTACTACACCGGCGTCAGCGCCGGATGGAACTGGGGCTATGGAGACACCGCCTCACGCGAGACCCTCGTCGAAAACAATCACATCCACCACCTCGGCTGGGCCTACCTCAGCGACATGGGCGGCTACTACGGCCTCGGCACCTCCCCCGGCACCATCGTCAGTGGCAATCACGTCCACCACATCGCCAGCCATCGCTACGGCGGTTGGGGCCTCTACAATGACGAAGGCAGCGCCGACACCCTCATGGAAAACAACCTCGTGCACGACACCTGGAACGCCGGCTTCCATCAGCACTACGGCTACTTCAACACCGTGCGGAACAACATCTTCGCCTTCGGCCACACCGCGCAAATTCAAGCCTCCCGCAACGAAGCCCGCCTCCGCTTCCGCTACACCAACAACATCGTCGTCTGGGACCCCGCATCCCTCCTCCTCGACGGCGGCGAATGGAACTGGAAGCTCTTCGACAAACCCGAGCGCGGCGATCCCAAAGACAGCCTCGTCTTCCGCAAAAATCTCTACTGGCCCACCAATGGGAAAATCCCCGCCACCCTCACAAAAACCAAATTCACCTGGGACGAGTGGCGCAAGATGGGCCGTGATAAAGACAGCCTCTTTGCCAATCCCCTCTTCGAAGACCTCGCCAAGCGCGACTTCCGCCTCAAGCCCAACTCCCCCGCCGAAAAAATCGGCTTCAAGCCCTGGGACCTCACTCTCGCTGGCGTGAACAAAGACGATGCGGCATGGCGCGAACTCGCAGCGAAGGGCCACGACTACCCCACCTGGGACACCGACGCCAAACCCTGGCCTGCACCCGCATACAAAATCAATCAAGACTTCGAACACGCCGGACTCGGCACCCTCGGCATTCGCGGCGCCAAATACACCCACGAAAACAAGGGCGAATCCATCGCCGTCACCGAAGAAATCTCATCTCCCTTCACCCCCGGCTCCAAGCGCGCCCTCAAAGTCCAGGACGCCCCCGGCCTCAAACACAGCTACGATCCCATCCTCGACATCTACCCCACCACCTGGGACACCGCCGGCACCTTCCACGCCGAGTTCGATGTCATGGCCCAGCCCGGAGCCGACTGGTTCTTCGAGATCCGCGGCAAAAACCTCGACTTCGGCAACGGCCCCTACCTCCGCTGGCAGAAAGGCCAGCTCTCCGCCAGCACCGACGGCAAAGTTCAGCTAACCACCATCCCCGCCGGTGAATGGTTCCGCGTCTCCCTCACCGCCACCACCGCCTCCAGCAAATGGTCCCTCGACATCACCCGTCAGGACGGCACCAAACACTCCTTCCCCGACCTCAAGTGCAAGCCCGCCTGGACCAACGCCGGCTACCTCCTCTTCAGCGCCCTCGGCACCACCAAAACCGCCTTCTTCATCGACAACCTCAAACTCGAGCAGCTAAGTCCCAGTGAAGCGGAAAAAGAGAAGCGTTAAACCTCTTCAAAAGTAAATCGAAGCCATAACGCATGTCGTAGGATGGGTGTGGCGACAGCCCGCCCGTCCCTGAGCGCATGGCCACGTCCATGCCGCACAGCCTCCCACACGCGGCCCGTCCGGCATGTCACCTCTCTTGATGATACGAAACCCCAGCCCGCCAAAGGAGAGCAGTCCGCTATTCGGAAACAAGTCCAGCAGAGCATCTCCCGAAACTC
>NZ_JBAQCR010000076.1:0-3413 GCF_049294395.1 Prosthecobacter sp.
GTGAATCTTCCTCAGCCCCTGCCCCCACGAGACGCTCGAAAGCGGCAGCTCCGATGCAGGCTTGCGCCGTGCATCTGCGCGACCGCACTCCAAATTCGCGCTGCAAGCTCACGCCTCCCATATGGACTGCGGTCGCGAAGTGAGGCACGAACGCAGCTACCGCTTTCGCCGTCCTCGGTGACTCCCACATACCACAAACCACCCGAATGCGGCAGCCAAAGCAGCTTCGCAAGCCCCATCACCCCACGCCCGCCACACCCCTTCGAAATCCACAGCCTCAATGCCCATGCCCGGGCCCGTATACCAGCCCATGCCATCCCGCCCAGGCCATGTAGCCCGCCAGCACCGTCAGCAGCACGCATGACACATACGGCGCCTTGCGCATCCACTCGCCAAAGCCGCTGAATCTCTTCTGCGCATGCTGCACGCTCCACGCCGCCGCCGCGCCCACCGTCACCATCGTCAGCGCCAGGCCAAAGCTGAACGCCCCCACGATCGCAAAGCCCAGCGCCACCTTCTTCAGCTGCAGGCACACCAGCAAAATCGTAAACGCCGCAGGGCAGGGCATCAGCCCGCCCGTGATCCCAAACATCACGATTTGCGGCGTCGTCACGTGCTTGCTGCCAAACCTCCGCGCGATGTCCTCCGCATGCGCCCGCTCATGAGCATCCTGGTACACATCCCCCTCCGGCCGCACCTCCTCCGCCACCACCGGCGCGTGACTGTGGCTCTGCCCAGGCTCGTGCGCCGCCTTCGCAAACTTCAGCCGGTACGTATGCGCATGATCCGCATGGCCCAGCGTCAGCGTCGCCATGAACTCATGCGGCTCCGGCAGCATCGCCGTCGCCTCCCAGAAGCCCGCCCCCGGCTCAAACTGAAACACCTGCGTGCTCCCATCCAGCCGCGCCGTCTCCAGCTTCAAAGAATTGCCCTTCGGCAGCGGCACCGCAGCACCGCCCGCCGTGCACGGATAAATCCGAAAGCGTGGCGGCACCCCGTCCTCATGCACCGCGATCTCCAGCCACCCATGCCCCGTGTCCAGCAGCATCCCCCCATGCGCCCCATGCGTGCGCTTACCGGCCGCCCGCAGACTCGGCACCTTGAATCCCACCGGCAGCGCCACCTCATGCGCAAACTCACCCGCAGCACCATCTCCATCGCCATGCTCATGAGCATGCGCGTGCCCATGCCCGTGCGAATGCCCATGCGAATGCCCATGCGCATCTCCGTGGTCATGCTCATGTGAATGTGAATGCCCATGCCCCATTCCATGCGCCTCAGCCTCCGCCACCTCACGCCGCGTCCTGATAAACATCCACACCGCCAGCGCGAAAATCAGCACCGCAGAGCCCAGCTGCAGATACGGCTCCACCGTCTCCGCATTCCACTCCCCGCCGTAGTGCAGCGCCACCGCCGCCAGCACCCAGATCAGCAGCGAGTGCGATGCCGCCGCCGAAAGCCCCAGCAGCACCGCCTGCCACACCGTCCCCCGGATCGCGATGATAAACGCCGCCATCATCGTCTTCGAGTGCCCCGGCTCCAGCCCATGCAGCGCCCCCAGCAAGATCGCCACAGGCACATACAGCCACGCATGGCCGCTGCTCAGGTAGTCAGAGAAAGAATTCATCGCAGGAAAGTAGTGGTGAGCTTTAGCTCACTCTGGGGGGGGCGCAGGTAGAAACGTTTCAAGACGAGCCAAAGCTCTAAACAAACTTTGAGCCGCAAAAAAAAACATCCACTCCAAGCACCACCCCACACTCTGCACCCACTTCCTCCAGCCCGCCGGACCCATTTTCAAAAATTCTCCCTCTGGAAACCAACGGCCCCTGCGTCCTTCATTAACCCACCTCCCTCGTTGTGCTGTAGCTGAAGGTCCATGAATGACGCCATGTTCAAAGCTGGGCTTGAATAGAGAGGCTCAATGTCTCAAAATCAGGGGTGAATATTGATTGATGCTGGCTGAATGCCGAGCAGCCTTTTCAGCTGTGTGCTCGCAAACTTGAAGCTGACCTTTATGATCAAACAATTCTTGGTTTTTATGGTCGGCGGTCTGTTGATTGTTGGTGTGATGTGCAAAAAGCATACGCCAAAAGATGCTCCGGAAGTCACGAACATAAATGGTGCCATTTTGGTCTACCCTGTCACATCTGATGCAGGGATGGTCGGTATGCTTGATCAAATAGCAGTCTTTAACTGGCTGAAATTTGACCTTCAAAGCAACAAGGGGGCGAAATTAGAAAATGAATCCGACTTCACTTGGACATCTGGGCGCTATGCAGGCGACGACAGCAGCACTGTGCTCTTGCTGAATCAACGGCCTGACTGGAAAAAGTTAAAATCCTGGCAGCAGAACCATTCGGTTCTCTTTTCTAAGCTGGTTCAGAGCGGCTACTTGTTAAACACAAAAATATATGGTCATATCTATCCAGTTGCCTCACAAAAAGTCAGCACATCTGAAAACATTGTTTTCGTCGGTGTAGATATTGGTGCTGTGAAACCCGTGCAGTTCAAGCTGACGAATCAATCTGAGCTCGATTTGGTCAGGTCACACACAGACCGGTGGAATCTCGTGTTTAGGGACAAGTCGAAAACATTGAGCTGCATATGGAGTGCAGGAAATGGCCGCATCTCCGAAGGTGTGCTGAGTGCCTTCATAAATGTGCCGTGTTCGGTCGAAGGCTGGCTGGTTCTTGATGTGCCCGACATTAGCAAGCGGGGGAAGGGCTTTCCTTTGATCTCCATCGAAATCCCAGGCAGGCTTCAGGATGAAGAGTGTGTTTCGATTGGCTTGGATCTGACCCAAGGACGTTCCCCGCTAGAACTTCCTGATTGGGTGAAAGTGGCACCTCCAATGGAGGAATAGCCCAGCTTCACCACATGGGTTGCAGAGTTTGAAGGAAGGGATTCTCCGCCCCCTCGGCCTCTCTGCTCCTCTGCGGCAAAATCGAACGTCCCACCCCTCCATCCCAAGGATCTCTCTCCATCACCCCCAACGCCCCGCACAGCCATGGTAGGAACTGGTAGGGACGCGCTGTGTCGCGTCCGTAGAATCCTTCCTCCCATCGCCACCTGCCACCCAAAGCCCACCCCCTTTCAAAACGCCCCCGCCTCAAACACTCCAAACCCCGCCCACCGCTCCCTTCGAACCAACAGCCAAGAACAGCCCTCCAAAAATTTAATTTGCATTTCACCCCCTCATTTTCGCCCCCGCATCATCGCCGCCCATCCCGCTTGCTTATCACCTCCACACCATGCCTTGTACCCGCAGGTGCACCCGCCCGCGCATGAAGAACCGCGCAGGCATCGCCGGAGATCATTCCGTCGCTCACATCACATCCCACCACGAGCCCAGCCCGCTCGTGGCCAGCTCATTGACAACCCCACCACCCCCAGAACGCACCCAGCCCCGCCCC
>NZ_JBAQCR010000077.1:0-7081 GCF_049294395.1 Prosthecobacter sp.
CGTTCGTACGCCCCAGCGCCCACGGTGCGCCCACGGTGCGCTCAAGGTGCGCTCAAGGTGCGCTCAAGGTGCGCTCAAGGCTGCCCGAACGCTCGCAGGCTCAAGACGTTTGCCTCACGCTCATGGACGGACGGGCTGTCGCCACGTCCATCCTACGTCCCAGCATGAAGCGCCGGGCCTGATGCTCTGCTTGGAAAACTGGCCTGTTCCTTCAGACTCATTTTCAACTGTCCTGGGTATAAAACAGAACTTCCTCCGTCGGATGCGGACATTGCGGCAGTCGGCCCAACCACCGCCCCCGCCTTTCCACACTCCAAGGAAGGCGCACCTTTTTGAGCGCCCGCGATGCCATAGACCCGAATCTTCGGACCCGCACAGCGGTTCCCTACCAGTGCTGCGGCACGCGCATATTTTGCTGCATGGCAGGGATGCGCCGGGTGCTTCGTGGGAGGTGAACTGCCTCCACTTGGTTTCAAGCAGAGGGGTGTGACGTGCGGAGCTACGGACCTGTATTCAACAGATCATGGTATTAGACATCCACGACTTTGCCGGCCTGGGCTTGGGCGGCCTGCCATTCCTGGTAGCGCTCCAGTTCGCGCTGCACGAGTTTCAAACAGAAGGCGACGATGGTGGCATCGTCGAGATAGCCGACGCCGACAATGACGTCTGGGACGACGTCGGCAGGATTGAGCACGTAAAGCAGAGCCAGGGAGACTGCGCTGATGGCCCAGTACGGGATCTCGCGATAGGAACCCGCCCAGTAGTCCTTCACCATGCTGAGCATGATCTTCGTTTGCTCGAAGACTTTTTTGAGCTTGGGCAGCTTGCTCTCGATCTCCTGCGCGCGCTGGTTGACCTTGGCTATGTCCAGATCGTGATCGCCATTGGTGGGAGTGTTCATAGGGAAAAATAACCAACGGCGTTTGTGAAGTCCAGTGTGCAGTGATAGCGGCTTGGTGGATGCAGGGCTTGAACATGAAAGGCCAATGACAACGCAGTGTCGCTTCTGAAGGACAAAAAGGACGGAAGCGACCTCAAGGACATCGTTTCCACGAGAGCCAGATGTTTTGCCGCTGCTCGTGCGTCAACTCCAGGTGGGATGTGAAGATTCTGCTACGTGAGCGAATTTGACATGTCTGCCACTGTCCGAATCATCCACTCACCCATGCCCGCTGAAAAAGCTCAGCCAACTGCCACCGAGGCGATTGAATTTTTGACCCGTGAACTCATCGAGTGCGGGCGGGATTTTCATCATCGCGGCTGGTCGCTGGGTACGAGCAGCAATTACAGCGTGGTGACTGACCGTGAACCGCTGACGCTGCTGATGACTGGCAGTGGTTTCGACAAAGGACGCCTGCAGCCCGACCAGTTTGTCATGGTGGATGAAAACGCGCAGTCATTGGAGGGGGATTTTCCAAAGCCTTCCGCCGAGGCGCTGCTGCACACGGTGCTGGCGAAACACGGCGCGGGCGCGGTGCTGCACACCCATTCGGTGGCCGCCACGGTGCTGAGCGAGCATTTTCTGAAGGACGGCGGGCTGCGGATTGCGGGCTATGAAATGCTGAAAGGGCTTGCGGGAATCGGCACGCATGAGTCTGAGGCATGGATCGAGATTTTCCCCAACACGCAGGACATTGCTGCGCTGGCGACGGTGATTGATGCACGGCTGCAAGATCCTGCGAGCGTGCTGCGCCATGGCTTTCTGATGGCGGGCCACGGCCTCTACACCTGGGGGGAGAACCTCGCGGCGGCGCGGCGGCAGATCGAGGTGCTGGAGTTTCTCTTCGAAGTCGTCACACAGAAGCGTTTGCTCTTCGGCTCGTTTTAGCGAGCACTCATTTCATGGCCTACCTCCGCATTCCATCCGCAGACCGAGTCATCGACGATGCGGACAGCATCCGCCGTTTTCTTCTGCCCCACGGCATTCATTACGAACGCTGGCCGGTGGCGGGGCGGATCGACCGCGACGCCACGCAGGAGGAAATCCTGACGGCGTATGCACCTGAGGTGGAGGCCCTGAAAAAGAGCGGCGGCTACATCGCGGCGGATGTGGTGAACGTGACCCCGGATGTGCCGAATCTGCAGGAGATGCTGAACAAGTTTAACCAGGAGCACCGCCATGCGGAGGATGAGGTGCGCTTCATTGTGAAAGGGCACGGCATCTTTTACATCAATCCGGAAAATGGGGATCCGGTGTTTTCCATCGAGATCGAAGAGGGTGATCTCATCAATGTGCCTGCGGGCACGAAGCACTGGTTTGACCTGTGTGCCGACCGCACCATCCGTGCGATACGGCTCTTCCGCGAAAAGGCTGGATGGACGCCGCTGTATACCGGTGACGCGATTGCCAGCGGGTATCAACCGCTGTGCTTTGGGCCCAATCCCATCGCCGCCAAAGGTTTCCGTATTGAGCAGGCTGCGGCCATCGCCGCATGATCACGTTTGGGGGCAAACTGATCCTGCTGGACATCGAGGGCACCGTCTCGCCACTGGCGTTTGTGCATGACGTGATGTTTCCGTATGCGCGGCAGCATGCGGGCAGTTACCTCGTCAGGTATTGGGGGACGGCGCTGATCGCACAACTGGCACGTGATGCAGGTGTGGCCGCCTTTGCTTCACCTGCCGAGGCTGAGACGGCGGTGCATCGGCTGATGGAAGCGGACGCCAAGGTGACCGGTTTGAAGCAGCTGCAGGGCATGATCTGGGAGGAGGGATTTCGCAATGGGGAGCTGCGAAGCCGAATCTTTGATGATGTGCCGCTGGCGCTGGCAGGGTGGTGTCAGAAGGGGCTGGATATTCGCATCTACTCCTCCGGCAGCATCCAGGCGCAGAAGCTCTTCTTTGCGCACACGAAGCGCGGGGATCTCACCATGCACTTCACAGGCTACTACGACACCACGACAGGTTCCAAACGCGAAAGCGCGAGCTACGAAGCGATCGCGGCGGATTGCGGCCTGCCGGCGGAGCAGATTCTCTTCATCAGCGATGTGGTGGAAGAATTGAATGCGGCGCGAAACGCAGGCATGTTCACGGCGCTCGCGATACGGCCTGGAAACAAACCGGTGCCGCAGCACGACCATCCTGCCATCACCTCCTTCGCCGAAATATCCATTGCATGAACATTCACGGACAGCCGCACCGCTCCATTGAAGCCGAGCACTCGACACGGAGCGCACGCATCATCGATCAAACCTTTCTGCCGCACCAAGTGGAATGGCGTGATCTGCAGACGATGGAGGATGCGGCCGAGGCCATCCAAGTGATGCGGGTGCGTGGTGCGCCACTGATTGGTGCGACGGCTGCGTTTGGCCTGTACTTTGCGCTGCGGGATGATGCCACGGATGCGGCGCTGAAACGGGCCTATGAGGTTCTGCATGCCACGCGACCCACGGCGATCAATCTGCGCTGGGCGCTGGACCGGGTGAAGCGTGCCGTGGCACCGCTCGATGTTGGACAACGTGCCGAGGCGGCGTGGAATGAGGCGCTGGCCATCTGTGAGGATGACGTGCGGACGAATTACGCCATCGGCAAACATGGGCTGGAATTGTTTCGAGCGATTCAAGCGAAGAAGGCCGATGCCTCTGCGCCGCTGAATGTGATGACGCACTGCAACGCCGGCTGGCTGGCCACGATGGACTGGGGCACGGCGATCTCGCCCATTTATCAGGCACATGATGCGGGAATGAACGTTCATGTGTGGGTGAGTGAGACGCGCCCACGCGGCCAGGGGGCTTCGCTGACGGCCTTTGAACTCAAAGAGCATGGGGTGCCTTATACTTTAATTGTCGATAACAATGCGGGGCATCTGCTGCAACGCGGGCTGGTGGATGTGGTCATCGTGGGCACGGACCGTGTGACGGCGCATGGGGATGTGGCGAACAAGATCGGCACCTACCTCAAGGCGCTGGCGGCGAAAGCGCATGATGTACCGTTTTACGTGGCCACGCCGGTCAGCACCATCGACTGGACGATCACCGACGGCATTCGAGACATCCCCATCGAGCAGCGCAGCGCCCGGGAGGTGACGCACATGCCTGGATTGAATGCGGCAGGGGTGCGTGAGGAGGTGCTGATCACCCCGGCGGGAACTCAGGCGCGCAATGATGGCTTTGACGTGACGCCAGCGGCCTTGGTGACTGGCCTGGTGACGGAGCATGGGACTTTTGCAGCCAGCGCCGAGGCATTGCAGCAGCTGCAGGCTTTGATTTGAGCCGGAGGAGGCCCCCGTTTTTTTTAAGTTTGGGACGGCATTTTGTGAACGGCCTGCGATTCCTTGGGGTCTGTTTCACGAAACCAAGGAGATCATCGCATGAATCGCTGCCTTACGAATGTGTTGACGGGATGGGCATTGCTCATCGGAACTTCGAGTCTATTGGCCCAGCAACCAGCGCCTGCCTCCAGGGCGATCATCGTCTTTGATGCCTCGGGGAGCATGTACGGCCAAGTGCCGGGCGGAGTGAAGATCGACATCGCGAAGAAGGTGGTGAGCGACATTGTGGGCTCGATTGATCCGAACATGGAGCTGGGGCTGATGGCCTATGGACACCGCAAAAAAGGTGACTGCGAGGACATTGAACTGCTGGTGCCGCCGCAGCCCGGGAGCTCGGCGGCGATCTTGAAAGCGGTGGCCGGTTTGGAACCGAAAGGCAAAACGCCGCTCACGGCAGCGGTGATCCAGGCGGCGAAGTATTTGAAATTTGAGGAGGCCAAGGTGTCCGTGATCCTGGTCAGCGACGGGGTGGAGACCTGTGACAAAGATCCCTGCATGGCTGCGGAGGAACTGGAGCGAATGGGGATCGACTTCACCTGCCATGTGATCGGGTTTGACCTCAAGCCGGGTGAGTCATCCGGGCTGGAGTGTCTGGCGAAAAAGACCGGCGGCATGTACCTTGCGGCCAAGGATGCGGCGTCGCTGAAGACTTCGCTGGAAGCCGCGATGAAGCAGGTGGCGAAGCCGGTGACGACGCTGGTGGTGGAGGCGAAGAAGTCCTCGGGCGGGGCCTTGATCGAAGGCGTGAGTTTTCAGGTCTTTGCGGAGGGCGGCGGTGAAAATGCCATCGCCACGGGTAGCGGGGGGCATTGGAGCACCGAGCTGCCGAAGGCGGGCAAGTACACCCTGAGCGCGAAGTTTGGCGGAAAGACGCTGGAGCTGGATGTGACGGTGAAAGACGGCGACACAGTGACCAAGGAAGTGGTGTTTGCCGAGACCGGATTGAAGGCGGTGGCCTATGACAAAGAGGGTGGCGTGGCGTTTGAAAGGGAGGTGAGCTGGGATCTCTTCGGGCCGGCAGACAGTGAGGGGAACCGCTCGAAGGTTTCCTTCAGCTATGAGGCCAAGCCGTTTCTCAAGGTGGCTCCCGGCACCTACCTGCTGACTGCGGTGCGTGGCAATGCCACGGCCAGCGTGAACGTGGAAGTGAAAGAAGGCCCTGCGCAGGAGGTGAAGGTCATTCTTGGCAGCGGCAATCTCAAACTCAGCGCCATCAGCGCCGAAGGCCAGCCGCCCATCGCCAAAGATGTGAGCTGGGACCTTTTCTCCCCACCCGATGCCGAGGGCCAGCGCAAGAAGCTGGGCTATAGCTACGAGGCCCAGCCAAAGATGACCCTGCCCTCCGGCCCGTTCCTTGTCGTGGCCACTTACGGCAACGCCAAGGGGCAAAAAGAGATCGAAGTCAAAGCAGGAGAGACGCAGGACGTTGTGGTCTTGCTGGGCAGCGGCAAAGTGAAACTTTCGGTCGTCATGGAGGAAGGCGGCACGCCTGTGGCGAAGGATGTGAGCTGGGATGTGTTTGGCGAAGCGGATGCGGAGGGCAACCGCCCCAAGGCCGCCTACAGCTATGAGGCCCAGCCCACACTGGCGCTGCCTGCAGGCAAGTATGAGGTGGAAGTGGTGGTGGGCAATGCGAAGGGCAAGGCGCAGGTGGAGATCAAGGCCGGAGCCACGGTGGAAAAGGTGGTTTCGCTGGGGGCTGGAAGGGTCAAGCTTTCCGCACTCACCACGGAAGGTGCGGAAGCGCTTTCCAAAGATGTGACGTGGGAGATTTTTGGCGCTGCTGATGCCGAAGGCAACCGGACCAAGGCTGGATACAGCTATGATGCCGTGCCGACGCTCAGCCTGCCTGCGGGGAAATACTTGGTGCAGATGGAATGGGGCAGCGCCAAGGCGAAGCAGGAGATTGAAGTCACTGCGGGCAAGCTCAAGGAGATCCCGATCATCATCAATGCGGGAACGCTGGCCCTGAGCGCCAAAATGGCCGAAGGTGCCGACCCGGCACCTGAGGGGCTCAACTGGGAGGTGTTTGGCGAAGCGAATGCGGAGGGAGAACGGCCCAAAGCCAGCTACAGCTACGATGCCCAGCCCAAGATCCACCTTAAAGCGGGCAAATACCTCGTGGTGGTGACGCGCGGTGCTGCGACGGCCCAGACTGAGATGGAAGTGCCGGCAGGCAAGATGAGCACCCAAGCCTTGATCCTGAACGCGGGCACCCTGAGCCTCAGCTCCAGCACGCCCGGAACCTGGGAGATTTTTGGCGCGAAGGATGCCGAGGGGAACCGCAAGAAGCTCACCTATTCCTACGATGCGAACGCCAAGCTTTTCATTCCCGCAGGCAGGGTGCTGGTGACGCGCAGCGAAGGTGATAAAAAAGCAGAGAAGGAAGTGGAGGTCAAAGCGAATGCCCTGACCGAATTGACGCTGGATGCGAATTAGTGCTCCGATTTAGGCTTTTGCAGCATTCGACTTGTAATGAATACGGCATCACAGACGATGTGCTTCCAGATTATGAAACACACCCATCTCATCCTGATCGGGCTGCTCGCGGGCAGCATGACATCCTGCAAAAAGACCCCGGAAGGCACCAAAGCCGCCGAGGACACGAAGAAGGCGGCAGAGGCGGTGAAGGAAGCCGTCAAATCGAATGCTGACGCTGCGGCCAAGGACTTGGAACTGGCCAAAGCTGCGGCTGAAAAGAAGGCTGCCGAATTGAAGGTGGCCGCAGAAAAGGAAGCCGCAGCCCTCAAACTGGCTGCGGAAAAGAAAGCTGCTGAAGCAGCGAAGGCCGTGGAAGAAGCGGCTGCGAAA
>NZ_JBAQCR010000078.1:0-12035 GCF_049294395.1 Prosthecobacter sp.
CCGACCGCGAACTCGAAATCCTCCGCCTCACCGGCCAGGGCAAGGACAACCGCGCCATCGCCCAGGAACTCCACATCAGCCTCAAAACCGTGGACACTCATCGCGGCCACATCAAGGAAAAGCTCGGTCTCAAAAACGGCACCGAACTCATCCACTACGCCGTCCGCTGGGTCGGTGAACAAGTCTGAACCGCCGCAGCCCTGATCTTGCGGAATCCGACACACGCCAAGGCCTGAATGTCCGCCGCCAAACTCTGCCACCAGCCCGCGATCGCCTCAGCCATTGGCTTAGACGCACCGGGAGGGTCTCCTCATTGTGCGCTGCAGAACACCTTCTAGCATCGGGCATATGAGCACTCATGAGCACCTCCAGCAGCAGGAAGCTGCAAACGAAGCCGCGCTCAGGCAGCGGCTGCTGCGTGAGATTGCCGGCATCTCCCCTCCCCCTCCTGCAATACCAGCCCCCGCCGCCACGACCGAAGCCGAGGAGGGCAACTGCCATCCCTTCCGCGATCTGAACGTGACCAACCTCGCACGCCATGTGGACTGGCTTTTCCTCCACAGGTGGCTTGAGGGAACCAATCCCTGCAAAAAGCCGCAGAAGCAGCCGGCCAGTGAGCGCCCAAGCACTGGCGCCGCCCAATGAGGGTCGGCACTTTTCACCTCATGCTCATGCAAACATGAGCAGCCGTCCTGACGCAACCCGTTGCGTACATCTGCACCACCGTGCAGCACGAAGCTCCCCCGGACGGGCGTCTGAGACCAGCTCAGCCATTTGCTGAGAAACGCAGAGCGACTCTGCTAATTGCCGGGATTTGCATGCCTCGTCATTCTCAGGTCATGCAACACACCGCATCTCCTCCCGCACCACGCAAACTAATCGTCCAGGCATCCCGGCCCGCCTTCTCCGTCGTCGCCATTCATGACGGCTTCTTCGCCAACATCCGCGCCATGGAGGCCTTGGAGTGGCTGAAGTACACCCTGTGTCCTGATCTGCAGGTTTGCCCGGCTACCTGGAGCTTTGACACGCTGGAAAGGCATGACGTGCGCAACACCTCCGTGCGTGCAGCAGCGGCGGCGGATCTGCTCATCGTCTCCGCAGCGGATGATGCCACTCTGCCAGGCCACATCGTGCAGTGGTTTGAGGCGATTCCCAAACAGAGGCGGGACACCCGACCGATCCTCGTTGCTCTGCATGAAGAGGACCATGAGTTCACCGGCAATGCGGGGCCGGTGTGCTCCCACCTGAAAGACGTGGCGGACAACTGGCAGACAGAATTCATGTCCAATGCGGATTTTGATCAGCGCCTAGACCGCAACTTTGCCACGCAGCTCCTCTCCCGCAAAAGCCCGGTTTCCGTTTATCGGGCAAAGCCCTTCGGCGGGGAATTCCAGTCCGCCCCCCGCTTCTGGGGCATCAACGGCTGAAGCCCGGTCTTTGTGAACTTTTTCATCCAACAGCAACACCCACCCCTATGAACTCCATGCCTCCCCACCGACCTGAACACCGCTACGAAGAGATCAGCCTGCTCGCCTATCACCTCTGGCAGCAAGCCCACTGCCCTCCTGGCGAAGATCTGAAATTCTGGCTGCAGGCAGAGCAGCAGCTTTTCGGCAAGCGTGAACCGAAGTCCGCCGCCGGACAGAAAGCCCCGGCCAGTCAAAAGGCGGCTGGAAACGGAAAGACCGCGACCAAGCGTGCCGCCTCAGCCGCTGGCAAAGCCCCGGCGAAGAGCCAGCCCAAGGCCGGCAAACAGCAGGCCAGAGCCCAATGAATCTCCAGTGCGGCCTGCACCCGGCGGACAGGCTGCACCGGCTTTTCTCTTTCCGCCGGCAGAACCACCAAAAACAAACATCATGAGTGCATTAACAACCTGGAATCCTCTCCGTGAACTTGGCAGCCTGGAAAACCGCCTGGACCGTCTCTTTGGCGTGACCTGGCCCTCCAGAAACGGCGAGAAAGAAGCCATGACCGTCGCCCAATGGACACCGCTGGTGGACATCAGCGAAGACAACAACGAATACCTCGTCAAAGCCGAGCTTCCGGAACTGAAGAAGGAGGAAGTGAAGGTGAGCGTGGAGAACGGCGAACTCACCATCTCCGGCGAGCGCAAGAGCGAGAAGGAGGAGAAGGGCAAGAAGTTCCACCGCATCGAGCGCTCCTATGGCAGTTTCCTGCGCAGCTTCACCCTGCCTGAAAGCGTCAATGGCGACAAGGTCAGCGCGGAGTTCAAAGACGGCGTGCTGAGCGTGCACCTGCCGAAAGACGAGAAGGCCAAACCCAAGAGCATCGAAGTCAAGGTGCAGTAGGCCCCGCGCGAAAGAGCTAAATGATGGGGTCATGGGGCGGAGGCAGCCAGTGTCACGGTCGCCGGTTGTTTTTCTTCCGTTAAGTCCATGCCCCATCATTTACTCCGCTGGCTTCGTGTCAGCCTCCCCCGAAAAACCTCCCACCAGAAGACTGGCTTATGGCACACAAACAAGTCACCTTTCGTGCGGCAGCACGTGAAAAAATCCTGCGCGGCGCCGCGGCTTTGGCCGATGCCGTGCGCATCACGCTCGGTCCCAAATCCAAGAGCGTGCTTATCCAGCGCAAATGGGGCAGGCCGCTCGTCTGCAATGACGGCGTGACCATTGCCAAAGAATTTGATCTGAAGGATCCCGAGGAAAATCTGGGCGCCCAGATGATCCGCCAGGCGGCGGAGCGCACAGGCGAATCTGTCGGCGACGGCACCAGCACCTCCACCGTGCTGGCGCATGCCATCTATGCCGAAGGCGTGCGCAATGTCACCGCAGGAGCTTCAGCGGTGGATCTCAAGCGCGGACTTGACCGCGGACTGCGAGTGGCCGTGGAAGCTCTGCGCGGACTGTCACGCCCCGTAGTGAGCAAAAAGGAAAAGGCGCAGGTGGCCACCATCTCCGCGCACAATGATCCGGCCATGGGCGATCTCGTCGCGGATGCGATGGAGAAGGTGGGATCCGAAGGTGCGATCACCGTGGAGGAGGCGAAGACCACGGAAACCTCCGTGGATGTCGTCGAAGGCATGCAGTTCGATCATGGTTACACCTCGCCGTATTTTGTCACGAACCCGGAGAAGATGGAGGCCGTGCTCGATGAGCCGCTGATTCTGCTCACTGAGCGCAAGATCACGCACATGAAGGATCTGATCCCGCTCCTGGAAGAGCTGGCCAAGAGCGGGCGCTCCCTGCTTCTGGTGGCGGAGGATGTGGAGAGCGAGGCCCTGGCGACTCTGGTGGTCAACCGTCTGCGCGGAGTCCTCGCCTGTGTGGCGGTGAAAGCCCCCGGCTTCGGCGAACGCCGCAAAGCCATGCTGCAGGACATGGCCATCCTCACCGGTGGCAAGGTGGTCTCCGAAGAGCTGGGCATGACGCTGGAAAAAGTCACGCTGCATGATCTTGGCCGCGCCAAGCGCGTGGTCATCACCAAAGACGCCACCACCATTGTCGGTGGCGAGGGCCGCAAGGAGGCGATCAAAGGCCGCTGCAATGAACTGCGTGCGCAGATCAAGGCCACGACCTCCGATTACGACCGCGAGAAGCTGGAAGAGCGCCTGGCCAAGCTCAGCGGCGGCGTCGCGGTGGTGCGCGTGGGGGCACCATCGGAATCGGAGATGAAGGCGCGCAAGGACGCCTTTGATGACGCCATCAGTTCCACAAAGGCCGCCATCGCCGAAGGCATCGTACCCGGCGGCGGGCTGGCCTTGCTGCGCACCATCGATGCCGTGGAACGTGAAGCCGTGGCGGCGGAAGGCGATGAGCGCACCGGCCTGCTCATCCTCAAACGCGCCCTTGAGGCACCGGCTCGCCAAATCGCTGAAAACTCCGCCGCTGATGACGGCGTGGTGGTCAGCAAAATGCGCGAGGGCACGGGCAACTACGGTTTCGATGCCTCATGCGGTGTGTATGTGGACCTGGTGCAAGCTGGCATCATCGACCCCACCAAGGTGGTGCGCATCGCATTGGAAAATGCGGTTTCCGTCGCCAGCGTTTTGCTGCTGACGGAGGCCACCATGACCGAACTGCCGGAGCCGAAGGAAAACCACGAAGCGTCCATGACGCCCGGAATGGAATAAACTCATGCAAGCCTCATCCCAACATCCCACTTCACCGCAGGTGCCGCAGCACTGGGCCTGGCACTACCAGCGGTTGCAGTCGTTCCGCGATCACCTGCTGGACACCCACGCCATCCAGATCGCGGAAGTGTCTGGTCCGCTGGAGCAAAACAGCATGGACACCGCCGACACCGCCACGGATGAGTTCGACCACGACCTCGCCCTGGGGCTGCTTTCTCAGGAGCAGGATGCGCTTTATGAGGTGGAGGCCGCCATCCGCCGGATTCTGGACGGCAGCTACGGCATCTGCGAAGAGACGGGAAGACCCATTCCTGCCGCCCGACTGCGCGCCGTGCCATGGACACGCTTCACGCGGGAAGTGGAGGAACGCTTGGAGCAGGAAGGCAGCAACCCGGCCGGATGAGCCGTCTCAACCGAAACTTCTCATATGAAAACCGCCCCTCGGATTTCTAAAAAAGTGCCGCCCACCACGGTGAAGATCCCCACGGGGTATGTGGAGCTCAAAGGAGAGCTGGAACTTCCAGCCAATGCGCGCGGGGTGGTGCTCTTTGTGCACGGCAGCGGCAGCAGCCGGCACAGCCCGCGCAATCAATTCGTGGCCAGGATCATTCGCGAGGCAGGCCTAGGAACCCTGCTGTTTGATCTGCTGACGCAAAAGGAGGAGCAGCAGGACGCGAACACCAGCACGCTGCGCTTTGACATCGACATGCTGACGCAGAGGCTCGTCAGTGTGACGCGCTGGCTTGCGGAGCAGCCGGAAACGCGAGGCTTGAAGCTGGGCTACTTTGGGGCCAGCACCGGCGGGGCAGCCGCGCTGATGGCGGCGGCGCAACTCGGCGACCAAATTGCCGCCGTGGTCTCGCGCGGCGGACGTCCTGATCTCGCAGGCAGCGCCATTCCCCAGGTTTGTTCGCCGACGCTTCTGATTGTCGGCGGCTATGATGAAATGGTACTCTGCCTGAACAGCGAAGCCTATGGAAAGCTGCACTGTGAAAAAGAATTTCGCGTCGTGCCCTGCGCCACGCATCTCTTTGAAGAACCGGGCAAGCTGGAGCAGGTGGCGCAGATGAGCGCGAATTGGTTCAAACGCCACATGGGCAGTTCGGATGACTGGAGCATCGCCGCATGAAGCCGCTTGTTTTTAACAACCGTGTGCATGCCGGCCAGATGCTGGCCGAAGCACTCATGAAGCATGCCAACCGCGAGGACGTGATCGTCCTCGGCCTACCACGCGGCGGCGTGCCCGTGGCCTATGAGGTGGCGCGCAAACTGCATGCACCGCTGGATGTGCTGGTGGTGCGCAAGCTGGGTGTACCCGGGTATGAAGAACTCGCCATGGGAGCCATTGCCAGCGGTGGTGTGCAGGTGGTCGATCATGACATGATGCGTGCGCTGGGCATTCCACGCGCAGCGCTTGAAGCCGAGGCCACAGCTCAGTTGAAGGAGCTGCACCGCCGTGAAATGGCCTATCGCGGACACACCGGCGCGCCGGAAGTCGCGGGCAGAACGGTCATTCTGATCGATGACGGCATTGCCACCGGCTCCACGATTCGGGCCGCAGTGCTGGCCCTGCGGCAGCAGCATCCGAAGGAGATCATCATCGCCGTACCGGTGGCCGCGCCTGACTCATGCGCGGCATTGAATCCTCTGGTGGATGATCTGGTGGTGCTCACGATGCCGGAGGATTTTGGGGGTGTCAGCCGCTGGTATGACGACTTCTCCCAGACCACCGATGATGAAGTCAGACAGGTGCTGGCACAGGCGGCGTGCCATGAAACGCAAGCTGTGTCCGGGCCATGAATGAACCGCTCGTCGCCTATTTTACGATGGAGATCGCCCTGGACTCCGCCATGCCGACGTATGCAGGGGGGCTGGGAGTGCTGGCAGGTGACACGGTGCGCTCTGCTGCGGAGCTGAAGGTGCCCATGGTGGCCGTCACCCTGCTGCACCGGAAGGGCTATTTTAATCAGACACTTGATGCCAGCGGCTGGCAGCGTGAGGAGCCCTGCGACTGGGACATCGGCGGACATCTGGAGGAACAGGCGCCGCGTGTCAGCGTGTGCATCGAAGGCCGCACCGTGCATCTGCGCGCGTGGAAGTATGAAGTCCGGGCACCGGGCGGCGTCAGCGTGCCGGTGTTCTTCCTCGACACGGATCTCCCGGAAAATTCAGCCTGGGATCGCACGCTCACCCATTTTTTGTACGGGGGAGACGCCCTCTACCGCATCTGCCAGGAAGTGGTGCTCGGCATCGGCGGTGTGCGCATGCTGCGTGCGCTGGGCTGCAAGGCGCTGACCCGTTATCATATGAACGAAGGCCACGCCGCGCTGCTGGGGCTGGAATTGCTCGATGAATGCGCGCGCAATGCCGGCCGCCCCACCTTCAATCATGAGGATGTGGAAACCGTGCGCCGCCAGTGTGTCTTCACCACGCACACGCCGGTGGCCTCCGGCCATGATCAATTCGGGCTGGATCTCGTGACCCGTGTGCTGGGGCGTGCGGAAGTCACGGAGATGAAGGAGATTTTCTGCTGCGGGGGTGCGTTGAACATGACCTTCCTGGCGCTGAATCTCAGCCACTATGTCAATGGAGTGGCAAAGAAGCATGCAGAGACATCGCAGCTGATGTTCAGCCACTACAAGATTGATTCCATCACCAATGGCGTGCATGCGGCCTCGTGGACCTCACCGCCGTTTCAGGCGCTGTTTGACCGCCACATCCCCGGATGGCGCGCTGACAATTTCAGTCTGCGCTTTGCCCACAGCCTTCCACTGACGGAAATCTGGGAGGCGCATCTGGTGGCCAAGCAGCAGCTGCTGGATCGTGTGCGCCATGACACAGGCGTGGTGCTTGACTTGAAAAAGCTCACCCTGGGTTTTGCACGCCGTGCCACGGCTTACAAGCGCAGCGACCTGCTGGTGAGCGATGTGCAACGCCTCAGGCAGATCGCCGCCAGTGCAGGGCCGCTGCAAATCATCTACGGTGGCAAGGCGCATCCCAATGACTTTCAAGGCAAGGAGGCCATCCAACGGATCATCCGGGTCAAGGAAGGCCTCAATCAAAACATCCAGATGGTGTATCTGCCCAACTATGATCTTGAGCTGGGCAAGCTCATGACCGCAGGCGTGGATGTGTGGCTGAACACGCCGCAGCCGCCGATGGAAGCCTCCGGCACCAGCGGCATGAAGGCGGCGCTCAATGGCGTGCCCAGCCTCAGCATTCTGGATGGCTGGTGGATCGAGGGCTGGATCGAAGGCGAGACGGGCTGGGCGATTGGCGAAAACTGCGCCATGGAGATCAGTCATCCCGACCGCAATGCGTGCGATGCCGCCGCCCTGTATGACAAGCTCGAGCACGTGGTGCTGCCGCTTTTCTACCATGATCGTGACCGCTTCACGGATGTGATGCGCCACTGCATCTCGCTCAACGGCTCCTTCTTCAACACTCAGCGCATGGTCTCCCAATACGTCATCAAGGCCTACTTTGAGTGACCTCGGCATCTCCTCCGTCACACCATGATTCATTCAACGCCACCCCTCAACAAGCGCCCCATCGAACCACGTCTCGCGGTTCGTTATCACGAGCTGCTGCGCAGGCATCCGCCACCAGCGGACCTACCCTTCACCGAGGAGTTTGCCATAGCACTTGCCGCAGACGCCGCACATTGGAAAGCCTCGGATTTGCACATCGAGCCGGGAGCAGAGGCAACACGAATTCGCATGCGGATGGACGGCCAGCTGCATGATGTGGCCTTGGTGCCGCGCCCATCAGGACAGCACCTTGTCACCTACTTCAAAGTGCTGGCGCAAATGGACACGTCAGCCCTGTCACGTGCGGAGCACGGTCATGCCCGCATGGAGGCCAACGGCATTCTGCTGGATCTGCGCATCACAGCCGTGCCCACTCCAAGCGGCGAGATGCTGGGCATCCGACTGCTTGATGGCCTGCGGCCGGTGCTGCGCCTGGAAGAGACCGGCATGTCCGAAGGAGATCAATCCCACCTGCGCCACTGGCTGGCCCAGATCCAGGGCATGCTGCTGGTCTGCGGGCCGGTGGGAGCCGGAAAAACCACCACGCTGTACGCCATGCTTCGTGAACTGCAGCAGCAGCCGCGCAGTATTGTGACCCTGGAAGATCCGGTGGAATGCAGCCTGGATGGCATCACACAAATCGAGGTGAATGAAAAACGCGGACTGACATTTTCAGACGCCCTCCGGGCCATGCTGCGGATCGATCCGGACTATCTGCTGCTCGGTGAAGTCCGTGATCAGGAGAGCGCGCATGCAGCCATCACTGCGGCGGGCAGCGGGCAGGCGCTGCTTTCCACCCTGCATGCACGAGATGCCGTGGGCGCGGTGACCGCGCTGCGAAACTATGGCGTGAAGAACTGGGAGATTTGCGCGGCGCTGGAGGTCGTGGTCTCGCAGCGACTCGTCCGCCGTCTGTGCTCACACTGCCGCGCCGTGACGGAAATCACCGAAACCGAGAAGGAGTGGTTCAGCGCGCAGGGAGCGAACGCCCCCGCACTGCTGTGGAAACCCGTGGGCTGTGATGCCTGCGCCGGCACCGGGTTCGAAGGCCGTGCAGGCATCTTCGAAGTCTGGCGGCTGAACGCAGAAGCGCGCACTCTCATCCTGCACGGAGCCGATGAACCGGCTCTTCAAGAGCACGTCGTGGCATCCGGCACCCGGGTTTTGCTGGCGGATGCGATTGAAAAGGTTGCCGCCGGTCTGACCACGCTGTCTGAAATCCGACCGCTGCATGCGCAGACACCTGTGCCCTCCCCTGCCTGCTGACACGGAGGATTGCAGCCTTGCATGGTGCTGCGTGGGGAATGGCAGGCATGACCTCATGCCTTCTTTCATGGCATGCGCCAGACCCTGAGGGCTCCTCATCCAGCGCCTGAGAAACATAGAGAACTCCTGCTCATTGTGGGGTGGAACCCGCCCGGCAGTTTGGCCATCGAGCCACCGGTTTGCTTCGGACTGCCTCGAACAAAATCACTGACACCGCCAATACATGAACTCGCTCCTCAAGCTCCTCCTCGTCGGTGACATCATGCTCATGGATGTCCTCCAGCATGACGGGACCAACCGCGAGCCCCTGAAGGAACCGCGGTGAAAAATTCACCCCTCACACTCTGCATGAAAACATCCAAGCATCTCAAAATCATCATCGCCAGCACTTCATTGCTGGCCGCGTCGATCCTCTTGGCTGAAATGGCAAGACCGCACATGAAGGGTGCGGATTTTGACAAAAAGCTCCTGCGGGACAGCTCCGAGACTCATCCTGCCGGCGGTCCTTCCGGCGGCTACGCGGATGTGGTCCAGCGCATTCTGCCCAGCGTGGTGAGCATCGGCACCTACTCCAAAAAAGCCGGACGCGGCTTCGGCTTTGATTTTGATAACGACGACTTGGAGCATCTACCGCCGATGTTCCGTGATTTTTTCGGCGACTGGCTTGGGCGCCGTGAACCCAATGCACCGCGTGAAAAACGCCGCCCTGCCCCGAGCAAACCGGTGCAGACCGGCCTCGGCTCCGGTGTGATCCTCACCTCCGACGGCTACATCCTCACCAACAACCACGTCGTGGAAAACGCGGATGAACTGAAGGTGGGAATTCCCGGACGAGGCCGGGACTACACCGCCAAGGTGGTGGGCACGGATCCGCAAACCGATGTGGCCCTGATCAAGATCGATGTCGATGACCTGAGTCCCGCGACGATCGGCGACAGCTCCAAGATGCGCGTGGGGGATGTGGTGCTGGCCATTGGCTCGCCGATGGGTCTTGAGCAGTCCGTCACTCACGGCATCATCAGCGGACTGGGGCGCAGTGAGCTGGGCATCATCGGCAAGCCCCAGCAGGGTCAGGCGGGGTATGAGAACTTCATTCAGACCGATGCCGCGATCAATCCCGGCAACTCGGGCGGCCCGCTGCTGGATGAGCGCGGGCGTGTGGTGGGCCTGAACGCCGCCATTGAAACACGGAGCGGCATGTTTGCCGGCATCGGCCTGGCCATTCCCATCAACATGGCCATCTCCGTGGCGCGTGATCTGCTGGACGGCGGCAAGGTCCAGCGCGGCTTCCTTGGCATCGAGATGGACAGCCTCGACTCCCACATGGCGGATTACCTGGGGGTGGAACATGGGAGCGGTGTGCTGGTCAACTCCATCGTGCCGGATTCTCCGGCGGCCAAAGCAGGCTTTCATGAAGGGGACGCCATCATCGCCGTCAACGACCAGAAGGTCACCGGTCCGGCTCAGCTGCGCCTCATCGTCAGCGCCAATCATCCTGGGACGGAGGTGAAGTTCCGCGTGGTGCGCTACAACGACCAGCTCAAACACGCGGAGCAGATGGATCTGACAGCCACGCTGCGCCCGCTTCCAGAAAAGACCGGAACCAAGACCGAAAACAAAACGTCCGAGGAGGATGTCTCCAAATCCGGAGACACCTTCATCAAGGGAGTCGCCATCGAAAATCTCACGGAAGACCTCCGCCAGGAGTATCAGGTCTCCAGCGAGGTGCAGGGCGTCATCGTCACCGCAGTGGAGAAAAATTCCGCCGCCTATGAAGCCCTGGAGGAAGGAGACCTCATCGTGCAAATCAATCACAAGGCGGTGAAGAACGTGGCCGAGGCCATGGCCGCCAGAGGCGCGCCCGGCGAGATCATGCGCCTCAAAATCCTCCGCAATGGCCGGACGAAATTTGTCATCGTGAAGGTCTGAACCCACACACCGGCCCCCTCCTCAAAAACTGTCTGATTCGATTTTACCGCCTATGAACACACCCACCCAGATCACCTTCCGCCACATGGCGGTCTCACCCGCCCTTGAGGCGCGCATCCATGAAGAAGTCGCGGCCCTGGAGCACTGCTTCAGCCGCATCACCAGCTGCCTCGTCGTTGTCGAGGCGCCCCATCAGCACCACCAGCGCGGCAGCGAATTTCACATCCGCATCAACCTCCGCGTCCCCGGGACCGAGATCGTGGTCAATCACGAGCCCTCGCTGCACAGCACACCCGCCAAAAGTGAAACCGGCGAATGGGAGAAGCACCTGGAGGCGCATCCAGAGCACAAGGATGTGTATGTGGCCATTCGTGACGCCTTTGCCGCCGCGCACCGACAATTGGACGACTACGCGCGCGTGCTGCGCGGTGACGTCAAACATCACACCGCAACGGCGGCGAGGTACTGAGCATGCAAGCCACCGCGCAGATGTCAGCCAGATCGCTCGTGCGGTCCGCCGCCCACCCTCTGCGGGAGGGCGAGATCTCGGACTACGATCCCCTGCTTGAACTCATCGGCGAGGCGCAGTTTGTGCTGCTCGGCGAAGCCTCCCACGGCACGCATGAGTTTTACCGCGAGCGGGCCCAGATCACCAAACGGCTGATCACCGAAAAAGGTTTTAGCGCCGTGGCGGTGGAGGCCGACTTTCCTGATGCCAGCCGCGTGAACCGCTATGTGCATGGCCAAGGAGGTGACCTCGACGCCGTGGACTCACTGGGCGGCTTCAAGCGCTTTCCCGCATGGATGTGGCGCAATGCGGATGTGCTGGACTTCATCGGATGGCTGCGTGCGCACAATGACGACCTGCCTGCGGACAGCTCCAAGACAGGTTTCTACGGCCTCGACCTCTACAGCATGAACTCCTCCATGGATGCCGTGCTGGGCTATCTTGACAAGATTGATCCTGAAGCCGCCGCCCGCGCACGCGAGCGCTATGCCTGCTTTGACAGCTTTGGCGGTGACTCGCAGCGCTACGGGTTTGAGACCGCTCAGGGCCATGGCTACTCCTGTGAAGACGCCGTCGTCAGCCAGTTTGTCGAGCTCTATTCGCGCGCCAGCGAACTGGCACGACTTGATGGCCGCGTGGCTGCCGATGACTTCTTCATGGCGGAGCAGAACGCACGCCTCGTCAAAAATGCGGAGCAGTACTACCGCAC
>NZ_JBAQCR010000079.1:0-7187 GCF_049294395.1 Prosthecobacter sp.
ATCCATTCACCCTGAAAACCGTCGCGCCCATCGCCGCCCAGGATTCCTTTGCCAGAGATCTCGCCATCGGAGCCCACTACGGCGCGGCGGACAATCCCACCATCGTCGTCGTCAACACCAAGACCAACGAACGCATCATCCTGCGCAAAGACCTGCCCGCTCAGAGTGGCATGCACCTGAAGTCCTTTCATCTCTCCAGCAGCCGCAAGGAATGTCAGGTGGACGTGGTGCTCGGTTCGGAAGCCGCCATGCTCACTTACGATTCGAACTACCTCGCTCAAGTCTCCGCCGCTGAAACCAGCCGTATGGCTGCCGCAAAACCTGCTGGAAAGTCTGCGAACAAAACGCTCGTCATACCTTCGGTTCCTCTGCCAGGGACCAAGCCCGGCCCTGCTCCATACACCGCAGTGGTCGCCTCCCGCCAGTTTGCGCCGCCGCCGGTGTCAGAGCCTTCACCCTCCACCTCGGCCGCTCCCGCACGCGCTCGCTTTGCCTCTCCGCCGCCCCAGACACCGCAGTGACTCGGTTGCGCCGTTCCTGGAACGTGAACACAAAGTTGACCTTCGCGATCACGCTCCCCCGGCCCCGATCCAGAAACTTCGCCCACGTTACCAGCACGATGTGTCCGCTCATAACCGCGTCACCGCCACAACCTCAAAAGGGGGTCAGTGTGCAAATACTTGACAAAATATACCGCCCACCTTTCACAGCAGTCCACCCTCGCAACGAAACTCTCGAAAACGACATTCAACGCTGCCACACTCCAGGACGAAGTAGATGGATGTGGAGTGGGGAGATAGCTCAATCCTGAGCTCAGCTATGGAAAAGGCTGAAAGGAACGGGTGCCTAAAACGTGAATACAAAGTTGATCTTCGCGATCACGCTCACACGGTCCCGGTCCGGAAAGTTCGCCCAGGTTTCCAGCACGATGTGCCGGCTCAGGTCATACTTCGCCCCAATCGCCGTGATGATCCCGTGCTGATCGCGCGACTGCACCAGGTCCGCGTTCAGATTCAAACTCCGCTCAAAGACCTTCCACGTCCGGTCCACGCCGAAAAGACAGCTGTCCCCATGCGTCTGCAAACCGTAGCCCGCATGCACACGCAGCAGATGAAAATCATGCCACAGCATCGCGTAAGTAAAAGGATCGCCCGCACGTCGCGTGTCCGTCAGCGCCACACCGGCCACACCCAGCGCCAACATCCCGTCCTCCCACGGCTGAATCCGCGCCTTCGTCTGAAACACCAGCGGCCCCGAGTAGCCCGTCCCCAGTGCGCTGTCCAGACCCCACTCCACATGCAGCGGCTTGAAATCCCACCCCGTCTTAAACCCCGCCCAGCCCGAGGTCTTGCCCGGCCCGCTCGTGGCGAACTGGTTCGCCCCGCCGAAGCTGCTGAAGTACTGCACCGCCACCGTCCGGTGCGGCACCGTGTCCGCTGTGGGAATGTTGTTCAACCCCGTCGGCGTTCCAAACACCGTGCCAGCGGCAAGCATTACAAATACCATAATGTGGTATCCACAAGCACGAACGGAGGCGGCACGTGCCTCGTGCCTCCTCACTCCTTCAGTTCCGCAAAGTCTCAAAAAATTCATGGCTGCAGCCTCCTGTTCACTTCTTCTTGTTCTCATCCTGATGCCCGTCGCTGTACGCCTGGGCAGCCAGCGCAGGCACCGTCTTCGCCAGCGCCGCCTGGTTCTGCCGGCCAGATGCATAGGACTCAAACACCGCACGGATCTCATCGCGCACCCGGCGGAAGACCTCCATCTGCTCCTCCTCCGTGCCCGTGGCATGCGCAGGATCATCAAAGCCCCAGTGGTGGCGGTTCACCTGGCCGGGAAACATCGGGCAGGCCTGGTCCGCATTGCCGCACACCGTGATCACCGTTTCGATGTCCTGGTTGAGGAACTCATTCAGATGCTTCGAATGATGCCCCGAAATGTCGATGCCGATCTCCGCCATCGCCTTGATGCCAAGAGGATGCACATAGCCCGCAGGCTTCGAGCCCGCGCTGGCCACGGTGTAGCCTTCGCCCAGCGCGCGGCGCAGGATGCCTTCAGCAAGGTGGGATCGGCAGGAGTTGCCCGTACAGAGAATGAGAATGGTGGGGTGTTTCATGGGGGTAGGATAAAGTGTTTAAAAAAGGAAAAATCATTTGGCATCGGGCGCGCACCGGCCACCGCAGCAGCCGCTGTCACGCACGCCCATGCACAGCGGCACCGCCAGCAGCGCACCGAGCACCGGCGCGGCGAGATACAGCCACAGATGCTCCAGGTGCCCGGAGACCAGCGCAGGCGCCAGCGACCGCGCCGGATTCATCGAGGCTCCGCAGGCCGGACCCGCAAACATCGCCTCCAGCGCAATGACACCACCGATCGCAATCCCTGCCGTGATGCCCTTTTCCTTGGCCCCGGTGGACACGCTCAAAATCGTCAGCATCAGCATCGCCGTCAGCACCAGCTCCAGCACAAAGCTCTGCATCTCAGATCCCGCCGGCAGCGTCGCTCCCAGCGTGGCATCCTGCGGATACAGCGCCCGCAGCAGCAGGCTGGCACCCAGCGCACCGCTGATCTGCGCAGCCAGATAACCCGGCACCTCCCGCCACGCAAAGCGCCGCGCCACCGCAAACGCCAGCGTCACCGCAGGGTTCAAATGCGCGCCGCTCACATCACCATAAGTATAAATCATCGCCAGCACCACCAGCCCAAAGGTCAGCGCAATGCCCGCATGCCCGATGGCCCCGTGGCTCGCGGCATTGATGACGATGGCCCCCGTGCCCGCAAAGACGAGCGTGAACGTGCCGAGGAATTCAGCGAGGAGTTTTTTCATGGCAGTCTTTCAGCAGCATTTGGACCCCGGCGTGCAGCAGGAAGCCGCCGCCTCAATTTTCGGCGCAGGCGCACACTCACCCGGCAGGCAGATCCCGCGCGCCAGGCAGTCTGTGTGCTTCAGCCCCAGATGAAACGCCAGCGCGCCATCGATGACCTCCGCGCTCTCCACCGGAAACTGCGCCACCACGCCGTCCTCATATTCAATCTCCACCGGCAGATTGTGGTGCGGCAGCACATCGTCCGCGCGGTCAAAGATCGCCGCCAGCTTGCCCGAGAGCAGCCGGTGGTCCACATCATCATGCACCCACGTCTGCAGCAGGCAGGTCTCCAGCGTGCGCCTTGTGCCTCCGCAGTCGATGAAGTTCTTCATCACATGGCCCACTTCCGTGACGTGATAGTGCGCGGGGATCGTGCCGCCATCCGGCAGTACAAACAGCAGCGGCTTGTCCGCATGCGCGTTCAGGTGGGAGAGAAATTCGGTGATGTTCATGGTAGGAAAAAGCAGTTAGCAGCAGGGTTTGGTGGTGGCCTTCTTCGGCGCCAGCTGGTCCAGGCAGCGCAGGAAATCCCCCAGGCAGTCGCAGGCCAGGCGATAATAAATGTTCAGCCCGCGCTTGTCAGACACCAGCACCCCGGCCTGGCGCATCATGCTCAGGTGCTTGGATACGGTGGACATGTCCGCGCCCACCAGGTCCTTCAGGTCGCACACGCACATCTCCCCATCCATCAGCGCCTCCGCGATCAGCAGGCGCGACGGATGCGCCAGCGCCTTGATCACGGCGGCTCGTTTGCTGGAAACTGTCTTGCTTGCAGGCATTGGTATCAATTGGTTATTTGGCTAAATAACCAAATAGTACGCCAGCGCAAGAACCTTTTGGTGACATGTGGCGCACATGCCCGGCCCATGGCTTGTTTTATCGAGCCTGACATCGTGAAGTGACACGCGAATGTCTGAAACTTCGAAAATCAAAAATCGATTGCTCGACAATCATCAATCCTCCGGCGTCAGAATGTTCTGGATGTGCGCGATTGACGATTGATGAGCAATGATTGTCGATTTTTGAAGTGCTGATGAAGAATCCCCCCCTGATGTGCGGTTCTCAATAGCACGCTCCGTCCCCATGTCTCCGCTTGGCCTTTCCACCCGGAGGAAAATCGCCGCTTCCTCCTCACTTCCCACCCTTGGCCTCAGGCATCGGCAGGATCTGCACCTTGATCTTCCCCCGCACATTGTTCAGCCAGGCATCGTAAAACTCGGCCGCCTTCTGCTGCTTCAGCATTGCCGTGGCCTCCTGCCGCCGTTCCTCCGCCGTCTTGCTCAGCATGCGCTCTGCATCGAGTTTGACGATGATCCACGCACTGCCGATGTCCACCACCCCGCTGATTCCTCCGGGCTCCATGCCAGTGAGCGGCCCGGAGATCGCCGGGCTGAGCGCGATGGCGTTCATCCAGTCCATCGCGCCACCATCTGCGGCGCGGCTGTCGGCGGAATGTTTTTTGGCCAGGGCTGCAAAGTCCTGCCCCTCCTTGAGCTTCGCATGCACGTCATCCGCCAGCTTGCGCTGCTGCGCCTCGCTCTGGCCGCCGGATTGTTTCAGGATGGAGAGCGTGTGCAGCTTCACCTGCCGCTCCGGTGGCGCGTTGTTCTTCTCCATCTGCCGGGCGATCTCCTCCTCCGTCGGCGCAGGAGCCATGCCTCGGATCCTCTGCTTCATGAGTGGCGCAACGAGGTTCTTTTCGCGTATCGCGCGATATTCCTCCAGCGTGTACCCGTCCTTGGCCAGCTGCATCAAAAAGCGCGGCTGGCTGCCTTTGAAACTGCGGGCCACGAACTGGCGCACGTCCTCGTCCATCTGCTCGGTGGTGACGTTGTTGCCCATGGCCTTGAAGGCCGCATGCAGCAGCGCCACCTCGATTTGGCTCTTGAGCGCCGCCTCCTCCAGTTCCGCCTCCGTGGCCCCTGACTTGGCTTCGGCCGCATTTTTGCGGAACAGCTCCAGCGCCACTTCCACCTCCTTGCGGATCACCTCCGTGCCACCCACCATCGCGGCCACCCGCGCTGCATCCACCGCCTTGCCATCACCGCCCTTCGGCGTCAGCTTTTCGCGCAGCAAGCCGGAGAGCGTTTCATCCCACATCCTGTCCATCGCCGCCGTCGTGGCAGTGGCCAGCGTGCGGTCCGGCTCGCGGCGCAGCTCCTGCAAAAAAGACTCCATCATCGAGTTGAAGCCGATCTTCGTGCCAGCCTCCGCACCGCCAAACACCTCGCGCAGCAGATCAGTCTCCGGGCTCTGCCCGCCCGCGCGCACCTTCTCCAGCAGCTCTGCCATGGCCGTGCGCTTGCGCACACTGCAGTTCTGCACCAGCAGGCCCCAGTCCTTGCGGAAGTCTGCCGCCGTCATCTTGCTCAGCGCCAGTTCGCGGAACTCACCCGCCGAGGCAGGCAGCGTCCAGTCCAGCAGCGAGGCCGCGAAGTAGCAGCCCACGGGCCCCAGCTCCGGGTCCTGCCGCACCTGCTGCAAAATGCGGCCGGTGTATTCATTCCGCCCCGCCGTGCTGTAGTACACCTCCCGCGCCAGCAGCCACGGCCAGCTCCCCTCGCTCACCACGCTGTCCACGATCGCCAGGCCGATCTGCGCAATCATCGTGGTGCTGGTCCTCGTCGTGCGCGGCTTGTCAGGTGCGTCCGGCACGTGAAATCGGGCATCTTCTGTGCCCGTGAAGGCGCTGGAAAGCTGCGTCATCGAAATGTCCAGCCCGCGCCCGAGATCCCGTGCTGCGGCCGTGCGCCGCGCCACCTCCTCCGGCGTCAGCGCAGCCGTCTTGCCAAAGCCCGCGTTCAGAAAGCCCGCCGTCAGCCAGCCCGCCCAGGAGGCAAAGCCCTCTTCATTCTCATAGCTGTTCGCCACGCCGGCGGTCTGCGCCTCAAGCTCCTGCGTGGCCTTGTCCCATGCCCCTTTGGCCGTGGTGATGCTGCACCGGGAATGTTCCGTGTGATCCTTGTTCCAAATTCCCTTGCCGTTCCCGAGCTCACGCAGCCGCCCCGTCGCCTCGTCGATCACGGCGCCGTACTTTCCCTGGCCGTCCGCCGTTTCCGTTTTCATCACCAGCACGCCGTCCTTGTGCTCCCACTCATCCGCGTACTTCAGGCTGTTCAGCAGCGCAGCCGCTGGCTTCATCGTCAGTTCGAAGTCCAGCAGCCCGTTTCCCTCCTTCGTCCCCCATGCTCCGCCAAAGTTGACCTTGCCGGTCGTGCGGTTGTCCTTCGGTTCATCCGTCTCGATCCTCACAAACAGACTCGTCTTCAAGGTCCTTCCCAGCGGCTGCCGCAGCCACTGCCTGACTGCGCCGTCATGCGCCGAAAAGCAGGCGGTCACTTCCCCCGGAGTGTATCGCAGCGTGTAGCGGCGCGGATTTTTCCGGCCCTCTGCATCGTCAAGGACCGTCAGCGTCACCTGCAGTCCGCGCTGCGAATTGTAGATGATGACCATCTCTCCGCTGGGCTCCTTCTTGGATTGGAAGGACAGCGTCACCACCAGATCCTCGCTGCCGCTGCGCATCAGCTCATTGCACCAGTCCCGCGCCTTCAGCAGGGTTTCACACGTGGCATTCAGCGGCTCGCCCAGCTTGGGGGCCTCGGGCATTTCCACCAGCTCCAGCTTCAGGTCCATCTCCGGGTGGTCCGTCTGGCGCGGAGTGGTCGTGACCTTGTAGGAGGTGTAGCGGGCGCTGCTCAGCAGCCGGTCCTCGATCTCCTTCACCTGCCCGGACAAAAACGGCCGGCCTTTCTCCAGCCCCAGGTACTTCAGCAGCGCCGCCTCGGAGTCGCGCTTCAGCCCCGTGCAGGTGATCCCCGCCAGCACCGCCGCCGGTCCTTCCGAAAGAATATCCACGTGCAGGGCAGCGGTATGCGCACTGTCATCCAGCACGGTTTTGACCTCCACCTTCGCCTGCATCCGCCCCACCTTGGCAAGCTGCTTGACCACCATGGCCTGCAGATCAACGGGACGGCGTGCATCCAACGCGGCAGGCTTGCCAATCTCCCATGCGATCTCCTTCGAGTCGGCGTCCGCGACCTCGCTTCCCTTCGTCTTGATGGAAAGGCCCGGTGCATACGTCTCTGACACATCCACCAGAGTGGTCGGCGTCTTCTGCTCCTCCGGCTTGTCCTTCTTGGTGGAATCATCCGCCGCTTTCTTCTCCTTCGTGGTCAGTCTGGCGATGATCTGTGCCGCCGGCACCGACTCCGCCCCCGTCACCGTCACCGTGACCGGCCCCGCCATGTAGCGCTGCCCTTCAGCGATCACGCACAGCAGCCGCTGCGGATCCGCCAGCCACCGCGTCTCGGTGATCTGCAC
>NZ_JBAQCR010000080.1:0-8799 GCF_049294395.1 Prosthecobacter sp.
CGCACTCTCCTTGCCACTGGGGCCGCTGCGCTCGCCGGATCAAAATGACAATCTTTTTGAGAACCGGTCTAAGGGACTATGAAAACGAACGACGGCCCGCCTTAACTGAGCGCCATTCATGGCAGGCATGAACGGCGTCAGGCTAAGTCGCGGCATCGTGCATTTTGACATCTTCCAGCGCATTGTTCGCTGCGCGCTGGAGTCTCCTGTCTGATAAACATCACCATGCTGCCCGCCACACACCAGCCCCAACGGGGCTGCGTATTTGAGCCCAGGGTTAGCCGAGCCTCAGCGAGGCAACCCTGGGTTTCCGCCATCCAATCCGGAAAGCAAACCCAGCACTCCGCCGCACGCATAGACCACCAGCAGCGTCTGCAAGACGCCCCGCCACACATTGGCAGCGCGATCACACACCTCTCCGCACCTCCCCCTCTTCTCACCCGCAGTCGCAGTCCAGGCACCCATGCGTCGCGCAGGTCCGGCACACACGCTCCACCTGCTCGCGCAGTCTCCTTCGCGCACGCAGCAGCCGCACGTTGATCGTGTTCACGCGCTGATCCATCTCCGCCGCCACCTCCGTGGCAGATTCCCCACCCAGATCAATACGCCGCAGCAGCTCCGCATCCGCCTCCGGCAGCGCCGGCAGCAGCTTCATCACACACTGGCACAGCGTCTTCTCGTCCTCCGGCTCCAGCGCCTCCGGCAGCTCATGCACCAGCTTTTCCAGCGCCGCATCCCGCGTTGTGCGGCGGCGGTGCGCATCGATGATCGCATGCCGCAGCACCCGATAAAACCACGTCACCACACCCTCCTCATCCTCCTCATCCTCCGGCACATGGTCCGCCTTCAGCGCCTTCATGAGGCATTCCTGCACCAGATCCGCCGCCAGCTCCGCATCCCCCGTGCGCTGCCGCGCAAAGCCGATGAAAGCATCCAGATGCTGAAGAAGCGGGTCAGTGCGCATGTCTTTTTACCATACGCGCCCCGGCGCCAAAAAAACACCCTGTAACACATTTCCACCTCATGCGTGTGCAGCAGTAAAGACGCGAATCATCACGATGAAGCACCGGGCTTGACAGGTGCATCACATGTAACAATGTGAGTTACATGAAAAGAAACAGTCAGTTATACGGCGTTCTCCACCTTCTGCTGCACCTCGCAGAGCAGCGTTCTCCGGTCACCTCCGAGGTGTTGGCCAGGGTCAATCAGACCAACCCCGTCGTCGTCCGCCGAACCATGGCAGGGCTGCGGGACGAAGGCTACGTGCGCTCAGAAAAGGGGCACGGCGGCGGCTGGACGCTGGCCTGTGATCTCTCCACCGTGACGCTGCACCACATCCACACCGCCCTCGGCAGCCCGTCCCTTTTGGCCGCCACCGCTCCGTCAGAGGCCACCGGCTGCCTGGTGGAGCAGGCCGTGAATGCCGTCTTGCACCAGGCATTCCAGGACGCAGAGCACCTGCTTCTGACACGGTTCGGCCAGGTTTCCCTGGCCATGCTGAGCGCCGATGTCCACGCCCGAAGTCTCGCGCGCGGCGGCTCCCCGCATCATCTCGATCACTCTCATCAGGCCTAGCCTCTTCAACCCTCCATCCCCCCCTTTGTCATCATGCCCGAACAGCACCAACCTTTCTCAAATCCCCAGCTCGTGGCAAAGTATGCCGAAGGCCCGCCGCGTTTCGTTCCCGGTTACGCGGGCATGTTAAGCATGACGAGGCTGCTGCTTGCAGAGCGTGCGGCAAAGGATGCACGCGTGCTGGTTCTCGGTGCCGGCGGCGGTCTGGAGCTGCAGGCATTTGCCCAGGCCCAGCATGGCTGGACCTTTGATGGCGTGGACCCCTCGGCCGAGATGTTAGACCTGGCCCGGCAGACTCTGGGGCCGCTCATGCCCCGTGTCCGGCTGCACCAAGGCTACATCCATGACGCCCCGGTAGGATTGTTCGATGCCGCCACCTGTCTGCTGACGCTGCACTTCGTGCCTCAGAGCGACCGCCTGCACACCGTGTCTGAAGTCCGCCGCCGTCTCAAGCCGGGCGCCCCCTTCGTGGTCGTCCATTTCAGCTTCCCGCAGGGGGAAGGGGAGCATGCCCTTTGGTCATCACGCTATGCCGCCTTTGTCGCCGCATCCGGCATCGATCCCGAACTCGCCGCAAAAGCGGCCAATGTGCCGAAACTGCTCCCCATCCTCACGCCAGAGCAGGACGAAGCAATCCTGCGCGAAGCCGGCTTCTCCAATGTCACCCTGTTTTATACCGGCCTCACCTTTCGCGGCTGGGTGGCCTATGCCTGAAGCCCTCCGCAGCGCGCTCCCGCCCGCCTGAGCTGGATGGAGGCAGGAGTCTGAAATCAGATGTCATTTGATGTCATGACCTGATAGCCCCCCTCCGCATCCTCCGGCACATCGGAGGCCTGCAGCGCCTTCATGAGGCATTCCTGCTGGTCCTGCACTTGCACGAACGCGACAGCGTCTTGGACTGCGTGCGGCAAGCCTGGGCGCGACGCCGCTTTCGCAGGCCGGACAGCAGGCTCAGGCCAAGGAACATACAACACCTCGCGAAAGCGGTGTCGGCGATGCAGGCTTCCGCCGTGCATCTCTGTCACCGCATTGATTGATTCGCTGCGCTCACCCTGCGGGCCCCTTTCAGTCGTCTGACTCACTTCGTTCGGCTCGCTCTGCTCACCCTTCGGGCAGCCTGCGGCTGTCTACCTCCGCTGCGCTTCGGTTCCAAGACGCTGTCGCGTGACTCGGGGGCCCCAGACCTCCAGAACGCACAACAACACCCCTTAACTGAGCGCCCAAAAAACACCCTGTAACACATTTTCACCTCATGCGTGTGCAGCAATGAAGACGCGAATCATCACGACAGCGCCTCATCCACCCTCAACACTCCACCCAACCCCATGACACACTCCCAAACCTTCCCCCTCACCGGCCTCAGCTGCGCCTCCTGCGTGGAAAAAGTCACCACCCGCCTCCTTCTGCACACCGACATCACCGCAGCCACCGTCACCCTCAGCCCGCCGCAGGCGCAGATCAGCACCCGCACCCCCTTCAGTGACGAGTCGCTGAACGAATGGCTGCAGCCCCTCGGCAAATACCGCGTGCAGTCATCTGCCCCCGCCGCTCCCGCATCCGCACTGCCGGAAAAAAGTGTGACGACCTACCGCCCGCTGCTCCTCCTGCTCGCCTACCTCCTCCTCGTCATCGCCGCCGTCAGCATCAGTCACCGCACCCTCGATCTCCCCCTCGCCATGCGCCTCTTCATGGGCGGCTTCTTCGTCACCTTCTCCTTCTTCAAGCTGCTCGACCTCCGCGGCTTTGCCGATGCCTACCGCAGCTACGACCTCGTGGCCAAAGCCGTGCCCGGCTACGGCTATGTCTATCCCTTCATCGAGCTCAGCCTCGGCCTCGCCTACCTCATGAACCTTAGCCCCCTCTGGGTGAATGCCATCACCGCCCTCGTCATGGCCGTCAGCCTGGCCGGCGTCCTGCGTGCCGTCATCTCCCGGCGTGCCATCCGCTGCGCCTGCCTCGGCACCGTCTTCCAGCTCCCCATGTCCACCGTCACCATCATCGAAGACGGCCTCATGCTCGCCATGGCCCTGGGCACCTTGCTCCAGTAGTTCAGCTCTTGTGTTAGGACAGACTATTGTCTGTGGAATCGCGATTGCCTATTGGGTGAAGGTCGAGTCATGGCAAACCTTTCATTATCGAGCTCGTTCGGCGCGGTTATTCGTGCGCGGCGTCTCGAACTGGGACTGACTCAGGAGCAGGTGGCTGAATTCGCAGGAATTCATTCCACCTACGTCGGTATGGTCGAACGGGCTGAGCGGAATTGTTCGTTGGACATCGCACAAGCGATCAGTAAGGCCCTTGAGTTGCCTCTTTCGAAGCTCATTGGGACGGCTGAAGTGGCGGGCAGTTCCAAATCCACGACTAGAAAGGCAAAGCGGGCATGAAAGAGCCTACTGGTGTGGTGGCACAAATCATCGATTTGCTGCGAAAGTACCCTGAAGGACTCACTTCGGGAGAGATTCGCGAAAAACTGCAGATTCCGGCTGATAAACAAACGCATCTGGACCGGCGGAAAAGAGACATCCGAAAGTGGTATGAACTCATCACCGTCCCCAATGGTGCCAATCCGCGCTACAAACTGGGAGAAAAGCGTCAGGATAATCCAAATGCTCTAGAACTAAATGGCAGGTTGAAGGCCGAAGTGTTGCGAGCTTGCAGGGGACGCTGCCAGATGTGCGGAAAGACGATCGATGAAGATGGGGTGAAATTGCAGGTAGATCATAAAATACCACAATCTTGGGGAGGCTCCAATGATCCGGAAAATCTTTGGGCACTATGTGTTGAGTGCAATCACGGTAAAAAGAACCTGTTTGCATCCCAGGATGAGCACATCAAGACCGTGCTGGCATATCCCTCGGTTCACGTTCGAATAGGTGAGTTGCTAAAAATCCATTTTGGCAAACCGGTATCCTCACGACTGATCGACTTCGTGGCCAATCAGGACGATTGGAAGAAGAGGACACGAGAACTTCGCTATCTGGGCTGGGAAATTTCAACATCCCGTGAGAAGCAAAGCAATGGCCGTGTCATTTCATTCTACCAGTTGAACAAGTTCACAGAGTGGCCTGAAGATCCAACGCGTTGGATTCGCCAGTATGAAAAGGACCGCGAGAAGAAAAACAAGGCTGACGAATCAGACGACTAGGGCGAGGCATGGACGCCAGACTACATGAACGGGTGTCCCTTGGATGAGCGATTAGTTGTGTAGTAGGCGGTGGGTTCTTCCAGAAGCCGCATCTGCTCGATGCCCTCGCTGGGCTTCACCTTCTTCTTGTGAAGCGCAGCGCGTATCGAATCGCCCACAGCTTTGGCAACCAAAGGGGGAAATGCATTCCCAATCTGACGATAGGCGGCGGTTTTCCTTCCGCTGAACTGCCACTCATCAGGAAAGCTTTGGATTCGCGCCACCATGCGAACCGTTAGTCTGGGAAGTCCAGAGGCGTCAAAATCTGGCGCGGGCGGATTATCTGCAATGCCCATGGCATCCACGTGCATTTCTCTCCACTGAGCTTTGGCGCGTGAAGGACCGAGATCAGGGCCGCCATGTTTCGTAGATCCGCCAACCACAGTCGGAGCGATTCGGTCTGCTTTTTTGGCCCATTGTTCCGCACCAGCCCAGCCATTGGCGCTCATCAGGTCGAGCAAGGTGGGACCCACGGTGGCATTGCGTGGCAGGGGTTCCGGCCATTTAAAATAATCAAAGTTTTCGGGGCGCAGACCGACAAGTAAAAAGCGGGGGCGCAATTGAGGAACGCCAAAGTCCGCCGCCTGAACCACTTTCCAGTCTGCCTCATAGCCAAGTTTTTCCAATTGGCGGAGCAATTTCTGACGGTAGTCGGCGAACTTGCTCGACGCAAATCCGGGCACGTTCTCCAGCAAAACGGCTGCTGGACTGCATTCTTTGATCAGACGCAAGGCTTCGGGGAACATGTCACGTTCATCATCGCTGCCAAGCTGCTTGCCAGCCACGGAGAAAGGCGGGCAAGGGACTCCTGCGGCAAGCAGATCAACGCCTTTCCACCGGGTGGCGTCAACATTGCGCATGTCATCGTTACGGACGTCCCACCAAGGGCGGTTAGCTCTAAGTGTGGTGCAACAATGGGCATTGATTTCGACTGCGGCTTCACATTCGAAACCGGCCATCTCCAGACCCAGTGCTTGGCCACCGCCACCGGCACAAAACTCAATCACGTGGTGACTCATGCGGGCTGTGTGGGCGGGCTGTCACCGCTGCGATTTTGTACGCCTCCGATTCCTCGGGTTGGCCCATGTGGTTGGATTGTCATGCCCTCCTAGATACTGCGGCAGTCATTCCTGTAAACTCCTGAGATGGCTGTTCCACGGCGAAAACATGCCCCGCATCGATCACCCATCAGCCACTCGCGCACCATCCGATACCGCGCCGTCAGCTTCGGCGGCGGGTAGCCCGTCACCTCCGTCAGCACCACCATCAGCCGGCGTTCTCCCGTGGCACGCGCATAGGAGATCGCAGCCGTGACCATCTCCCCCATCTTCGTCAGTTTCAGCTCGCCACTGGGCCGAAAAATCGCGTGACCCTCCAATTGCTGAAAGTATTTAGGCGCGGCCATCCGCCATGGTTAAACATTCCTGCTCGAAAGTAAATGGCAGCGAAAACCAGCCATGCCGTTTTTCATCCACCGCCTCTTGGCCTCAGACTCCAGAAGGAACATGGCAGAAACCCCAGCCAACTCTGCGCAGCCTCAGTCCCCCGGCTTCTGGGGCTGCTCCTGCGGCGTCTGCGCACCGCCCTCTTCGTCCCACTCATTTTCCACCGTGTTCTCCGCATCCTGGGAGCCGCCCGCAGGCTTCTCGGGTTCGGTGCCCATCACACTGAGACTCAGCATGGCCAGGGAGCTGAAGAGCAGCCCGGTGGAGGGTGGAAAGAAGTGGTATTTCATGGTGTGCCTTCGGAGTGACACCCATCCTTCGCACCCATTCCCGAATCTGGCTGCATCAATCCGCGGCCCTGCCCCATGACCATGCGCCGCCCTGATTCAGCCGTGGCACCCTCAGGCTTCCCCTGAACTCCGGGGCAGGGGCGGATCGGGTTGTGACCACGCGCCGCCGTACCGAGTTTTGCACCATGAAGAGGATCTCACCCACAGCCGCAGCCGACACGCCGCCACCCCCTGCCAAGCCGGGGCCACCCCTCACACCGCCCCCGTTGGAGCCCGAAGAAAAGCCCGCCATCGTCCACGATCACGGCGTGGGCACCGGTAAGAAGCATGACATTGACACAGCCGCCGGAGACGAGGGCATCGATGATGAAGTAGGCGATGACTTCGACAACAACGGCGGACGCGAAAAATAAGTCCCCATCATCACCCGCCCCCCATTCACCCCTCCCTAGTTTTGCACCATGAAAACGATCTCACCTACCGCCGCAGCCGACACTCCGCCACCCCCTGAAAAGCCGGAGCCTCCCATCACACCGCCCCCACTGGAGCCCGAAGAAAAGCCCGTCATCGTCCACGATCACGGCATCGACACCGATGAGGAGCACGACATTGACACAGCCGCCGGAGACGAGGGCATCGATGATAAAGAGGAGGGAGAGTTCACCGACCCCTCAGCCGTCGACTGACCCACCCGCCTCCTCAGCCATTTTCCGCCCATTCACCCCTCACCATCCAAACACCATGACCAAGCTCAAATTCAACGGCACCTGGCACGAGATCAAAGGCAAGCTCAAGCAGAAGTACGCCCAGCTCACCGATGATGATCTCCTCTTCTCCGAAGGCAAAGACGAAGAAGTCCTCGGCCGCCTCCAGCAGAAGCTCGGCGAGACCAAGGAAAGCCTCCGCGACACCATCGCCAAGCTCTAGCCCACCGCGAACCTCCCCCGCAGTCGCAGCCCTTCACTCCTCACTCCCATGAACCTGCTCAAAAACTGGCTCCATCCAAAGAAGGCGGCACCCGCTTCCAAGCCCGAAGTCGAAACCGAGGAAGTCCCCACCATGATCCTCGATGGCGAACAGTTCTACACCTACCGCCGCTTCCGCACCTCCAGCACCACCGCCCCGCAGTCCACCCCACCCATGGTCCCCCTGCATCCCTCGCGATGAACGCATCCGCAGAAGACCTCGTCCGCGCATGTTACACGGCCTATGAGACCAAGGACCGCGCGGTTATTGGAGGATCTTCTCTCGGATGACTTTACTTTCACCAGCCCCGTGGACGCAGGCTGTTGGATGGGCAGTCAGAAAATTCTGTTAATCCTGCCATTCTGTGAATCCTGTCCACTCTGCCTGCGGATGTCTGCCATGCAGATCCCCCATCACGCCTCCCGCTCCCCATCCTCCACTTCCTCCCGTTCCTTCTCCTCGTGATCAAGGATCTGCTCCGTTTCCTCCTGCAGCGCACGCAGCTCCTCTTCCGCCTCGTCCGCACCTTCCTCAGCAAAGATCTCCGGAAACTCCGATTCATCCTCCGCAGCCTGCGGTGCCACGCGATACCCTGACTCCATCGCAGGCGCATCCCACGTCTCCAGCTCCGCCAGCCGTGGCGACACAATCTCCGGCGGCAGCGGCAGATTCCCCAGCTCATCCTCCGCCAGCAGCGCCCGCGCTTCCGGATCTTCCACCACCGTGGGCTGCGGCATTTCCACATTGGATGCCGTGGCAGGCCTGTCCGCCGCCGGAGCCGATGAGTCAGCCTCCGTGGCCTGTGTCTGAGATGAATGCTGGGTTTTCATGGTGAATGATTCTTTCCTTCAAGCCATCGCGCCCCACCGCCCCTCCGCGTCTATGATTCTGTCCCCGCAGGTCAGGTCAGGGCAGGGGAGTGAAACGCCTTTAGCCGAAAAGAAAGTGAAGCCTCCACCCCTCCTCCGCGTCAGAGAGCCGCCGCATCCCCTCAAAATTGAACTCCCACCCGTTCCGCGCGTCCAAAACAGCCGCACACACGATAGATAGCATCCGCTGGTTTTGTTGGCGGTCTGCGCACGTCCGCCGTATTCTCCTCCTCATTTCCCGCCTGTGATTTTCCCCTCGCCTTCCGCCCCCCTCGCAGCGCTCAGTCATCACCGATGGCTCGCGCCCACTGCCCCCTGTTCAACTCCAGGCAGTTCCACCCGGCTCAGGCACCTTCTCAGCGCGCTCACCGCCTGCGCCCTCACCCTGGCCACCGCACAAGTCCACAGCGCAGAGCCCCCCGCTCCCGCCACGAAACCCCTCACCTTGGCACCCGCTCCCGCTGCAGCGC
>NZ_JBAQCR010000081.1:0-1908 GCF_049294395.1 Prosthecobacter sp.
GGCTGCAGCTCAGCGCGCCGCCGCTCCCCGCCCCGCCGTTGGCAATTCTCAGATCCGCTTTGACGGCCGCTTCGCTTCCGTCGGCCAGACCGCTCCTCAGGCCCTTCAGTTCGCTGTCTACGCTGCCAACACCCTCCAGAACAAGCCCTACGTGCTCGGTGGCGGCCATCGCAACATTGAGGACAGCGCTTATGACTGCAGCAGCAGCACTTCTTATGTCCTTATGAAGGCAGGATTGCTGAACCGCTGCCTGTCCAGCAAGGAGTTCGCCAACTATGGCCAGCCTGGCGTGGGCCGCTTCATCACCATCTGGGTGAAGCCTGGTGAGCATGTTTTCATCACCATCTGCGGTCTTCGCATGGACACTTCCGGCCAGATGACGGGCGAAGGTCCCCGCTGGCGCACCCAGGGCCGCAACTATGCTGGCTTCAGCCCTCGCCATCCTGTTGGCTTTTAATTCTCATTTTTGTGACTCGATTATCACACTCGTAAACAAAGCTTCATTCAAATCTGAAACGCACCGCCTAAATCCCCTCAAAATTCTCAAATCTACGAATCATATGAAAACGAACACCACCTCCTCCACCGCCTCCAACAAAGAAATCTCCCTCGGCTGGAACTCGATGCCTGCTTACGGTGAAGCGATGAACAAGGTCATCGGCACCGCCCACACCGACGTCCAGAGCAGCATCAGCCTCGGCAAGAAGAGCGTGCTGAAGACCTTCTGGAGCACCCTGAGCAACATGAAGTAAGCCGGAGGCTGAAGGCAGCGGCTGACGCCCTTCACCTTGCGCTCTGCATGGCCGCTGGTATGGCTCACCGCTCCAACGCATGCAGGTTCTTCGCTCCATCGACGCCCTTTCCACACTTCCCGGCCCCCTCGCTCTTGCCGTGGGCGTGTTTGATGGAATCCACCTCGGGCACCAAGAGGTCATTCGCGCGGCTCAGGAACACGCCACGCAGCACCACGGCACCGCAGTCGTCGTGACTTTCGATCCGCACCCCATGCAGGTGCTACGACCGGGCTCCGCCCCCAAACTGCTCTGTGGTCCGCGCCATCAGCGCCTCATTCTCGCCCAAACGGGCATCTCCTGCCTGCTGGCCTGCCCCTTCACCGCCGAAACGGCCAAAACGCCCGCACGCGATTTCCTCCAGCAGCTGGTGCGCGCCTCCCGCCCACTGGGCTGCATCTCCGTCGGTTATACCTGGAGCTTTGGCCATGGGCGCGAGGGCAACATTCACCTGCTCATGGACATGGGGCAGGAGCATGACTTCGCCGTGTATGGCGTGCCTCCTTTGAAAATCGATTCTGAAGTGGTCAGCAGCACCCTGATCCGCGAGGCGGTCTCGAAGGGGAATTTCCACAAAGCCGCCACGCTGCTGGGGCGCGAGTACTCGGTCTTTGGCACCGTCGTCGAAGGCCAGAAACTCGGCCGCCAGCTCGGCTTCCCCACCGCAAACGTCGATGTCGAAAACGAACAGCTCCCGCCGCTCGGCGTTTATGCGGTGGAGGCGCGTGTGGGTGCGCAATGGTTCCCGGGCGTGGCCAATCTCGGCCGCCGGCCCACCGTGGCGGCAGACGCCGATCCTTCCCTCGAAGTCCACCTGCTCAACTGGAGTGGCGACATCTATGGCCAGGACATGGAGGTGCGCTTCACCCGCCACCTGCGCAGCGAGATGAAATTCAGCAGCCTGGATGAGCTCAAGGCGCAGATCGCGCGGGATATTGAGGCTGCGCGTTCGTAACTCATTTTAAATACCGTGGCCCGTTTAAAACCGAGCGCGGCGAAGACAAGTACGACAGACACTCCTGTCTGTCGGCCAGCGCTACCGCTAACACCCATAACTTACAAGCCATCATACCAAGCCATCTCAGCAGGCTGACGCTTTAGTCGTTCAGTTTGGAAA
>NZ_JBAQCR010000082.1:0-2014 GCF_049294395.1 Prosthecobacter sp.
GAGTCTGGGTGTAGCGCCTGCCGTCGTGGTCGATCTGAAAGAGGGGCGTGGAGCTCTCCGGTACGCTGACGGGTTTTCCGCCTACCATGAAGTGGTAGTTCGTCTTGCCGTTCGCGTCGGTGATGCGGCGCATGCTTTGCACGGGAATCTGGTGCTGCATGCCGCGATCGTCCCGGTAGGGGACGGAGGTGCCTGCCACCGGGTGGTCGCGGAGGGAGGTGAGGGCAAAGCCGGTGTGGTGAAGCAGGCCGCCCTGGCCATCCGGGTGCGGGATCATCTTGCCGCCTTCGATGACGGCGCCGGCTTTGCGTGCATTTTCGAGCTGAGCAGCGGCCTGCGCCACGGGCGGGGTCTCTTTAACAGAAGGTGGTGGAACTGCGGTGGCCGGCAGGGGGCGCTCTGCCGCAGGGTTGGGAACAGCGGTGGACTGAGGAGTGGCGGCAGCCATGGGCCCGGGCCGCGGCTGCAGTATCTTGGGGAGCGCGCCTGGAAGCCGGCCGAGCTCAGTGAGGCGGCGCAGGTAGCCGGACTGGGCGTCCTTGGGGCGAAAAGGAGTGGTATTAGATGGTATTCTGCCTTCCGCGGGATCGTGGAAATTTTGCTGCTCATCCGGGCGGCCCGGGGGCTGCCCCAGTGGGGCGGCATTTCGCTGCACGAGAGTCTGCTCCTGTGGTGCGGACTGATGGCGCTGCTGCAGTTGCAGTGGTGGCTGCGGCTGGCGGACTTCCTGAGGAGCGTCAGCTTCTTCCGGCTGGTCTGCAGGCTGGAGCGGCTTCTTGCGCGGGTAGGTGGGTGGATCGAAAAGAGATGGCGGAGTGTAGAACATGGCGGATGCGTGGCCGCAGGGCGGCGGTGGCACCTTTCGAGTTCTTCACTGCGTCAGGTTGTTTGCGAGTGTCGGAAAAAGCATTGGGTCGTGATTTGGGAATGCAACGGGAAAGTTTAAAAATGTTGTGTTGTGGTGGGATGTGGTATTCATGGGCGGGCATTGGAATGAAGACTTTGGCGTGGGGTGCTGAATCCTGCCCGGGCCTATGGGATGGCGGTGAATGGGATGCATCACCCCTTTTATTGAGGCGTACGCAATGGGCCGACACGAATGGGATGCGTGTGAAATCTGGATGCGGGAGCTTTGAAACATACGGGGCACAGACCTGCGGCGGAATGGCGTGAAGACGCCCATTCTTCGCGCTGCGCGCTACGAAGGTCAGGCTTGCTGGTGAGCGCGGTGTGCCAAGAAAGCGATGGGTTTGCTTCCCGGGTCGTGCGGACAAAACCAGGGGAGCACTCGCTAAAGCTCGGCACCCCTGGGCTGAAATACGAAAGGCCGTTGGCCTTCAAGGCTGGAGCGTCAGTCTATGAGCAAGTCTCAATCATCAGAGGCCGGAACTGATCAGATTCAACGGTGGAAGTGACTCGGGCGCACTTGAACTCAAGGCGGCTGGGGTGTGGAACAGAGAGTAACAGGGGGGCTGAAGCAGTTTGCACGAAATACGCTTCCAGATTCCGGCTAAAGCCGGGACTACAAAACATGCGCTGGCCCGTTGCGGCGCAACGGGCCAGCTTTGGGCAGCTGCCTCAAAGTGGGTGACACATCATACCAGAGCATGCTGCACACCTGAGGTGGCGAGGCGGGCGAGGGCGGCGGGGCCGACGGGTTCCTCGGGCTGCCAGGGGAGCCAGGCGGTGCGGGGGGAGTGACGAGCGACGACTTCATCGATGTAGCGGTGCTCGGAGTGGGCGCGGCTTTGGAGGAGGGGATCGCAGGTGTGGCTGTGGAGGAGGCTTTGATTGATGACCCAGGCGAAGGGCTGGATGCGGGCGCGGCGGAGGTCTTCCTGCAGGGCGGCGGCCTCGTGCACGGGGGTGGCCTCCGGGAGGGTGACGAGGAGGATGTGGGTGTAGGCGGGATCGCGCAGGCGCTGGAGGAGGCGGAGGACTTCTTCAGGCTGGGTGCTGCGGGCCTGGCGCTCGAGCTCGCGCTGGTAGGCCTCGCTGGCATCGAGGAGGAGGA
>NZ_JBAQCR010000083.1:0-4393 GCF_049294395.1 Prosthecobacter sp.
AACACATCGGCCGCAGAGCCAGTCTTCAGAAAGAAATCCTGCAATTCTGCCATCTTGTTAATCCTGTCTAATCAGCCACCAAGCCACGATCGATAATCATCTTCGCTCAGCGCTATCTCTCACGCTCCGACAAATCATCCTCAGTGGTCATGCGGTGTCATCTTTGACAGGATTAACAGAATTCCAAGATTACAGGATTAAAGCCAAATGACCCTGCGCCTCATGTTTTTAATCCACCCGAAAACACACCGAACGCCGAGCCAGTCTTCAGAAAAAAATCCTGCAATTCTGCCATCTTGTTAATCCTGTCTAAACAGCCACCAAGCCCGCAGTGCGTCTCCGCAGACTCGTATCATTCAAATCTCAGCGCGGCGATCGGGTTCATGTTCGCAGCCTTGCGGGCTGGGTAGAAGCCAAAGAACACGCCCACGCTGAAGCTGATGCCAAAGGCCACCACCACGCTGCCGAGCGAGACGGAGGGATGGAAGTTCGGGATCATGCTGGCAGCAGCGCTGGCGGCGAAGCCGAGCGCCACGCCGATGGCCCCGCCGAGCAGGCTCAGGGTGACGGACTCGATGAGGAACTGCAGCAAAATGTCACGCGGCTGCGCGCCCACGGCGATGCGCGTGCCGATCTCCCGCGTGCGCTCGGTCACGCTGACGAGCATGATGTTCATGATGCCGATGCCACCGACGAGCAGCGACAGCCCCGCGATGCCGCCGAGCAAATACGTGAGCGTGCTGGTGATGCTGTTCACCGTGTCAGCAATCTCCTTCTGATTGACGATGTCGAAGTCGTTCTTGCGGCCTTCGCCCAGGTGGTGGCGCTGGCGCAGCAGCGCGGTCACCTGCTCCTGAGCGGCGTTCATGAGCCCGTCGCTGCTGATCTGCAGCGTGACGAGCCGCGGATACTTGTCTCCCGTGAGCCGCCGCATGGCCGTGGTGTAGGGAATGAGGATGCGGTCGTCCTGATTGGCGCCGCCCATGCCTGCGCCCTTGCTTTCAAGCTGGCCGATGATGGTGAAGGGCATGTTCTTGATCCGCACCGTCTGCCCCACGGGATCCAGCGGGCCAAAGAGCTCCCGTGCCGTGCGCGAGCCGATGACCGCCACGCGCGCGGAGCTGCGCACCTCCCTTTCCGTAAACATGCTGCCGCGCGCCAGCGGCCAGTCGCGTATGCGCAGGTAGCCGGCGGACTCTCCGGCGATGGTTGTGCTCCAGTTCCGCCCGGCGGCAACGGCCTGCGCTGAGAGTGTCACCTCCGGGCTCGCGGCCTGCACGCTGCGCACCTCCCGGCGGATGGCCTCCACGTCCTCCAGCGTCAGATTGCTGGACTCGCCGCTGCCTGCGGCGGCAGCGTTTGTGCGCCGGCTTTTGGAAAACACCATGAGCAGATTGGAGCCGAGCGAGGACACCTGGTCCTGAATGCGCCGCTGTGTGCCGCGCCCCAGCGCCATGATGGAGACCACCGAGGCCACGCCGATGATGATGCCCAGCGCGGTGAGGATGCTGCGCAGCTTGTTCCGCCGCAGCGCGCGGAAGGCGATCATGGCCGTGAGGCCTGCACGCAGCAGCGGAGATGTGAGCGCGCGCATCATGGCGTGGTGGAGAGGCTGGCGTGTTGTTCGGACGCATCCAGCGCGGCACGCTGGACGCCGGCAAAGAGGCGCGCGGTGCACGGCTCATCACGAATGACCCTGCCGTCACGCATGACGATGATGCGCTTGCAGTACGCGGCGATGTCCAGCTCATGCGTCACCATCACCACGGTGATGCCCGCGTCGTTCAGCTCCTGAAACAGGCCCATGACCTCGATGCTGGTGCGTGTGTCCAGATTGCCCGTGGGCTCGTCCGCCAGCACGAGCTCCGGCCTGTTCACCAAAGCGCGGGCGATGGCCACACGCTGCTGCTGACCGCCGGAGAGCTGGTTCGGGTGATTGTAAAGGCGTGCGCCCAGCCCCACTTTTTCCAGCGCCTCGATCGCGCGCCGCCTGCGCTCCCGCAGCGGCACATGCGGGCTGGTGTAAAAAAGCGGCAGCTCCACATTCTCACACGCCGTGGTGCGGGCCAGCAGGTTGAAACTCTGGAAGACAAAGCCGAGCTTCTGATTCCGCAGGCGCGAGAGTTCCGCGCGGCCCAGCTTCGCCACATCCACACCATCCAGCAGGTAGCTGCCTGCGGTGGGCTGGTCCAGGCAGCCGAGCATGTTCATGAGTGTGGATTTGCCGGAGCCGCTGGAGCCCATGATGGCCACGAACTCGCCGCGCCCGATTTGCAGGCTGACCCCATTCACGGCGCGCACCTCCACATCTCCGGTGCGGTAGATCTTCTGGAGGTTTTCCAGCTCAATGACTGTCTCCTTCGTGCTCATGGCTATATGGATGGCGGCGGGCCTCCCGCTTCCTCTTTGGCTCCGCCCCGGCTGGCGGTGATCACGCGTGCACCGGCCTCCAGGCCCTCCAAGACCTCCGTCTCGCTGTTGTCCGTGATGCCCGTGGTGATGATCGCGGCGCGCAGCACGGGATCTTTCTCCGTGCCTTCCAGCACGTACACCAGCTGCTGCCTGCGCTGGAGTTTGGCATCGGCGGAGCCCGTGACCTTGCTGCCTTCCGGCGGGGTGAAGCGCAGCGCGGTGTTTGGCACCTTCAGCACGCCGCTTCTCTCCGCAGTCAGGATGGAAACGTCCGCCGTCATGCCGGGAAAAAGACGCTGCTCTGGATTCTCCACGTCGATGAGCGTCTCATACGTCACCACATTCTCCTTCGTCGTGGGGGAGATGCGCACCTGCACCACCTCGCCGCTGAAAACATCATCCGGAAAGGCGTCCACGGTGAAGTCCACCTTCTGCCCCATCTTCACGCGGCCGATGTCCGCCTCGGAGACCGTGGCGCTGATGCGCATTTTTTTAATGTCCTGCGCGATGGTGAAGAGCACCGGCGTGTTCATGGCTGCGACGACCGTCTGGCCTGCGTCCACCTTTCGTGAAACCACGATGCCGTCCACCGGCGCGGAGATGCGACAGTAGCTCAGGTCCGTTTGAGCTTGATCGAGCACCGCCTCCTTGATGGTCACGGTGGCATCCGCCTGCCCCAGCTCCGCCACGGCCTGCTCCACATCCAGCGCCATGACTCCGCGCAGGGGAAAGAGCTCCTTCTTGCGGGCCAGGTTCTGCTTCTTCCACATGGCGCTGGCCCTGGCTCCGGCCAGTTCTCCTTCGGCGGCCTTCACCTTGGCGGCATAGATGGAGGTGTCCAGCTCCGCGATGAGGTCCCCGCGCTTCACGATGGAGTTGAAGTCCGCGTTGAGCTTCATGACACGGCCGGACACCTGGCAGCCCACGTCCACGCTCACCACCGCGCTGAGCGTGCCGCTGGCCATCACCACGGCGCGCAGGTCTCCTTTGGCGACGGTGGCGGTCTCATAGCGCAGCATGCCCGCCCCCGGTGGTTTGCAGGCTGAAAGGGCAACGAGTGACAACAAGATGAAGATGCGTGTGTTCATTTCCAGCCGCCTCCGACGGCCTGATAAAGTTTGATGCGTGCGGCCACCGCGTCATAGCGTGAGCCGATGAGGTTTTGCTGCGCGGTGAAGAGATCCTGCTGCGCCGTCATCACATTCAGATAAGTCGCCACGCCGCGCTGATCCCGTGCGGAGGCCAGGTCATAGCGCCGCTGCTGGGCGGCGGTGAGCTCCTCCAGCGTGCGGATCTGCTCCCGCGCCGCACGCTGCGCCACCAGCGCATCCGCCACCTCCCGGAAGGCGCTCTGGATGGCCTTCTCGTAGTTGGCCACCTCGATGCGCGTGCGCACCTTCGTGGCATCGAGGTTGGCCTTGTTCCGGCCGCCGGCGAAAATGGGCAGGCTGATCTGCGGCGCAAAGCTCCACACCGCCGTGTTTGCGCCAAAGAGGCTCGTCAGCTCCGCGCTGGTGGTGCCATCGGAGGCTGTCAGCTTCACGGTCGGGAAGAAGGCCGCGCGCGCCGCACCGATGTCCGCATTCGCCGCACGCAGCGTGTGCTCCGCCGCGAGGATGTCCGGCCGCCCCAGCAGCAGCTCCGAAGGCAGCCCTGCGGAGACCGCCTTCACCGGTGCATCCGCCAGCGCCCTGCCCTGCGGCAGCCCATTCGGCAGCGGCTGGCCGAGCATGAGCACGAGGCCGTTCTCCGCCTGCGCGCGCTGGCGCTGGTAGGAAATGATATTGGACCTGGCCGTGAGCACCTGCGTCTCGGACAGGCGCAGGTCCAGCTCCAGCAGGCCGCCCGCTTTGAAAATGCTCTCATTGAGGCGGTAGCTTTCATCCACCACCGCCAGCGTCTTCTTCGTGTTTTCGATGAGCTCATCCAGCCGCCTCACCGTGTAGTATTGCGTGGCCATCTCCGCGATGAGCGTCACCTG
>NZ_JBAQCR010000084.1:0-19474 GCF_049294395.1 Prosthecobacter sp.
GCCACCGGCAAGAGCGGCATCGCCTTCTGCGGCTACCACGGCTGGAGTGACTGGTATCTCGCCGCCAATCTCGGCGATGATGCCGCACTCGATGGCCACCTGCTCCCCGGCCTGCAGCCCCTCGGCGTGCCACGCGAACTCGCCGGCACCGCCGTGCCCTTCCGCTACAACGACATCGCCTCATTCAAGGCCGCCATGCAGAAGCTCGATGGCAAACTCGCCGCCGTGGTCATGGAACCCATGCGCTCCGAACTCCCGCGCGATGCCTTCATGCAGCAGGTCATCGATGCCTGCCATGCCGCCGGAGCCGTCTATGTGCTCGATGAAGTCACCAGCGGCTGGCGCTATGGTTTCCCCGGGGCCGCACCCATGCTGGGCATCGAGCCCGACATCGCCGTCTATGCCAAAGCCATGAGCAACGGCTACCCCGCCGGAGCCATCATCGGCAAAAACGCGGTCATGGATGCCGCAAACAGCAGCTTCATTTCCAGCAGCTACTGGACCGATGGCGTGGGCACCGCCGCCTCGCTGGCCTGCATCGCCAAAATGCAGCGCGAGGGCGTGCAGAAAAAAGTGTGGCAGATGGGCGAGCGCCTGCAGTCCGGCCTCCGTGAAGTCGCCGCACGGCACCCGGACCTCCAGCTCAAAATCGGCGGCATGCCCTGCGCTCCGTCTCTCGCCTTTGCCAATCCCGCCGCCAAGCAGCACATGATCCGCCACATGCTCCAGCGCGGCTTCCTGATGTCCAGCCAGCTCTATGTCACATGGCCCCACACCGAGGCGATGCTCTCAGACATGCTCGCCGCGCTGGATGAATCCCTCGCCATCGTTTCCAAAACTCCCCTGGAGGCCGCACAAGGCCCTCAACAAGCCTTTGCTCGGTTGGTGTGACCGATCATTGGAGATTTCACTGGCAAATGAATGCCTGCACCGGAGAATATAACTGATTTTCTCACCCAAATTCGATCATGCGTCCTTTGGATTGTCCCTTCCTCTTTCTTCGGTTCATCGCATTGTCAGGTGCTTTGTTGTCGGCAAATGTTTTGGAGGCGGCGGTCTATGAAGTCGGTCCAAATCAAGCATGCAGCGACATTGGATCGGTGCGTTGGGAGGCCCTGGTGCCCGGGGATACGGTGCACATTCACTGGCGGCCGCAACCGTACAAAGAGAAGTGGGTTTTAAGTTGCCGCGGCACCGAAACGAAGCCGATCACGATCAGCGGCGTGCCCGGTCCCGAGGGACAGCTGCCGGTGATCGACGGCCAGGATGCAACGACGCGTGCACAGTTGAATTACTGGGGCCAGGAGCGCGGAGTTGTGAAGATCGGGGGATCAAACACCTCGGGGAAATCCGTTCCCGGGTACATTGTATTGGAAAATCTGGACATCAGAGGCGGCAGGGCTCCGTTTACCTTCAAAGGCCGGCGTGGTGTCACTGCCTATGCCAAAGATGCGGCGAGTGTGAATGTGGAGATCGTGGACCACCTGGTGCTCCGAAACCTCGCTCTTCATGACAGCAGCAACGGCCTCATGGTCAGCCCGCAATCAAAAAATGTGCGTGTGGAACGCTGCCACATTTACGACAACGGTAATCCCGGCAGCATTACCGAGCACAACGCTTATACGGAGTGCAATGGAATCGTGTTTGAAGGGAATCACTTCGGGCCTCTGCGGGAAGGATGCGCTGGTAACAACCTCAAAGACCGCTCCGCTGGCCTGGTGGTGTCATATAACTGGATCGAGGGGGGCAATCGCCAGCTTGATCTGGTGGATGCCACAGGAAACGCCGCGCTCAACGCTTCACCAGCCTATCGCCAAACCCATGTCTATGGGAATGTGATCATTGAGCGTGAGGGGGATGGGAACAACCAGCTTGTTCATTATGGTGGCGACAGTGGCAAGACAGCGGGGTATCGCAAAGGGGTGCTGTATTTCTACCACAACACGGTCATATCCACGCGTTCGCGGTCAGTCGCCCTGTTCCGCTTGTCATCAGAAGAGGAGACGGTGGAGTGCTTTGGAAACATCCTGCATGTCACTTCAAAAGGGAAAAACCTGTCGCTCATGTGCAAGCTGGGACTGCTAAAACTCGGCAGGAACTGGATCACGCAGGGCTGGGTGCCCAGTGTGGACGAGTTTACTGGGAAAATCGAAACACTGGCGGCCTCGGAACAAGGAACTGATCCAGGCTTTGTGTCATTGCAGGATCAGGATTTCACCCTTGCTTCGGCTTCGCCTTGCATCGGCGCAGCGCCTGATCTGCCCGCCGGACTGCCTCCCTTCCTGCGTCGTTACATTCGCCATCAGCAGGTGGAGGATCTGCCTGCAAATGGACGACGCAATCTGGGCGCCCAGTGACAGCTTTGCATGCCTTGAGTCTCATGAGTTCCCGCTTTGCCATGCTGTATCTTCTGGCCCTCATCGGGGTCTGTCTCAGCGCACAGGGGGCTCCGCCACTGCAGGATCCTTGGGAGGAGAGCTATGCCAATCTGGATGCCACCGGGCCGCATGTTCTGGGCTGCTGGAAGTTTGACGAGATGCCGCTGTCAGACGCCTCCGGTCATGGCGCGCAACTACTGTTGAACCCGGTGAACCTAGTGCCGGATGGGCGTTTCGGCGGTGGCCTCAAGTGTGCTGCCCTCGCCAAGGTGGCTGTGGCTCTGCCACACCACTCGCCGCTGGGAGCCTTCTCTGCTGAAATGTGGGTGAAGCTTTCAATCAATGCACAGCCGCAGCAAATAGCATGTCTTTTGGACAAGCAAGGAGCGGGAACGGAGGACTTTAGCTGGAGCCTGAGCCCGGCGAATGAGCGTGGTTTGCGGCAGATGGTGGTCAGGCTTGGTTTTGGTTCGTTTGTTAAAGAGTTTATTTCCGCACCCGCACTGCTGCCTGGCGACGACTGGAAGCACCTGGCCTTCACCTATGACGGAGCTGGCAGGGTTGCTTTCTTCGCCGATTCCCAGCTTTTGGGAGAGGTTTTTGAAGAGCGGTGCGGAGCATTGCAGCCTGGCGGACAGCCGCTCTGCTTTGGCAGCACTCTCTCTGGGACGGCAGTTTTCCCAGGCCTCATCGACGAGGTGCGCTTATGTTCTGGCGTTCGTGGGTTTGCTGCTTTTGCGCTGGAAATCAACAGCCTCTCTCATGCTTGGGAACGAATGGATCGCCCCTCGCCGATGAAGATCACCTGCACAAACTTGCGCACTCAGTCCTTGAGCGGAGCCAGCATGACGTTCATTGCCGATGGGGTGGCTCAAACGTTCATTTTTCCAGATCTGGCTCCTGGTGCTTCCAATGTGAATGAGTTCGGACCAGACACTTCGCACAAGCCTGGAACCTACACTTTGGAAGTGGTCATGGGCAAGGGCCTCAACCGCGTCAGCCGTTCTCAGGAGTATCAAATCATTGGCAGACGCAGGCAGATGCTGCCGGTGGTCATGGATGGCGCTGGGCAGGCTGATCTGCCCCAGTTGCAGCCGCTGGCCTGCACCCATTGGGCGGGCATCAGCAGCGATGATGCTCCCTATTTGGGCACCGCCAACAAAGCCCGGCCCCTGGTTGTGCGGCCAAAACTCGAAACAGGTCTTCTCTCGGGGCTTCGTTCTGTGGCGGCTCTTGATTATGCCCCGTCAATGCTAAGCCGGGGATTCCGCAAAGTGGGCCGTGATGGGAAAGAGTATTCTCCAAATGAGATCAATGCCGCCCATCCCGATGCGGCCAATTTTATGGCGGCGTGTGGGAATATGTTCACACTTTACTATAGAAACTCCAATTCTTGGACCGGGGTCTTGCTGGGGTCGTCCTCTCTCAGCAAGGCTCGCCCTGGATTCAGCGTGCCGGAGGCAGACGCCTACCGCAAATTCAGCAGTCAGGAAATACCCGTCGAGATTCAGGGCGATGCGGTGAACTGGCAAAAGCTGCCAGGATTTCCCAAGGACCGCATGATTCCGGACGACCATCCGATTCTCAACTACTATCGTTGGTTTTGGTCTGAGGGAAGTGGCTGGAAATCTGTGAATGAGGCCTGGCATCGAGCCTACGAGAGGCGCAAGCAGGATCGCTCTGACACCTGGATCATGCACCATCCCTCGGTGCATCAGCCTTCAAAGGCGGGTGCTTTCACCGAGGTCATGAACATCGGAGATCAGAGCATGGACTCGCGTGATCCGCTCATGGCAGGGCTTTGCATGGACCAGCAGTTCGCCATGAGTGCTGCTCATGGTCGTGAAATGGGTGTCTTTGGCATCCTGCCGCTTGGCTGGGAGCGCGGGCTGGTGGCTCCCTTCGGTGCAGAAGGCACATCGGAATACATCCTGCAGCAGGATCGCGTCTCGCCGATGCAGCGGATCACCATGGCTCCTGCCATTCTGAAAGAAAATCTCTGGATGATGCTGTCGAGACCAGTGAAGGGGCTCGTGCTTTCTGACTGGTTCGCTTTGCGCGCTGGGAACGCGCAGCAACGCAGCGCATTCAGTGCCACACATCCGCTGAGTTATACGGCCTTTGGTGATGTCGCGAAACGGCTCCTGTTTCCGCTTGGCCCCATGCTCGCCCGGCGTCATCCGTGGCGTTCACCCGTGGCTCTGCTGGAGAGCTTCACTTCACAGGTGATGGCTGGTCGTGGATTGTATCGTGGTGGTTCATCAAGGACGCTGGAGGTGTGGCAGGCGTTGCAGCGTGCCCACATCCAAACAGACATTGTCTATGAAGAAAGTCTTGGCCAGGGCGGTCTGGATGGCCGTCAAATTTTGATCATGCCCGATTGCGATGTACTGCCGGTCAGCGTGGTCGAAAAGGTGAGAAAGTGGCAGGAAATGGGTGGGAAAGTGGTGGCTGACGAGAACCTTTGCCCGGCGCTCAAAGCCAATGCGTCTTGGTCGGAACAAGTGGCGGCCAGCGCTGTTGCGCGCGTTTCCGAAGCACCTGGTCCCGTGGCAGACGCTTCACCCGTAGACCAGCCCTCTCAACCCTCTCATCCTTTGCCCTTGCCGGAGAGAATCACGCAACTGTGCAAAGACCTGGGCTGGCAGCCGAAGCTGAGTTGTGACAGTCCCGATGTCATTCTTCACGCCAGCATGAGTGGAGAGGCGACCTGTCTGTTTGTCATCAATGACCGCCGGCAGTCCGGCTCCTACGTCGGCCAGCATGGTCTGGTGCGGGAGTCCGGGATGCCTCTTGCTGCCAGTTTGAATCTTGGTCAGGAAAAAGTGAACGTCTATGACCTCACGCATGCCACTTTCCTGCTGCCGAAACGCGAAGACAACGGACTCATCATCCCGTTGAAACTCGGCCCCTCCGAGGGTCGTGTGATGCTGCTCACGCCTTCTCCCCTGCTCGAAATGCAGCTTGAGGTGCCAGAGACCGCGACTTGTGGGAATGTGGCCGAGGTGCGCGTCATGCTCACGACTTCTGGTGGCAAGCCCATGCCTGCGGCTATTCCTGTAGCTGTCAGTATTCGTGATGCGGATGGAGCACCTGCCGAATTTGACGGTTACCATGTCGTGGAAAATGGTGAGCTGATCCTGCGGCTGGATCTTGCCAGAAACGAAACTCCTGGAACCTGGGAAGTGCATGTGCGCGAGCTTGCTTCGGGTATGGAGTCTGTGAAGTGGATGCAGGTGAATCCATGAAATGGCATTCTCTGCGTGTGTATTCCCAACTCAAAGCCTAATCCCCCCCATGATCATTGACTGCCACAACCACGTCGGCTCAGACCTGCTCTTCTACCTCCACGGCGATTTCCCCTACGCCCAGCACCTCGTGGCCATGCACGATGAAGGCCGCGCCCTCGGCGTGGACCGCTGGATCGTCTTCCCCTTCGTGAGCCATCTCGCGCTGGACGTCACCGTCTTCATGCAGAACGAGATCAAGGACGAGAAGGGCCGCCTGCAGGACATCCCCTACGCCTTCGAAAACCGTCGGCTCATGAGGGAATGCTACGAACTCTTTCCCGAAGAAGGCAAACGCATGCTGCCCTTCGTCATGGGAGATCCCATGCGCAACACCGCCGCTCAGGAGAAGGAACTGCGCAAGCTGCGCGCCGACTACCGCTTCTACGGCATCAAGATGCAGACCACCATCCTTCAGTCGGACATCAAGCACCTGCGGAACCGTGGCAAAGTCTTCGTGGAACTCGCAGCAGAATGGGACGTGCCATTCTTGATCCACTCCAGCGTCGCCGAGAGCGATCTCTGGGCGCAGGCGCACGACATCCTCGACATCGCCGAGGAAAATCCTGGCGTGCGCTTCTGCCTCGCCCACTCCTGCCGCTATGACAAAGAGTGCCTTGACCGCGTGCAGGCGCTTCCCAACACCTGGTTCGACAACTCCGCCCACTGCATCCACTGCGTCGGCGCGGTGCAGGATCTGCCCTACATCGCCCCCAAGGCCCGGCGCTTCGACTCCGATTACACCAATCCTGCTCGCGTCATTGCCGATCTCGCGGTGGCCTACCCGAAAAAGTTCATGTGGGGCAGCGATTCACCCTTTTACAGCTACGCAGCAGAGATCAATGGCCAGATCGTCCGCCTCATCAGCACCTACAAGGCAGAGGTGGAGGCTCTGACAGCCGGCGGAACAGAAATGGTGGAGCGCATTGCGCACACGAATATCCGCGATTTCCTCGGCGGCTCGTGGGTGGAAATGTCCGTCTGACGGACGCCTGCGCAGCGAAAAAAACATCATTCTCTCGGAAAGAGATCGGTATATTGACCAGTTGGCAGTCTCCGCTATCCTCCGGCGCATGATTTCCATGAGCAACATCCAGCGCTATTGCGACAGCGTAGCGGCTGCGTTCAAGCCACAGAAGATCATTCTGTTTGGTTCCTGCGCTTATGGCCAGCCAACAGAAGACTCCGATGTGGATGTGATGGTGGTGATGCCAAGGAGCCGTTGCAAGCGTGATCTTGGCTCTCGCATGCGCATGAAGGTGCCGGCTGGATTCCCCGTGGATATTCTTGTGGAGCCGGGTGATAAGCTACAGAGACGGATCGCCGACCGCGAATCTTTTATTCTGGATGTGACCGAAAAGGGAAAAATCATGTATGAAGGCAGCCACGCGTGAGCGGATCAAAAAAGCGGAATCAGACTGGCTGCTGGCTGTTTCCCTGACTCGTCGCCGCAAGGTGCCGGTGAATGATCATGCCTGTTTCCATTTTCAGCAAGCCGCTGAGAAATATATGAAAGCACGGCTGGAAGAAGCCACCACGCATATTCCAAAAACTCATCAGGTTGACGACTTGATCCGGCTTGCCCTGCCACTTGAACCGTTGTGGGCGGCGCTGGTGCCTGCCGCAGCACGAATCAGCGACTATGGAGTATGCGTTCGTTATCCTGGAAATGAGGCCACGGCCCAGGAGATGAAAACCGCCCACCAGGATGCGAAGACCATACGCGAGAGCGCACGACAGGCGCTCGGGCTCTGAAAAACTCTCATTTTATTTTGTAACATTTCATGATCAAAGCATTCTCTCTTGAAGGTCGGGCCGCATTGGTGACAGGGTCATCCCAGGGCATTGGATACGCGATGGCAAACGGCCTCCATGAGGCCGGGGCGCGCGTGGTGTGCCATGGGCTCACCGCACGTCCCGTGGATTTCCCAGCGTGGGCCTCCTATCTCTCATGCGATCTGTCCCCCCCGGAGGCTCCCGCGCAGTTGGTGCAGCATGCCTTTGAAGCCGAGCCCGGCCTCGACACCCTCATCTGCAATGCCGGCAGTTTTTTCGATCTGCCCTTCCTTGAGATGACGCGCGAGCGCTGGGACAAGACCGTGAATCTCAACATGGCTTCAGCCTTTTTCGCCGCACAGGCTTTTGCTCGTCGCCTCGTGGCAGAGAAACGCGGCGGCAGCATCGTCATCACCTCCTCCACCAATGGCTTTCAGGCCGAGTTGGATTCCGCTGCGTATGATGCCAGCAAAGGCGCGCTCGTGATGCTGACAAAATCTCTCGCCGTGTCCCTCGCGGATCATGGCATCCGCGTGAATGGCGTAGCCCCAGGTCTGATCAAGACGCCCCTCACCGCGGGCCTTCATCATTCCAGCGATTGCGGCATGGTGCAGCACTATGAGAAGAAAATCCTCCTGCAGCGCCTGGGCACACCGGAAGATGTGGCAGGTGCCGCTGTGTTTCTTTGCTCCAGCGCCGCCAGCTACATCACCGGCGAGACCATCATCATTGATGGCGGCCTGACGACGGGGCAGATTGGCCGGAGGTAAGCAGGCCCACGGTCATCGTGATGATCGTGCCCAGCAGGCTGAACCAGATGAATGACACAAGCGTCGCCGGCTTCACCGCCGTGAAGGCGCCATTTTGATACATGAAGATTCCCAGCAGGCTGACGAACCCCGCCAGACAGCCGAGCAGTGCCCCACGCGTGGTGGCACGCTGCGTGAACATGCCCAGAAAGAACAGCCCCAGCAACGGCCCGCCAATCAGTCCGATCACCGTGTTGACCGACTCCACCAGATTTCCAGGCATGAATGACACCGCAAAGGCCAGCCCCACGACGATGATGCCGTAAGCCACGGTGATCCACCGCGCATTGCCAACCTGCTGCGCTTGGGTGCCCTCCGGGGCCTTGGAGAGGCGTTGCTTGAAATCAACCACCGTCGCGGAGGCCAGGGAATTGAGTCCCGCTGAAATCGTGGACATGCTGGCCGCGTAGATCGCCGCAATGAGCAGTCCGGGCAGTCCGGCGGGAAGCTGCGTCACCACGAAGTAGGGCAGGATTTGATCCTCTTTGGCAATCAGGCCTGCAGCCATGGGATCTCCATGCGTCTTGTAAAAAGCGTAGAGCACCAGCCCCGTGCCGTAAAACAGCACAAGCACCGGCAGGATGAGCCAGAGCTTGATCCACAGTGATCGCTTCGCCTCCTGCAGGCTGCCAGCGGTCAGGTAGCGCTGCACAGAGACCTGGTCCGTGGCCATCTGCACCAGATGCAGGAAGGCACCAGCCAGCAGCACCGCCCAGATGTTCACGCGCTCAGACAGGCTGAAGGAAAGGCTCAGATCCATGCGCCCATCCGCCATCGCCGTGTCCCACACCCCACCGAGACCGCCGGGGATTTTGCCAATCGCCACAAACACAATGATCATCTGCCCGCCAAAGAGCACGATCAGCTGCATCACATCCGTCCAGATTACCGCACGCATGCCGCCGAGCGCGGTGTAAAGTGTGGTCAGCGTGCCCGTCGCAAGAATCGTGATCCACAGCGGCATGCCAGTGACTTTTTCCAGCGCCAGTGCCGGGGCATACGTGGCAGCGGCCAGCCAGAGCGCGACGCGGAAGATGAACAATCCGGAAGCAAGAAGCCGCACGGACAACGAGAAGCGCTCTTCAAGAAACTGATACGCGGTGAAGAACCGCGACTGATAAAACTTCGGCAGCATGTAAATCGCCGTGAAGGGCGTGGCGATGAAGAACGCCAGTACGATGTAGGCAAACGCAAAGCCGTTCTTGTACACATCCGCCGGACCGGCAAGATAGCTGATGCCAGAAAACAACGCTGCCAGAATCGACATCGCCACCAGGATGCTGTTCATCCCGCGCCCGGCCAGGAAGTAGTCCCCCAATGATTTGGACCCGCGTGCCGAGAACAAACCAACACCGACTGATGCCGCGAGGTAGCCGCCAAAGATGGTATAATCGAGCCAGGAGAAGTGCGTCATGAGAAAGCGATGATCGTGGATTCAACGATTTGCGAGACTATTGTTTGCTGGTTTGTTTTTAGAACCAGCCGATTAAACAAGAAACTGGAAGAGTCTCATCGTATGGATGAAGCCCGCCAGTCTACCCTCATGTCAGACGCCGAGACGCCTTCACCGCTGCCCTACACCGACACCAAGCCGGTGGGCCACGCAGATTTCTACTTCGCCGTCAATGCCACCTTCCGCTTCATCCAGCGGCATCACGGTGAAGAGGCCTTGAAAAAATACTGGCGAGACATCGGCACCAGCTACTACCACCCCGTGGCGCTGAAGTGGGCGGAGCAGGGGATGCACGGCGTGGCGGACTACTGGCGCGCTTTTTTCAAGGCAGAGCCAGGGGCCGAGGTCGAGGTCATCGAATCTGCTGATGAAGTCCGCCTCGAAGTCAAACGCTGCCCCGCCATCCATCACCTGCGCGATCATGGCCGCACCATCGTCCCCAATTTCTGCCAGCATTGCTTTTATGTGAACGAGGCCATCGCAGAGCCTGCCGGCCTGACCGTTCGCATCTGCGGTGGCAACGGCACCTGCACCCAGCGCTTCACCAAACGAACAGCGGAAGCCGCTCCGCAAAACCTGGAGGACATCGCCCCAGCATCATGATCGGTTGTTACGATTTCTGCGGGCACTACGAGTGGACCTTCGAATGGCTCCGTGCGCAGGGCGGCCATGATCTGGTGCGCGCCTACTGGGACGAGGCCATCCATCAGGACTCCCAGCTCCACGCCTCAAATCTCATCGAAGCCAAAGGCTTCGAGGGCATGAAGGAATACTGGGGCCCCACGCTCGCGGACGAAGGCGCGGTTTACGAGCGCACCGTCACCGACGACGTCTTCCGCATCGACATGCACGAGTGCCCCTCCAAGGGCTTTCTCCTGCGCAATGGCCTCAATCAGTACACCGACTACTGCGACCACTGCATGGGCTGGATCGGCCCCCTGATGCAGAAGGCCGGCTTCGTCATCAATCACGAGCACAACCACTGCGGCCAGTGCTGGTGGGAGATGCGCAGGGCAGCAGACGCCACACCCCCAAGCCAGCCCGGTGAACTCGCCGGCCAAGGCGACGTCCGCCTGCGCCCCAACTGGAAATCACCCCACACCGACCACTATGCACGCGCAACCGATCCCGATGACAAAACGACTGTTTAGCGTGGTGGCATTCCTCGCATGCACTGCACACGCCGCCGACTGGCAGCCGCTCCCCCCGCTCCCCGAGTCAAACGGCGGCTTCCTGTCCGGCGTGAGAAATGCCAGGATCGTGATCATCGGCGGCACCAACTGGGAGGGCGGCAAGAAAAACTGGCTGAGCGCCATGCATGAATTTGACCCGGTCGCAGGCAAGTGGACAACGCTCCGTGAATTGAACAGCCCCGTGGCCTATGGAACCAACCTTCAAAGTGACACTGCGTTCGCATACCTCGGCGGAACGAACGGCAAGCAAACACTGAAGGCACTTTCGGTCACCGAAGGAGAAAAGACCAGCGTGCAGCTCCCCGCACTGCCCGCCTCGGTGATCCTCGCTGCCGGGGGAACCGTGAATGGTAGGCATATCCTTGTCGGCGGCACCGATGACGCGGCAAACATCGCCGGTGTTCAGCGCTCCGTGCATGCCGTGGAATGGATCAGCGGCAGCTGGCAGGTCACCAAACTGGCCGATTACCCCGGCAAACCCTTCGCCGTCGCCGCCTCCGCAGTGGTGGGCCCCGAACTCTTCATCTTCGGCGGGATGAACTACGACGCTGCCTCAAATGCTCCGCTCAATTCGTCCGAAGCCTACGCATTCTCACCCGCAAAAAACTCGTGGCGCGAACTGCAGCCCCTCGCAGTACCCAATCGCGGCCTCACCGCCATCACGCTCGACGATCAGCACATCTACCTCGCCGGTGGCTACACCACTGATTTCACCGCCGATGCTTTCATCTACGACGTAAAGTCCAACACCTACACCAAAGCCAAACCTCTGCCCTACGCCGCCATGGTCGGCCTCATAAAACTCGACAGCTTCATCTACTGCCTCGGCGGCGAAGACAAGCAGAAGTCCCGCACCGACAAATTCTTCCGCATCCCCGCAGCAGACCTAAAGTAATACCGAGCTTCAGCTCGTTCCGGAAGCCCCGCGCCATCACATCAAATCCGCGCACCACACTTCGTGCCGCAGCTCCAAGGCTGGTAGGGACGCGCTGTGCGCGTCCGTAGAATTCTTCGTCCCAGCGCCACCTGCAATCCCAACCGCTTACCCCCTTTCCTAAAGCTTCCGCCCTTCAGCGCCCGCCCAAACGGTCCGCTGAAAACTACTTCGCCGTATACCCGCCATCCACCGGCAGGTTCACCCCCGTGATGTACCTCGACGCATCACTCAGCAAAAAGATCACCGCGCCACCCAGATCCGTCTCATCCGCCATGCGTCCCAGCATGGTATGCTCGCAGTACCTCTGCAAAAACGGCTCAGGCTGGTTATTGAAAAAGCCCCCCGGAGCCAGGTTGTTCACCCGCACCCCCTGCGGTCCGTAGTACGCCGCGTAGAAGCGCGTCAGGTTCTCCATGCCTCCCTTGTGAAAGAAATAATCCGGCGGCATGTCCCCCATGTTCGTGCCGGCGTAGAGCTCGTAGCTCGGGCCGATCATCCCCTGAATGCTCCCGATGTTCACGATGCTGCCGCGTCCCGCCTCCGCCATCGTCTTGCCAAAGTGCCGGTGCATCAGCATCACACCCGTGGCATTCACGCGCATGGATTCCGCAAACTGCTCCGCCGCGCCATTCGTCCCTTTCATCGGGCGCAGCACCGCGTTGTTCACCAGCCCGTGCAACGGACCATGCTGCGCAGTCACTCGCGCATGCAGCGCCACCACAGAGCCTTCATCCCCCTGATCCAGCGACTCCGCAAACACGCGGTTCCCCTTCGCCGTCTCCTCCTCCGCCACCACCTGCAGCTTCCCCACATCACGCGAGGCCAGGATCAGCGTCGCCCCCGTCTCCGCCAGCATGGTCGCCAGCCCACGCCCATAAAGTCCCGCACCTCCGGTGAGAAGAATCGTTTTGCCTTGAAGAGAAAAGAGATCGTTAGACATGGCGCTTACTTGGATTGGTAAATTGAATCACTGCCCGTCGCGGAGCCCGCCCCGCCAAAGTCACCCACCAGCTTCTTGAACGCATTGCCCAGCTCCAGCACATCCGCGCCCAGCGTGAAAACCCGCGTTCCTTCCGCCATCACCTCCTCCTTCTGCCCATACAGCGAGGCCACCGCAGGGTACTTCCCGTATTTCAGCGCCGCAGCCGCCACACGCTTGCGCGCAGCCACCACTTCCGGATGCGTGGCCTGCCCCAGCTTGCCGATGCGGTGACTAAAATCTCCCGCGCCAAACAGCAGCATGTCAAAACCCGGCACCGCCGCGATCTCCTCCACCACTTCCAGCGCCTCGGGGCTTTCGATTTGCAGAATGACAAACTTCTCCGTGTTGCAGTGCTCCGCGTACTCCGCCAGCGGCACCTGGCAGAAAAGACCGTCCATGTTGCCAGCATCCAGTGCCTTGCTGCCCAGCGGTCGGCAGCGCACCATGTCCACCACGTTGCGCGCCTCATCAGCACTGGTCACATGCGGCACCATGATGCCCGTGGCATCGCACTCAAAGGGCTTCACGTACTCGCTGTAGCCGCCTTTGTTCACGCGCACGATGGTGTCCATATCGTAGAGCTTCGCCGCTCGCACCTGATGCTCCAGATTGAGCCAGCTGTTCGGCACATGCTCGTTGCACAGCCACACCGCGCTCGCTCCGGCCAGACCCGCCAGTTCCACGATGCGGGGATCACCCATGTTCAGTTTGATGACCGTGCTGTTTTGACCGGCGCGAATTTCGCGAAGGATGCGGGAGGGGCGGAGTTTCATGAATGTGTTTCGGAAAGAATGTCGGCAATGTGAACGACCGCGCCATTCTGCTCGCGGCTGCGCCGTCCAGCAATGATGACCGCCATCAGTTCCACGGTTTCGTCAAAGGGCAGGGGACGCGCGCCCGTTTGCAGCATTTCGATGAACGCCACCAGCTGCCCGCGGAAAGCGTTGTAAGTATCCGTGAGTCGCAGCGGCATCTGCCCCTGCGTGCCATAGAGATGCACCGCACCAAAGCTGCCATACGCATCATGCAGCGCGCCAATCGTCACGCGCACGCCGCTGCGATGCGTCAGGTGCATCACATCACCTCCGGCATCACTCAGCGCCTGCACCGTCAGAAAACCCGGCCCCAGCAGCGGCTCCACCGCCTCCAGCGCATGGATGCCATAGCGCTCCCACGTCTTGCAGGTGAAGCTCGTGATCCAGCGCAGATCGCCCAGTTGCTTGCGCTGCTCATCGCTCAGCCTCATCTCCGGCGCATAGCGCATGCCGCTGGTGGAAAGAATGATCGCACCCGCCTTGTTCCATTGCACAAACTGACGCAGGTCCGCGATGTTCGTCGCCATCGGCTTGTCCACAAACACCGGCAGCCCAGCCTCGATGAAAGGCTTCACGCGGCGGATGTGGTCATCCCCGTCATCCGTCGAAATGATCACCGCATCCACATGGCCGATCACCTCCTCCGGCTTCGCCACGATGTTGGGGATCAGGCTCGCCGCAGCGACCTTCGGCGCATCCGCCGGATCATCCGTCCACACATGCGTCACCCTCGCTCCGGGGATGCGCACCTCCTCCACACGTTGCTTGCCCAGGTAGCTCAAAATGGCAGGGTAGGGGCACTGCGCCATCGCAGCCGGATCAAATCCATTCACGATCGCGCTCCACGAATACGGGTGCCCGTTTCCTTCAATCATGCCCAGCATCGCCAGGCGGAGTTCTTTGCGTCCGTCGTTCATGAAATCGTGATGGGCAGGCCGGTCGCGGCAGAATCGAGCGCGGCACGGTTAAAGCGCAGCGTTTGCACCGCCTCTTCAAAGGTGCTCAGCGCGCAGGTCTTGCCCTCCATGCCATTGAGAAAAGCGTTCGCCTGGGCGATGAACAGATCATCGCGTTCCAGCGGCGCGGTGGTGTTCCAGGTCCATGCAGTCTCACCACGCTTCATGCTGCCCCAGCGCTGCGCATGAGATTCAATTTTGAGGCTGCCGCCTTCGCAGTGGATTTCAAACACCGCCTCATTCGCCGCCTGAAACTGCGTCATCGCATAGCTCGCCAGCACATCCCCATGACGCGCCGTCACGTTCACCGTGTCCTCCACGCTCACACCTTCCAGATGCTGATGCGCCGCATCACAAAAGACCCGCGTCATCGGCCCGATCATCCACTCCATGGCATTCACGATGTGCGTCAGCGCATCCTGGATCGCACCGCCGCCCGTCTCATGCCGTGCATAATAGATGTCGCGATACGCCGGCCTGAACGTGGGAAAGTGCTGCCCCGCCACCACGCTCGCATGCAGCGGTTTCCCCAGCGCACCACTCTGCAAAAACTCACGCGCCGCCACCACCCACGGGAAGCAGTGGTACACATACGCCACCGCCACAAACCGCCCGCTTTGGGCAATGGCCTCACGCGTTTCCTCCAGCCCGTCCAGCGTCACAGACAGCGGCTTCTCGATCAGCAGCGCCGCACCCTGCGCCGATCCTTCACGTGCAATCGCCAGATGTGTATGTGCAGGCGTGCAGATCACCCACGCATCAAAGCGCCGCGCCTGCACCGCTTCCGCCAGGCTGCCATACGCTGGCACTCCATAGCGCTCGCTCACCTCTCCCAGCAGCTTCGCATTCGCATCACACACGCTGACCTCACAGCGGCCGGTCTTTTGAAAGCAGCGCAGATGGCGTTCGCCGATGCTGCCGCAGCCGATGATGAGGATGGAATGCATGTCTCCCAGTAAACGTCGCCACGAGGCCGCTCAAAGAAAAATGATCTGGTCCGATCATTGAACCAGTGGGCTCAGGATCACTTCACCACACCGTTTCTTTTCGCCGCACGGTATTCTTCGATGCGTCGCTTGGAGTCGGCGGTGAGTTGATCCATCGGCAGATCAAAAGTCTGGCCGTCCTCTCGGCGAATCTGCACCGTCGTCTTCAAATGGAAGAGTTCTCTAAGGAGCCGCCCGCATCTTCTGAAACGGCACGCTCTCACACACCGCCAGGATCAGGTCCTGCATCTTGTTGCCGGATGCCTTGGCTTTGCGCAGGATCTCCTCCGTCGTGGGCTTGTCGGAGTATTCCAGTCCGCGTCCCAGCGCGTAGATGAGAAGATTGTCCGCCACGTTTTTCACAAACTGATCACTCATGTCACGCACCAGGATGCTGCGCAGTTCGGCCAGGTTTGCAAAGGTCTGCCCGCGCACGAGCGACCCGGAGGCATCGATCGGCTGCTTCTTCTCCTCATCGCGCCAGCGGCCGATCGCGTCATAGTTTTCAAAGGCAAATCCCATCGGATCCAGGAAAGCGTGGCATCCGGCGCAGGCCGCATTGCTGCGGTGCTCGGAGAACTGCTGCCGCAGCGTCAGCTTGCCAAACTGCTGCTTCCTTTCATCCAGCGGTGCCACCCCGCCAGGTGCAGGCGGTGGCGGAGTTCCCAGAATGTTTTCCAGCAGATACTTGCCACGCTTCACCGGAGATGTGCGCGTTGGCGTGGAGGTCAGCGTCAGGATGCTCCCCTGCGTCAGGATGCCGCCACGCGGAGTGCCTTGCAGGGACGCTTTCTGGAATTTGTCACCCTTCACGCCTTGGATGCCATAGTATTGCGCCAGCTTCTCATTGAGGAAGGTGTAGTCGGCGTTCAGGAATTCGATCACGCTGAGGTTGTTTCGCAAAATGTTGTCGAAGAACGTCTGCGATTCCTTCTTCATCGCGTAGCCCATTCCACCCTTCCACTCCGGGAAGCGTTTCTCGTCCACATTCACGATGTCCATGTCACGCAGCTGCAGCCACTGGCCCGCAAAGTCCTCCGTCAGGCTCCACGCACGGTAGTCACCAATCATCCGCTTCACTTCCGCAGCCAAATTTTTGCGCAGTTCGCCTTTCGCCGCCAGTTGCAGCAGCTTGTCATCCGGCGGCGCGGACCACAGGAAATACGAAAGCCGTGAGGCAAGGCTGTACTCATCAATCAACGCGACGCCGTTTTGCACCGCTCCGGTCGGCGTGGGAGATCCACGATACAAAAATCCCGGAGACATCAGCATGCCGCGCAGCACATAGCCCATGGCCTCCAGCGGGGGCAGGTTTTCTTTCAGCCCCAGATCCGCGATGCCATGCCACTTGGCCTTTTCAGCATCACGCATCGGGCGGCGGAAGAGGCGCTGCCCCAGCTTGTCCACCAGGCCATGCACGTCCGCGACAGCGATGCCTCCCGGCTGTCCGAGCGCTCCTTCCACGGTGAGCTGATGCAGCCAGAAGTTGCGGTCTTCATGCTTTTTTTCGTCGTAGTAATCATTCAGAAACCACACTTGGATCTCATGCTTGCCCGCCGGCAGCTCGACTTCCGTTTTGAAAACCTGCGGCGTCTGGTCCTTGGCTGTGATGGAAAACGACCCCGCATTTTTCCCGCCGATGCGCACATCAAATTTCGCCGGCTCCCCACCCGCCTGCTGCGCGCCCGCTTTGATGATGAGGCGGTACTTTCCAGTCATGGCGAGATCCAGGTGATGCTTCACGTAGCCATTCGAGGGCAGTTGGATGGTGCCCGTGTCCCGGGATGCATTGCCCTGGCCGTTTTCAAAATCCTCACCGCTGAGGTTGATGGCGGGCAGACCCGCAGGCTTGCCATCCAGCAGCCATTGCACAAGCCGGGTGCCACGCGGCGGCAGCAGCCCGTCAGGCCCTTCCACCTCGATCTTGTCCAGCGCCAGGTTCCGGTCGCGTTTGTCAGGATCAGGATTCTGCGGATCAGCAAAATCATTCAAAAACCGCACCACGATCTTGTGCTCACCACTTTTCAGCGGGACCACCTGCTTGATCGTCTGCCATGGACCTTTGTCGCCGTGATAAGGGGCCGTCACATCAAAAGTGCCCAGTTCCTTGTCATCCACCCGCAGCGCCACCTTCGCCGCATCCGGTCCCGCCTGCGTCGCAGAGAGGTGGAATTTCAGCAGGTAGTTGCCATACGCAGGCGCGGTGAATTTCGTGGCCGCATCCGCGTTGCTGTGAAACCACCTCACGCCCTCCCACTCCTTCGTTTCGCCCTTCTGGTTCCAGAATTTCTTTGCGCCCAGCTCCATGTCCAGCCGCGGCACATCAGAGGTGTCCAGCGCCTTCACCGCCACCGCATTGGCCGCGCGGATGTACTTCTCCATCAGCATCGGCGAGATGCTCAGCACGTCACCAATGTTGTCAAAGCCGTAGCCCGTGTCGTCCGGCGGGAAATCGTTCGCAGGCTTCATGTCCACCAGCACGAGATCACGGATCGTATTGTTATACTCCGTGCGGTTCAGGCGGCGGTAGGTGATGTGGCCGGGATCGATCTTCTGCGGGTCAAACCAGAACACCGTGTTGTCGATCCACGCCACGATCTCATCGCGCTCCGGCAGTGAAGGCTTGTCCTTCTTCTCCGGCGGCATCACATGCGTCACCAACTGCTGCCTCGCATGATCCCACAGCACCTTGTCGCCGATGAGCTTGGAGTACTCCGGGTACTCATCCAGCGCGAAGTCACCCTTGTCCGTGCCGTCGCCATGGCAGTCATAGCAGAATTTTTGCAGCAGAGGCAGGATGCGCTGATTGTAGGCATCCTGGCCGCGTTCAGCGGCGGACAGCAGGGAGGGAATCGCGATGGCGGCGAAGATGAGGCGACGAAGCATGAAAAAGGTGGAATGGGGGGTATCAAAGATACGCATGCAAAGTGGCAGGGATTTCGCCAAAACCAACGCCACATTGCGCATCATTTGCGGTTGCATGCGCCCTGGCTTGCGGTGATGAAGCCCGCCCCTTTCACCCATTTTTACATGTCCCAATCTGCTCTCGAAACCGGCCGGGCCTTCCTCGCCGCCAACGCCACCAAAGAAGGCATCACCACCACCGCCAGCGGCCTGCAGTATGAGGTGCTCACCCCCGGCACCGGCAAAAGCCCCAAGGCCAAGGACACCGTCGTGGTCAACTACCGCGGCACCCTCCTCAATGGCGTGGAGTTCGACAGCTCCTACCTCGCTGGCCGCGAACCCGCCGAATTTCCGCTCAAGCGCGTCATCAAAGGCTGGACCGAAGGCCTCCAGCTCATGCAGGAAGGCGCCAAGTTCCGCTTTTTCATCCCGTCAGAGCTCGCTTACGGCAAGCGCGGTGCCGGAATCGACATCGGCCCCAATGAAACGCTCATCTTTGAAGTGGAACTGCTGAAAGTCTGGGAAGACTAGGTGCGATTTCTCTGCCCATGAATCAAATCGACCTCAAGGACAGAGTTGCCATCGTCACCGGTGGTGCACGCGGAATCGGCTACGCCATCGCAGAGCGCCTTCTGCAATCAGGGGCAGGCGTCTGCCTCTGGGACATTGATGCCGCAGCGCTCGAAGCCGCCAAAGCTGAACTCTCCGCCCTCGGCAAAGTGCACACCGCCACCGTGGACCTCACCAGCATCACCTCCGTGGAAGCTGCCGCCGCATCCACCATCGGTGCCTTCGGCAAGATCGACATCCTCGTGAACAACGCCGGCATCGCCGGCACCAACGCCAAGACCTGGGAAACCGACCCCGCCGAATGGCAGCGCGTCATGGCCATCAATCTGAACGGCCCCTTCCACTGCTGCCACGCCGTCGTTCCGCACATGCTCAAAAATGGCTACGGTCGCATCGTCAACATCGCCTCCATCGCCGGGAAAGAGGGC
>NZ_JBAQCR010000085.1:0-10299 GCF_049294395.1 Prosthecobacter sp.
GAGCGACACCGTGCGCAACGAAGTCACGCCCAAGTCCCATGAATGGGGCTACAAGCTCGGCAGCGTCTACATACGCAAGGTCCACTTCCGCGATGCCATGATGATCAAGCAGATCGAAAGCAAGGTCGTCAACCGTCTCCGTCAGGTCACCTCCGCCATCAAGCAGGACGGTGTCAATCAGGTCAGCGTCATCACCAGCACCGCCGAAAAAACAGCCGCCATCGAGCTCGCCAAAGCCGCAGCCGTCCGCCCAGAAATCGTCGGCAACGCCCTCCGCGACATCTCCAACGACCCCGACGTGGCCCAAGCCGTCTTCGACGTTCTCGAAGCCCAGAAAATCATCAACGGCAAAGCCTCCGTCACCCTCATGCCCGCATCATCCAGTGGTCTGCTCACCGATTTGCTCGCTGCACAGCCTGCGCGAGGAAACGGTGGTCCGCCGCCGGTCAAGGCGTGATAAGTCTGGTCACACGCTGCTGGCATTCTGAAATTGGCTTATCGGGACCTTTCCTCCCGCCATTTCCGTCGCTTGCATTCCCCCTCCGTCTGCTACACTCGCTCTCCCGCCAACCTGGCATTTGATTCGCTTCGCTCACCCTTCGGGCTCCCTGCGGTCGTCTGTCTCGCTTTGCTCGGCTGTCATTCTAATTTCATCATTCCCCTTTCCCCTTCATGTCCCACAGAGTCCTCATCATCGGAGCCGGCGGCGTTGGCCGCGTTGTCGTTCATAAATGCGCCCAGCTTCCCGATGTATTCGGTGAGATCATGCTGGCCAGCCGCACGAAATCCAAGTGCGACAGCATCGCCGCAGAACTGAAGCGCCCGATTCAAACCGCCGCCGTGGATGCGGACAACGTGCCGGAGCTGGTCAAGCTGCTGAAAAGCTACAAGCCCGAAGTCGTCATCAATGTGGCGCTGCCGTATCAGGATCTCACCATCATGGACGCCTGCCTCGAAGCCGGCGTGCATTACATCGACACCGCCAACTACGAACCGCGTGACGTGGCCAAGTTTGAGTACCACTGGCAGTGGGCCTATCAGGACAAGTTCAAGAAAGCGGGCCTCACCGCCCTGCTCGGCTGCGGCTTTGACCCGGGCGTGACGAATGTGTACACCGCCTACGCGATGAAGCACCACTTCTCGAAGATCGACACCCTCGACATCCTCGACTGCAACGCCGGCGACCACGGCAAGGCCTTCGCCACGAACTTCAATCCCGAGATCAACCTCCGCGAAGTCACCGCCAACGGCCGCTACTGGCAGGATGGCAAGTGGGTGGAGACCAAGCCGCTCGAAATCAAGCGCAGCTTCCCTTTCCCCGCTGGCATCGGCCCGAAGAACATCTACTGCCTCTACCACGAGGAGCTGGAGTCGCTCACCAAGCACTTCGACATCCGCCGCGCACGTTTCTGGATGACCTTTGGCGACGCCTACATCAAGCACATGGAAGTGCTCGTGAACGTGGGCATGACCGGCATCCATCCCGTGAAGCACAAAGGCGTGGACATCATCCCCATCGAATTCCTCAAGACCCTTCTCCCCGAACCCGGCACCCTGGGTGCAGACACCAAGGGCAAGACCTGCATCGGCAACTGGATCGAAGGCACGGGCAAGGATGGCAAGCCGCTGCGCTACTACGTGTACAACATCTGCGACCATCAGGCCTGCTACGTTGAAACCAACTCCCAGGGCGTCAGCTACACCACCGGCGTGCCCGCCATGATCGCCGCGCGTCAGCTCCTCACCAATCCCGCCGAGTATCGCCAGCCGGGCGTCTGGAATGTGGAGCAACTCAATCCGGATCCCTTCATGGCTGACCTGAACGCCTACGGCCTGCCGTGGCAGGAGACCTGGCCGACGGAGCCTCTGCCAGGAGAGTGATCCACTTTTTCCTCCCCGCTTCTATGAGAATCCGATTTGCGGCAGCGTGCTTCACCTGCTGCGTCGGGTTCTGGACGGCGGGAAAGGTTCAGCCCCAAGCACAGACAGTTGAGGATCGCTGTGTCGATGCCTTGAGAGCCTCTGCGGTGATCGATACCAGCCTCGATTCTGATTTTTTCAGATCCAAGCAAGCGTCCTATCCCTGGCACATCATCGAGCATGATGACGGTCATCTGGAAGACACCATTGCCGGCGGCCCGGTAAACCGCAAAACAGTCAGCAAGATCGAGCACACGGCCAGCTGCATCTCCACGCACCAAGGAGAGCACCTCATGTCTTTCTGTGAAGCGACTGAGCGTGGACAAGGAGTGGATCTGGTCATCACCGGTGGCATGCCCGCCTATGCGAGCATGCTGACGGTGAATCTCGACGAAAAGAAGCAGATCACCTGCTCCTTTGAAGCCACCTATCCCATGACCATTCCTGGCGAAAAGCTTCAGTGGCGCATCACCAAGAAAGCGTTTCGGATGAAAAGCGAGGGATACAAACCTGGCACCCGTTTGCTCGGCTGGCTGACCGTGGAGTTTGAAGAGATCACCACCCTCAAGGGAAAAGAGACACGAAGGAGCTACAAGATCGAGGGTTATGTAAAGCCGATGGTACAAAAGCAGCAATGCCCAGCCGAGGTCAAAGATATTGATGCCCCATTGTGAATCACAAAGCCGCAGGCCCGCAAAAAAATTCAAGGTCGCGATGATAGTCCAAGGTCAAAGCGGGAACGAAGGGAAACCATCGCCAGGTGTACACGATTGACCATCACTCGACTGGTGAAACGCTTTCAGCCCTTTCTGCTTTTGCCAATTTCAATAAGCTTGAGATCATCAAACCAAGCAGTGCCAGTCGTCATGCTGAACCAACCGCCCAAACGGCAGCCCACCTGGACCGTGTCCGAAGGGCCTGAATCAAATTCAAATTCGACTTTTCGCCATGATTCAGAGCCTTTAAGGGATGGCGAGCGCTCATAGGTGCCATCCAATGACAAATTGGCAGCCTGACCACCTTTGACCACAACATCTTTGGTCTTGATGTAGCCGGTAAAACGATAGCGCATGCCCGGCTTCACTTTGACGATCTGTTTACAGAAAGTGTCACTCGCTCCAGGATTCGTAATGCGCAAGCTGGGCGTCTCGCCACGTTTGACATCCTTGTCCAAGTCCACCTTTCCCAAATTTTCGTGAGAGGTCACTGTCCAGCCAGTCATGGCGCTCTCAAAGGCGGCATTTTCCAATAAATTCGGCCTCCCGCCCTTCGGCTCGGCAGCATTGAGTGCAAGAGAGGACGAGACCAGTGTCAAGATGATAAAACGGACCATTTTTCAGTAGTTTGATTGTTTAATTTACAAAATTAATAGAACAATTGATGTGCAATGACGCCTAAACACACAGCATAAATTCACTTATTTCACCCGGGTAAAGGATCACTACACTTAATTCACCTAATGTAAAATCTCTTTCTCCTACGAACAAACAATTTACACAGAAAATCCAACATTTGTATTACATTTTTTCTTAAGCATAGCGTGGCACGATCCAGCCAATACGAGTTTCAATGCTTTGGTATAGCTTTAAGAGTTCACCTCGCACACGGCCTTCAATGAAAGCGATTCCGCAGAGAGTGTGTTGGACCAGCGGCAAGACAAAACACGATTGTCAAAGACCGCAATAGAACATGTGAAAGGGAAACCTTGATTGGAATGATGCCGTCAACGGTCATCCATCTTGACTATCCCTTGAACTCTCGGCCACCTGCGCTCCGCTCCAGCCCCTCATCTGATTGTCTCCCCATCTCATTTTCTTCCATGTCTCTGACCCTCATCCTCACCCACCCCGGCGGCTCCCATAAAGACGAACTCCTCGCCTGCAGCCTCCTCGCCGCCGTGCACCGCGTGCCCATCGTCCGCCGCGAACCTACCCTGGAGGATCTCGCCGATCCCACGATTGCCGTCGTCGATGTCGGCGGCGAGCATGCCCCGGAGCGCAACAACTTCGACCATCATCAATTCCCTGCCGACCATCCTCCCGTCTGCGCCCTGAGCCTCGTGCTGCAGCATCTCGGCGTCTATGAAGACGCCCGCCAGTTCTGCGACTGGCTGGAGCCCGCCGAATGGTTCGACACCCGCGGCCCAAACGTCACCGCCAAGTGGCTTGGTGTGGACCGCAATACCATGAACAAGCTCAACTCCCCCATCGACATCACCGTGCTGCGCCGCTTCGCCAAAGCCAAGCGCCTGGAGCCCGGCGAGCCCCTCTGGGAAATCCTCAGCTACATCGGAGCCGATCTCCTCGAATACCTGCGCGAACTCCGCACCCGCCTCGACTACATCGCCCAGCAGGCGCAAATCTGGACCGTGGACGAACACGAAATCCTCTTCCTCCCCCGCACCGATCCCATGCCCGACGAGCCCTCCGCCGGCATAGATCGTTACCTCGCCACCATCGGCAAAGCCACCACCGTCGCCGCCCTCATCTACCCCGACCGCCGCGGCTCCGGCTACGGCCTCTCCCGCCACAACGACAACCCACTCTACGACTTCACCCGCATCGACAAACAACCCGACGTCCACTTCGCCCACGCGCGCGGCTTTGTGGCGAAGACGTCAGCGTCGGGGATTGAGCGCGTGAAGGAACTGCTGGGATTGGCGCGGGTGTAGGGCTCATAGCCAGATAGCAGAGCCCCTCGACCGCATAGACTATTCTTCGGGCATCATCACCGACAGGTCATCAACATCGCAGAATCCTTCCGCTTTCAGCCAGGCAACAAGCTGACGGCCGTGTTCCACCAAGCTGGCATCGTGAGGCAAAGTATGATTGGCCTCCAAGTTAATCTGGCATCGACGCCCTCTCAGCCGATGTGTCATCTCGACCAGAAAACCCCGGTGAGGCTGGAGCAATGCCAAGACCTGATCGGACTCAAATTGCTCTTCAAAATCTCCAAACACAGCCATCCGTTCGCGAATCCGAGTGAATGAGTATTCCTGAGGATGCCCAAAAAACAGCATGCTCGTGGATGGCAGGTTCATTGTCATGCCAAGGCCGTCCGGAGTCTCAAGGTTTACCAATGTTCCCGAAGCACCCGCTTCCACAAAGGTGCTCCAGTTCCTGTCGCGGGGATATGAGGTATCTCTCCGTATGCTCCACTCAATGAGCTCCTCCATGGAAAACGGCGTCACATCAAGTCGCGTCAGCTCATCTGGATCATGCCACCACACATAAATCTCACCCGAATCACTGGAGATAAAGTAAGCATGCCCATCAGAATCGCCACCTACCTCAAAACAACGATCAGGCGACTTGATCAGATCGCTCCCTGGCATTGATTGCAATTCTTCAATCGAACCTCGAAGACTTACGATATGATCTGAAAGACTTTCTGTTAGGGGGCAGACCCAGCACTCTCCTCGCGCAAATGACAATCGGGATCGAGCCCAGAGCCGTCCCCCAAGATTCGAATTCGGAGCCGAGAATGAACCGAAATCCTGACCTGGGGAACTCAAGCTATGGAACCGCATGGACGAAAGATCAGAGCCTTTACAGCCTCCGCTCCTTCACCTCAGCCGCAATCTCCGCCAGGAACTCAGCAATCGGCTTCACCCCGAGATCACCCTTCTTGCTATGACGCACCGCCACACACTGAGCAGCCGCTTCCTTCTCACCAAGAACGAGCATGTAAGGAATGCGATCAAGCTGGGCCAGACGGATCTTCGCACCGATCTTATCAGCGTCGTTGTTCAATGAGACCCGCAGACCCGCATCCTTAAGCTGCGCGTAGATCTCATCCGCAAAGGCATCCACCTTCTCGCTGATGGTAAGAATGCGCACCTGCTCAGGCGCAAGCCAGGTTGGGAAGTGACCAGCAAAATGCTCGATGAGCACGCCGCAGAAACGCTCCATGCTGCCGAACGGCGCACGATGAATCATCACCGGGCGATGCGGGCGGTTGTCCGCGCCGTTGTAGGTCAGGTCAAAGCGCACTGGCAGGACGTAGTCCACCTGCACAGTGCCCAGCTGCCATTCGCGGCCGATGACGTCCTTGATGACGAAGTCGATTTTCGGGCCGTAGAACGCGGCCTCGCCGGGCTCTTCGGTGAAGGGCACGCCGAGGGTGGCAGCGGCTTCGCGGCAGGCGGCTTCCGCCTTGTCCCACTGCTCCGGATTCCCGGTAAACTTGCTGCTGTCAGGGTCACGCAGACCCACGCGCACGCGGTAGTCATGCATGCCCAGAGTGTTGAGCACGATCTTCACGAGACTGAGGCAGCCGAGCACTTCCTTGGCCACCTGATCTTCGGTGCAGAAGAGATGGGCGTCGTCCTGCGTGAAGCCACGCACGCGCGTCATGCCGTTCAACTCACCGCTCTGCTCCCAGCGATACACCGTGCCGAATTCGGCAAGGCGCACCGGCAGGTCGCGATAACTGCGCGGCTGGCTGTCGTAAATCTTGATGTGATGCGGGCAGTTCATCGGCTTCAGCAGGAAACCGTCGAGCAGCTTGTCATCCGGCAGCACACGGTCTTCCGTGATGACTTCCTTGCCCGCACGCTCGTTGAGCTGCTGGCGCATGCGGGCAGACACGGCACCCAGGCGCTCCATCACTTCACAGCAGCCGCAGCCTTCCTTGATCACCTTCGCGAGATCATCGTTTTCAATGACCGGCGCGAACTGGCTGTCCTTGTAATACGGGAAGTGACCGCTGGTTTTGTACAGACCCACCTTGCCGATGTGCGGCGTGAAAACCTGGCTGTAGCCCTGCTTGCGCAGCTCTTCGCTGATGAAATTCTGCAATTCCTGACGCAGGATCGCCCCATTCGGCGTCCACAGGATGAGCCCCTGCCCCACTTCTTCGTCGATGTGGAAGAGCTTCAGTTCCTTGCCCAGCTTGCGGTGGTCGCGCTTCTTCGCCTCTTCGAGTTGCTCCAGATGCTTCGCGAGTTCTTCGCTCGTCGGGAAAGCCGTGCCATACAGGCGCTGCAGCTGCGGCTTCGTGTCGTCGCCCATGTAGAAGGCGCTCGCCACGGACATAATTTTGACATGCTTGCACTTGCCGCTGTAGCCCACGTGCGGGCCCGCGCAGAGGTCGATGAAGTCACCATTCTGGAAGGTCGAGATCTGCTCGCCTTCAGGAATCTTTTCCAGCAGGTCCAGTTTGAACGTGCTCGGATTCCCCGGACGCTCCGTCAGACCACCCAGACGGCCGGATTTCGCCAGCGCGATGGCTTCATCACGGCTGACGCCCTTCCATTCGAATTTCTGGTTCTCCTTCGAGATCTTCTTCATCTCCGCCTCGATCTTCTCGAAGTCATCCGGCGTGATGCGGTGATCCGGCAGATCAAAGTCATAGTAGAAACCGTTTTCGACCGGCGGGCCGTAGGCAAACTGGGCGTTCGGCCACAGGCGCAGGATGGCGGTGGCCATCACGTGGGCACAGGAGTGGCGCAGGCGATCGATGTCTGACATCTGAGCGCGTTCTTCGAGGGTCTTGCGGGCTTCGGACATGGTTGTAAGTGGGGCCGTGTCCATGCCGCAGGACGCGACGAGATTCAAGATGATAACGACAGGGAAAGCAGCCGAGGGCATTCTCCGCCTCCAGCCCCCCATCAAATGAGGCCTTACAGCTCCGGCGTCGAAAACTCCACACCGACGTCCATGCTCAGGAACGCACCTGACGGCCCGAAATACCGTCCGCTCACCGGCATCACGCCGCGCGGGTGGTGACTCGTCCCGGTGACGATGTGCCGGTGCTCGCACCGTTTTCCCGTCGTCGGGTCAAAGCCACGCCAGCCAAGCTGGGGAAAATACACCTCCGCCCACGCATGGGTCGAGCCACGTGCCGCACGCGTCGCCTGGCAGTCCAGATATCCGCTGGCAAAGCGAGCGGCGATGCCCAGATGCCGCAGCGTTTCCATCATCAGCGTCGCCACGTCGCGGCACGATCCGCTGCCCAGAGACAAGGTGGTTCCCGGCGTCTGCACCCCCTTCTGCTCGCGGCGCATGTAGCGAATTTTTTGGTGGATGGCTTCCGCCGCTTGCAGCACGAAAGCCTCGGCACTTGGAAACTCCCTGGGGTTGGGCAGTGTGTCGATCCAAGCCTGCATGGCGGCCGTTTCCTCGGCAAAGACCGGTGTCATATACCCCTTCAGGATGGCCTGCTCCAGCAGATCATACTCCAGCGGATAGGGATTGGGGCTGTGTGACTTTTTGGGGGGCGTATCCGGCGAAAAAAAGCGCCTCACCACCACATCCACATCAAATTTCAACTCCTTGCCCGGCTCACGAAAATGCGCATAGGCGATTGAGTTCCCGAAAACATCCCATGCCCACGTCACATCCGCCGCGGGCGTGATGGAGAGACTCAGCTGCTCCACCCGCAAGTCGTGCCCCTCTCGCGGGCGGATCACCAGACGATGCATGTCGAAGGTCACCGGCTCCGCATATTGGTAGTGCGTGCGGTGAATGATCCTCAGAAGATGGCTGTCACTCATGGTTCAATCAGTACGGCCCTGCCCGCCAGATCGGCGGCACTGAGCGGTTGAAATTCATCCGACACACAGGACACCGACATGCCGGTCATCTGCATCTGGCCAAAAATCGTGGCCACGGCGGCGTCTGCAGCATCGCGCCCGGTGGCGGTGCGGACCAGCCCATTGAGCGCAGCCCGTTGCGTGGGATCAAAAATGAACCAGCGGTTTCCGATGCAGGCCTCAAAACAGGCGTGAAAATCGGGCGGCTGCATGCCGCACGCATATCCCGCAAAATAACGGGCCGGAATAGAAAGCGCCCTGCAGAAAGCGATTCCGAGGTGGGCGAAATCCCGGCACACACCCGCACGCTGCGTCACCGTGTCATAGGCGGAGGTCTCCTCATTCGTGGTGCCGCTGAGGTAGTCGATGTTTTCAAAGATCCAGTCCGCGATGGCCACCGTCTGATGATAGGGATGCTCGATGATGCCAAACATCTTCATCGCCAGCCGTCCCATCCGGTCAGACTGGCAGTAGCGGCTCGGGAACAGATACGAAATGGCCGAACGATGGATCTCCGAGATCGGGATGCCCTGAATCTCTTCATGATCGACCAACTTGTGCCGCGTCTCGGCCACCACCGCGTAGCTCACCTCCAGCTTTGTGGCATCGCCTGTTTCCAATCGGATGTAGCGGTTCCCGCTCGGTCCTGCCGGCAGTTCTTCCCACATTACGCCAGGTGTCACAGAGAAGGATTCCTGCCGCAGCTTTTGATTCTTTGTAGCAAGCGCATGGATGCTCAGCAGCATCGTGCTTCTCATCAGCACGTCATATTGAAGTTCAGTGTTGATTTGAAAAGCCATGTCTGGGAGCATCGCCCCGAAGGAGGAACAAGCAACGGGCCAATCGCCGGGATCTCACATCACTCTCAGCGCAGGTCGGCGGGAAACAGGCGCGCGCATCCGCCACCGTATGCTCGGCATGGCCGCCGTCGAGGGTAGAGCCGGTGAACTTGGCCTCATCGCACAGGCTTTCGCGATCACTGCAGCGGCAGGCCGAAAGTCATTTAGCGCCCACCACGCGCGGACTGTGATTTCGGACTCGCTTTCACCTGACGAATCCCTCGATCCTCACGCAGGTCTTTGGACTGCTTGAAGTTGTTGTCATGCTTGCGGGGCCGGCTGGCGGTCTCGCTGTGGTTGGCCCCCAGCTTGCGTGGAAGAGCCTTCGCTGGGGTTTCAGGGGTGGCGTTCGTGGCTGTGGTTTTCGTTTTCATGGCGGTGATGTGATCTTGTCATGGGCACGCATCTGCGGCTGCTCGTGGTTTGGTCATTGCCGGGCGGATCATGCGCTGACGGGAGGCTTCGCTGCGGGTGCGTCATTCTTCTCAACGTCCTCAAACGAACGCCGCACCGTTTCAATCTGCTGCCGGTAATGCTCGGCGTCGCCGTAGTCGAAGAAGTGCCGGTAGCGGCTGTGCATGGAATTCATGCGCAGCGCGTGCTTGATGGGGCACCAGTACTGCTCCGTGCGCGCGGCGATCTCCGTGGCGCAGGCCAGCACGCCGTTGGCATAGCCGCAGTACTCGCAGTTGAATTTCTCCGCCCAGTTCAGGTAGGCCAGATGCCGCCGGTCCAGCCGGATGTAGTCGCTGCGCTTCACCTTCGGAATGCCGTAGACAGGAAAGCAGACGGCCTGGTACACGATCATGGCCACATCCAGCAGTGCGATGGGGATGAAGCACGCCCAGATCACCGGCGTGGTGAGCAGGATCATGAAACGCGAGTCACGGATGTAGCTGGCAAATCTCTTCACCAGCAGCTTGTGCCGTGCGTGTGCTTCCTCGGTGAAGCGCACCTTGCCCTGGCGCACCTCGTAGAAGAACTCCAGCTCCTTCTTCTGCAGCT
>NZ_JBAQCR010000086.1:0-32486 GCF_049294395.1 Prosthecobacter sp.
CAACTGATGTGCTCGACGAAGAACCACCGCCAGCCGACCACCCGCTGCTCAAGCACCCCAAGGCCCTCATCACGCCCCACATCGGTTCACGCACTTACGAAAGCGTGCCCCGCCAGGCCATGCGCGCCACGCTGAATCTCGTGAACTACCTCAAAGGGGAGAAGGACGTGATCCAGGCGAACAAGTGGTGACCTCCACCAGCAGCATTAAAGCATCCCGTGCTCCTTGAAGCTGAAGTAAGGCAGCGGGCGTGATTCAGCAGGTGTGCCGATGATGAGGTGGTCCTGGAGAAAAAGCCCGGTGGCTTCGGAAGCTTCACGGAGTCGGCGAGTGATGCGGCGGTCGGCCTCGCTCGGGGTGGGATCCCCGGAAGGGTGATTGTGAACGAGAACGAAGGCGTAGGCGTTATGGATGAGCACTTTCCGCAGCAGATCGCGCGGATGAGCGACGCATTCGTTCAAGCTGCCTTTGAAAGCCTCCTCACTGCGCATGACGGCAAGCTTTGTGTTGAGCAAAATAATGCGGACTGACTCGTGGCCGAGGGCCTGCATCTCGGGGCCGATGTAGTCGTAAATGCGCTGCGGACGATCGAGGATGACTTCTGTATGCGATGGCTCCTGTGCCGAGCGGCGGCCAAGCTCAAAAGCAGCGGCGAGCAGCGCGGTTTTCGCAGGCCCTAGGGCTTTGATCTTTCTCAAGATGGCAGGCTCCAGGCGGGAGAGGTCACGCAGGGATTTGTAGTCTCGCAGGATGCGCTGACCGATCTGAAGGGCGTTTTCACCCTTGGTGCCGGTGTTGATGAAGAGGGCGAGAAGTTCCGCATCTGAGAGCGCCTGAGGGCCGAGCCGGAGCAGACGCTCACGCGGGCGGTCGTTTTCTGGGATGTCGCGGATTCGACTCATGAATCGGTGCTCACTTCACACGACTAAATTAGAAAATTCAATGAAGAGCCCGGCACTGGTCCAGCAGGCTGTGCAGATAACCCACGATGTCTTCGAGCGCCTGTTTGTGCGGCGAGGCATTAAGGCAGACCAAATCGGCGCGGGCTTCGATCAGCATGTTTTGCGCGAACTTGACGGCGCGCTCGACAGCGCCTTCGTAGTCGGCGATGCCGGCAAGAATAGTGGTGTCCATGGGCTCGCCTTTGAGCAGCATGCGATTGAGCTTTTGCTTCTGCGCATCGGTGGCTCCTTCAAGGAGGTAAAGGATGGGCAGTGTGAGCTTGCCACGTGCGAGGTCGGTACGAAGCGTTTTGCCCACCGTTTTTTCGTCACCGACGATGTCGAGGCAGTCGTCGTAGATCTGGTAGGCAGTGCCGAGTTTGAGGCCGTAGTCCTTCAATGCCGCCTGCACGGAGTCGGGCTGCTGATTGAGACGGGCGCCAAGTTCACTGGCGGCGGCGAAGAGCGCGGCAGTCTTCATCTCGATCATCTTGAGATAATCGGTGACGGAGAGATTGAAATCGAAGCGGCGCTGGGTTTGCAGGATTTCCCCAGTGCAGACATCACGCGAGGCGCGGGCGATGGTGCGGCAGACATGCGTGTCTTCAAACTCAGTGGCGAGCTCAAGCGCGTAGGCGAAGAGGCTGTCCCCCAGCAGGACGCTGAGACTGCTGCCCCATTTCGCGACGGCGGTGGGCTGGGCGCGGCGAATGTCCGCACCATCCATGATGTCGTCATGAACAAGGGAGGCAATGTGGACGAGCTCGAGAATGACGGAAAGGCGCGTGTGACCTTCGTGCGTACCACCTGTGGCACCGCCGGCGAGCACGGCCAAAGCAGGACGGATACGCTTCCCCGAAGTTTTGCAGACATAACTCACGTAGCCTTCGACACCGGGATCAAACGCACGTGCTTGTTCGAGGATGGCCGTTTCCACGCGTTCCAAGTCTGCCCGCACGAGGTGAAACGGAAAAACAGGATTGCTGGCGCTGAGGGCTGGGGCTGACATGGAATCTACCTCATTCCATCCACCACGGCAGGGGCTTCGTCAAATGCCGTGCAGATGCCTCGCTAAAGTGAACTTTCAAAAGAAATGAAAGCCGGGCTTCACTATTTTCGTCTGGCGGCCAGAAGTCCGCTGACGATTGCATCGGCAAGTTTCTGGCGGTGAGCAGGATCCGCGCAGCGCAAGGCCTCGCGCTTGTTGCTGAGATAGCCGCATTCGACAAGCACGGCAGGCATCTCGGTCTCACGCAGCACTTTATAATTGCCATGAAAAATACCGCGAGTGCCACCGGTGACCTTGCTTTTGATCGAACGGCTGATGGCTGTGGCGATCCGTTTGCCGCGTGGGCTGCGGTAATACACCTCCCCACCCGAGATGATGGTTTTGCGGCTGCCATTGAAATGAATGCTGACAAAAACTGACGAGGGTACGCGATTAGCGATCCGCGCCCGCCGCTCGAGTTCCACAAAAGTGTCCGTGCGACGAGTCATGACGGTTTTAAGCCCCCTCGCTTTTAGCGCCGTTTCGACACGCTTCGCGACATCCAGGCAGAGCTTTTTTTCGACTAACCCATTCCAGACGGAGCCGCCGTCTTTGCCGCCATGGCCTGCATCAATCACCACTGCGGAAAAACGCAGCCGCCCCTCTGCCACAACAGCCGCCTCTCCTCCCACGAACAACGCCAGGCAGAAAGCAGCGATGCGTGAGGGGTGAGAGTACACAACCGCTAGGGAATTTTAAGCGTTCTGCCCGCGCGGATCTTGTCGGAAGACAGCCCGTTTGCAGCCTTGAGTTTCGCCACCGTGGTGCCGTTCCTGCGGGCGATGGCCCCCAGGCTGTCACCGCTCTTGATGGTGTATGAGCCGCCTTTGCGGGTGCTCTTGCTCCCGGAGCTCTTGCCGCCGGATTTGGATTTGGAGGAAGATTTTTTCTTGGAAGAACTGCGGGAGGAGGAACCGCCATGAGAGGAGCGCCAGGAGGAGTAGTCCATGCCAGCCCCCTGCCCGCCCTCGGCAGCCCAGTCACTTTTGTAATCACCGTTGGCCGCAAATGGATAATCTGCATGCCCCAAACTGTGTGGCGGCGTGTCCGGCGAACCATGCAGATTGATGACCGGCAGGTCTTTGGGCAGCCCCTTGATGTGGCCAGAATTTTCACACGCTGCCAGCAATAGCAGCGGTAAGACCAAACAAGCTTTGAGCAGCAATGGCGTACAATGGTTCATGCAAGAGTATGCGTCACTTTCGCCTGTTTCGTGCAGGAATCAATTCGCCGCATGAAAACGACTGATGCGCTGTTTGACCCGAGGAACACCATTTTTATCCTTCACGAAAACAATGGTGCGCTCATGATAATACCCTGCACCACTGGCTGGCAGGCTGTAACGCCAGTTGGCAACATCCGCACTGGGATCATTGCCTTCCATGGGGTTTCTGATCGTGTTATAAACAGTTCTGCCATCCATGCCGGGCCTCACCAGCGAGAAATTTCTTTCCGAAAACCCCATGGAATAGCGCGTGCCTGTGGAGCCTATATGGAACACCGCATTGATGGAGTCAGGGACAGTATAGCCGTATTTCACAGTACAAAAAACAACCATCAGCGCAGGGATAAGGATGATCACGGCCGGGGTGAAAAAATACCAGTTCTTTTTGACGAATGCAGAATTCATGAAGCCCGCATGCTGGTGGAAACGATGGCCGCAGGCAAGGTAAAACACATGGCAAATCAAGACCGCCTATTGCTCAGCTTGCGACAAAAACATCCCCCTCGTTCTCAGGCAGATTTGAGCAACAGGACACTTTCACTAAAGGCAGCATCGCGATTCCGATTCTGCTGCCCCATTGATTACAAGTGCTGATCTCCAGGTGGAGACGCTGTTGTGGTGTAAAGCAGTTGACCATCTTGCACCCGAAGGTATTTCGCAGCCCCTTGGATGTCTTCATCACTGAGACCCGGAACCACAAAGACCCGCCCACGCGTCGCCCCGCGCACCGACATGCCACCGCGCACAATGGCACGCACGGTATCGATCACACTCTCATCCTGCACAAAGTTCAGGTCAGCTGCCTGCGCCATCATGCAAGTAGAGCACAGCTCCTGCGCATTGCGGCGATCACGCGCTGCATAAGCGGCATCATTCTGACCCAGCATCGGGACCACCATTCCGACCATCACTCCAATAATGGCGATAGACATCAGGACCTCAAAAAGACTGAACGCCGAACAAGCTCGGCATTGCTTGGATATGTGCGCGTGGTTTTTCATGGCTGCCTGTATTTATGATGGTAAATTGTGATAATTATTGCAAAGATGCAACCTTAAAGTGTCAAATTTCGGTAAAAGGGTCATATACGCGTCTCACAATTGATAACGATAAGGCAGACCGACACTAATTTGAAAACCGACTCCGTGCATCACTGCTTGCCAAACCAAGCCAGAAACTCGCGATTACCTTCCGTTCCTTGAATGGAGGACTCAATCAAACCCCGCCATTCCAGTTCTGGCTGCGACTTCACGAACTCCTCAATTCGCGAACAGGCTTTGGCATGAAGTTCTGGTTCACGCACAATGCCCCCCTTGCCAATCTCCTCCCGTGAGAGCTCAAACTGAGGTTTGATCAAAACCAAGGCCTGCCCACCCGAACGCAGCGCCTGCAGCACCGCAGGCAGGACCAAGGTCAGGGAAATGAAAGAGAGATCAGCCACCAGGATATCGACCTCCTGGCCTATATCTTCCCGGCGCATGTGCCGAAGATTGAACTGCTCCCTTGAGACCACCCGCGGATCACTGCGCAGTTTCCAGGCGAGTTGATTGGTGCCGACATCGAAGGCGAAGACCTTCACAGCCCCGCGCTGCAGCAGGCAATCGGTGAATCCCCCCGTGGAGGCGCCGACATCTAGCGCGGTCATTCCAGTCACATCAATGCCAAAATGGCCCAGCGCACCTTCGAGCTTTAAACCACCACGGCTGACAAATTTGGGGCGCTCCCGAACGACGATCTGCTGGAGCTCAGCGACCAACCAACCCGGATGGGTGATGCGCTTGCCCATGACACTGACCTCGCCCGCCATGATCAGCCGTTTGGCCTGTTCACGTGAAGGCACAATGCCGAGCTTCAGCAGGGCGAGATCAAGACGTTCGCGGGGCATCTAGGATGATCGTTATTTCCGAATCGGCAGAATCAACTCGTCGCCTGCTTCAATGCGAACACCTGGAAGCGAGGCCGTGTTGTCGATGTCCACGACGGCTTCCGCTGCTTCGATGGTTTCACCCACGATCACGCGGCCGACCAGTCCGTTGCCGCGGCGGACATCGAATTTCATCCCGCCGGCCAGTTGTTTGTCTTTTCCAGCACTGATCACGGCAAAGCCCTGATCATTGTGTACTTCAATCACCTTGGCGAAGGCTGGCATGCCCAAAAGCTGCTTTTGCAGATCAGTCAGAGGCGCTGCTGCCGCTGCAGGTGAGGCATACGTGGCCGGGGTTCCAGGCATCAGGTTGCTTCCGGCCAGAGGCGGCACTGAGGTCGCCGGCACTTCCGGCGGCGGCGGCAAAGCTGTCACCGTGTCAGGTTTCGCCGGCATGGCCATCTCATGGGCTGCCTGCTGCCTGCGCACCAGTTCGAGTTCTTTGCGCGCTCCTTTGGCCTCCTCCTGTGCCTCCCAGGCCAGATAGCCGGTGATGGCGAGCAGAATGATCGTGAGAGCCAGGGCATAATGAGAGAGACGCATGCCGCATGCTAGACGCAAGCTCAGCGCGGATCAACCCCCTCTCACTTCAGCGCAGCAGTCCAAGCAGTTCACGCATGCGCAGCTCGATGTTGAGCAGGCTGGCCTGCACGCCGGCCAGCCACTCCATGTCAGCACCTTGGGGATGCTGCTGCACCAGCTTGTCTGTCGCATTCAAGGCCGCCGCAAACAGGGGCAGACTTTGTTCAAGATCGACCACCAAAAACTGCCATTGATCTTTTTCTGCTTGGGCAAACTGACGCAGCACATGGATAAGATGCGCAGCCAGATCTGCCACCGTGGAGAGCAGACGCAGGACCGCCGGGCGGGTGCGCACCTCCTCATTGAAAACAAGCAGACTTTGAAAACGCCGCAGTTCCTTGGCCAGCGCCGCAGAGCGCGCCACGGGATTTAGACCTGTGCTTCCCTGCCCTTTGGCGGGTGTTTGACGGGGCGGCTCGATGGTGGGATCATTCTTGATTGAGGCGAATGGATCGCTGCCTGGTTTGGCAGGCTGAAATGGGTCGTCAAACCCGGGACTATGCAAAGCATCAGCAGATTTTGAATTTCGGCTGGTCCCCAGCAGGAAATGCTTCCGCCTGGCCCGGTTCTGTCGCAGCAAGGCGGCCTCTTCCTCCTTGGTCAGCTGCCAGCGCGGTGATGAGACACGCATCTGCAAATGCCAGGACTGAATCAGGATGCGCTGGTGATCCTGATTGAACCACTCAAAAAACAGCAAATTTTTCAGCCCGGGCGGCTCAGGCAAAGTACAAACCGTGCCAGATTGTGATCTTCGGCGCGGGAGTTTCAGGACGCGGGAGGAGGCTGTCATCAAACCGCTGTACCCATACTGCATAGCCGAGATGGCATCCACATGGTCTTCATTGGCATTTGGAAGTGGATTGTGAAAGTCCACCCGGCAGCCGGCAATATCGCGCATAAAATTGCCCACCAATTCAACTCGTACGGGCTGATTCTGACCTGCGAGGTGAAACACTCCTGTAACCAAGCCGGGTACTTCGTTGGAAAGGTACCCGCCGAGGATGGACGATTCTAGGCAAATAATCATTAATTGTCATATAAACTAGAGGCCAGTGGGGGGTGTCGCAAGCAGACATGCCTCCAATAAAGCAAAAATTAGTCCTAGTTTAGCCTGCCCCATTTTTTGTGGAACTGTGGCAAGATTGATGCTTGTTCCACAGCTCATGTGATGTTACGGCCCAGTTCCCCAAAACCTAAACACCAATAAAACATACCATGAAAGACCTCGTCTACCTCAGCCGCGCCTTCGTTGAATTCGGACCATTCGCCAAAAAAGAAATCCTCGATTTCCAGAAGCGCGGGCTCCTCACTGAAACTGATTATCTCCGCGATGAAGGCAGTGACAGCTGGGTTCATTATCAGGAATGGCTGACCGTCGTCCCAATGCCAGCGCCAAAACTGGTCAAGAAGGCCACTGAGAAGGCTCCTGCGGCCAAAGCACCTGCTGCAAAGAAATCCAAGAAAGCCGCGTGATGCGGAGGCGAGGCGCGCAGCGCCTTGCCTGTTTGCGATCTCTAGTCTGATGCGCGCCCAGCCTCCGTGCTGGACGCGCATCTTTGTTCATGCGAATAGCCCGTGTGAACGAAGCCGATGCCATCACCTCCCGAACCTTGCGCAACGAACTGTGGCGCTCGATTCCCTCGGGAGTCATCGACACCCTGACCGCCACCTTCGGAATGCTCATCGCCGTGCGGGTGTTTCACATGAGCGATGTGGCAAAGTCCGTCTTTCTCAGCGCCACCAGTGGCGGCATGGTGGCCAGCTTGTTCGTGGTGCCACTTCTGCTGCGAGCCAAAAGCACCATCGCGCGCACAGCGGCCAAAGTACAGTTGCTGGGCGGTGGCTGCATGGCCGTATCAGCGGCGTTTCCACACAACCCTCTGCTTTACATTGGCGGACTGAGCCTTGGCTTATTCTGCCTGACCATGCAGATCCCTTTGCTGACACAGATTTACCGCATCAATTACCCTGCCGAAAAACGCGGCAAACTGTATGCGGTCACTGGGGTCACACGGGCGGCGGCGGCGGTGTGCTTCGGCTTTGTGGGTGGCAAACTTCTCGGCTGGGACATTGCGAACTACACATGGCTCTTGTGGGCCTTCGCCGCCAGCGGCTTCATTTCAGGCTTCTGGACGTATGGCCTGCCAGTCACCGCGTGGGAAGCACCGGAAAACTCCAGCACCAGCCTCTGGAGTTCCATGCGCTGGGTGCGTGAGGACCGCGATTTCCGCACGCTGCTCATCTCCTGGATGATGATGGGCATTGGCAATCTCGCTGCAGCATGCCTGTTCGTCGAATACCTCGCCAACCCGCGTCACGGCATCAACTTGAGCGAGTTCAATGTCGCCTGGATCACCGGGGTGGTGCCGGTGCTCGCTCGCGTCGTCTTTTCTTATCCCTGGGGGCTGGTTTATGACCGCTTCCACCTCTTCACGGTGCGTGCAGTGCTGAACGTCTTCTTTGCCGCCGGCATCCTCTGCTTCTTCCTTGGACACAGCCTCTTCTGGTGGACCTTTGGCATGGCTTTGTGGGGCATGGCCAATGCGGGTGGCAATGTCACCTGGGCGCTCTGGGTCACCAAGCTCGCGGACAAACATGCCGTCGCCGAGTACATGAGCGTGCATACCTTTCTCACCGGCGTGCGCGGCCTCATTGCCCCTTCCCTGGCTTTCGCCATGATCAAGGTCATGTCGTTCGACACCTTCGCCATCGTCTGCGGCCTTACCATTCTTTCCGCCAGCGGCTTCATCGGCGTTCGCGCCCGCAGCAATTCTGAATCCACTGATCGTCTCCGTCCGGGTGCCCGTAAAGAACGTTTATGAATGTCCACCTCGTCCAAATCAATTCCGTCTGGGAAGACCGTTCAACCAATCACGCCAAGGCGCGCCAGTTGATCGCCAGCGCCAGTCCGCAGCCAGGATCGCTCATCATCCTGCCGGAGACCTTCTCCACCGGCTTCAGCATGAATCTTTCCGTCACCGCCGAGTCAACGAATGGCCTCACCGAGCAATTCCTGCGCGAAATGGCCGCGCAATACCAAAGCTGCGTCATCGGTGGAGTGGTAACCTCCACTGAAGATGGTCGTGGCATGAACCAAGCCCTCGCCATCGCTCCCGATGGCACCGTCCTTGCCCGCTACACCAAAAATTACCCATTCAGTCTGGGCGGCGAAGACCGCGCCCATCTCGCAGGCACGGACGTCAGCATCTTTGAATGGCAGGGGCTGCGCATCGCCCCACTCATCTGCTATGATCTGCGCTTTCCTGAACTCGCGCGCACTGCCGTCCGCGCCGGAGCTGAAGTGCTTGTCTTCATCGCCGCCTGGCCAGTGAAACGCATCCAGCACTGGATCACGCTGCTCCAAGCCCGCGCCATCGAAAACCTGGCCTATGTCGTCGGCGTCAACCGCTGCGGCACCGATCCCGAGTTCACTTATACGGGTCGCAGCCTCGTTGTCGATCCCCACGGCCTCATCATCGCGGATGCCGCCGAGCAGGAGCGTGTCATCAGCGCGCGGATCGATCCAGCCGTGCTCCGCGAATGGCGCAGTCAGTTCCCTGCTCTCAGAGACGCCGGCATCCCGTCCTGATCACCACAGGCTTGTCCGCATCCGTCCAGCTTCGAGAATGGCATCAAATCGCCGTGCATCGTCCTCCCGTGTGCCGCTGACCAGCACGTAACCATACTTGCGCCAGTGCTCCATCTCTGCCGCTGCGTTCTGCATGCGCAGTTCAAACGCAGCAGCATCCTCCGTAGCGCGGCCGGAGAGGCGGTTGCGCAGCTCCTCCAGGCTGGGCGGCATCACGAAAATCTCCAGCAGGCAGCGCTTCACCAGTTCGTCCTCGCAGGCGCGCACCTGCATCGCTCCCTGCACGTCGATGTCCATGATCACATCCACCCCGCGTTTGAGATTCTCATACACATAGCTCTTTAGGGTTCCGTAAAGTCGGCCATGCACCCGGGCATACTCAAACAGCTCTCCACGCTCCACCCGTGCCAAGAAATCCTCCTCGGTCAGGAAAAAGTAATCCTTCCCATCCACCTCTCCCGCTCTGGGGGCACGCGTCGTGCAGGAAACGGAAAAGACCGCCTCGCCGCGATCACACACTTTCCGTGACAGCGTCGTCTTGCCGGTGCCCGAAGGCCCCGAAACGATGATCAACTGCCCAAGCCGCTGTTTTGAGAATTCCATCCTGCCGAATACCCACGCCAACCCCGAGTGCAAGAGACTTGGCAAATGGACTGTACTGCTCCACCCTAAAATCCCACCCAACACCAACCATGCAAACCGCATCCTCACGCCGTCAGTTCGTCAAAGTTGCCGCCGCCTCGGTGGCAGCTCCCTTCATTCTCCCCTCACGTGTCTGGTCGCAATCGGCCAATGGCAAGATCCGCATGGGCTTCATCGGCCTCGGAAAGCAGATGGGCGGCCTCATCAGCAAATTCCTCCAGTATCCTGACATCGAGGTCGTCGCCGTCTGCGACGTGTATGACGTGCGGCGCGATCTTTACAAAAAGAAGGTCGATGACCACTACGCGAAGACGGGCGGCAGCGCCAAGCCCTGCGAGACCACTGGCGACTTCCGCAAGATCACCGAGCGCACCGACATCGACGCCGTGTGCATCGCCACACCGGACCACTGGCACGCCATCATCACCAACAGCGCCCTTAGCCACGGCAAGGACGTTTACTGTGAGAAGCCGCTCACGCATAACATTCACGAGGCTGTCTCCGTTGTCGAAACCGTCAAAAAGAACAACCGCGTGCTTCAGACCGGCTCCATGCAGCGCTCCAGCAAGGAATTCCGCATCGCCTGCGAACTCGTGCGCAACGGCGTCATCGGCAAGGTCGAGCGCGTCACTATCACCATTGGCGATCCCGCCAAGCCGAACGCCTACCCCGAAGAAGCGACGCCCGCAGGCCTCGACTGGGACATGTGGTGCGGCCCGGCTCCGCTCGTCCCCTTCAACCACGAGCTCTGCCCCATCGGCGAAAGCACTACCTTCCCCAACTGGCGCAAGACCCGCGAATTCGGCGGTGGCATGATCACCGACTGGGGCGCGCATCACATCGACATCGCCCAGTGGGGCCTTGGCATGGATGAAAACGGTCCGGTTGAGGTCAAAGCGCCCGCCGACTACCAAAACGCCAAGCGCGGCGCGCAGCTCGTCTACGCCAGCGGTGCGGTGCTCTCTCACGCAGAAGGCAGCCACGGCTGCACCTTCCACGGCACCGAGGGCGAGGTGAACGTCGGGCGCGGCAAATTTGCCCTCAGCCTCGGCGGTAAAGAAGTCCACGCCTTCCACGGCAAAGATAAATCCGCAGGCACTTCCGTCGATCGCGAAGTCGCCCTCGCCGAACGTGACTTCCTCAAGGACAAGAAACTCTCACTCTACGAGAGCAAGGATCAGATCGCCGACTTCGTCGCCAGCATGAAGAGCCGCAAGCAGCCGATCTGTCACGCCGGCGTGGGAGCCAGCAGCGCCATCGCCTGCCACCTCATGAACTTCGCCTATTGGTACGGCGCCAACATCAAGTGGAATCCCACTGAGCACACTTTCGTGAGCGGCGGCGATCCCAAGTGGCTCACCCGCGACTACCGCGCCGGCTGGAAGGTCTAAAACAAAGCCCGTCAGCACTTCCAAGGCGGCCTCGAAAGAGGCCGCTCTTTTATTTTACCTCAGCGCGCTTCACCACGCTTGTTCCATCCCGCACGGTATCCGGTGGGTGCATCAGCACTTCATCCCCTTTCTTGAGGCCTGCCAGCACCTGGGTGAGTTTACCGTCAGTGCGTCCAGCCTTGACCACCACAGCCTTGGCGCTGCCGCCATCAAAAACAAAGGTCTTCCACTCGCTGCCTTCACGGAACAACGCCCCCGCCGGCACCAGCAGGGTGTCATCGCTGTGCCATACAGCCACACGCACTTCCACGCGGTAGCGGTCTCCCAGTGCTTTTAATGCGGGCGTCTGCTCCGTAAAATCACTCAGTACCAGCACGCGCTGCTCTTCCACACCCAGCGCGGACACCTTGGTGAAAGCTGCTGGTTCCACACGACGCACGCGGGCTTTTGCCGGCTCATCGCCCCCCCACTGCTCCACCGTGACGAGCGCCCCAGGTTTGATCGTCACCGCATCGCGTGAGAGGATTTCCGCCTCGATTTCCAAATCCGTGGGGTCACCGATTTCCAAAATGGGCGCGCCCGGCGCCACAATCGTCGCGCTCTCCTGCTGCACCCGCAGCACAACGCCGCTGACCGGAGCGCGCACTTCGATGAATGCACCGCCTGCGCTCGGTTTATCGATCTGCTGCAGCGCCGCCTTGGCCTGCACCAGCTCAAAATCCGCCACCTGGAGGGCAAACTCGGCCGAACGAACTTCACGCATTTTCATTTCTGCCTCACGCTCAAACGTGTCACGGTCAGTGTCGCTGACGGTACCCTTGTCCGTGTTGTTCTTGATGCGGTCCCAGTTCGCCTGCGCATATTTCAGGCCGGTGCGTGACATTTCGATGTCTTCGTTGGCCCGGCTGCGGGTGGCAGTCGCCGCATCAACACGTGCCTGTGCCTGGGATCGCGCACGCGCATCCAGCAATGGTGAAAGCGTCGGCTCGATGCGGGTGAGCACTGTTTCTCCTGCCTTCACCGCGTCTCCAGCCTTTAAAGTCACGCGCTGCATGCTGCCCGCCACCGGTGCGGCGACGATGTGGCGGTTGCGAATGCGTGTCTTGCCTTCCTCGGACACATACACCGTCAACGGCCCCTGATGAACCACTCCAGTCTCAACTTCCACCGCCCGCGGCTGCAAGGCGTAGAACATAGCCAGCACCAATGCGCCGGCCACAGACCAGAATGCCAGCTTGCGTGACAGGCTGCGTCGCGTGATCGGAACTTTCGTTTCCCAGGGCGGCACGGAGGGTTGCTGTGTTTCGGTTGGAGCGTCAGGCATGGCGTGCGCCCACTATGCGCGAAGTTCGTGCGGCGGCAGGTGATTTTTGCTTGTTGCTTTCACCGATCTCTGTTCACAGTTTGCCGTTCGCGGCCTGACCTGCGAACAGCCAACCATCCAACCGACAAATTCACTCTTATGCCCCACGTCGAAACCAACGGAATCAAGATGTTTTATCAAGAACGCGGCAGCGGCGAACCGCTCGTCTGCATCATGGGAGTCACCGCTCCCGGAGGCGTGTGGGACGCGCATGCCCAGGCATGGGAAAAGCACTTCCGCTGCATCCTCGGTGACAACCGCGGCGTGGGCGAAACCGACAAGCCCGCCGGCCCCTACACCACCGCCATGATGGCCGACGACTACGCCGGACTCATGGACAAGCTCGGCATCAAGCAGGCCCGTGTCGTAGGCTGCTCGCTCGGCTCAGTCATTGCCCAGCAGCTCGCCCTGCGTCATCCCGAAAAGGTGAAGAGCATGATCCTCATGTGCACCTGGGCCCGGCAGGATCGCTTCGGCCTCTACACCTGGCAGCACCTCATGAAGGCCAAGGCGACCATGCGTCCTGAAGACTTCATGCAGTGGATTCAGATGCTCATCTTCACCAAGCCGTGGTTCGACAACGACGACTGCTGGAACAACATGCAGCAGGGCCTCAAAGACGCCGCCACCAATCCTGCGCCACAGCCCCTGCACGCCACCGAGGCGCAGAGCGCAGCCGCCATGACGCACAACACCCTCAACGAACTCAAAAACGTGAAGTGCCCCACTCTCGTGATCGGCGGCAAGGACGACACCTTCACCCCTCAGTGGATGGGCAAGGAAGTCGCCGCCGCAATCCCTGGCGCCGAACTGCACCTCTATGACAACGCCGGCCATGCTTTCCACTGGGAACAGCTGGGTGATTTTAATCCGCGCTCGACTGAGTGGCTGCTGAAGCATTGATCCAGCCAGTATTCCCGCTCATCAAGAAACAGGCACGCGAGGTTGAAACTGCGTGCCTGTTTTCGTTACCGGTTTCGTCCTGCTGATGACTGAAGAATAAGCATCACCGCTTCTTCCTGCCTGGCTCGTATGGAAAGCGGCAGGTCACGACGACTCCACGCCGGGGCTTGGCCTTGATCGTCAGCCGCGCTCCGATGAGGTTGGCGCGGTAATCCATCACCCGCACGCCGATGCCGTTGTGCTGACCGCCTTTGGTCTTTTTCAATCCGGCCCCGTCGTCTTCGATTCGCAGCTCACACTCGGTCTGGCTCACGTGCTGCAGGGACAGTTTTACTTCCGAGGGCTTGCCATGGCGCAGGGCATTGTTGACCGCCTCCTGTGCAATGCGGAACAGATGAGCTTCAATATCGTTGTTTTGAATCGCGATACCCGCGTCCACGTCGCACAAGCATGGCGTGCGGAAGTTGGTGCGCACAGTTTCGGCCAGCAATTGCAGCGCACCCACGAGACCGCGGTACTTCACACTGGTGGGCGAGAGACCGTGTGACATGCGACGAACTTCGGAAACGGACTGGCGCAGGAGTTCATGAATGCGCTGAGCCTGCTGCCGGGGCTCGCCATCCAGGTCTGCCTCCAATGCTTCCAGCAGTGAGACAATGCCGGTCATGGTCTGGCCCACGCCATCGTGCAGATCGTGCCCCACACGCGCCTGTTCCTGCTCCACCACACGCAGCACCTCCTGCTGCAGACGATTGCGTTCCGTCATGTCTGTTCCCGTGACCACGATGCGGTCCAGCGTGCCATCCGGTTTGCAGGTGGCAATGCTGCGCAGTTCGACAATGCGCCACTCCCCGCTCTTCGTCCGCAGGCGAGAATCCGTGGGCGGATTTTTTTCCCCACGCAGGAGGCGGGCAAAACGCTCCTTCGAGCTCACCGTCTCGGCCTCATCCATGAGACCAATTTCCCAGGGGGTTTTGCCGATCACGTGCTTGTTGCTGTACCCCATGGTTTCGCTGAACGACGCATTGGCATGCACGAAGCGCCCGTCCAGATCCAGCACGACGATGAATGCGGATGTATGGCTCACCAACGCCTGGTTGTAGGCCAGTTCGCGACGGTAGTCGAGCTCCACACGTTTGCGCTCTGTGATGTCTTCCACCACGGCGACATGACGCAAGGGCGGCTCACCGGGAAGCCACATCGGTGCAACGGTCAGATTCACCCATTTCAGGGTGCCGTCTGGCAGCAAGTTGCGTTTTTCGAGGTTGTAGCTGCGAATCTTTCCCGCCTTCAATTCCTCCATGCGCTGCAAGGATTTCGGCAAATCCTCCGGCAGGGTCACATCACTGAAAGTCAGTTTCAGCATCTCATCGCGCGAGCGCTGATTGATCTCACAAATGCGCTGGTTCACGCTGAGAAAACGTCCCGTGGTGGTGTCCATTTCAGCAACGCCTACTGCGGCCTGCTCAAACACGGCACGGAAACGCTGCTCGCTGGCCAGCAGCGCCTGCTCAGCCCACTTGCGGTCTGAGATGTCTGAAATGGTGCCGGTCATGCGCACCGCCTCTCCTCGCTCATTCCAGTCGGCTTCTCCCCGGGTGAGAAACCAGCGGTATTCGCCGTTCTTGTTGCACAATCGAAGTTCCACCTGATAAGGCACACGCTTTTCAAAGTGCGCCTTTCGTGCCGCTTGCACCCGCGGCCAGTCCTCCGGGTGCAACCGGGACATGAACGACTCCTGGTCCTTGCCAAGATGATCAGCCTCCTCAAATCCAAGCATCTGCTTCCAGCGCGGTGAGAGGTAGGTTTCACCTGTCACAATGTTCCACTCCCACAAACCGTCTGTCGTGGCACGCATGGCACGTGCATAGCGCTCCTCGCTGACCAGCAGCGCCAGCTTGCGTTCTTCACGTTCAATGGTCAGTGCGGCCAGGCGTGCAGCGGCTGTGATCGCTTGAATTTCCTTCTGGTCCGGCGTGTGAATCTCACGGCGATAGCAGGCGAAGGCCCCCAGCACCTGCCCTGCGCCACTCACCACTGGCTCAGACCAGCAGGCAAGCAACCTGGCCTTCTCCGCGAGTTTGTGAAATGGCTCCAGACAGGGATCGGCCAGTATATCCGCACATATCACCCGTTTGCCACTGAAGGTGGCCACACCGCAGATGCCGGTGTCAGCAGCAATAGGTGCTCCATCCAGTGCCTTTTTCACATACTCGGGCAGACTGGGGGCAGCGTGCAAACGCAGCCTCGTGCCAGTTTCATCAGCCAGCATCACGCTGCAGCGCATGCCGGGATGCCCAGCCTCAACGCTGCGCACGATGGCCTCCAGTACGGCGGCGCACGGAGCCCCCTCCACGATCAGCTGCAAATTATGCTCCTCCCGCTCCTCGGCTGCCTTGCGGCGGGAGATGTCTTCCAGCGTTCCTGTCATGCGCAAGGCTCGCTGCTGATCATCTCGGCGAATGACCTTGCCACGACCCATCACCCATTTCCACGAACCATCCTTGCAACGCATGCGAAACTCCCGGTCAAAACCGTCGGTTCGCCGCATCAAATGATCATTTACTGCCAGTTCGGTTCCCGGCAGATCTTCGGGATGCACCATTCCCTGCCAGCCGATTGCTGCGTCTGGGGTTGGCTCATCTCCACGATAGCCGAGCATCACCTTGAACTGGCTGGATCGGAAGATTGTGTTACGTGTTAGATCCCAGTCCCACACTCCAAAACCTGAACTCTCGAGGGCAAACTTCCAGCGTTGCTCTCCCTCCTGCAGGCGCTGTTCCGCCAGCACACGCTCCGTGATGTCCCGTCCGACCGACTGCATCTCCTTCAGCAGCCCCTGATCATCGAAGAAGGCACGATTGACGAACTCCATCCACCTCAACCGCCCTTTGCCGTCATAAACCCGGTTCTCAATGACAACGACCGGAGTCTTCGGCGAAAGCAGCCGCAGCCTCTCCTCGATCAGCTGCACGTCCTCGGTCACTGCGCCAGGCTGCCATCGCTGGCCGATCAGCTGCTCACGTGTCCTGCCAAAGAAGCGACAGTAAACTTCGTTCACATAGGTGAGGGTGCCATCCGGAAGAAAGCGGCAAATAATCTCCGTCAGATCCTCCACCACGATGCGGTGGGAATCTGGAGCTAGCAGCTCACTCGCTGTAGCCGGCGGGGCTTTGGTTCGGGCATTGCGTGTCTTCATGCAGGCACAGCGTCACCATAGTCCGGTTCGGAGTACAAGCCACCACACAGATGAGGGGATCACGGAATGTATCCCATCGACTTCATCCATTCCGCCACACGGTTTGGCCAGTCGTTTACTGGACCACCGCTTTTGCGCATGCCGAAACCGTGGCCTCCTTTGGCGTAAATGTGCAGCTCGCAGGGGATGTTGAGCTTTTTGTATTCTAGATAGAGCAATGCGCTCGCGCTGGCCGGCCACGGATCGTCATTGGCATGAACGAAGCACATCGGCGGCGATTTGGCAGTGACTTCAAAACCCGGCAGCAGATGCGTGATGTCCTCCTTGCTGACGAGGTAGGCTGGGTAAACAGGGATGGCAAAATTCGGTGTCGCGTCCTCGACATCGAGCGCAGGATCAGTCGTGTAAGTCCGCGCATTCGCATGCAGCGCCGTCATCACTGTCAGATGTCCGCCGGCTGAAAAGCCGAGAATGCCGATGCGATCAGGCTTGAGACCCCACTCCGCTGCGTGATGACGAATGATGCCCATCGCGCGCTGTGCATCCTGCAAAGCCTCGCGGCCTGGGTCCTTCGGATCACGCTTCGGCACACGGTATTTGAGCAGAATGCCGGTGACACCATGCTGTTTGAGAAATTCACACACCTGCGAGCCTTCATGCTCATACGCGAGGATGCCGTAGCCGCCGCCAGGGCACACCATCACCGCCGTGCCGTTTGGTTTCTCTGGTTTGAAAACCGTGATCATGGGATCGGTCACGTTCGTGATGCGCTGCACATCATCTGCCGATTTTTTCGGCACTTCCTTCTCAGCCTCGATCTTCACCCCGGGCTGTTCTGGCGCACCTCCCGGCCAAAGTTTCACAACGATCGGTTCGGCGGCAAAAAGCGACGAAGAGACAAACAGAAGGGCGGGAATGAGCTTCATGGTGCCGCCAATGGAGCGGAAATCACCTCGCAACGCAAGGCAGCATCATCGCATCCCGCATGCCATGGAGGATTTTTTTGTCCGCCGGACAGACCGTGGCCAGCACCCCGCCGAGCGCAGGGTCATTGTCTTCCTCAGACGTAGCAAAATAATAAGGGCACAACCGCACCCGGCTCTGCATCGCCCGCGTTGCCTGCTTGTCTTCATCCCAGGCCGGATGCGTCACCACCCTGGCGCGATGAAACTCCTGCAACACGAAAGGATTCGTCGGGAAGCTAGCTAAAGCCTCATCAATCGCCGTGCCCCACTGCTCTTGTGACAAATCGTGCCCGATGAACACCCCGCGCGATCCCCAGCCGCGCTCGGAAAAACCGCTGATCTTCAGCACGAGCTGCCGCTGCTTGCCCCCGAAAGCTTTCATCTCATGCCAGCTCTGAATGTCGAGCTTCGGCCACACCGCAAAAGGCGGCAGTGGCACCGGATCGACCACCCAGCCCATCGGGATGCATTGCTGCAAGAGCGTCAGATGCTCAGCGCTGAGTGCCGAGCTCCAATAATCCACCAGTGCGGGCGACCAAAACAACGCCAGCCACAGCTTCTCTTCGAGGAAGGCTTTGATCGGCGGCGTAAACCTAAGCTCACCACGCTCCGCCATGCGCAGCATCACATCAGAATTTTCCACGTTCGCGAGATCAAACAGCTCGAAAAAGCGGTAAATTGCAGCGCCATTGAGCTCATAAGGCTGCACCTCCCACGGCCGCAGCACGCGACGTCCCAGGCGCTCCGCCAACCAGCTCATTTCCGGAAGGTAATCGCCCGATTCACGCGAGATGAGGATGTCCTCGCTCGGAAACGCAGCGGCAAAGCCATCGACCATCCCTGCGGCTCCGCCGATGACTTCTTGACCCAGCGCGGCGTAGGTCTCATTCAGCCAAGCTGTTAAACCAATGCCCCCGGGCAGCGAATCCAGCTCCGAGATGGTCACGCCGGTTTCCGTCAGCACCAAGTCCGGCCGGAGCACGCGCGGCAGGTCTTCATGCCAGCGCGGGTTCCTCCCCAGATCCAGCACGCGCTGCGGTTTGCCCTGATCCAGCAGCTTTGCCACCCACGGACAGGCCTCATCAAAGTACAGCCGATTGCACGCCCGCTGAAAGGCGCGCAGTGCAGGCCCTAGATTGCGGATCAACGTCACCGTTGCCGTATCCAAGGCGAACGCTTCCGGAGATAGCACCCATTCCTTCTCCGCAAAGAAGCCTTGGGAAGGAAAAGAGGAACGTATGTGATGGATGTTGGCCGAATCTGTCATGCTGTCACTTTGCAGAAACCTGAAACACAACCGGCCTGTGATGAGCCAGTGGCAGCACAGCAGAATATCCGGCGTTTATCTTGGTTTCGCCAATGTTCAGAATACTGCCGGATACGTTTTTAAGATGCATCGAATATTGCTTGATATCCGCCGTTGAATTGCCCGAAGGCAGATCGTCGAACGTCGGGACATAGAAAAACTCCGATGAAAAATGAGCTCGCCGCAACGGCTGGCGATAGCTGATGGTTGTTTCAGCAGCCCCGCCGAAAAATTTGGCAGCCAGCAATCTAGGCGGCACCATCACGGTGACGATCACGCAGAAATAGCCTTCACGCCTCCATGCAGAGCGAACTGCCGCGGGTTTGAGAACACCAAAAGAAACCGGAGGAACATCCTGTTTTCCGATCCGAAATTTGAACCCAATGGCAGCATCCCAGGCAGAACGGTCCGTCTTTTCAAAGTCATGATAAGCCGGTTCACGATATGCCTGTATAAATTGCTGAGCCAGAGGCCCCCTCTCGCTGGCCGCCGATGGAATCCAAATCGGAATTTCAATCTCGATGTCAGCTTTTCCCCAGAAATCATCCTTCGGCATGGCCGAGTGAAATTGAAACACGCCTTCGATCTCTGCTGCATCGAGAGTCATTCTTACGCTCAATGTTTCCGCCGAAATATAGGCACGGTGAACCAACGCAATGGGGTTGGCATCAACCTGGACGATGAGCGGCAGGATCATCACCAGAATGATCCATCGTTTCAAACGCATCCAGGGCAGCCCCGGTGATGTGGTATTCCTCATAAGCTCATTTTACTTCCGCCACCTTGGCATTCCCTGAAGGCAGCGTGCGCACGCGCTGCGTCGGACTAAGGCCGTATTTATCGGGCTGATACATAGCCTCAATGCGGGCCGGCGGGGCGGTGGTATCCCCTTCAGCGATGACGCGGGCGAGGTATTGCAGGCTGAACTTTCCTTTGGCTGGTGCGAAGTCGGTAAAGAACAGGGCGCGGTCCGTGCGGATTTCGCGGTGGTCGCAGAACCAGGCCTGAGTGCCATCGGGCAGTTGCTCGCCTTCGCGTTCGCTCTGGGTGCCGAACTCGGGATTGATGGCCTCGAAGACGGCAGGCAGGGCGTCGTCAATGGCGAGGTAGCGATCACCGCCGCCGATTTCAATTTTGAGGGTGACCACCACCATATCTCCGACGCGGAGATCATCGGTGCCTGAGGTGGAGCCGTCCATGTTCAGTTCTTCGTAGCTGCGCTCGATGGCGTAGCCCTTGTTTTCACCCGCGAAATCACGCTGCGGCGGGAAGCTGCGGGCCTCGATGCGACCGTAGATCTCGCGACCTGCGGGAAGTTCAACACTGAGCGGCTTTGCGCTGAGCGCCTGATTGAGCGCAAAACTCACACGAGTGCTGGAGAACCCTGCGGCAAGATTCAGCGGGATGGCCTGGGTATCCCAATGCCCCGTCGCAGTGAGCGGTTCGCCGACTTTCTTCAAGCTGCGTTCGTAGGCGGCAAGGGCGGTCAGCGTCCAGGCATTGGTGAAGGTGTTGCCCCACTCACCGCGGCCATTGCGCGATTGCAGAATCGAGACGGCAAGGTTCTCCGCGTCTTCAGTGAGGCCGAGATGCGTGTAACAGATCAAACGCAGCGCCTTGTTCGCACCGTTGCCAGCCCAGTGGCTCCAAACGACAGGTCTTGGTGCTGGTGCCGCCTTGGCCTTGGTTTCTGATTTGGATTTGGTCACTGTTTTCGACTTGGCCTTGGCGACCTTGGCCTTGCTGTCAGCCTTCGCGGGAGCGGGATGCTCGGCAGGTTTCCAGCCAATGGTATCCTTGATCTGCTGCTCAGGGGCATTGGTCAGGCACATGGAAAGCGCCAGGTAGAGCCTGGCGATTTCAGGCAGATGTTCGCGCCGGCCAAAAAGCAGGTTCTGATAGGCAGGTTCCGGCTTCCCTGCCTTCGCGAGGGTGTAGAGCGCCAGAGCGGAATCGGTGATGTTGTAGAGGTCCTTTTCCTCATCAAGACCGCGCAGCTTCTTCGAGAGGAATTCGACGAGCTTGTTGATCGCGTCCGCAGGCACATCGGCGCCTTGATCGCGCGCGCGCAGCAGCAGCATGCCGCCGTAAGCACTGCCCCAGAAGCTGGACTCGGTGCCGCCGGGCCAGTAGGCCAGACCGCCTTCATCCGTGGTCATTTGCAGGAGTTTGTCCACACCTGCCTGCACCACCTGCTTGGCCTTGCCGCCACCGAGTTGATCGGGGAACAGCGGCTCGTATTTGCCGAGGGCGAGCCAGGGCATCGTAGCCGAGGTCGTCTGTTCAACGCAGCCATACGGATAGTGCAGCAGGTAATCGAGAGCATCACGGGCCTCAAAGAGGCGGCTGTTGCTGATGCCAAATGAAAGCGAGCCTTCGCCTTCGAGCAGCGCGGGGTTCACGTCCTTGATGAGGTTCTCGTTCGGTTCATCAGCTTTAAGTCGCGTGTAGCTCACGTAGCGCAGCTCAGGCACAGGATGATTCACCTCAAAAGTCGATTCCGTGCCGTCGGTGGCGGCAACAGGCCAGTTCACGCCGCGTGCGGTCCATTTCCATTTAGCAGTGCCAAGCTGCACGAATTGCACCGGAAAGGCGGTGGCGGCGGTCTCACCGGCTTTGATTTGCAGGATGATCTTCTGCTGCTTGGCGCTGCCACCGGCATCTGCCTTCAGTGAAGCAGGGACAAAATCACGTTTCTCCTGAATGAAGTTCGCCGTGGCGTCGAGTTCTAGCGTGACCTCCACCGCGCCGACATTTGGCGTGGTGTTGTGAACAACGGCTTTGACGAGGAATTCATCGCCCAGGCGGGCGAAGCGCGGCACGGCGGGCTCAATCATGAGCGGCTTGTTGATCTTGAACGCGGATTCGCCGCTGCCAAAACGATCCACCCCCTGCGCGGCGACAGCCATGATGCGATAACGCGTGAGATTGTCCGGCGCGGTGACACTGGCGGTCAGCCTGCCCTGCACATCCGTGGTGCCAGATGCGAGCCACAGCGGCGTGGCGATGAAGTTTTTGCGTACGCTGATCGGCCCCATCTCGCCATCACCACCCTTGTTGGCATCACCGACGACGAACCCCTTGTTGCCCCTGTCTCGTGCAGCAGACTCTTCAGATAGCAGATTGTCAAAGGAGGTAAAGCTGTCGATGGCGAGCGGGAGTTCGGCATGAAAGTACGCGGAAGGATCAGGCGTCTCATGCTTCATGAGGCTGAGCACGCCTTCATCGACGGCGTAGAGCGTCACATCAGCCCCTGAGACAGCCGCACCTTTGGCATCGGTGATCGTCGTGGTGATTTTCACCTCTTCTGCAGGACGCACTTCATCATGATCCGGCTTCACCGCGAGCTTCAATTCTTTCGCATCCGACTCAACCGTCAGAGCGCAGTATCCGACACGATACTCAGGCATCTTGTGCTGCTTGGTGCTGGCGGCTGAACCACGGATGACGATGACGGAGACGAAGACATTGGGAAACTCGTCTTCACCGAGCGGCACGCGGATGATCGGATTTTCGAGCGTGAGTTCGGTCACAAACTGGCGATGCAGCTTGTTGCGCTCCACGGTGACGAGGGCAGTGCCAGCGATGGGTGTCTTGACCACGATGACAGCATCCTCACCAGGCTTGAGCGTGGTTTCCTCTGGCTGAAGGTTCATGCGGTTGCCATCCTCCATCGCCCATGGGAATTCTTTGCCTCCAACTGCATAGAACGGCATGCGGGAGAGCACCTTCGTGCCTTTGGCATCCACAGCCTCCGCGGTGACGAAATACACACCGCCGCTGGCGGGAGTGAACGGAACCGTGACCGATGGAGCGGAACCTGCGGTGGCGGCTTTCAAATCGAAGCTCTGCTTCAACTCCTCACGCAGAATGACCTGGTCCTTGGTCGTCGATCCGCCGCCAGCAGTGGCGATTTTGAGCGTGTGGTATTCCTGGCGCTCGACTTTGAGATCCACGTGCACAGTGCCTGCGGCAGGAGCGCCTTTGGAATCAATCGCGACGACTTCAAGCTGCAGCGCCTTGCCAGCACTGCCGAAATAATCAGGACCTTTGAGGCCCAGGAGAAAGTTCGCGCCGGGCACTTCAAACTCAGCGCTGGAGCTGATGGTCTGCTCGTTGATGTCGGTGACTTCAGCATTCACCCGCATGCGCTGTGGCAGTGCAGCACGGTCTGGCGGCGGCTGCGGCATTTCGAGCGTGGCGGTGCCGTCTTCGGCCAGGAAGAGATTGCCATTCACGAACCACTCGTTCTCCACATCGTCATTTTCATGACCGGCGTAGTCGCCATCGGCATCACGATCCTGGGCATAGTGTGCCCACAAAGGCGCTTCGCCAAAATGATACTGGCGGTAGGACTCTGGCGCTTCGTAGTCACGCTGCGAGTTCGCGCTCCACTGCACCTTGGCCACGGAGAGAGCCTTGCCCATGTAGTAATTCGCACTGAGCGGCACGTGAATGCGGTCGGGCTGATATTTGATGCCTTTCGTGTCCAGCTTCACCTCAAAGGTGTTCGGCTTGTAGTCGTCAATGCGGAAGGTCATGCCGCCACCGTCATTGCTCTGACTGTTCGGATTGACCGCTTTGAGATTGATCGAAAGATCATACCAGCCCGCAGGGCCGGTCGGAAGAACAAGATCATCCGCCCAGGCACCGCCGGCGGTGAACGTGACAGGTTTGTCGATCACGATGCGGTAACGCGGATCGCGAATGACAAGACGTCCCTGCGCAGGTTCCTGATCAAGGCTCAAATCATCACCAATCAGCAGCCGAGTGTGCGCCTTGAAATGCGCAGTGTCACCGGGCTTGTAGAGCGGGCGATCAGAAAAAACAAAGGTTCGCCGCTGCGGCTGCCAGACGTTTTCGTAGGCCTGCGAGATATCGTAGGGAATAGAGATGCTGCTGTCGTTGCACTCAATAACGGCGCTATCTCCGTTCTTTTCTGCAAGCACGAATGCAGGTGTGGCCCCCGGAGCGGTGGCGATGCCGCTGGCATCGGTGTCACCGTAGCCGATGAGCTTTAAATCGGTGTCGACAAGCGTGAGACGCACGCCAGGCACAGGCTTGCCTGTTTCCAGGGAAGTCACGAAGATCATCGATTCGCGACCATTGCTTTTTTGCATGATGCCCAGATCGGTGAACTGCACGAGCGTTTGGGTGACAACACCTTTCTGCGCGATCCCATCTGCAGCTGTACCTTCAAGTTCAATGAACAGCGGCGCAGCAGGGAAATCGCCGAGCACTTCGCGCCAGTTCAGCTTCAGGATCTCGCTGTGATCCAGCGGCTTGTTCACTGGAAAGCTACGGTCAAACACCTGCGTACCGGGGTAGGCATCGATGGACTGAGTCTTGTAAGCCGCCTTTTGTTTGTCGTTGCCGTAGTAGGCAGTGCGATAGGCGCGATATTGATCGAGAGCTTTGAGCAGTTCGGGACCGTTGAGCCGTTTCGCCCGCACCCGCACCTGCTTCACGTTTGCGGCACTGAATTCATAATTCGCATCACCCTTGGCCAGCTGCGCATTGATGAAGGTTGGCGCGGCCAAGTAGGGAGGATTGGGAATGAAGGTGACCTCGTTTTTATAATTCGCCTGCAGCGGCAGATTGTCCCCCGAAGTCATCGCCATATCGACTGTAACGGTGTACTTCTTGTTCACTTCGAAAGGCCCGGTGAAGCGCAGCGTGCGGCCTTGAATTTCGACCTTGAGTCCCGTCACTGGCCCCTCATCTTTGTTTACCACCGACGCCAGCTTCTGACCGAGTGATGTGCGGCGAATGGTGACAAACGGGGCAAGCTTTTGCGCAAAAGCTTCGACCATCTCCTTGGTCATTTCATCGTTGGTCGGCGGCAGCAGACGCTTGTTGAAATCGACATCAATGTAGTAGTCGCTGTCGAACGGCGTGTGCGCTTCGACTTCGCGCACCTCGAACGGTTTGATCTCACCGAGCTGGATGTCGTCACCCGTGGCGATCTGATTGACGCCGGAAGTATTGCTGAGGGTTTCAGCGATGGTGAGGCGCCATTTGCCAATGGAGAGCTGAGTTTCAGGCTCAATGATGATGGCGCTGAGGCGGGCCGCATCATCTCCCACGGAAGGCTTCACTTTGGAGATTTCCTCCGCCCAGGTCGCCTGCGGCTCGGTGCCCATGCGGGTGAAGTCCTTGCCCGTGGCATGGCGGATCTTGGCAGCGACCGGCTGCGGCGATGATTCAGAGACAAACTTGATGTGTTTGACAACCTCCGCAGGCGTCACGCTGTCGTTGAACTCAAAGAGAAAGCGCGGGGCGCGATTCTGCGCATCATCGTCGAACCAGCGCGGATGCTGGTCGATGATGCGAAAGCGGGCGCTTTCCACGGAATCGAGCTTTTCGGCGGCGATTGGTTTGCCCGCGAGGTCCGTCAAACCGGCGCGAAGTTTGAACTCGTAGCTGGCGGCAAACTTCGGTGCCTGAGTCAGGTGGAACTGACCGCTGCGGGTGCTCGTCCACTCAAACGTGCCGGTCAGCTCTGGCAGGATGACCAGGGGTGAAGTGGCCGCACTTTTGCCGATTTGCTCCTTCGCCACCATCGCAGTCGGAAATACGACTTCGATGGTGGAATCCGGTGCCAGTTCCTCCGGATTGATGGTGATGTCCGCATGCAGTTCCTGCGGTGGCGGCGCTTTTGTGTCAGGACGGCCTTTAGGCGGAGCCGCGTGAGAGATGGCAGAAGCAGCAACAAACGCCAGCGTCATGGCTGGCAGCAGCGCGAGGCTGAAAGAGGTTTTCATGGCGAACAGTGGGTTCGCCGTGAGAGTAGCACGCCCCCCGCAGGGGCGAGGATATTTTTGGAGAGTTTTTGGAAACTTAAATGCGGCCCAGTTCAGATCGATCCGCTACTTTTCGCTTGATCAGCCTAAAATCATCTTAAGAACCCAATCTCGCATTTGACTTGCTCCGAACGCATGGCTCACCTCTGTTCATTCCGGACATGGAGAAAGCCCAAAGATCAAAACGATTGATTGTCGTAGTAGCGACCGTCTTCCTAGGCATCCTCGCCAGCACGACCCTCCAAATGTTTGTCACTCAGAAGGACACACCAGCACACGTGCTGGATGACTGGCAGGAGTTCGCCCTGAGCGGAGTGATCACCGGCGGATTTTCGGGACTCTTTGCCGGGTTGTTGCTGGCATTATTTTTTGTCAGGCCAGAGGAAGTTCAGCATCATTCTGTAATCGAAGCGCTTCCAGTTCAGAACAAGGAGACGATCATCAAGCAGAGCCAGCTCTCAAGGAATAACAACTCCCCCCTGGTCTGGGGAGTAGCCGCCGGGATCGTCATTGGACTGTGTGTTCAAATCATCAGGCTGGCAAGTTACCCGGCCGAATTCAGATCACTGGCCAAAGTGTCGGTGCTGAGCGAAACCACCTCTGTGCCAGTCCCGGGCAGCCCGGGGTATGCCGAATACTATGGCAGGATCATTCGAGATCTGAAGTCTTCTGATCTGGCCAGGAAGGCGATGAGGCGTATCAAAAACTTAACCCCCGGAGTCAGGGAGCGAGATGTCGATATCCAAGTGTTGCTGAACAAAGAGAATGCTGTACTTAGCATACTGGCGACAAGCAACGAGCCGAAATTCACGCGAGCATTTCTCGATGCACTTCTAGATGAGTATATTTTGTTACGCCTAAGCCAAGCTCAGGAAGCTGGCCACACCACGCGAAATGATGTGGTTGTGCTTGAGCGAGCGATCCCAGCATTAGAAAACATCGAAGATTGGACCATGCCTCTGTTTGCTGGTGCCCTTAACGGTACACTGGCAGGCATACTGCTTGGCCTGTTGTCAAAGCGGCTCAAAAGACGACGCAAAGTCATGGAAACGACAGATTTTGCCTTTTAAAGCAGTTCCGAAGCCTGACGCCGCGCCCACGCGTCCGCCTCGATAAGCACCCCGAGTTCAGGATGCTGGACCACCTGATGCGCCGTCATGACGCGCTCAACTGTCTGCCAGATGCCGGGGAATGGAATCTTACCGTTAAGAAATGCTTCAACGGCGACTTCATTGGCCGCATTCAGGACGGCTGGCAGGGTGCCGCCGACAGTCCCAGCGTGACGGGCGAGGTTGATCGCGGGGAAATCATCCACGCGCGGCGCTTCGAAATGCAGGGCTCCTACCTTGGCAAAATCGAGCGGCTTGAGATTGTTCGTCACGCGGTCAGGCCAGGTCACCGCGTATTGGATCGGAAAGCACATGTCGCTGTGGCTGAGCTGGGCGATGACGCTGTTATCAGCAAATTCGACCATGCTGTGGACGATGCTCTGCGGGTGCACGACGACCTCGATCTTGTCCATCGGCACATCGAAGAGCCACTTCGCCTCGATCATTTCCAGGCCCTTGTTGAAAAGGGTGGCGCTATCGATGGTGATCTTGCGCCCCATAGTCCAGGTGGGATGCTTCAGTGCCTGGGCGACGGTGACACTAGGCAGTTGATCAGCAGGCAACTGGCGAAAGGGGCCGCCGCTGGCGGTGAGCAGGATGCGCTGGACGCTGCTGTGCCGGTGGCCTTCGAGGCACTGAAAGATGGCGTTGTGCTCGCTGTCCACGGGCAGGATGTTCACACCTTTACGCTTGGCGGCTTCGGTGACGGCTTCTCCGGCCATGACGAGGATTTCCTTGCTGGCCACCGCCAGGTGCATGCCGCGCTCAATGGCGGCGAGCGCCGGTGCAAGGCCGGCGGTGCCGACGATGGCAACAAGCACCATGTCGGCATCGGATTCGTTCACGAGATCGACAAGCCCCTGCGTGCCGGTGTGGACCACGACATCTGCGGGCAGCAGTGCACGTGCCTTCTCCGCAGCGGCGGCATCGGTGAGGGCGACCTGCTTCACACCGGTCTCGCGGACCTGCTCCACAAGCGCCTCGACACTGCAATTCGCAGCCAGTCCCACGATCTGCATGCGCTCGGGAATGTCGCGCGCGACTTTGAGGGCACTGGTGCCGATGGATCCGGTGGAGCCGAGGAGGAGAACTTTGCGCATCACGAAGGCTTGCTTTGGCTTATCGTGCGATGGCGGACAAGTAAAAATAAAACACCGGCGCGGTGAAGAGCAGGCTGTCCGTCAGATCCAGGATGCCGCCGATGCCGGGGAGCGCGTGACCGCTGTCCTTGATGGCCACGCAGCGTTTGAGCACGGATTCAGCCAGATCCCCCGTGACGGCAGTGGCGCAGAGCAAAGGGGCGAGGATCATGCCATGCACCCAGGTGATGGGGGCAAGTTTTTCGGGGATGGTGGCCAGCAGCACCGCAGCGGCGCCGAAAGAGCCGATGAAGGCACCGACAAAGCCCTCCCATGATTTAGCAGGGCTGATGTGCGGAATCATTTTGTGCTTCCCGAACAGCACGCCCACCACATAAGCCCCCATGTCGCTGAATTTGGTGACCATGATGAGGAAGAGCACGAGGAAGATGTCCGTGATGCCCTTGCCATCCGCATGGAAGTACATGAGCCGCACCATGAAACCGAAGAAAATGACGGTGTAAACGGTGCCAAAGACGGTGTTAAAAATGCGCTGCAAGGTGGACGCGCCTTCGAGCTGATGGCGGTAGCAGAGGATGAAGGAGCCGTGCACGCTGGCAGTGAGCGCCGCAAGATCAAACTCCATGGGCGGCGCCTTGTGCCGGGAAGTCGTGTACCAAAGCACCACACCCCAGTAAACAATGCAGATGACAAAGCCCAGTGCATTGAAGGAGCGCGCATGCGGATCATTGCGCAGCAGCCGGAAATACTCGACTGCGCCAGACACGCCAAAAAAACCCGTGATGGCGATGATCAGCCAGGTGTTCTGCCACTGCAAAAAGGCCAGGGTCAGGAGAGACCACAGCAGCAGGGTGCTGAACAAACGGGATGCGAAAACGCGACGCTTGCTGGGCGCGGGGGTCGGCGTGGCGGCGGCGGTTTCGGACATGCGGCAGTTGGGGTAAGTCATTTAGAGCCTATCCAGCAGGTGAGAGCAATGCGATTTCGCATTTGGCTTTCCTTCCTGCCCCGTTAATTTCTAGGCTCATGGCAGCCTGCGTCATCCAGCCCGGCGACATTCCGCCTGGCAGCGCCCGTTAGTTTGGCATGTACTTTGACCGGTTCAAAGCCGTCAACCCCGGCCTGTGCTATACAAACAACCACTCCCGCATCCTTTCTCTCGGGCTAGGCGCTGTATGTGGATGCGCCCCGGGGGGAACAAGCCGGTGTGCCGCTTTTGTGAACAGGCACCTGCTGAATTCGGGCTTCCGGGGCTACCACACCGGCTTTGCCGGCCAGTGGATCAACTTTGGCCGTGCTGTGGCACCGACCTATGACTGCAACGTCGTCATGCATCCCCTCAGCGCCTGGGCCTGCGGTCATGTAGGTTTCCTGCAGTTCTGGATCAGAGCAACGTCTGGCTGCTCAGTGGCAACAGCGCCAACCGCGTCTGCATCTCCGCCTATTCACGCGGCAAACTGGCAGAAAGACAGTGTTTCCGCTGGCCGGTGTGAAGCGGCAACGTAGAAACGTAGCCCCAATTCATAATTGGCATTTGGCTATTAGCCATATCAAATGCCTCTCATGCGGTTTCAAAAATCTGAGCGGTCCAAGAGCCAGCCATCCTTAAATCGTTGGGGAATAATTTTTTTGTATGCAATGGCCGGGGCTTCTTTAGCCATCCCCGGGGCTTTATTGATCAATTCGAGCCTAGACGGCCTCCTAGAGGAAACTGAGGCGCAGTTGCCAGTCTTGGCAACTTTTCTCAGATACCTTGTCCTTGGCTCAGTGGTTTTCTTGGCTCTCAAGCAGGCCAAATTCCGTTCGCGGCATTTTGAAAATGTCTTTTTCTGGCCGCCAGTCACCACCGCTATCCCAATGGGGCTTTGGATACTCTCATTGGGAATTGCAGCCGCTGATTCTCAAAAATGGGAGGCGGCTGGAGGCTGGCATATGGAGAACGCCTTGGTGACTCTCAGTATTTTGGCATCTGGTTTCACCCCCATTTTATGGTTGATTTCAAAATGGCAGACAAAACCAAGTTCGAAGTCGTCCCCTGACAAATCATCGGAGCCACGAGTCAGTTCTTTTGAGGACCTGGAAGAGTTACCTATCGAGGATCTGCTCTCATGGCTCGATAACGAATCACCAATCACACAGGAAGACGAAGATTTGTTTGGAGCAAAAGATCGCGGAAATCGAATCTTCAAAGCACTTCAGCAAAAGCGCCCGAATCCCGAAAGCCAAGAACTTTACAAGACAGCCGTGATTCAGGGGCCATTCGGCTGCGGAAAATCCACCATCGTTGCATTTATTGAAGCAGCCGCAAAGGTATCCAAGCCCCCTCAATATATTTTCGCACATGTGAACTGCTGGGGCTTCAGTTCTAAAGCAGCGCAAGAGCACATTCTCGATAAGGCGATTTCCCAGCTCTCCGAGCATGTGGATTGCCTGTCACTTCATCACCTGCCCTCCGCTTATGCGGATGCAATGAACGATTCCAATTCTTGGCTGGCGGCAATTACAAGCGTGTTGGGATCTCCCGCATCACCGGCCGAAGTCCTCCAGCGCTTCACCCCAATTCTTCGAGCAATCGAAGCTCACTTGATCATTGTCATTGAAGACACAGATCGAAATAGCTCGGATTTCGACCAGAAGCAGATTGAGGCGATGCTTCACGATTTTCGTCAGGTGGAACGCATGTCTTTCGTCCTAACCGCAGGAAACAGCAGCCAAATAGATTTCCCTAAAATTGCCGAGCACCTTCAATTTGTGCCAAGGCTGCCAGTCAAAATCACCATGACTCTAATGGATCGTGTACGGCGCTATTGCATGACTCATTGGAAATTCATTGATCCTACTTCACGCCAGAATCGTCCAGAAAGGCTCATTAATGAAGATCGCGAAAATGTAGAGATTGAGCGATTTTCGAGGACGCCAAGCTGGATCGGTATTTTAGCCTGCTTGCTAGACAACCCTCGTATTTTGAAAAAGACGATGGCAAGCATTGTCGAAAGTTGGAGCCATCTACATGGCGAAGTGGATTTAGATGAACTGATTATGTTATCAGTTCTCAGGCACACTGCTCCCGCCTCTTTTGATTTTCTAGGCGTCCATCGCAACGAATTTGGTGATTTCGCACCGAAAAATTCCTCTTCTGAATACATGAAAACACAGAGAGAGGGCAGGCTTGCCTACTTGAAAGAACGCTGGCTGAAAGTTGTTTCAAAGACAGACCATGATGCTCACTTGCTTGGAAAGATTCTTGGTGAGTTAGTATGGGATTCAACCCATATCACGGGTTGTGAGGTGCATGGCCCCGCTCAACGTTGTCAGTCTATCAAAGACAACCGAGGGGATGTCTATTGGGAGCGCATATCTTCCGGAGCTGTTCTCGCAAGTGACATACGAGATCAAGAAGTGCTCGCCAGCATCGCTAAAACAAAGGATACCGGCGATGTTCAACATATGGCAGAAATGATGTCGGCACGTTCTGATTTTAGTGAGTTGTTACTACGTTTCCAAAAATATGATCGCCCACTTGATTCAAGCATAATCTTACAAGCAACCTCCGCTGCCCTCCGCCGAATGAGGCCCCTGAAATATGGGCTGTGGAACCGCGTGACACGCCGGTTTCAGCTCATCGAGGAGCTTATTAAAGCTACCCATGCAAGCCAGGAAACGCTATCAGCCTGGTTGTTTAAAGAACTCGTAGATTGCCTACCATGCCATATTCGAGATGCAGACACCTTGTTTTTCGATCTTGGCCGAGGGGCATTAGATCATGATTCGCTTGGCGAAGTCAGAAGCAAGTTTGTTATAGAAGTAAAAAAGTCCCTATCAAGCCTCACCTCGGCGCAGTTCGTGAAATGTTTTCCACACAAGTTCCCCTGGATTTTGAGCTATCTTGTAATCTTGGATAGAAAGTCGTATCCAGAGTCTTTCAAGACTCAATGGTCTCATTGGCAATGGATTGCCCCTCATTTATTGGAAGGCATGACAAATTGTCCAGAAGTTATCACCCCCCAAGTTATCTGCGCTCTGGGCGAATCGGGACCGAACGGAGACATGCCGACATGGTTCCGTTTTGATGAGCTTTCCCTGAAGTCACTTTTTGGAGAACGTGTAAACGAAGCGCTCACATTGCTCTCTCAGCCTCTTTCAGGCTCTCAAGAAGTTGAAGGCTGGTTTCCAATTTTCGGACCTTTGGCCGCAAAAGAAGCAAAACGTTTGCTCACCGAGGGCTGGTCTACGACCACCTCTGCCGAATAAAAACTTTAATGCCTAGATCATTTTAAATAATACTATAGCCACAAGAGGCAAACCAACCCTTGGCGTCTTTTTCTGTGATTTTTGAGAATGCCAGGCTGATGGCCGCATCGAGTTCTGCTGGTGTGCGTGCCTCCGCAGTGCGCAG
>NZ_JBAQCR010000087.1:0-3790 GCF_049294395.1 Prosthecobacter sp.
ATTACGAGGACCTGGAGATCGATGGCGTGGCCGAGCGCATCCGCAGCACGGTGGGCGCGGTGTATCGCGCCCTGAGCCGCATCCGCATGAGTTTGATGACCTGCGTGGAAAAGGAACTCCAACTGGAAGGAGCCGAATCATGAGCTTGAAGCCTGCCGATCAATTTCGACTGCTGGAACTCTCCGAGCGCTACGCCGATGAAAAGCTCAGCGCCGCCGAAGTAGCCGCGCTGGAAACCGAACTGCGTGAAAATGCAGAAGCGCGCACCTTCTTTGCCAAGGCCCTGCATCAACGTGCCGAACTGTGCTTCGACGACTCCTGGCACACCCAGGCCGCTCCCGCAGCCCAATCAACCGCCAAGCCCGTGTGGTGGCGGCATGCCATCACCGCAGCAGCAGCAGCCTGCGTGACGTTTGGCTTCGTCTGGCTGAACAGCACCCGCGATGGCACGGTGGCCACGCTGGTCCGCGCACAGCAGTGCCAGTGGGCCGGTAGCAGCCTGCCCACGGTGGAGGGCGCACGCCTGAAGCCTGGCATGCTCGATTTGATCGAAGGCCTGGCCGTGCTGCGCTTTGACAGCGGCGCGGAGCTGGTGCTGGAAGCCCCCGCCACCGTGGAAGTGCTGGACGGCATGAACTGCAAGCTGCGCCGTGGCACACTGGTGGCCGAAGTCCCGCCTCAGGCCAAAGGATTCAGCATCGACACCAAGGACGCCAAGGTCATCGACTGGGGCACGAAGTTCGGCCTCAGCGCCGGAGAGGACGGCAAGTATCTGGTGCAGGTGATGGAAGGCCTCGTGGAAGTGGACGACAAAACCGGCGCCGCCACCAGGAAGCTGGAAAAAGGCCAGCGCGTGGACCGTGGCTGGTCGCAGAAGCAGATGCACCCCTCCGCCGGCGATGACGCCGATGCCGAGCCCAGCCGCTGGCAGCCCTCGATCGTCATGGATGCCGGAGACGGCTGGCAGGCCATCACGACGGCGTTTGGCCATGGCAAAGACAGCTACATCCAGTCTTCCGACAAAGCGCCGCATGACTTCGGCACGCACCCCTTCTTCCGCGTGAAGCGCAGCAAGGACACCAAGCCCGACCTCAACCGCAAAGGCTACATCGCCTTTGACCTCAGCAAGTTTCGCGGTCGCGCCATCGAAGATGCGGAGCTCGTGCTCACCATCGAGCCCAGCGAACTCGGCTTCGCCAGCTTCGTGCCGGACAGCACCTTCGCCGTCTACGGCGTGCTGGATGAAAGCACCGACGCCTGGGAAGAAGCCGGCCTGACCTGGCAGCAGGCCCCCGCGCATGATCCCACGCAGCCAGAGCGCCACCTCCCTGTGGCCGCCAAAGTCAAACTCCTCGGCAAGTTCGAGATCGCCCAAGGCATCAATCGCGGCACCCGCAAACTGCGCGGCAAAGACCTCGCCGATTTCCTCAGCGCCGACACCAATCAGATCGCCACCCTGATCATCTGCCGCGAGACCAACGAAGACCAGGAAAGCGGCCTCGTCCACGCCTTCGCCACCAAGGAGAACGGCACCCGCTCCGCGCCGATGCTGCGCGTGAAGCTGCGGTGAGGTAGCCCGCCCAGTGCGCCCTATTGGGCTGGTAGGGAACCGCTGCGCCGGGTCCGAAGTTTCGGGTCTGCCGCATCGCAGGCGCTGAAAAAGGTGCGCCGTCCTTGGAGCTTCCGACAGTGGGAGGCGGAGGCTATTGGAAAGCGGGAGAACGATGCGTCGGCAGCCACCTCTGGGACGAAGGATTCCAGGGACGCGCACAGCGCATCCCTACCTTCCAGAGTAGTGCGTGCGGCAAACTTGATTGCGACGCCGCTTTCGCAGGCCGGACAGCGGGCTGAGGCGGGAGAACGCGCTTCACCCCGCGAAAGCGGTAGCTCCGATGCAGGCATGCGCCGTGCATCTTCGCGACCGCACTCCAAAACGCTGCCGCGTGCTTTTGCGCCCCTTGCAGAAGGACGATTTCGTTCATGCTTACGGCAGCCTGAACTTGCGTTTGAACTCCTCCAGCGTGAGCGCGGTGCTGGGATCGCGCTCGTAGTCGGCGAAGCGTTGCTCCACCACATCCAGAATGGCTTGATGAGTCGGCAACTCGTTCTGACGCTCGGCCACCTCGTCCCAGAGCTCGACAGCGAGGTCCCACTTTTCTTCAAGGCTCAGGCGCGCAATGTCGGGAAGTGTCTCGGCGATCATACGAATGTATTATCGCCACCATCCGGGCTGGGGACAACCGGGATGTTTTTCGCCTCACCGAATCCGGATCGGCTTCGCAATCGGGTGGTACTTCTGGATCCACACCAGCGTGAAAAACAGCCGCAGGCGCCACCATGTGCCGAAGGTCATCTGCGTGCGGCCTGCCAGCGTGCAGTTGATGGCGCAGAGCAGGCGGAACTTGTTGCTCGGCTGGAAGAAAATCTGCGCGAAGTGCTTGGTGTAAAAGCGCTCGATGAACTGCCAGAAGCGGCCCACCTTCCGGCGCGTGGCCCACTCGTAGCGCTTCATGGCAAAGGTCCAGGCCTTGCCCGCCGCGATGGCCGCATGCACCACCTGCGCCCCCTGCCGGCCGCTGCTCATGGCCAGCATCACACCGCTGGAGAACACCGGATCAATGAACCCTGCGGCATCTCCCACGCGCACGATGCGGTCGGAGACGAGCTTGCGGTTCGTGTAGGAAAAATCGGTGAGCACATGCCCCTGCGTGATCGCTTTCGCATTGATCATGCGCTCACGCACGGCCCGCGTATTTTGCACCGCATCGTCAAACACCTCCTGAGGGTCCTTCTTCAGCGCCTTGAACTGCGCCTGATCCAGCACGAGGCCCACGCTCACCTTGTCGTCGGAAAGCGGGATCATCCAGAACCAGGAGTTTTCGCGGCGGATGATGAGGATGTCCCCCTTCTCCTCCCCGGTGGTCATCTGCACGCCGCTGTAGTGGCCGAAAATGGAGATCTTTTTGTGCTCGGGGTAGTACTCGCGCAGGTTCTCGCGGTTCGCGGTGAAGTTGCCCAGGCCGCTGGCATCCATGAGAAACGCCGCCTGCACCTCGTGCTCCACGCCGTCCTTGGCGCGAAACTTCACCGTCACGCGGTCTTTTTCCACGCGGTGCTCAGTGACCAGCGCCTCCTCCCGCACCTCCGCGCCCAGCTCCTCCGCATGGCGCAGCAGGATGTCGTCAAACGTTGCACGCTCAACCTGTAGCGACTCCGGAAACTCAGTGAACGAGCCCCGGGAAAAATTCATCCGCGTGTGGATCGAGCCGTCGCCCATCCAGAACTGCGCGCCGCGCTTCACCATGAACCCGGCGGCCTCGATCTTCGACCACACGCCCAGCTCATCAAAGATGCTGCGATTGTACGGCAGCAAGGACTCGCCGATGTGAAAGCGTGGAAACTTGGCCTTTTCCAGCACCAGCACGCTACGACCGGCCTGACGCAGTGTGGCCGCAGCCGTGGCCCCTGCAGGCCCGCCGCCGATGACAATGACATCCCAGTTTTTTTGGCTCATGTGTGAGGGTGATGCATGGCCGATTAACGAACTGGCGCAAGGGGTGGCCGCGAAAATGTCGCAAAATTTTCAAATGATGCACGACCTCCGGCGGAGGGGGATCGTCCCGATCCCTCACGCTCCCGCAACACCCAGCGGGATAAGGTCAGGAATGGCGGGCACCGGCGGTGGGTTCAGCGGGTTCATTCAGGTTCACCGTTGGGTTCAGGTTCAGGTTCAGGTTCACCCATCGGAGGGTGGGTTTTGGGTTCACGGGTTCATACCCTATATATAGGG
>NZ_JBAQCR010000088.1:0-15884 GCF_049294395.1 Prosthecobacter sp.
GCATCTCCTGCAGTTCCTCCGGCGCTGGTGGCTCCCAGCCCAGCGGTGCTCCAGCAGAGCTGGACCTCGGTGTCTCGGCGGAGGAAGAGGAAAAGGACATGCGGCGCAGTCAGCTACGGGTGAATTCTTCTTCATGGTATGGCAGCATGCCCGCGCCATTGCACGAAAAAAAACTCCCCCTCAATTTTGTGCCAGCCCCCCCTCCTCCCCCCCCCCAACTGAGGAGGGTGCTGGAAAACAGGGGCTGCACCAAAGTTCCTTGAAGTTCATTGTCCCTTCCCCACCATCACCCTCACTTTCATTCATGTACGGACTCGTCAACAAAGCCATCAAAGACCTCGTCATCTCCAATTACGGGGAGGAGCGCTGGCAGCACATCAAGCAAAAGGCAGGCGTTGATATTGAAGTGTTTATCAGCCATGAGGGCTATTCGGATGACATCACCTACCAACTCGTGGGCGCGTCTTCCGAAGTGCTGGGCGTCACCGTCCGCGAGGTGCTGATCGCCTTTGGTGAACACTGGATTTTGAAAACAGCCTCGCACGGCTATGGCGTCATGATGCGCTCAGGCGGCGCCACGTTGAAGGAGTTCCTCATCAATCTGCCGAACCTCCACACGCGCGTGCAGATGATCTACCCCAATCTGACGCCCCCACGCTTTGAGTGCCAGGACGTCCAGGACAACTCCATGAGCCTGCACTACTTCACCCACCGCCCGGGACTTACGGATTTTGTCGTCGGCCTCGTTCAGGGACTTGGAAAGCTTTACAAAACACCCGTAACGACTGAGATTATCGCCATGAAGACAGCGGGTGCCGACCATGACATCTTTGCAGTGAACTGGACTCCCCCTGAGGCATGACCATCAGCGGGACCAGCATCATTGGCAGCATTCCCAGCAAGGAGTTCCTGCGCGCCTTTCCTTTCTACTTCGCCTGGGATGAGAATGACCGCCTCCTCGAAGCCGGCCCTTCCTTGGTCAAAGTATGCCCCAAGGCGGCTCCTGGCGCGCGCCTGCAGGATCTTTTCCTGGCCATCCGCCCTGCAGGCGAGTTCAGTGATGCCCTTGCCAGGTCCATGCCGGACAATTTGCTGCTGCTGCGCAGCCGCCAAAATCAATGCATCCTGCGCGGCCAGGTGATCATCCACAACGAGCCTCACCTCGGCATCATGCTTGCCACCCCCTGGCTCACGGAGCCTGATCAAGTGGAAAAACTCGGCCTGACCATGGGGGATTTTGCCGTGCATGATCAGACTCTCGATCTCCTCCAAGTCCTGCAGGCACAGCGCCTGACCTCGGCGGATTTGATCAATCTTAACAACCGCCTTAAAGAGCAGCAAACCCAGCTGCGGGAGCAGGAGGCCAACGCGCGCAAGCTCGCCCTCGTCGCCTCACGCACCGACAACGCTGTCATCGTCACCGATGCTCAAGGTTGCATTGAGTGGGTCAATGAAGGCTTCACCCGCATGACCGGCTGGCAGTTGGCTGAAGTCATCGGCCGCACCCCCGGCTCCTTTCTCCAGGGCCCCGGCTCAGACCCCGCCACCATCAGTTTGATGAAGCGCTCTCTGAAAGAGTGTAAAAGCGTACAAACGGAGATCCTCAACTATCACCGCTCCGGCCGCAGTTATTGGACCGCGCTCGAGATTCAACCCATCCGCAATGAGGCCGGAGAAGTGGTCAATTTCATGGCCATCGAAAGCGATGTCACCCAGCGCAAGCAGGATGAGAAACGCCGTGCCTTGGAGTATTCCGCCAGTCGTATCCTCGCTGAGCCCGGCACCGTTCGTCAGGTCTCTGCCAAGGTGATGCAGATGATCTGCCAGCAGCTCGGCTGGACCGCCGGATTGCTCTGGATGCTTGAGGTGGACGTCAAAGCTCTGCGCCTCGCCGAACTCTGGCATGATCCTTTGAGGGACATCGCACCCTTCATCACGATAAGCAGGAAGCTGCGTTTTGGCACAGGCATGTGCACACCCGGCCGAGTCCTGGAAACGGAGCAAAGCCAGTGGTGTCGTGATTTCGAGCAGAGTCCGGACAATCCGCGTGTAGCCTGCGCCCTGAGCTGCAAGCTGCGCGCATCCATCGCCTTTCCCATCATCGCTGACGGGGAAATTCTGGGTGTCGTGGAGCTGTTTGCCAGTGAAGCCGTCGATCCTGACGAGCCGCTGCTGCAGGCTCTCGCAGGCACCGGCAACCAAATGGGCCAGTTCATGGTGCGCAAAAGCTCCGAAGACCAGCTCTGGCGTTCCAACGCCTTGCAGAAGGCTGTTCTCGATGGCGCCGCCCACATCATCATTTCCACCACGCCGGATGGCACCATCGTCACCTTTAACCATGCTGCCGAAGAACATCTGGGCTACAAGGCCACAGAGGTCATCGGTTTGCAGACACCGGCCCCCTTTCATCTGCCCGAAGAAGTCGCGGCACGCGCTGCGGCTCTCACCCTCGAACTCGGCCGTCCCATCGAAGCGGGTTTTGAGACCTTCGTCGCCAAATCACGGCTCGGCAAACCGGATGAGGGTGAGTGGACTTATGTCCGCAAAGATGGCTCACACTTTCCCGTCCTCCTCTGCGTCACGACACTCTTTGACATGCAGGGCCAGGTCATCGGGTATCTCGGCATCGGTTCAGACATCACTGAGAAGAAACGCGCGGCTCAGGAACTGCTGAAGGCCAAGGAAATCGCCGAAGCCGCCAGCCAGGCCAAGAGCGACTTCCTCGCCACCATGAGCCATGAGATCCGCACGCCCATGAACGGCATCATCGGCATGACTTCCCTGCTGCTGGACACCGAGCTTGCAGACAAGCAGCGCGAGATGGTGGATGCCGTGCGCCACAGCGGCGAGGCCCTCATGACCATCATCGAGGACAACCTCGACTTCTCCAAGATCGAGGCGCGCAAGCTGGAGCTCGTCGAAGAAGCCTTCCGCCTGGATTCCGTGATCAGCGGCGTCGTGGATCTTCTTCAGCACAAGGCCGCCTCCCGCTCCATCGACTTGATTGTCAGAATCGCCCCCAACGTGCCGGCCTCCTTCATGGGAGATCCTGGTAGATTACGGCAGATCCTCATGAACCTCGTGGGCAATGGCATCAAGTTCACCGATGAAGGCAGCATCCGCATCCAGGTGAGAACTCTCAACTGCATAGCTCCCGGCACGACCAATCTCGAAATCAGCGTCACGGACACCGGCATCGGCATGACGGAGGAGCAGCAGAGCCAGCTCTTCCAGGCCTTCACGCAGGTGGACAGCTCCAGCAAGCGGCGCTTCGGCGGCACGGGCCTCGGCCTCACCATCAGCAAGCGTCTGGTGGAGCTCATGGGCGGCACCATCGGCGTGGAAAGCAAGCACATGGAAGGATCGCGCTTTTGGGTGCGGCTTCCCCTGCGTGTCGTTGAAAGCCAGAGGATGATTCCAAGGTACGACGTGGGCGTGCGTGATGAGATCGTCCCACAATCAACCGCCAGCGGCATCAAGCCGCGCCTTCTCCTCGTGGAAGACAATGAGGTCAATGCGCGCATGGCCATGATGATGCTCGAAAAAAACGGCTACCCGGGCGAAGTCGCACGGGATGGCGAAGAGGCCGTGGAGCGCTTTGCCAGCGGCGTCTATGACGGCATCCTCATGGACTGCCACATGCCCAACATGGATGGCTACGAGGCCACGCGTGCCATTCGCCAGCTCGAAGCCAGCCCGCTCTGGAAACGCCCGCGCTGCCGCATCATCGCCATGACCGCCAATGTGCAGACCGGTGAGCGCGAGCGCTGCCTGGCCGCCGGCATGGATGACTACGTCTCCAAGCCGCTGCGCGCCAAGGCGCTCATCGAAGCCCTGAACCGCGTGCAAGTACTCGCCGAAGCCGAGGAAAACATTGAGCCTCCCAAGTGGTCCGCTGAAGACACGACCTCCGCACATGAGGCCCTCCAGCAACTATCGGAAGAACTCAGCACAGCAGACGCCGTCGAACTCATCGAAAACTGGTTCACCGACACCCCTGTGCGCATCCTCGAACTCGAAAAACTCGCCGGCAGCGACGATCAGCCCACGCTGCGCCGCACCGCGCATTCCTTGAAAGGCAGCAGCTCCCTCTTCGGCCTCACCTCCATCCACACGCTCTGCCGTGAGATCGAGCAAACCGCCGAAAACAATCACCGCGCCGGGCAGTCCGCCCTCATCGCCAAGCTGAAGCAACTCTTTGGCTGCGCCGTGCCGGAGCTGAAGAAGCTCATCGCAGGTCTGCAGTAGTGTGGGCTCCCGGAGGGAGCAGAGAAATTAGCCGGGGGTGGAGCGAAAACGCGCAGCGGTGCAGCGGGAACCACCGGACCCCGCGATGCCCCCATCTCCATTCAGAGACGCATGCCGGAGGTATGCGAGAAGCGTTCGTCCGCCCAGCGTCCACGGGGAGTCTGCGCACGCCCCCACACTCCCCCTCAACTGCGGATGATGCTTCGGCGTGGCTGGCGGCGAACAATGAAGGCGCTTCACAAAGCATCCCTCTGATCCAACAACAACCAACACTCCAACATTCCATCCGTATGCTCGACCTTGAATCTACCGCACTCATTCTTGTGGGTTATCAAAACGATTACTTCGCCGCCAATGGCATTCTTCGCGGCGTGGTGGAGGAGGCGGACCGCGTGGACCGCACGCTCGCTCACACGCTTGATCTCCTGAATCATTACGCGCTTTCGAAGCTCACCATCATCTCCACGCCGATCATCCTGAAACCGGATTACCGGGCGCTGGCAAACTCCGTGGGCATCCTGGACACCATCAAGCAGGTGGGCGCCTTCAAAGAAGGTTCCTTCGGGGCTGAAACGATCCCCGAACTCCTGGCCTTTGGAGACCGCATCACCTACGTCTCCGGCAAGGTGGGCTTCAACGCCTTCTCCTCGACGAACCTCGAAGAGGTCCTCAAAGAGCGCAAGATCAAGAACATCCTCGTGGCCGGCATGGTCACCTCCCTCTGCATTGACTCCACCGGACGCGCGGGCTACGAGCGCGGCTACAAGGTGACGATCCTCTCCGACTGCACTTCAGCACGCACCCCGGTGGAGCAGGACTTCTTCTGCAGTTATGTGTTTCCGCTTTATGGCGGAGTGGCGACCAATGAAAAATTGAAAGCGGAGATGCCGCTCTCCGGTCTGATGGCCGCAGCCCTGGCGGCGTAGAAAACAGAAGGTCCAAGTCTGCTGCGCAAGCGACTCGTCCATGAACGAACATTCCACATTGCTGACAGACATCCACGTGGAGGCGACCTACCGCCTCACCGAGGCTCTGATCGAGTCTGAGCAACGCATGCGGCGGCGGGTGGAATGCCTCTCTGAAATCGTGTTTGAGACGGATGGCGATGGCAGGCTGGTCTTCATGAACAAAGCCTGGACGGACACCCTGGGCTACTCAGTCGCGGCGTCCACCGGAACGCTCCTGCGTGACTACGTGGTGGTGGATGACCAGCCCCTGCTGACGAAGATCATCGAGGGCGGCGTTGCCTCCGGCCCCGCCCGCCCTGCCATCCACATGCGGCGTTTCGACAGCGTGGTGGTCTGCATGGAGATCGCCGTCTCCGCACTGAACGGCTCCGGGATCATTGGCTCCATGCATGACGTGACCAAGCAGAGGCGAAATCAGCAGGAGCTGGAGAAGCTTTCTCTCGTGGCCAGCTTCACCGACAACCTCGTCGTCATCACGGATGCTTCCGGCCGCTTGGAATGGGTCAACGACGCCTTTGTGAAACGCACGGGCTACACCCTCGGCGAGGTGATCGGGCGCAAGCCCGGCGACGTCTTGCAGGGGCCTGAGACGGATCGTGAAACGGTGGCCTTGATTGGGGAAAAACTCCGCCAGGGGGAGTCCTTTCAGGCGCAACTGCTGAACTACACCAAGTCGGGCTCACCTTACTGGGTGGAGTTTCATGTCACCCCGATCAAGAACAAGGAGGGCACCATCGTGCGCTTCATTGCCGTGCAGTCAGACATCACGGAACTCAAACGAACCCAGAGCGAGCTCAAGATCGCCAAGGAAAAAGCCGAGGCCGCCAGCCAGGCGAAGAGCGACTTCCTGGCCACCATGAGCCATGAGATCCGCACGCCCATGAACGGCATCATCGGCATGACTTCCCTGCTGCTCGACACCGAGCTTGCAGACAAGCAGCGCGAGATGGTCGATGCCGTGCGCCACAGCGGTGATTCACTCATGACCATCATCGAGGACATCCTCGACTTCTCCAAGATCGAAGCCCGCAAGCTGGATCTCGTGGAGGAAGCCTTCGGTCTCGATTCCGTCATCAGCGGTGTCGTGGATCTTCTCCAGCACAAGGCGGCCTCTCGTTCCATCGACCTGATTGTACGCATCGGCTCAGACGTGCCGGACTGCTTCATGGGAGATCCTGGCAGGCTACGGCAGATCCTCATGAACCTCGTCGGCAACGGCATCAAGTTCACCGATGAAGGCAGCATCCGCATTCAGGTGAGCCGCTTAAACGCCACAGCCACCGGCGCCCCGAATTTGGAAATCAGCGTCACCGACACCGGCATCGGCATGACGGAGGAGCAGCAGAGCCAGCTCTTCCAGCCATTCACGCAGGTGGACAGCTCCACCACGCGGCGCTTTGGCGGCACCGGCCTCGGACTCGCCATCTGCAAGCGCCTGGTGGAGCTCATGGGCGGCAGCATCGGCGTGGAGAGCAAACGCCACAGAGGCTCGCGCTTCTGGATCCGGCTGCCTTTGCGCGTGGTCGAAAACCAGAAGATGCCGGTGCAGGAAGAGCCGGAAGTGCGTGCAGAAACAGCCCCTCAGGCAACCATCGGCGGCATCAAGCCGCGCCTTCTCCTCGTCGAAGACAATGAGGTCAATGCGCGCATGGCGATGATGATGCTCGAAAAGAACGGCTACCCTGCCGAAGTGGCCACCGATGGTGAAGTGGCCGTGGAGCGCTTTGCCAGCGGTGTTTATGACGGCATCCTCATGGACTGCCACATGCCCAACATGGATGGCTACGAGGCCACGCGTGCCATTCGCCAGCTCGAAGCCAGCCCGCACTGGAAACGCCCGCGCTGCCGCATCATCGCCATGACTGCGAATGTGCAGGCAGGCGAGCGCGAGCGCTGCCTTGCCGTCGGCATGGATGACTACGTCTCCAAACCCCTGCGAACCCGGCCGCTTCTTGAAGCCCTGCAGCAGGTCCAGGTTTTCGCAAAAACTCCAGCAACTCCGCAGTGGTCCGCTGAAGAGACATCCGCTGTACGGGAGGCCCTCCAGCAGTTGGTGGAGGATCTGAGCACTGAAAACGCCCTCGAACTCATCGAAAACTGGTTCAAAGACACGCCTGAGCGCATCCAAGAACTCGAAAAACTCGCGGGCACCGACGATCAGGCTGCGCTGCGTCGCACGGCCCACTCGCTGAAAGGCACCAGCTCTCTCTTTGGTCTCTCATCCATCCACACGCTCAGCCGCGAGCTGGAGCAAACCGCCGAGAAGAACCTCCGCGCCAGCCAGCCTGTGCTCACGGCGCAGCTGAAGCAATCCGTCGCGTCCGCCGCCCCGGAGCTCAGGAAGCTCATGCTGTGCCTGAGCTAGCCAGACTCAGGCCAGCGCATAGCATTTGCCTCCCAACACATGTAACAATTCCTAGGGATCGGCCAGCAAGGGCGGCACACCAATTCACCTTGCCCAATCCGGCAAAACTGCCGTTATTGGGTGAAATGTCCGAATCCCTCAGCGAATCCCCCGCCTTGAAACCCCTTCGTGTCGCTGTCGTGGAGGATGACCCCACCTTGCGGCTCTTCATGAAAAAGCTCATCCAGAAGCCTGCTCATGGCTTTGAGTTCGACGGAGCCTGGGCCTCGGCGGAGGAAGCCGTGAAGCCCATCATCGACAGCCGGCCGCATGTGGTCATCGTCGATCTCGAACTGCCCAAAATCTCCGGCATCGAACTCATCCGCCAGCTTTCACCGCGCCTGATCGAGACCGCCTTCGTCGTGCTCACCATCCATGACGATCCGGCCAAAGTCTTCGAAGCACTCCGTGCCGGTGCAAATGGCTACCTGCTCAAATCCTCCAAGCCCAACGAAATCGCCGCCGGCATCCGCCAGGCCAGCGAAGGCGGCGCGCCGCTCAGCCAGGACATCGCACGCCTGCTGATCAAATCCTTCCAGACTCCGGCCACGCCGCAGAAGAAGGACATCCCCTGCCTCACCCCGCGCGAAAGCCAGGTCCTGGAACGCCTGGCCCAGGGCATGGTCCCCAAAGAACTCGCCCATGACCTCGGCATCAGCTACGAGACCGTGCGCGAGTACATCAAGGCCGTTTACTCCAAGCTCCACGTCCGCTCCCGCACCGAGGCCGTGATCAAGTACCTGGAGCATCAGGCGTAGCCCCCGCCCTACCATCCACTGGCATTTCCCACCGGACCATCCGGCAGGATGCCGGGCCGTGTTTGAAACACCCTGGCCGCGCTGGCGCTTTGCGTTTTGGAGTGCGCCGGTCCTCCGGCGCTTTCGAGCGTCCATCGGCCTGCGCAAAGCTCCAGAGGGCTGGAGCACTCCAAAACGCTCTCGCGAGCTTTCTCCCTGCTGCGGCATGACGCCACGCCAAGGTCTTTAAACACCATCTAAAGCCTCATTCTCCAGGCACCTCTTCAGCCGGAGCCTTGGCCTTGCTCTTGCGCGGCTTCTTCACGGCCACGGGCTCCTCCACCACAGGCGCGGCGGCGGCCTCAGGCTGCGGGGCGATCTCCGGCAGAATGAAGATGCTGCAGTAGCCGCAGACTTGCAGAGACGCATCCTCACGGCGCAGATCCGAAAGCTGGCCGCTGGGCAGCGAGAGATGGCAGCCGCCGCAGGTGTTGTTCCGCATCCGGGCCGCTCCGCGCTTGCCTTTGGAAATCCGCAGATCGTAGTGGTGCAGGATCGCCGTGGGCAGGCGCTCGCGCACGCTCTCGGCCTCCAGCCTCAGCTCTTTGCAGCGCGGGCTGCTGGGCTCCAGGCGGCGTTTGGCGGCATCCAGCTCGCTGAGCTGGCAGAGGTCTTCGATGAGCGTGGCGGTGGTTTTCATGGGCTGGTCGGGGTGGGTGGGGTTGTCAAAATGGAGGGCATACGTGGAGGAGGATTCGTCGAGAGGACGGCGCAGGACCTCCAGCCATGCCAGAGCGGAATTCATGCGCAGGCGTGCTCCTCCACTCCCACCGGGATGCTGCGATCATCCGCAGAAAACGCGGCGGCATGCGCGTAGTCCGGAGACGGGTGCTTCTTCACCCACAGCTTCAGCTTGTCGGTGAAGGCCGTTTTCACGCAGGCGTAGCAGTCGGGGATCTCCAGGCCGTCGCTGCAGTAAGTCACCACCCGTGTCGCCATGGGCATCCGCAGAAGCTGCTGCTGCACATGCGCGGAGTACTCCGTGTAAAGCTCCGGCTTCAGCTCCACATCGTAGTCGATCCGCAGCGCGGGCATGATGTTCTCCTCAAACGGATTGAAGAGATAGAACGCCTCAAAGTCGCGGAAGTTCACGTCCTGGATGTTTCCATGCACGATCTCCACGCGTGGCACATGGTGCTTTTTCACCACCTCCTGCGCGGTTCGCACCAGCTTCCCCCGCTGCTCCACCCCCGTGAAGTGGCCCTGCGTCGTCATGGCGCCGATGACGCAGAATTTCCCCGGACCGCAGCCGATGTCCAGCACCCGCGTGCCGGCCTGCACGACAAGAAGCTGCGCCGCCGTGCGGCACACGTGCACCGGGCTCCAGTGGCAGGCGGACAGCCTGCCGATGGCCTCTGGGAAGATCAGGTCGAAGTCCTGGTCCTTCTTCGATTGCAGAAGCTCGTTGTCAGACGGGGTGCGGGATGAGGAGGGGCGTTGGGGGGAGGATTTGAGCATGACATCCCCTGAGATTGCATTTCCGGGGCCATGTGGCCCGGCAGACGCTCCAGCCCTTGTAACTCAAGGCCTGCAGCGCCATGCCAGTTTGGGGTTGATTTCCACCAGCCGCACTTGTGTGCAAATTCTGCACTTGCAGCGGCGACTCAGTGCAACGTTGTTCCGACTGCATGGAACTCGCCAACATCCACATCCTGGTCCTCGATCGCGATGCCACCTCCGCCCGCGTCATCCGGGATGTGCTGGCCAAAGTCGGCTACCGGGTCTCCGTCGCCTCGCATGAGACCGATGCGCTGAACCTCGCCGCCGGAGAGCTCTTCAATGTCGTGGTCAAATCCTTCGACGCGCAGCGCATCGACGCCGTCGCGCTCATGGAAAAAGTACGCGGCATCACGCCGGACACGCAGTTCATTTTTCTCAGCGACAAAGGCACCATCCACACCGCCGTGGAGGCCATGCGCAAAGGCGCGTTTGACTACCTCTCCAAGCCCGTCAACGCAGCGCAGCTCGCCGAGTCCGTCCGCAAGGCCCTGGATCATCAGTCCCTTGTGGCTGAAGACCAGCAGATCAAGCAGCGCCTGCGCCGCCGCTCAGACCCCGACATCTTCGCCGGCAGCAGCGCCGCCATGAAGGACATCAGCCGCCTCATCCAGCAGATCGCCCCCACGGATGTGACCGTGCTCATCGGCGGCGAAAGCGGCACCGGCAAGGAAGTCGTCGCCCGTGCCATTCATGAAAAGAGCCGCCGCAAAGCCCAGCCCTTCATCGCCGTGAACTGCGCCGCGCTGCCGGAGAACTTGATCGAGGCCGAGCTCTTCGGCCATGTGCGCGGTGCCTTCACCGGCGCCGTCAGCGACCGCAAAGGCCGCTTCCAGCTCGCCCAGGGCGGCACCCTGTTTCTCGATGAGATCGGCGATCTCTCACGTAAAGGCCAGGGCGACCTCCTCCGCGTGCTCGAAGACGGCACCTACCGCCCGGTGGGCAGTCACAAAATCGAGCGCGCCAACGCCCGCATCATCGCCGCCACCAACAAAGATCTCGAAGCCGAGGCCGTCACCGGCGGCGCCTTTCGCGAAGACCTCTTCTACCGCCTCAACATCGTCTCCGTGACGATGCCCCCGCTGCGCGAGCGTGCGGAGGACATCGCTCCGCTCGTGAAATCCTTCACCGACCACTTCTGCACCAAGCACCGGCGGCGGCCCAAGAAATTCAAACCCGAGGTGCTCAGCCTTTTTCAAACCCTGCGCTGGCCCGGCAACGTCCGCCAGCTGCGCAATCTGGTGGAGCGCCTCGTCGTCACCGTGCCGCACGCCGCCATCGGCCTGGATGATCTGCCACCGGCCATGCACCAGGGGAGGCGCGAGCCGCACGCCATCGCCATCCAGCCGGGCATGACCCTCGCCCAAGTCGAGGCCGAGCTCATCCGCCAGACGCTGCTCAAAGTCACCTCCAACCGCGAGGAAGCCGCGCAGGCCCTCGGCATCAGCCGCCGCGCCCTGCAGTACAAAATCCAGCGCTACCGGCTCACCAAGCTGCCCAGGCAGGTCACCCCATCCACAGGCTGATTCGCGCCTCCTGCCTGTCAGTCCGCCCCCGTCACATCACAGCACCCGCCTGCAAAAGTGAGTTCGCAAATGTTGTGCTTGGGCGTAATATGGATTCAAGCCCCAAAATTCCATGCACACCCCTCAAATCCTTGATCGTCGGTCCAGCCGCATGAACAGCCTCGCCACCGCCGGGCTGCTGCTCGCCATGCTGCTCATGCTCGATTCATGCACCTCCTGGAAAAACGCCGCAGCATTCAAAGACCTGACCACACGCACTCTGGAAGGCAAGTACCTGCGCGCGATCCAGGCGGAAAACCAGGTGGACGCCAAAGTCCTGAAGTCGTACACCAAAGCGCCCCCCCCTGGAAAGCCGGGTCCCCTCCAGCTTCAAGGCAAACCCTTCTGGACCCCGCTTCAGTTCGACTGGATTTGTGCCATCGACAAGGCCGTCATGTCCGAAAGAGCGCGCCGTCGAATGAAGCTGCGCTGCATCAAAAAGTATGGCGTGGGCTTCGTCGTGTTTAAACCCGATCCCGCAGATCGGAATTTCCCCGCCTTCGGGGAGTCCGATGAAAAAGGCTTCACCATGGCAGATCTCCACAAAGCCTTCGGCCCCAATCTTCCGCCCTTCACCTCGCTGCTGCAACTTTGCCTGAATCAAAAGTAAGGCCGCGCCGCCGCCCCCCACCACGCTGAAAACCCTCCGTGCCGCCCGTCATGCGCAGCGCGTCGCAGGCTCCCGTGGGGAAAGCGCGAAAGCCGCCCATTTGGACTGCGGTTGCGAAGGGAGGAAGGATCGCAGCCACCGCTTTCCGCAAGCCGGACGGCAGCCTGAGGCCGAAGAACCTTCAACACCACCCGCGAAAGCGGTGGCTCCGATGCACGCCTGCGTCGTGCATCTGCGCAACCGCAGTCCAAATCCAGACGCATCCTCCCCACACCCACTTGCAGCCGACCTGCAGCCCGCCCAGGTCTGCGGCGGCTGGATCACAGACCTGGTTTCAAGGAATCGTGGTATCAGACAGGGCCGGAGCCAGCAGCTGCGCAGCCGCGTCGCCCCCCCTCACACCTCCACACTGTAGACCTGCACCCGACCCATCGCCTCCCACTTCCCCGGCTTCACTTTTCCGGGGCCGGTGATCACCGTGGCGATCATGCTCTTGCCATCCGCGGTGAAGCGTGCGCGCGTCATGCGTGATTTGGTGTCCATGGATGAAACCAGGCTGCCATCCGCCGCGCTGAAGAGCGCGGCATTCCACGTCCCCTGGGCCTGACGGCCCGCCATGAGGAAGTGCTGGCCATCGGGATGAAACGCCAGCGTCTCCATGAGACCGGAGCCGTGCTGACCGTCCTTGATCTGATCCATCTTCTTGCCCGTGCGCCAGTCCCAGCGCTGCCAGGTCATTTTGCCGTTGCCCGCCATCGGATCTCCCATCGGCCCCATACCACAACCTAGCAGGGCATTGCCATCCGGTGAAAAGACGAGGCTGTAGATGCCGCCGGAGTAGTGGTGCGACTTCGTAGTGCCCCACGAGGTAAAATCCGGAGACGTCCACTGCGACACCGGCTTGCCATCCTTCGACTGCACATCCCACACGCGCACCTCGCCCATCATATTTGCCGCAGCGAGATGTTTGCTGTCTGGACTGAACGCACAGCTCAGCACCGGCGGCGTATGGTTGTAGCTGGCCACCAGCGCACCGCTGGCGGTGTCATACACGCGCACACTCGGCTCGCTCTCCGCCGCAGGCTCATACTTCCAGCCCCCCGCGATGTACTGCCCCGTCACACTCGCCACCCGCTTCCCATCCGGCGACAGCGCCAGCTGCCAGCTCCAAAATTGATGCGCCTTCACCTCGCGCACACACTTCCGCGTCGCCACGTCATGCCACAGCAGCATCCCGTCATACCCGGCGGAAATCAGCGTCTTCCCATCCGGCAGCAGCACGCAGCCGCTGGCGTAGGAGCTGTGCTTCTTTTCAAAGATGTCCTTCTTGCCGGTCGCAGTTTCCACAGCATGCACACTGCCATCCATGCACGCCGCATAGGCCAGCGCGCCATCCGGCGTGGTCGCCAGTCCCAGGACGGCAAAGGGCATCTCGTATTGTTTGGTACGGGTCAGTTTCATGGGCGGTCTCAGGCGAGGATGTCGCGGATCGGCTCCGCCTTGTTTTCCACGCGGTGGAAGGTGGGCATGCCGGGCAGGTCATACTCCGCATACGGATCAATGCCCAGCGCCGTGAAGATGGTGGCGAAGAGATTCTGCTCGCTGTACGGTTTTTCGATGACGTCCACGCCGTCCACATCTGTGGCGCCCGTGACCACGCCGCGCTTCAGGCCGCAGCCCGTCATCATCATGCTCCAGGCGTTCGGGTAGTGCTCGCGACCGCGCGCCGCGTTCATCCACGGACTGCGGCCAAACTCGCCCATTGCAATCACCAGCGTGGAGTCCAGCAGCCCGCGCTCTTCGAGGTCGTTCACCAGATTGTACACCACATGGTCCAGCTCCGGCACAAGCATCTGATGGATCTCATGGTTGAACACATGATTGTCCCAGTTCATACCATTGGCAACCATCACAAACGGCGCGCCATTTTCAACAAGGTGCCGCGACATCAGCGCATGCTGCGCAAAACTTCCGGGCCCGTAGCGCTCGCGGTCCTTGGCAGGCAGTTTGTTCACGTCAAACTGGTCCGCGCTAGCGCTCAGCCCCTTCATGCGCTCAAAGGCCGCGTTCTGGCTGCGCGCAACCGCACTGTTGCGGTCACGCTCATACTTCGAAGTCAGAAACTTGCGCAACGTCTCGCGCGATTCCTTGTCATGCTGCGGGATGCCCTCGCCCTCCGTGTGCAGAAACTGGGTGTAGTCCCCGCCGAGGCGGACGGGTGCATATTCCGCGCCGAGCCAGCCCGCCCAGTTGCCAGCCTTGAAGCCCTCGAACTCATTGCCCCCGGGCACGGGATCCAGAAAGATGAAATTCGGCAGCTTCGAATCCAGCTGCCCCATCGCCTGCGCCAGACTGCTGCCCAGCGTCGGCCGCGTGAAACCCGCACGCTCCGGGCTGCCGCGTTGCAGCAGGTTGATCGCCTGCAGGTGCTCCGGCTGGTTCGTCTTCATGCTGCGCACCAGATTCAGCTTGTCCGCGATGCTCGCGCACTTCGGCATCAGCGAAGAAAAATGAATGCCCGGAATCTTCGTCGGCATGCTGCCAAACGGCCCGTTCCCCGGACTGCCGGGTTTCGGATACCACGTCTCAAACTGACTCGGCGCCCCGCACAGCCACAGCAGGATGCAATGCTTCTGCGCCTTCTTCGTCTCCTCCGCAAACACCGGATTCTGAAACAGCCCCGTAAAGCTCGCTGTGCTGGCCAGCGCCCCTCCCGTCAGCCCCTTCAAAAACAGCCGCCGATGCAGCGTGTGTTCTTGCGTCGGGCAACGTGGATGGGGATCGCGGAGATTCATCAGGTAAAAAGGGAGCGTTTCGAGCGCAGGAAAGTTACACCATTTCCAGGGCATTTTTAGCAGTGATTTTCGAGGGAATGCAGATTCTTGGCTGGCAGATGAAATTGGGCGAGTTCGTTCTACCTGAATGCTCTCAACCAGATTACCTCAACCACGGAATACACGGAATTTAAATCAGACTCCGGCTTCCGTGTATTCCGTGTATTCCGTGGTCAATTGCCTGACTGCTTCAAAACGCATCACCTTGCATGAACGGCGAACAAACTAAGGCATCGCCAGAAACTCCGCGCTGGTGAGCAGCGCCCACAGCAGATCCCGCGTGGCATCTGCGGGGTGCGCGGCATTCGCATTCACAAAGGCCGACGCCTGCGTGGCTTCATCCGCATCCGGCGCGCGGCCGTACACGGCCTGAAAGGCTTCACGTATGCGAGTGGTAGCATCTGGTAGCGCAGTCAGCTTCTTGATGACTCCACCCTGAGCGGCCTGCAGCAGCGCGTTCATGCTGGGAGATCCGGAGAGAAACTGCGCCTGCTGGAAGGTGGCGTTGTACTCCTTGGGCAGCACGTCCGGCATGGCGGTGATGACCTGACGGCGGAATTCATCGTCCTCCGGCGGAAGGCCCAGCGCCACACGCCATGAGCGTGCCAGCTGCTCCGCCGTCAGCGGTCGCTCCACCATCCCCGCAAACAGCTCCGGTGCCGCATCAGACGCCCCCAGTGCATACACCCGGCTGCGCACGATCTCCCGCACCACACTCCGCGTGTCATACTTATGCGCGGCAAAATCCTGCGCCAGCCACTCCAGCAGTTCCGGGTGGCTCGGCGTGTTGCGCTCGTTGATTTCATCCGGCGGATTCACAATGCCGCGACCAATGAACGCCGCCCACATGCGGTTCACAAACGCGCGCGCCAGCAGCGGATTGTCCTGCGTCGCCGCTTCCGCAAAAGCCTCGCGCCGCGAGTACTTCGGCACACGCACCGCAGCCTTCGCATCCTCATAC
>NZ_JBAQCR010000089.1:0-7725 GCF_049294395.1 Prosthecobacter sp.
GCTGCAAGACTCCAGTCCTCTCCCATGCTTGATCCGTTTGTCACTCTCGAAGAAGCAGGTTTCTCCCTGCGGCGGAGTGGCGGTGTGGACCGGCTGGCCGGCTGGTCGCCGGAGTTGATTGCGTGCCTGGACTGGGCGCGCCTTTCAGAGCTGGCGCGTGCGATTGCTGCACAGGCTGGCTGCGAACTTTCGGGCTCACGCATCATGCCGGACGGCGCGGTGCTGTTTGGCATGATCGAGGAACCCAGATCGGTGAAGGCGCGGCGGGCGATCGTGAAGACCGCCCCATGGAACGAATGGGGGGCGACGCCGGAGACGGTGCAGCGTTTTGCTCAGGAGGTGCGCACCGCGCGCGATACCCGCGGCATTTTGATTGCACCTGCGGGGTTCAGCCCGGCGGCGCTGAGCACGGCGCAGGAACTGCGCATCGAAGCAGTGGATGCGGTGGCGCTGGATGCTGCGGTGCGGGCTCTGCCGGCTGAAAAAAGTGATTTTCTCTTCGTCGTCACTACGGCGGGCGACTTCGCCACGCCTTCCTGCCCGATCTGCATGAAAAAGCTGCAGCGCATCGAGCAGGAGTCTTTGGAACTGCCTTCAAGGACGATCGACATGGACGGACTGATCGCTGACAGCATCGTCTGTGATCGCCTTGAAGTGGCTGCGGGCTGTGAAGTGACGTTTTTGCAGGAGGTGCGGGCGCGCTCGATCACCGTGGCTGGCCATGCTTCGGGGGATTTTGTGTGTGAAGGACCGGTGACTTTGGAAAAGGGCGGCACCTTGTCAGGCACCGTGGCGGCGCGTTCACTCCAGGTGCTGGATGGCGGCGAACTGCTGGGGCAGTTCCGCATTCTGGAAGGCAAGCTGGGTTCGTTTGTGAAGCCTGCGGTGCGCTGGTACTGGCGCTGTGCGGTCGCGGACGGGCAGCGCCAGTGTGGCGGGGTGATTTTCGAGCCGCATCAGTGAGATGCGAGATCGTTCTTGGCACGCAGGGCCCGTCTGTGGCATGTAACGGCCATGTCTCCCAACTCCTCCGGCCCCGGCGCTCTGCTTCGACTGGTGTTTTATGCCGCCGCCATTGTCATGGCGCTGCTGCATGTGTTTGTGACGTTTCGCGGCCTGAGCAGTGCTGAAGGCATGAATCAGGCGCAGCTCGCGCGGCAGATCGCCCGGACGGGCTCGTATCAGACGCACGTGATCGAACCGTATGCCTGGGCGCAGATGGAGGCGGCACAAAAGCAACCGACGCCGCTGGCGATGCCCGAGACCGTGCAGCCGCCGCTCCAGCCGCTGCTGTGGTCGGTGGCTTTTCGTTTCCTGAAGCGCTGGGAGGTTTATGATCCAGTGACCAGCGGGGCGATTTTCATGCTTGATCGGGTGATCGCGTGTTTCGGCGTGACCTGGTATCTGCTGACGATTTTCTTCACGCACGGCGCAGCACGGCGCTTGTTTGACGAACAAGTCGCAGCCATCACGGCCATTGCGCTGCTGGTGTGTGAGCCAGCGTGGGAGCTGATGGTCAGTGGTGCGCCACGGGGGCTGCTGGTGCTGCTGTTTGCGCTGGCGTTTCGTCTGTATGCCTCGGCGGCTGGACGTGCGGTAGAAAATCGCGGCATGTTTGTGCCGCTCACGCTGCTGGGAATCGTCTGTTCGCTGATGGTGCTCACGCACTGGATGGCACTTTGGATTGTGACGGGAATCATCATTGGCACAGTGGTGTTTCTTCCGCGCGGCAAGGCCGGGGCCATTGTGGTGGCCTTGTTCCCGGTGCTGACATTGGCCGCCTGGGGCTGGTGGAATGTCCAGCTCTGCGGCGACCCTCTCGGTGGCATCAAGGCCTTGTTTCAGGCGCAATCTTCTGCCGTGGCGCATGATTTGCTGCTGCGTGACTTCTCCACCAGCGTGCCGCTGCTGCAGGTGGATGATCTGCTGCGGCGTGTCGGTCTCGGCTGGCAGGACCAGCTGGGGTTGCTGATGGCGCATTTGGGTTATGTCGTGCCCGCCCTGCTGTTTTTCCTTTCCCTCATGCACCGCTTCCGCAAGGCGGATGCGGCTTCTGCACGGTGGACGCTGGCGGTTGTTTTTGCCTGCGTGACCATCGGCATGGGCCTCATCGGCCTGGCGGACAAAGACAAGGACGACAATGCACTCTACATCGTGCTCATGCCTGCCATGTGTACCTTCGGTGCGGCGATGCTGGTGGTGCTGTGGTCCCGTTTTCAAATGTCCGGCGACTTCATGGCACGCTGGGGCGCGCCACTGGTGGCCTTGCTCATCACCGCGCTGCCACTGGCGGTGAATCTGCCCGTGCTGATGAAGTTCGGTCTTACCATGGGCGGCAAAATCCCGCCGCACTGGCCGCCCTTCCTGCCGGAACGCGTTTCCATTCTGCGCCAGCTCATGGAGAAGAATGAGTTCGTCATCTCTGATTCACCCGCTTTCATCGCCTGGTATGGGGACGTGCCCTGCGTGGATCTGTGCACGCAGCGCGGCGACTACGAAGTCATGAAATCAAAAGCCGAGGCGCGCGGTGTGAAGCTGGCCGGATTCGTCATGACGCCTGTCTCAGCCAAAGTCGAGCGCATCACCGACATCTACACCGGCCCCTATGCCGAATGGCGTGATCTCATCGTTCGTGGTCCCATGCTCGCCTTCGACCGCGATTTTGCCCCCAGCCCTGAGTTTCCTTTCAAAAATCTCATTCCACTCGTTGGCCAGACCGTGGGCGACAAAGAACACCTGAGCCTGCCGATGGTATTTTACACCGACAAGGCAAGATCGGTGAAGAAGTGACCCTATGCGGAGAGGCACGCTTTGAAAAACCGCAGCGTGTCCGCCAGGTGCTCATGCCAGTAGTCCCAGGTGTGACCGCCGGGAAACTCCTCATATAAATGAGGAATGCCAGCGGCTTCCAGATCACGATGCAGCGTGCGGTTGTGCTCTATCAAGACATCCTCGCTGCCGCAGTCAAAGCGCAGATGAGGCAGACGTGAGTTCAGCTTTGCGCAATCAATGACAGCGAGAGGCTCGGTTTCGGCCAGCTCAAATTCTGCCAGGGTCTCCTCCACAAAGTCCCGCATCTGCGGCGGCACGTCGGTGATGCTGCTGTGCGCACTGATGGCCGTAAACTTTTTCGGGTGCAGCAGCCCGAGCCGCAGCGCACCGTAGCCGCCCATGGACAAGCCGCTGATGAAGCGAGGTGCTTCGGCGCAGCGTGAATCGATTTCAGCGGCTGCCTCGGGCACTTCATCGACAATCCAACTGGCGTAATCGGCCGCAGCATGTCGCACATAGCCCGAGCCATCGCCCCACAGGCCGTCTGAAGGCATGGCCAGCATCATCGGCGGCATGTTCTCTTCTTTGATCAATCGGTCGAGCACTTGATGAGCCCCGCCTTTGTAGAGCCAGGCCCAGTGGCTGCCGTAAACGCCGTGCAGCAGAATCACGAGAGGAAGCTTTTCCGCCTTGGAATCAGGTGGCACATAGAAGCTGATGTCTGCACGACGGCTCAGTGCGGCTGACTTCACCGTGGCGTGATGAATGCCGTTGCCGATGTGGGCTGATTCAAAGGTGCGGAAACTCATTTCACGCGAGGATGTCCTTGATCACTTTGGCACCTTCCACGCCGCTCAGGCGTGCATCGAGTCCCTGAAACTTGAAGCTGAAGGCATCGTGATGGATGCCGAGCTGATGCAGCATGGTGGCATGCAGATCGTGGACGGTGGTGACTTTTTCGATGGCGGCATAGCCGAGGTCATCCGTGGCACCGTGCACCATGCCGCCTTGAATGCCTGCGCCCGCGAGCCACACGGACATGGCCTTGTTGTGATGGTCGCGACCGCTGCCGCCCTGTGACATCGGGGTGCGGCCAAACTCACCGGCCCAGACGATGAGGGTCTCGTCCAGCATGCCGCGCTGCTTGAGGTCGGTGATGAGCGCCATGCAAGCGCGGTCGACTTCCTGCGCTTTGAGCGCGATGCCTTCTTTGACGCCGCCATGATGGTCCCAGTCCTTGTGATAGAGCTGGATGAAGCGCGTGCCACGCTCAGCGAGTCGGCGTGCGAGCAGGCAGTTGGATGCGAAGGAGCCATCTCCGGGCTGGCAGCCATAAAGCTCCAGCGTTTTCGCGCCTTCAGCGCTCACGTCCATCAAATCGGGTACGCTCGCCTGCATCTGAAAAGCCATCTCGTATTGCGCGATGCGTGTAGCGATTTCAGGATCGTCCACGAGGGCGTCGTGCTGCTTGTTGATCGCGTTGATCGCCGCCACGTCGCGGCCCTGCTGATCGCGTGTGATGCCATTCGGATTGGTGAGATACAGCACGGGATCGCCCTGGGCGCGCAGTTGCACACCTTGGTATTTCGATGGCAAAAAGCCGCTGCTCCACTGCCGTGCGGCGATGGGCTGGTTCTGGCCGCCTTTGCCGAGGGATGTCAGAACAACGAAGCCCGGCAGATCCGAGGCCTCGGTGCCGAGCCCGTAGGTGATCCATGAGCCCATGCTGGGGCGGCCAGCGATCTGCGAGCCGGTGTTCATGAACATGTGCGCCGGATCATGATTGATCGCGTCCGTGGTCATCGAGCGGATCAGGCAGATGTCGTCGATCACGCTGCCAATCTGGGGAAACAGGGAGCAGATCTCGATCTGGTTCTTCCCAAATTTGGCGAAAGGGTGCTGCGGCCCGAAGCAATTCAACGGCTTGCCTTGCAGCTGAGCGAGCTGCTGCCCTTTCGTGAACGATTCGGGCATCGGCTTGCCGTTCATTTCGGCAAGCTTCGGTTTGGGATCAAACGTCTCCAGATGCGAGGGGCCGCCTGCCATGGTGAGCCAGATCACTCGCTTCGCCTTTTGCGGCAGAGGCAGTGTGCCCAGCACGCCGCGCACCGGTGCGGCGTGGGCTGGCTGGAGCAGCGATGCAAGCGCCACTGCTCCGAGCCCTTGGGAGGTTTTGCCGAGGAAAGCGCGACGTTGGAGCAGTGGTGATGAGTGCATGATTACTTGGAACTCGGTTTCTTGCCGAGATTTTTCAATTCTTCTTCCGTCCACATCGCCATGCGGGCCTTGTTTTGTGCGCGCAGGGTGGTGACGGATTTGATTTCAACCGGCGAGCCGTTGTGCTCCCATTCACGGCGGATGTAGGTCAGCACGCCGGCAATGTCTTCGTCGGTGAGCTGAGGCAGCGGCGGCATGGCGAGGTTGAAGCTGCGCCCGCCAACCTTCACCGGGCCGGCGAGTCCGTGGAGGACGATGCGGGTGAGAATCTCCGGCTTGCCGAGCACCCATTCGCTGTCCACCAGCGGTGGCGCGAGACCATCAAGGCCAAAGCCGTGCGGCTGATGGCAGGCGGCGCAAAGGGTGGCGTAGACGGTTTTGCCTTTCTCAAACAAGGCTGTCTGAGCTTCGTTCAGCGGCACGATTTTGGGCGGCGATGGTGCTCCTGGTTTGCCGGGCCATGCGAGACGTGCCTCGACGCTCGCAAACAGCTTGGCAGCTGCTTTGTCGCTCATCAGTGACTTGAGTGTTTTCAAGGATGCAGGTTCGGCGTCGAGCCAGAGCAGCTTGGCGGGTGTTTTGGATTTGGGGTCGCCACCGTTGCTGGCGAGTCCTTTGATGACGGCCATCTGCATCGCGCCGCCCTGAGGCTGTGCGGCGGCGAGTTCGAGCATGTCTTCAAATGGTCCTGCTTTGCCAGCCTGGGCCAGGAGCGAGCCGAGGGCCTCCATCACGGGAATGATCTGCGAGCTGTTGTCTTTGGTGAGCTGGCCGGCCATGAGCTTGGCAAAGGCCGCTTCCCTGCCGCGCATGCCGGTCAAAGCACCTTCACGGACCAAAACGTTTTTGCCGTTGCTTGCGAGCAGTTTTGCAACGGCGGTATCGGCATCCGGCAGATTGAAGGAGGTGAGCTTGATGGCGAGATGGGCGAGGACAAGCGCGTCTTTTTCCGCAGTCAGTGCGATTAAATCTGGGGCCAAGTCACGTGCGGAAATGCGGACGGCTGCGGCACGCACCTGGGCGTCTTTGTCGGTCAATGTGGCGCGCAGCAGATCTGGAGTGAGAGCTGCCAGACCATCGAGAGTCCAAAGCGCGTGAAGACGGGAAAGCGCCGATTTGTGGGTGAGCATCTCCTTCAGTGCGGGCACGGCGGAGGCATCGCCAGATTCGACAATGAGGCGCTGTGCGGTGTCACGAACCCAGCCGTTGGCATGGGTGAGCATGCTCACATCTTTGCTCACTTTCACCGGCTGCGGGCGCTCTTTTGCGTCCGGCACGATGCGCCAGATGCGGCCCTGATTGAACGGCGTCTCCAGTTTGCGATCCTTGATGTTCGCAATGAGGTAGTGCGTCAGGAAGCTTTGGTGCTGGATGATGCCGCGATACATGTCCACGAGGTAAAGCGCGCCATCAGGGCCATTGGCGGCCTGCACGGGACGGAAACGCTCGTCGGTGGAGGTGAGGAATTCGGTGGTCTTGGCTGTGTTGGTAGCCTTCACGATGCCGTCCGCTTCGCTCATCGTGAATCGCTTCACCAGGTTCGCGCAGGGTTCCGGCACGAAAGCGTTGCCGCGATAGGCGGCGGGAAAAGCATCGCCGCGATAGATCAGTGCGCCACAGGTGCCAGTCGGTTTTGGCAGGGTGCCGTCCGCGCGGAGTGATTTTGCTTCGTAACCGCGGTTCACGCCAGGGGTAGGATGGGAGGGGTAGAGGGTCTGATCTGCGGCCACTTTGGCATTGATGCTCGTGGCGTTGCGCAGCAGCGGGTTGCGGGTGAAAGCTTCCGTGGGCAGGAGGTCGGCACGGAGCATGTCGGAGTTGTAGTTGAAGAAGAGCCTGCCGAAGTCGTCCTGGCACAGGCCCCACTGGCCGCGACCAAGACCGGTGTCTTTCTGCCACACGCCACCGCGCAATTTGAAACGGGTGGTGTAACCCGCGCTCCAGATGGCATTGTCCATGGCCCAGATGGGAGTGTTGGCCATGTGCTCCGGCTGACCGCCGAGGGTGCCGAAGTCGGTTGCAACGACATCTTTCACATCGGCTTTGCCATCACCGTCGGTGTCTTTGCAGAAGTAAAGATTGGGCGGCACGGCGATCAAGGCCCCGCCATTCACGGCCAGCACGGCTCGGGGCATGACGAGGTTGTCGAGAAACGGCGTCGCTTTGTCCATGCGGCCATCGCCGTCCGTGTCTTCGAGCAGTGAAACACGACCGGTGGTTTCTTTTTCACCGCCGCCCTCAAAGTCATGCATGTAGCCGCGCATTTCGACGACGTAGAGCCGCCCTTGCTCATCAAAGCTCATCGCCACCGGTGATTCGATCATCGGCTCGCTGGCGACGAGTTCGATGTGGAAACCTTTTTCGACCTTGAAGGTCTTCATCGCCTCCTCCGGAGACAATGGCGCGGGCGGTGGCAGCTTGAACTTCAGTTCGACCTTTTCAGGTCCGGCGTTTTTTTGATGAACGGCCTGTGCAGAAGGCAGGAACGACGCCGCCAGGATAAACAGCGACGAACGCAGGATGAATGAGGGGAACCTTTGGGGAGGCATGGAGGAGCAGTTTTTTGGTTTTGAGGGGGGGCAATCACCAAACCATATGCCGGGCGAAATCCTAGGCAGTGTTTTAAAACTTCTTGAAAGGCTGCATCCAATCGATGACGGCGGCAAAAGCCAACAGAGAGGTGAAGTGCAAGGCAAGTTTATCGCGGCGCAATGACAAGCAGGCCCAAAGCTTGAT
>NZ_JBAQCR010000090.1:0-5238 GCF_049294395.1 Prosthecobacter sp.
AAACGCCAGCCAACTGCAGGACCGGCTCATGGAAGCCCTGCGCTCCATGATCGACCAGCCCTCCGTTCTTCAGTCCCAATGCCGTCCAAAGATGAGTTTATGACAGGCTTTCTAAGAACCGGTCTAGGTGCTGCTGGGTTCGCGGGCCAGGCGGTACTTCAGCACAAAAGCCGCGATGCCGTGATCCCGGAACCATTCTGCCAAAGCGTAGCCCTCATGGCCGAGGCAGAGCTTGGAGTGACCCCCGCCGGGACAGATGATGACGGCCGTGCCGGTGGATTTGTCCGCAGCAGGAACGTACGGGGTGATCGTGGGCTTGTGCACGTTGCACACATTGCTGCCCTCGATTTTCTCCGGCTCGGCCGCCCGTGCTTCAGAACCGGGGGCTCCATTTGGCCACAGCGGGAGGGCTGCGGGAGTGTCGGCGGCGCAGAGGGCAAGAGGCAAAAAGAGGCTGGCGAGAAAGGGTCGGATCATGGGTCGAATGTAACGTTGAGAAAACCGAAGTTTACTGGAAATCATCGCATGATTGACAAATCAAAGACTCCCGCTAGTTTCGCGCCCCCTTTTCGAGGGGAGGCCGTGATTTGTCCGGTCTGAGCTCCCACTTTCCCTTTCACCACCCCACACGCCCATGCCAAAGACATTCAGGACCTACCAGCCTTCCAAGCGCACGCGCAAGCAGCAGTTTGGTTTCCGCGCACGCACGAAGACCGCAAATGGTCGCGACATCCTGCGCCGCCGTCGTCGCGCCGGACGCAAACGCCTCCTGCCAAAGGGCGTGGAACTCCACTTCAAGCGTCACACCCAGCAGCACACCTAATTCTGCTGCGGCGCGCTCCTTATCATGCGCCTTCCCTCAAGCCTGCGGATGAAACTCGCGTGCGATTTCGCACGGGTCAAAACGCAGGGCAGCAGCCAGGCCGGAAAATTTCTGGTGCTGGGTGCTTTGCGTGTGGAAGCGCTGAAGGAGTTCCAGTTTGGCCTCATCACCGGGGGCAAGCTGGGCAACGCCGTCGTACGCAACCGCATCCGACGTCTGCTGCGCGAGATCGTGCGTGCACACCGCGCGGAGATCGCTCCCGGCTGGCAGATGGTGATCATCGCCCGCTGGCGTGCCCCCAAAGCCACGCTCGCCGAACTGGAAAGTGACTGGCTGCGGCTGGCGCGGCGCATGAATCTGCTCACCCAGAAGCTCCCTGCCCCGCCCGCACCATGAAATGGCTCATCCGAATTTTCATCCGCGGCTATCAAGTGTTCATCTCCCCCGTCATTCACGCCATTGGCGGTCCTGGCTCCGGATGCCGCTACACCCCGACTTGCTCGCGGTACTTTCTCCAGGCCGTGGAAACCCACGGCGTTCTACGCGGCTGCTGGCTCGGCCTCTGCCGCATCGGCCGCTGTCATCCCTGGGGTGGTCACGGGCATGATCCCGTGCCGGACAAGAAATGACCAAACCCGCATGACGAATTTTGCCAGACAATGTAGTCGCGCACACGGGGGTCGCTCGCCATTTGTCCGTCTGCTTTCGCCCTTGCTCCCCAGCCGTGTCTCCGCCCTGACCTAGGAGACCCGCATTTTCACAAAAACCTCTCTCACCCAAAGCTTAAAAATTTCATGGACCGCAAAAGTTGGATCATCGTGACGCTCTGCGTCATCCTCGCGGGGGTAAACCTGTACTACGTGCAGGAAAATCAGAAGCTCGCCCAGGCCGAGGCCGCGCGCATCAAGCAGGAGCAGGCCGCTAAAAAAGCGGCGGAAACACCCGCAGCACCTTCAGCCGCGACCCCCGCCCCCGGCGTCACACCCGCAGCGCCTGCGGCTCCCGTGGCTGCCGTGGCTGCCGCAGTGCCGGTGGAAACTCACTCCATCAAAGTGGGCACCGTCACGTTTGAACTCACCTCCAAAGGCGGCGGCATCGCCCGCGCCGCACTGGCCGGCACGGATCAGGTGACCCTGAACAAGAACGGCCTGGAAGCCATCGGCGCCCTGCGTCGTGAAGCCTCCGGCATGGATGCGCTGGCCTACAAGCTGACCGAAAAGAGCGACAAGAGCGCCACCTTTGAAGGCACCACCGCCGAAGGCATCGTGGTGACCAAAAAGTACACCCTGACCGAAGGCCCGGAAGGAGACGAGCATCTCATCGATCTCAAGATCACCCTCAAAAACACCGGCACCGCGCAGCATCGCTCCGAGGAATACTACCTCTACGCCGGAGCTGCGACCGCCCTGAAGCATGACGAAGGACGCTATGACGGCTTCTTCTGGAACAACGCCGGAGACACAGACCACGAGCTGTCGAAATACTTTGGCAAGGGCTTCTTCAGCGAAGCACCGACGGAGTACCGCCATTCCTTCAATGCCCTGCGCTACGCAGGCGTGATGAGCCGCTTCTACACCCACATCATCACCCGCATGGCGGAGAAGGATGCACCCGCCAAGCTCTGGGCCGGCCGTCGCAAACTCGCGCAGCCGATTGATGCAGCCAGCGTGGGCAAGGCGGAGATCGAAGACTTCACCTACGATGCCGCCATGAGCCTGCCGGTGGTGGATCTCGCCCCGGGTGCCTCGGTCACGGAAAATTACCAGATCTACCTCGGCCCGAAGGAATACGACCGCCTCAGCCGCATCGGCCACCAGCGCAGCTACGCGATGTTTTACGGCTACTTCAAGATCGTCAGCATCGCCCTCTCCAAAGTCATGCGCTGGATGCACAACATCAGCGGCAGCTGGGGTCTGGCGGTCATCCTTCTGACGATTTTCGTCCGTCTCTGCCTCTGGCCGATTCATGCGAAGTCCACCATGACCATGAAGCGCATGGGCCTCCTCGGTCCGCTCATGAAAGAGCTGCAGGAGAAGTACAAGGACAATCCGCAGCAGCAGCAGATGGAGACCATGAAGCTCTACAAGGACTACGGTGTGAATCCGCTGGGTGGCTGCCTCCCCTTGTTCCTGCAGTTCCCCATCTTCATCGGCCTCTACAGCGTGCTCGAAGTGGCGGCGGAGCTTCGCGGCCAGTCCTTCTGGTGGGTCCGGGATCTGGCTGCCGCAGACACCCAGGGCCAGTTGCTGGGTTTCAACATCAACCCCCTGCCCATCATCATGGGCCTCACTATGGTGGCCCAGATGAAGCTCACCCCTCAGCCTGCGACGGTGGACAAGACCCAGCAGCGCATCTTCATGCTGATGCCCCTGTTCTTCCTCTGGATCAGCTATGACTTCGCCGCCGCCCTGGCGCTTTACTGGTCCACCCAGAACATTTTCAGCGTCTTCCAGACCCGGATCATGAAACTTTACATGCCTGAGCCCAAGCTGGAAAAGGTGGCTCTGAAGCCCGCAGCCAAAGCCGCACCAGCTCAAAACCCCTTCTTCAACTCGGGAGCACCCTCAAAAGATAACAAGAAAAAAGGCCCGAAACCGCCACGTCTGGGAGGCTAGAGATCCATGACACCCCTCGAACACTCACGCCATATTCTTGACACGATGCTCGGCTATCTGGGCTTCGTGGTCCAGATCGAGGAGGACAACGGCCCGGACGGCCCCACGCTGCAGGTCCTCACGGATGATTCGGACGCCCTTATCGGCCGCCGGGGGGAGACGCTCGAAGACATCCAGTATCTGGTGAACCGCGTCCTGCAGCGCCACATCAAGGACGCCCCGCGCGTCCGCGTGGATGTGGAATTTTACCGCTCCATGCGCGAGGACAAGATGGTCGCCCGTGCCAAGGAGCTCGGCGACCGCGTGCGCGCCACCGGCCAGAACGCCGACCTGCCGCCGATGAACAGCTACTACCGCCGCCTCATTCACAACGTCTTCGTCAACGACCCCGAAGTCATGAGCGTCAGCCAGGACGGCAGTGCCCGCTTCAAGCGCATCGTGCTCCAACGCCGCTCCAGCTAGGCCATTTCCCCTTCTCACGGAGGAAAATGAGCTTCGTTCTTTACTCGCGGTGTGGTTTTGAGTTATTTCTCGTAACCCGCGCAAATTGCCGCGCGCCTGCTAATCCCCTTCTCTTATCCAACCCTGCATTCCCATGAAATTGAGCCGCTACCAGTCTGTCGTCTTTGCCCTTGCCAGCAGCGCCGGATTTTTGCACGCCGACATCGTGACCCTCAAAGACGGCAAAAAGCTGGAAGGCAATATTCTCTCCGAGACGCCCACCTCCATCCGGATGCGGTATCACCTGACTCCGAAGATCATGGATGAAAAGGACATCCCGCGCACCGACATCGCGGAAGGGGGCATCCTCAAGCAAAAGCCGGAAGAAGTGGAAATTATCGAAATTCGAAAGGCCGTTCCCACCCCGGACCTGATGTCGGCGGAAAAGTATGAGCAGCTCATTCAGGACCGCCTGCGTCCCTTCGTGAACCGCTACCCCGGCACGAAGGAAGCCGCAGAAGTGGAAAAAATGATCTCCGAAGCTCAGCTGGAAAAAGAAAAGGTCGTGGCTGGCGGCGTGAAGCTCGAAGGCAAATGGCTCACCCGTGAAGAGGCCAAGGCGGAAAGCCTCAACATCAAGGCTTTCTCCATCCGTGCGGCGATGCTGGAGAAAATCCAGGCCAAGGACTTCACCGGCGCGCTCAAGGAATTCGACAAACTCAACGACCCCGCCAGCGGCAACACCGCCTCCGTCTATTATCCCAAGGCCGTCGCGGAGATCCTCGAAGTTTTGACCAAGTACGACAAGCAGGTCGCGCAGATGATTCAGGACCAGCCTGCCTTGCAGAGGATCCGTGAGGAGGGCATCAAAAAGCTCATCGAGCCCGACCTGACACGGATGAAGGACGCCATCAAGAAGGAAAGGGACGCCTGGCTCTCCACCTACGAACAGGAGCGCAAGACCAGCAGATGGTACACCCCTTACAAGTACGATCTGGAGAGCTTGAAGGCCCTCGGCAAGTCCATCGCCGAAGCCAAGGATGCTCTGACCAGTCTCGACCTTGCCGTCATCGCCAAGACCAACGAAGCCATCCAACGCATGATCCGTGCCGATGCCAAGGCTGGCAAGGACAAGGCCGAACTCACCAAGATGGGTGAGGCCATCATGGAAGGCGAAGCCGCCGCCGCCAACGCCGATGCCAAAAGCAAGGAATTCTACCGCAGCGTCTTCACCAACTACCGTGCACGCCACGCCTACTTTGCCCAGCAGGTGAACACCCCGCAGGGGCAGACGCAGCCTGCCGCCGCTGGTGCCGCCGGCGGCTCCTCAGCCATCGCTGGCACGGCTGAACCTGGCAT
>NZ_JBAQCR010000091.1:0-1968 GCF_049294395.1 Prosthecobacter sp.
GTTTAACAGAAACCCTAGTTTTGTAATGGTCAATTGAGATGCCTCAGAAGACCTACCACGGGTGTGCACTATGCATTGAATTATCTGCGATATTTAGAACATGTACTGATATTGTGATACTGTGATGTAATGTAATATGTATAAATTACAATAAGTATTCGTAACTCATACCGACACTGATATATGTGTGTTTGAAGATTGTGTAATGTTATTGTTATGATACTTTTTAATTCTAGTACTAGAAATTTGTGTGTCTAGTATTATGTTGCAACCTTTAACGGGGCTACACGAAGCCTACAGGTAATGTAGTTGCGCCATCAATTTGCGTACCCAGTATGAGGAAGGCATAACACATGTATTGAACGTGTAAGTGTGATGTTTATGAAATTCAGGTACTGATAATGTAGATAAGTAAGATCCCCCAGACATAGTACGCGTGCACGCAAATATAATATTATATTTATATATTATTATTGTATAATATATGATACTATAAATGCGAAAGGAATAGCGAAGCTATTCCTTAATGTAGTTATAGAAATAAGTCTCAGCTAATAGTTTTACCGAAGGTAAAACCCGTGGTTTCACAGAAACCCTAGTTTTGTAATGGTCAATTGAGATGCCTCAGAAGACCTACCACGGGTGTGCACTATGCATCGAATTAGCTGCGATATTGAGAGTATGTACTGATGTTGTGTTGTTGTGATGTAATGTAATATGTATAAGTTACAATAAGTATTTCGTAACTCATATCAACACTTATATACGTGTGTTTGAAGAATTGTGTAATGTTATTGTTATGGTAATTTTTTAATTCCAGTACTAGAAATTCGTGTGTCTAGTATTGTGTTACAACCTTTAACAGGGCCACACGAAGCCTACAGGTAATGTAGTTGCGCCACAATTTGCGTACCCAGTATGAGGAAGTCATAGCAACACATTTATTGAGCGTGTAAGTGTGATGCTTATGAAATTCAGGTACTGGTAATGTAGACAAATAGGATCCCCCAGGCACAGTACGCGTGCACGCAAATATAATATTATATTTATATATTATTATTGTATAATATATGATATTATAAATGCGAAAGGAATAGTGAAGCTATTCCTTAATATAGTTATGGAAATAAGTCTCAGCTAATAGTTTTACCGAAGGTAAAACCCGTGGTTTCACAGAAACCCTAGTTTTGTAATGGTCAATTGATATACCTCAGAATATCTACCATGGGTGTGTACTATGCAAGATATTTAATTAACTGCAAGACAACCATGCAATAATTATATATGAATACTATAGTATGATGCAATATGTATTACATTAAATACTGTAATTTATAATACTGGTAGTACCTGTTTGAATATCGAATATGTTATGATACTTTGCTGTTAATACTAGAAATTTGTGGCTTTAATATTGTATTGCAGAAAATATACATTACACGTATACTAAGTGGGAAACTAGAAACATTGTTGGCACGATTAATATTGATTCTAAAACAATTAATATACATAGCTGACAATCAAAAGTAACTCAAACAAAATTTTTTGAATTAAAGATTATATTAATTTAATTTAATATTATTGTATAACAACATATTGCTTGGGAATTAAATACATAAACTTTGATCTTTGAAAAATACTAGGCCTTGACGGAAAAAAATTTGTTTTTAAAATTTTGTAAGCTACATCAGTAAATATAAAAACAATACACAACCAAACACTTATATTTATATATTATTATTGCATAATACATGAGATTATCAATGCGAAAGAAATAGTGAAAACTATTCCTTAATATAGTTATGAAAATAAGTTTCAGCTAATAACTTTACCGAAGGTAAAATCCGTGGTTTGACAGAAACCCTAGTTTTGGAATGGTCAATTGGAATACCTCAGGAGACCTACCACGGGTGTGCACTATGCAAGACATTGCATTAACTGCAAGCCAGGCATGCAATAATTATATAT
>NZ_JBAQCR010000092.1:0-3858 GCF_049294395.1 Prosthecobacter sp.
CTCGTGCTCAGCGAGCCGCCACCCGACGGCATGCCCATGCCCATCAGCCTCCGACTCTCCGCCCGCAAACCGAACTGAGGCATGAACTCACGCGCAAAACTTTTCCCAATGCTGCCCACTCGCATCCATCATCTGGTCCTTCCCGGTTTGTTCGCATTCGCTGCCTCAGCGTGGTCACAAACGGCGGCCCCCAATGCCGCGCCCGCAAAACCAGCCCCCGTGCAGACAGACCCCGCGCTCGTCGAAGCCTCACTTCCGCTGCCCAAGGAAATCGCCGCTGCTCCGCCAGTACCCAATGACAAGGACCTGCCGCCGAATGAACTGTTTGATCCCCGTGGACTGCCCGTCCCCACTGAGGCGCCTGCTGCACCACCCCCGGTGGAAGAAGAGGAAGACGAACCCAGCATGGCCGAAAGCCTCGCGGTGAATCTGGTCAAGCGCATGGTGGAGCGCGGCATGATGACCAAGGAAGATGCACAGGATCTCTTCCGCGTGGCAGAGGCAGACGTGGCCGCCGCCAAGGCGAAGCGCAGAGAGCGCAAAGCAGCCGAGCAGGAGTTTGCGCGCGCCACGGGCATCCCTGCTTCCGCTGCCGCTGTCGCAGGCGGTGCAGCCGGAGCTGTCATCGCAGACAGTGAAAAGATCCGCGTCACCTACGTGCCGGAGTTTGTGAAGAACGAGCTGCGCGAGCAGATCAAAGATGAACTCGTGCTCGAAGCCAAAAAGGGCGGCATCCTTTCACCCACCCTTCTCCCGGAGTGGGTCAGTGCCTGGCATCCCTTTGTCGACTTCCGCATGCGGTATGAGTATGACAGCTTTCCTTCCGGCAATGATGTGAGCGGGGCCTTCCCGAACTTCAATGTCATCAACACCGGCGCGCCTTATGACACCAGCAGCACGCAGTTTGCTCCGCAGATCAATGCCGACCAGGATCGCGAGCGCGTGCGTCTGCGTCTTCGTCTGGGCACCGAAATTGATCTCGGGGATCACTTCAGCCTCGGCGTGCGTGTCGGCACTGGCGACAGCAATTCCCCGGTCTCAGGCAATCAATCTCTTGGCAGCACCAACGCCGCGCCCGGGGGGAATTTCAGCCAGCAGGGCGGCCAGTTTTCCAAGTATGCCATCTGGCTGGATCGCGCTTTCCTGAAGTGGGAGCCCGTGGATGCATTCTCGTTCACCATCGGTCGCTTTGACAATCCCTTCTTCTCCACCGCCGCCATCTGGTCTGAAGACATCGGCTTCGACGGCGTAGTGCTGAAGAGCCGTTACAACGTGCATGACGGCCTTGAGCCCTTCCTCACGCTGGGAACTTTTCCCATCTTCAACACCGATCTCAACTTCGCCTCCAACCAGCCTTCCAAGTTTCAGAGCCGGGACAAATGGCTGCACGCAGGCCAGGTGGGTGTGGACTGGAAGATCAGCAAGGACTGGCATGCCAAAGTCGCAGCCGCCTACTACCACTTCCAAAACATCGAAGGCGTGCTCTCCAGTCCTTACGCACCCCAGAATGCGGAAGACCAGGGCAACACCGACAGCTCCCGCCCCACCTTTGCGCAGAAGGGAAACACCTACCGCCCCATTCGCAACATCGTCGCCAATGCCACCAACGGCTTCGGCACCACGAATCAGTTTCAGTACTACGGCCTCGCAACACCGTTCCGTGTGGCCTCCGTCACCGCCCGCCTCGACTACAACGGCTTCGAGCCCTTCCAGGTCTCTTTGATGGCCGAGTATCTGCAAAACCTTGCCTTCAACCGGTCGGCCATGAATGCCATTGCGGTCAACAACCGCAGTTCCGGCGGATTCGCCGGTGGCAACAAGGCATGGGACATCCACCTGCGCTTTGGCACGCCAGAAATGCACAAGCGCGGTGACTGGATGACCTACCTCGGCTACACGCATCGCGAATCCGACTCCTTGGTGGACGGTTTCAACGATCAGAACTTCGGCGGCGGCGGCACCAATCTCGAAGGCTACACCATCGGCGGAGCCATCGCCCTCTCTCCGCGCGTCAATGCCGCGCTGCGCTGGATGAGCGCCAATCAGATCGCCGGTCCGCAGTTCAAGGCCGACATCCTTATGTTCGACATCAACGCCAAGTTTTGATCATGAAACACACCCTCTTCATTCTTCCTGTCATGTTGCTTGGGGCCGCAGGACTGCTGCATGCGGAAGACCTCACTCCCACGGAGCAGCGCCTGAGCCAGTCCTTGAAAAGCATCGCTGTGCGTCTGCGCGCCGTGGAGACGGACCGCGCCAATCTGCAGGCGGTGCAGGCGCAGAACGACATCACCATCAAGCAGCAGGCCGATGAGATCGAAGCCCTGAAGAAAAAGCTCGCTGCCGCCACGAAGCAGGCGGCAGCAGACCAGGATGCCGCTCGCAAATCCATCGATGGACTCACCGCCAAACTGGAAGTGCGTGAAAACGAAAACGCCCAGTACAAAATGGCCCTGGAGAAATGGAAGGAAGGCTTCAACAAAGCCGCCACCATCGCCCGTGCCAAAGAAGCCGAGCGCGCCAAGGCCGTGGCCAGCGTGACCGATCTGCAAAACAAAGTGGCTGACCGCGAGCGCAAAAATCTGGAGCTGTACAAAATCGGCAGCGAGATCCTCGAACGCTACAAAAACTTCGGCCTCGGCAAAGCCCTGCTGGCACGCGAGCCCTTCACCGGCACCACCAAGGTGAAGCTGCAAACCCTCGTGCAGGACTACGCGGACAAGCTGCAAAACAGCAAGCACAGCCCCTTTCATGACGATGCCGTCAAATCCGGCGCGCCACCCGCCTCCACGGCTTCCGCTTCGCCACCCGCCACGAAGCCATGACCCGCGCCCTCCATCTCCTGCTCCTGCTGGCATTCACGGCTGCACCGGCCGATGAAGCAAAACGGCTGGTGAGTTCAGGCGGTGTGGAGATCACAGTCGAGGATGTGCGCGCCTCTCTGGAGACGCTGGATGCGCGGCAGCTTGCCGCCGTGCGCGAAGACAAAGTGCTGCTGGAGCAGGTGGTGCGTTCATTCATCGCCCAGCACCTCGTTTTAAATCAGGCGCTGGAGAAGAAGTGGGATGAAGAGCCGCAGGTCGTGGCTCGGCTGAAGCGTGCGCGCGATACCGCGCTGACCCAAAGCTACTTGGAGTCCGTGGCGCAGCCGCCCGCCCACTTTCCTGACGAGGACGAACTCAAAGCCGCCTACGAACTGCGCAAGCCCTCGCTGCTGGTGCCGCGCACCTACCACATGGCTCAGGTGTTTGTGCCTGTGGCTCCGAATGCGGATGCGCAGGCACAGCAGCAGGCGAAGGAAAAAATCCAGGCCGCATTGCGTGACGGAAAAAATCTCGTCGAAATCGGCTGGCTCACGGAAAACCAAATCCGGCCGGAAATTCGAACGAAGATGCCCGTGCTGAAGTCGAACACCACGTCTCAGCCTATCCGGCTCGATGACGGCTGGCACCTGCTGAAGGTGCTGGAAACCCGCGAATCCTATACCCCCACACTGGATCAGGTTCGCGCCCAGTTACGCGTGACGTTACGCAACGAGCGCCTCCGCGAAAACACCCAGGCCTATCTGGCCCGGCTGCTCAAAGAAACCCCCATCGTGCTCGATCAGGCGGCGCTCCAGCGCGTGCTGCCCGCTCAAACGAACTGAACTTTCCATTTTTTGTCATGACACCTTTTGCCACTTTCCGACGTCTCAGGAAGCGTCATGCCGTGTCTCACACGGCTGCTATTTTCATTCTTGCACTGCTCGTGGCCTTGCAGCCGGTGCAGGCGGATATTCTGCGTGCAGGCGGGGCAGGGGCCTCGCCCGCAGTCACCACGCCGGGCGTGGATCCCGTGGCCACTGCCGAGGCGGTGAAC
>NZ_JBAQCR010000093.1:0-26516 GCF_049294395.1 Prosthecobacter sp.
GAACTAACGGCAACGGCGGCAATGTGGTGGCCTTTGCCAGCGGCCAGCTCACCTTCAGCGGCACCTTGCAGGCACGCGGAGGCGTGACCAGCGGTGATGGCGGGCAGGCGGAACTTTCCGGCAAGCAGGCGCTGATCATTGAATCACTGACAGGCCGCGTTGATCTCAGCGCGCCTCAAGGAAGCGCAGGCACCCTGCTGCTCGACCCCAACGACATCCTCATCACCAACTGCGTGGCAGGAAATACCATCACCAATCCCGCGCAGGCGAACACGCTCAGAGCCTCGGACATTTCCACGTGGCTTGACACCAACTGCGGCAACCTCATCATCCAGACCGACCGTAACGCCACAGGCGGCGAGGGGAACATCACACTAGCGGGCCTCATTCAGTGGAGTTCCGCCACCACGCTGACTATCAATGCGGATCGTGATTTCATCATGACCACGCAGGGCGGTGGCACAGGTGTGATTCAGTCCAGCGGCAGCGGCTCGGTTGTCATCAATGCGGGGCGCAGCGTGCAGATTTTGGCAGGGGCGCAGATCCTTACTCACGCGGGTAATGTCACCCTCAACGCCAATCAGGGAGCCACTTCGTTTGAGGGAGACTTCCAGGCCATCATCATTGGCGGGCAGATCCTTTCGGACTGCGGCAACATCACGCTTGCGGGCAGGACCGGCTCCAGCAGCAGCGCTCAAACGGCGGCCATCCTGCTGGACAATGGCGGCGCAGTCAGCGCAGGTGCCTTTGGCGTGGTCACCCTCCAAACGACGGGTGGCAGCGTTCTCGGCCATGGCTCCATCACGTCGTGGGGGCTTAAACTCGCAGGCAACAGCGACTTCTACCTCACCAGTGCCGACAACGCCGTCCAGACTTTGACGACCATCGGCACGATTGGCTCCATCCAGATCCTCAATACGCTGGGACTCACCATTGGCACCATCGGCGCGGACAGCGGACTCAGCGCCTTCGGCAGCGTCAGCATCATCACCACCAACACGGACCACATCCGCATCAATACCGACCTCTCATCACAAGGCGGTGTGATCACTTTGACTGGATACGGCATCGAAGTGAATGGCAGCCACGTTTCCAACACCGGCGCCGGCTCCATCTACCTGACAGCCACGCGCGAGATCAACGCCAACTCCGGAGCCACGATCTCCGTGGTGGATGGACGCATGCAGTTGGATGCCAACCAGTTCCCCACTGCCACAGGCGGCAACTTCGCTGGTATCATCCTGAACAACGTCACACTGACCACGTCCGGGATGGGTGCCATCGCGTTGAACGGTCGCAGCGGAGACACGGGGGACGGCAATGTCGGCATCCTCATGATTCATGGGTCCACCATCCGCTCCACCTCCACCTTGCCCACGGCAGGCGGCATCACGCTCCTCGGCGTGGCTGGTGGTGGCGATGGCAGCGGCAATCATGGCGTTTCTCTTCAGGATGCTGGAACCGTCATCACCAGCGCAGGTGCCACCATATCGGTCTCCGGCATCGGCACTCCCACCGGCTATGAAAACACCGGCGTGGATCTTGGTGCCAACACCGCCATCACCAACAGTGGCGCGACCATCATCATCACCGACACCGTCAGCATTTCGGGAGCCTCAACAATTGGTGGCACCGGCACGCTGGCCATCCGCTCAGTCTCTGCGGGCACCACCATCGGGCTGGGAGACGGCGCAGCGGGCACGCTCCTGATCAATTCCGCCGGCATCGGCGCGCTCTCATCCAGTTTGAGCCACATCACCATCGGCGCCGCCACTTCGGGAGATGTTGAAATCCGCGCCTCGACATGGCGCGCACCTTTGACGATCCTGACCCTTGGCGAGATCACCGTGAGCGAGCAGATCATCGACCTCGGCGGTGCCGTGACCTTGAATGGATCAAGCACCCTTCTTTGCGCAGGCATCGCCACCGCAGGCGGAGAGATCATCATCAGCAGTCCGCTCACCCTCGCTGCCAATGCCACGCTGGACACCACGCGCAGCGGTGCCGTGCCAAACGGAGCATCCATCACCGTAAGTGGAGCCATCAGCAACGGCGGCAGCACAGGCCGTGATCTGACGCTGAATGCCGGCCTCACGGGTGATGTCACCTTGCAGAGCAGCGTCGGGCAGTCGGCGGCACTGCATTCCGTGAATCTCACCGGCGGCAGGCTTGTGGGTGCGCCGCAGATCTTTGCGCAAGCCTTCTCCGCCACCTTCAATGGCGTGATCGATCTCTCCCACCTGACGACTGACTCCCTGACAGTCACTGGACGCGCAGGCAATGACACCGTCACCTTTGCCTCCGCTACAGGCCCGGTCAGCGTCAGCAGCGCCAGCTTCACCAGCATTGAAAACCTCATCGGCTCCGCCAGTCATGCGGACACCCTCGTCGGTGCCGAAGGCGGCAATGTATTTCAGATCACCGCGAACAACTCAGGCACTCTGGGCGCAATCCATTTCAGCTCGTTTGAAAATCTCACTGGCAGCAGCACGGGCGCGAACCGGTTTGTCTTCTCCAATCAGGCCACCATCGACAGCGCAGTGAACGGCAGAGGCAATCCCCTCGCGGTACTCATCCTCGATGACACCAGCCTCCAGACCGGGCAAGGTTACGTCATTGGTGCGTCTTTGATCACCGTCAGCACTCGCAGCTACGCTTTCACTGGCGTGAACACCATCGGCCTCAATCTCGGTGCCGGGAATGACAACACCGTCACCAATTTCTACACCTTCACGCAAAACCTGAGCGGTGGCGGCGGTGACAATCAGCTCTTCGTGGACGGCACCAAGGTGGTGACTTCACCGCTCACCAAGCCAGGCTTCGGCACCATCACCACCACCGGCTTTTCCACCAGCGCGGTCATCACTCCGGTGACCAATGTCTTCCTGCAAAACTTCAACCCACCGGGTGGATCGACTTTTTCATCCTCCACCCAAACCAACAATTTCAATACAACCTCCATCGCAGGCGTAGCTGGCGGTGGAATCGGCGCGCAGAGTATCGCAGGTGCTCTGGCCGGTGGCGCGGGCATTGCAGGCACAGCCTCCACTTCAGCCTTTCTCGGTCAGACCTTCGGCTCTGGCAGTGGCTCCATTGGCGGCGGTGGTCCAGCCAGCCTGAGCCTTCAGTCGCAGATGAATTCCAGCACGTCTGCCACTGCTGAACGCGAGCTCAACTTGAGTCTCGGGGGCGATGGCACCATCCGTCTGCAAAATGGTGGCGGACTTTTCGCCATCGGCACCGCAGTGGGTGCCCCCAGCGCGGCTTCCGTGGCTCAGTTAAACGCAAGCATGAGCCTGCTGGCCCAGAGCGAACTCGCCATCGGCGCGATCGGCACGGGAGAAGTCCCTCTCACCGTGCAGGCAGGCGCACAATCCCTCAATTTGGGAGATCCCCTGCCCTCGCTCAATGTGCAGCAGTTCCTCAATCGAGTGTCCACACCAGAATCCTTCAGCACCTTGGTCATGGCACTGGGTGGCGATGGCACGGCACGGCTCGAGTTTGTCTCCGGCAGCACCACCGTGGAGGTCAATGGCAGACCTGTTCCCGCCACCATCGAAACTGCCCTGCGTGCCAGCATTTCACCGGGAGCCTTTGGAGAGCTCTCACTCGCTCTCGGTGGCCTGGGCGACTACATTGTGAACGAAGCCAGCGGACTCGCCGTCATGGATGCCACCGGCACGGCTGCGGCACCTGAGGTGCAGACCCATCTCCACTCATTGCTTGCGCCTGCTGGAGCTCAGGATCTTTCGCTGGCCCTGGGAGAGGACGGCACTGCGCTGCTGCTGTCATGGGACGGCATGATAAACACCGCCCTCGATGGCGTCCCACCGGGACCTTTTGTCATCCTTAAACTCAACAACGCCACCACCCCTCAAAGTCAGGAGGAACTCGATCATGCGCTCCGCTGACCACGCAGCCACACACCTTATGCCATCGTTCTCATTCATGCAGTTTCTGCTGCTTGTCATGATCGTTTGCGCGCTGCCTTGCAGCCTGCGTGCCCAGGAGTTTCCCAATGCAACCGGTGCCGGCACGCTGGTGGACAGAATGCAGATTCCACGTGCGCAGCCAGCCACGGATGATGCGGCCGCAGCCTCCAAGAAGCCTGACGCTGACAATGTCGAGGGTGATACAAAACCGCTCGGTGTGAATCTGAAAGGCCTGCACCTGATTTCCAAGCCGTCCAAGTCCATGCACAAGGACATGAGTCATGTTCTCGTGGTGGACCCGGCACTGCATCTGCCTGCCGGGCTCGCCGATTCCCTGCAGAAGGAATTCATGGGGCAGCCGCTCAGCATGGCCGTGCTCAACCGTATGGTGAAGAGCATCAACAAAGCCTATCAGGCCACCGATTTCCCGCTCGTGGATGCCTACCTGCCTCAGCAGGACATCACCCGCGGGCATGTGCAGGTCATCGTGCGTGAAGGCGTGCTGGGAGAGGTGAAGGTGGAAGGAGCCAAACGCTCCAACCCTACTTACATGGCCCGCCAAGTGAGCGTGAAGCCCGGAGAGCGCATCGACACCCGCAAAATCTCCAGCGACGTCGCCTGGCTCAACGAGAACCCCATCCGCAACGTCAACGTCATCTACGAGCGCGGCAAAAAGGACGGCACCAGCGACATCGTCTTAAAAACGACCGAGAACAATCCCGTCAAAGCCTACATCGGTTATGCCAATTCCGGCCTGCGCTCCACAGGGCTGAATCAAATCTCCGGCGGCTTCACCGTGATGCAGTTGTTTGGCACGGAGCAGTCGATGAATTATAATTTCACCGGCAATCAGGAACTCGACCGGCTCAAGGCGCATGCCCTGGCCTGGGACATTCCCCTTCCATGGCGCCATCGGCTCCAGCTTCTCGGCGTGTATGTGGACTCCGCCACGCAGTCCGGGCAGGCCGCAGGACTTCTCGGCGTCAACGGCAGGAACCGCCAGCTTTCCGCCGCCTACACCGTTCCGCTGGCCAGCGCCTGGAGCAAAGTCCAGCACAAGGCGACCTTCGCGCTCGACTACAAGAGCACCACGTCAGACATCCTCTTTGGCGGCCAGACCTTCTCGCAAAACACCGCTGAGGTGTTCCAATTTCGCGCCGGATACAATCTCCTCGTGCATGACCCTCTGGGCTATACACGCTTTGGCATTTCCGCCATCTACAGTCCGGGCAATGTACTCGGGCACAACAATTACGCCGCCTTTGACAGCCTGCGCGCGGGTTCCCAGGCGAAGTATTGGTACGCGAAGGCGGAACTGGACCGCCTCATCCGCCTGCCGTTTGGCTTCTCCGCTCTCATGCACACGGCGGGGCAGTATTCCAACACGCGTCTGCTCCCCACAGAGCAGATGCTTGCAGGGGGCTACCAGACCGTGCGCGGCTTCAATGAAAGCTCCGCGCGTGGAGATCGCGGCATCGTTGCCAACATGGAGCTGAACCTGCCCATGATTCAGTTCACCACCTGGGGCGGCAAGAAAGTGGACAACCTGAACACCTTCGTCTTCTACGACTTCGCCTATCTGGAAAGCGTGGGCACCTATGCCTCGGAGCCGAATCTTAATCTGCAAAGCTCAGGCGTGGGCCTGCGCTACAGCCTCGGCAGCAATCTCGATATGCGCCTCGCCTACGGCTGGAATCTGCGCAGCACCGGCCTGGTCGGCGCGCCTGCTGGCCGCTTGCACTTCGGCATGAACATGAAGTATTAGCCGCGCATGAGAAAAAGGAAACTCGGCAGCCTGCGTTTTGAATTCATCCTGCTGCCTCTGGTGCTGCTGCTGGCGCTGGGCTTCAGCACAACGCGCCTCGGCGAAGAATTGGAAAACCTCACGCTGGACTGGCGTTTTCAGGCGCGTGCAGCTTCTGATCCGCCTGCGGATCCTCAGGTCCTTGTCGTGGGCATTGATGAAGATGCGCTGGCGAAACTCGGCCGCTGGCCCTGGCCCCGCGAAGTGCATGCGCAGCTCGTCACGCTGCTCGGCTCACGCCCGCCTGCGGCGGCAGCCTTTGATGTTCTTTTCACCGAACCGAGCGCTGACCCTTCGAAGGATCAAATGTTTGGCGATGCTCTGGTGCAGTCCACGATCTACATCACCGCGGCCGCTGCAGAAACACTGGAGAACAGCAAAAAATTCGAAGCCGAGTATGCAGGCAACACCAAGGCGATCTCGAACTTCCAGGGAGACATCAGCCGCCTCATAGGCAACGACACCGTGCTGCTCCCCGTGCCCCTCATCGCGGAGAGTTCGCATGCCGGATTTGTGAATTCGCCGCCGGGTGCCGATGGCGTGCGCCGTCAGATTCCGCTGGTGGTGCGCTGCGGCACACGCGTCTTTCCCAGCCTCGTTCTACAGGCGCTCCTCACCTGTGAAGCCGTGGAAACCGATGCCGTGCAGGTGGTGCTCGGTGATTCCATTCGCATCCAGGGCACCCACAAGCAGTGGCAGATCCCCGTCGATAATCGCGGGCAGATGACGATCAACTACCGTCATCCTGACACCTTCAAAGTCTTTCCCTATGCCGGACTGATGGCCAACCTGCTGGAGTTCAAAGACAAGGAATGGCCCAGAGATCGCCCGCCAGTGGCAGGCCAGATTCTTTTCATCGGTCAGACCGCCGCTGGTCTCGCAGATCTCGGCCCCACTCCGCATGGCCCGCAGACGCCGCTGGTGCTCACGCATGCCAACGCCCTCAGCAACATCCTCGGTGGCGACTATATCAAGAAGCCTGACCTCCTCCAGTTGATCGGCGTCTGGGCGCTGCTGGCGCTGATCACCATCATTCCTGTGCGCTTCGGTCCCATCTGGCTCGCATTGCTCGTTCCCACATTGGTCGTCAGTGCTTATGTCTTCACCGCGTTTTATTACTTTCAGATCGAGAGCCTTCACATGCCCCTTGCATGGCCGGTGTTTGGTTTTGCCCTCGTTGAGGGCGGTTCCATTCTTCACCGCCTGATCATTGAGTCACGCGCCAAGGGACGCATCACAGGCATGTTCGGCACCTTCGTGTCACCGCAGGTCGTCAAGCAGATGATCTCCTCCGGTGAGGAGCCCAAGCTCGGCGGACATCAGGCGGAGATCACCGCGTTCTTCAGCGACATCGCCGGGTTCTCCTCCTTCTCTGAAAAGCTGACGCCTGAACGCCTGGTCACGCTGATGAACGACTATCTTTCAGAGATGACCGACATCCTGCACGACAACGGCGGCACGCTCGACAAGTTCATTGGCGACGCCATCGTAGGCATGTTCGGGGCGCCCCTGCCCTTTGCCGGTCATGCCTATGGTGCCTGCTGCGCCGCCCTGCTCATGCAGAAGCGCCAGATTGAACTGCGCGAGAAATGGCGCAAGGAAGGTGGCTGGCCGGACATCGTCTATGAAATGAAGACGCGCATCGGCCTCAATTCCGGTGAAGCCATCATTGGCAACATGGGATCCCGTCGCCGATTCAACTACACCATGATGGGGGACACCGTAAACCTCGCCGCCCGCAGCGAGAGCGGTGCAAAGAGCTACGGCGTGTACACCATGATCACCGGAGAGACGAAGGCGCTCGCTGAGAAGCACAAGCAGGACATCACCTATCGCTTCCTTGATCGCATCGTTGTCAAAGGCCGCAGCCAGCCCGCCGAAGTTTACGAACTCGTGGACTTCACCAAGCACGTTTCCCCCGAGACCGAGGAGTGCCTGCATCTCTTTGAAAAAGGCATCGCCGCATATCAATCTCAAGACTGGGACGCTGCCAAAGCCCTGTTTGAACGCTCAGCCAGACGCGAGATTCATCAGGATGCGAACCCCTCTCTTGTCATGATCGAGCGCTGCGAGGCCATGAAACTCAATCCTCCTCCTCCTGCTGATTGGGATGGAGTCTATGTCATGAAGACAAAGTAAAAAAGCACTCCCAAGCTTCACCTCGTTCGGGATTCTGGGTGTGACGCAGGCGTTTCCCAGAACGAGCAAAAGCTCGATGCTGCTTTCTCAGAAGCTTGTGCCACCAAACCCCGTCCCATACCCGCTATAGCTTGACTGGGGAGTCGCCTGCATGAGCGCAGAGTTTTGCCGATACGATGAACTCTGGCTGTTGATCATCGCCGATTCATTCAGATTGTCCGCGGCTGCCTGTTGCTCGGCCAGTTTGGCTTCGGCCAGCCGTTCCTCCTGCCCGCGCAGCACATTCACCAGGATCACCCGCTCCTTCTCACTGATCTTCCCCGTGGTGGCCGCCTTGTTGATTTCCATCAGGCGCGGATGTTCCGCCGCATACTGATTCAGAAAGTTGTCAATCTTCTGCGGGCTCCATTTGCCTTCGAGCGGTCTGCCGACGGACTTCTCCGCGACCAGCGCCGCCTCTCCTCCCGCGTGAATGTAGCCCACCTCCACAGCTCTCCGCGCAAACGCTTTCGCTTCCGCCACGCTGCCTACGTGATATTCCTCGGTGGTGGTCTGGCAGGATGAAAGCAGCGCAACAGTCAGAAAAAGCAGAAAGGATTTCATGCAGCGAATGTGGAGAAAGTTTTCCGCGCCACAAGCCAAAGTAGTTGAGAGCTAAGACTCTCTCTGGAAAGGTCGTATCCCTCCCAGACTCCGCAGAGAGCGAAAGCTCTCGATTACTTTCCAGTCCTTCCATCCATGACGTCCCGCTATCTGCCTCTCCTCGCGCTGCTCGCCTCCGCCTCCTGCGCCATCGCGGCCACTCCCGTCTTCGAAAGCCCGAAGCTCACCCCCGCAAGCACATCCCGTCTGGTCAAGGTGGATGCCTCCCTGAAAGGCGCGAAGGAACTCTACCTCGTGGTCTCGGATGAAGACGGCATCAGCTGCGACTGGGCGGACTGGCTGGAGCCCAAGCTCATCATGGCCGACGGCTCCACCAAGGACCTGACCAAGCTGCCATGGAAAGCCGCCAGCCAGGGCTCCGGCGGCACACGCGTCGGCAAATCCGCCATGGGCGATGCTCTGCTCGTGAAAGGCCAGAAGTTTGAAAACGGCATCGGCACGCATGCGCGTTCGGTGATCGTTTATGATCTGCCGCAGGGTGTGGTCGGCTTCACCGCACAGGCGGCCATCGATGACGGCGGCATGGAGCGCGGCGGCAAGGCCAGCAATGCGTCGGTCAAATTCCAGATCTATACTGAAACACCGCCCAACGCTCCCAAGCCTGCGCCGCCCATCGTGGACGACGGCAAGACCACCGTGCCTGCTGACATGTTCACCGTGCCCGAAGGACTGGAAGTCACCGTTTGGGCCACCTCACCCGCGTTGTTCAATCCTACCAACATTGACTTCGATGCCCAGGGTCGCCTCTGGGTGGCGGAAGGTGTGAACTACCGCAGCAAAGGAAGCCGCAGGCCGGAAGGCGACCGCGTTGTCGTGCTCGAAGACACCACCGGCTCAGGCCGTGCCGACAAGAGCACTGTTTTCGTACAAGAGTCCGCACTCGCCGCCCCTCTCGGCGTTGCAGTGCTTGGCAATAAGATCGTCGTCTCTCAGCCGCCCGACCTGCTCGTTTACACCGACGTGAATGGCGACGGCAAATTTGATCCCGCCGTGGACAAGCGCGATGTGCTGCTCACCGGCTTCGGTGGTCGTCAGCATGACCACAGCCTGCACAGCGTCACAGCTGGACCGGACGGCCAGTGGTACTGGAATCAGGGCAACACGGGTGCCAAGTTCACCGATCATTCCGGCAAGACCTTCCGCATGGGCAGTCCCTACATGATGCAGGACATCGCCGGACAGAAGAGCGACGACGGCCACGTGTGGATCGGCGGATTCGCCGCACGCATGAATCCCGATGGCACGAATGTCACCATCATCGGCCACAACTACCGCAACAGCTACGAGCAGACCATCACCTCCTTTGGCGATGTTTTCCAAAGCGACAACGACGACCCTCCCGCCTGCCGTGTGTCCCCGGTGATGGAAGGAGGCAATGCCGGCTTTGCCTCCGCCGACGGCCTGCGCTCCTGGGGGGCGGACAAACGCCCCGGCCAGGACACACCCACCGCCGAGTGGCGCCAGGAAGATCCCGGCACCATGCCTGCGGGTGATGTCTATGGTGGCGGCTCGCCCACCGGCGTCGGCTTCTATGAAAACGGCGCGCTCGACAAGAAATGGAACGGCCTTCTTCTCGCCTGCGAAGCTGGCAAGAACGTCGTCTTTGGCTATCTTCCCAAGCTCGATGGTGCAGGCTGGAAAATGGAGCGCTTTGATTTCATGACCTCCAACAAGGAGAAGGAATTCGCTGGTTCCGACTTCCTCGGCGGCAAACCCTCCGGCGAACTCAAAACCCGCTTCCGCCCCAGCGATGTCACAGTCGGCCCCGATGGCGCAATCTACGTCGCCGACTGGTTCGATGCCCGCGTGGGTGGCCACGGCACGCTCGATGAACGCTACACCGGCACCATTTACCGCATCGCACCGAAGGGCTTTGCATCCAACGTGCCAGCGCTCAAGCTCGACACCACGGAAGGCCAGATCGCTGCGCTGAAAAGCCCCGCGCCGAATGTACGCTACAACGGCTTCACCGCCTTGAAAGCCCAGGGTGCAAAAGCCGTGCCTGCCGTCGCCGCCTTGCTCAAGGACGACAACACCTTCATCGCAGCACGCGCCGCATGGCTGCTCGCACAGATGGGTGAAGAAGGCGTCGCTCAGGTGAAGCCCTGGCTCGAATCCAAGTCCGAAGATCAGCGCCTCGTCGCCTACCGTGCTCTGCGTCGTGCTGGTGTGGATGTGCTGGCCATGGCTGCCAAGATGGTCGCAGATTCCTCCGCAGCAGTGCGCCGTGAAGTCGCACTCACACTTCGCGAAGTCCCAGCCGCCCAAAGCCTCCCGCTGCTTGTGAAACTTGCACAGCAGTTTGACGGCAAAGACCGCGCCTACCTCGAAGCACTCGGTCTTGGCGCTGAAGGCAAGGAAGCCGAACTCTATGCCGTCATCTGCAAGGACAAGCCCGCTGCATGGACGGAGGCAGAGGCCTGGATCGCCTGGCGCATGCACCCCGCCGCTGCGGCCGAAGCCTTCAAGACCCGCGCGCTGGACGGCGCACTCACCGAAGATCAGCGCAAGCTCATGCTCACCGGCCTCGCCTTCGTGAAAAGCCGCGAAGCTGCAGGCGCGATGATCGAACTCGCCAACTCCAAGGACTTCCCCATGAAGGATCTCGCCAAGTGGTGGCTGCTCAATCGCAAGGGCAACGACTGGCAGTCCTACGATGTGGAAAGCGGCATGAAGGCCCTGGGCTTGTATGATCCTGCCAAAGTAAAGCTCGTCGCCGTCGAAATGCCCCCTGAACTCAAGGACGCACCAAAGCTGCCCACCGGCGCAGAGATCGCTCAACTCCCCGGCGATGCCAAGCGCGGCCAGGCCGCCATCGCCGTCTGCTTCACCTGCCACAAGGTCGGCAAGATGGGTGTCGAATTCGGCCCCGACCTCAGCACCTTTGGCAAGCAGCAGCCGAGCGAAGTCATCGCCCAGGCCATCGCCCACCCCTCCGCTGACATCTCCCACGGCTATGAAGGCAGCGAGATCAAAACCAAGGACGGCCTCACCATCAGCGGCATGATCCTCTCCAGTGGCGATCCCGTCATGATCAAATGCATGGGCGGCCTCGTGCAGACCGTGCCAAAAGAGCGCATCGCCAGCATCCAGAAGATGACCCGCTCGCTCATGTACCAGCCCCAGCAGCTCGGCCTCACCCCGCAGTCCATCAGCGACATCGTGGCGTATTTGAAGAGTCTGTGATCCGGGAAAAATGTACTCGTGAGCTTTAGCTCGCTCTGGGAAGCTCCGCACCACCCAGAGCTAGCCGAGGCTCTACGTCTGCGCGTGTTCAACACTTCGAAAATCAACAATCCTTGTTCATCAATCGTCAATCGCGCACAACCACGACGCTCTAAGCCTGAGGATTGACGATTGTCGAACAATCGATTTCGAAGTTCCAGCGCGCACCTGCGCCTCCCAGATCGAGCTAAAGCTCGCAAGTACTTTGCTTCACCGCCTGTATGAGAGAGCATGCGCCGCTCTCTCCTGCCCTTTCTCTTCCTTTGCGCCAGCATCGCTTCCGCCGAAGTCACATCCATCGGCTCCCGCCGTGAACTCTTCGTAGACAAGCTGCTCATCGACCAAATGCAGGGTGCCACGCTGCGGCTGCACCATCCCGAAGAAGCCGGCATCGCGGTGAAATTTGACCAGCCCTGGGAGGGCCGCTTCAGCGCCTACATCACCGTCATTCACAATGACGAGGCGAACAAATTCCAGATGTACTACCGTGGCAATGCGGGCTTCAAAGACGGCACCAGCGGCGAGGTGACCTGCTACGCCGAATCAGCCGACGGCAAAACATGGGTGAAGCCCAAGCTCGGTCTGCATGAGATCAACGGCAGCAAAGACAACAACGTCATGCTGGCCAATCTGGCTCCCTACACGCACAACTTCGCCCCCTTCATCGACCGCCGTCCCGGTGTGCCCAAAGAGCAGCGCTACAAGGCCCTCGCAGGACTCGGTGGCAAATCCGGCGGTCTCAGCGCCTTCGTTTCGGCGGATGGCATGCACTGGCAGAAAATGCAGGACGCGGCGGTCATTACCAAAGGCGCATTTGATTCGCAGAATGTCTCCTTCTGGTCCGAGGCGGAGCAGTGCTACGTGGCCTACTTCCGCGTCTTCACCGCAGGCATCATCGATGAAAAAAACTGGAAGCCCAAGGGGGTGCGCTGGGTCAGTCGCGCTACCAGCAAAGACTTCCTCACATGGACAGACGCCGTGCAGATGACCTGCGACCAGCCGCTGGTGGACCACATCTACATCAGTCAGACGAATCCGTATTTCAATGCGCCACATCTCTACATCTCCACCGCCGCACGTTTCATGCCCGGCAAGGACGTGCTGGATGACCAGGCTAAAAAATACCTCGCCGAAGACACGAAGGCCTACCCTGCTCTGATCAAAGACTGCTCGGAAGCCGTGCTGATGACCAGTCGCGCCGGCACCACCGCCTACAACCGCAGCTTCATGGAGGGCTTTGTGCGTCCCGGCCTGCACTTCCGCAACTGGACCAGCCGCAGCAACTACCCTGCCTGCGGCTTGGTGCAGACCGGAAAGTCGGAGATGTCTCTCTACGTGGAGCGCCACTACGGGCAAAGCACCGCGCTGTTGCAGCGCTTCACCCTGCGTCTCGATGGCTTCGCCTCGCTGCACGCAGATTACGCAGGCGGTGAAATGACCACCAAACCCTTCACGTTCACCGGCAAAGCACTGCACCTGAATCTCTCCACCGGGGCCGCTGGCTCCGTGGCGGTGGAAATCCAGGATGCCGAGGGCAAACCCCTGCCAGGCTTCACGCTGGATGACTGCAAGGCGCTCTCCTACGATGACATCGACCGCGTTATTGGCTGGAAGACCGGCAACGATGTCTCCGCCCTCGCCGGAAAGCCCGTGCGCCTGCGCTGGGTTCTCAAGGACGCCGACGTGTTTTCCTTCCGCTTTGAATGATTCGTTGGCGTTTGCGCAGGAAACAAGGAACCATCGGGCGGATGCACGCGTATCCCGCGTGTCGTTTCATTCATGGACATCTCGTCAAAAACATTCTCTGCCAAAGGTTTCGTGCTCCCGCACACCCTCCCCGTGATTGTGCTGGACGACTGCTACCATTTTCCCGCCTGCCATCTGCCCCTGTTCATCTTTGAGGACCGCTACCGCCGCATGCTGGATCATGCGCTGCAAACCGATCGCATGTTCTGCGTCGGTGTTTCTGACGGCGCGAATGACGTGCTTCCCGTCACCACGGCGGGACTGATCCGCTGCTCGGTTAAAAACCCCGACGGCACCTCGCAGGTCATGCTCTACGGCGTCTGCCGCGTGCGCATCACCGGCTGGGATCAGATGAAGCCCTTCCGCATCGCCCGTGTGGAACCGGTGCTCACCCAGCACGCTCCCACCAAAATCCTGCGCCAGCTGAAATCCCGTGCTCTGGATCTCCTGCCTCCACCCACAGATGACAGCTGCGAGAGCATGCAGCAACTGCGCCATGAACTGGAAGAGATGGACGAAGCCGAAGCCGTCTGCGACATCATCGCTTTCCACTTCGTGCGGAACAAAGCCTCCCTGCGTGTTCTTCTCGAAGAATGCTGCCCGCAGCGCCGCTACGAGAAACTGATCAGCGAACTGGAAAAAGCAAGGTAGTCCCGAGCTTTAGCTCGCTCTGAGAAACGCGGCACTGAAACCGGAGCAAACGCAGGCTTCATCTGTGCTTTGCCAGTGGCGGCGGAGCGGCATTTTTTTGGCAAGGGAATTGGATGGCAAAGGAATGATCAGAATCAGAGATCTGAACTCCGGACTTCTGGATTCTGCATTCCTTTGCCAAATGAAGGCTTCCGCATCGCATCCAGATCATCTTAAGTGACTGTCATTTGTGTTCCGACATGGATCAGCGTGCGGTGAAGAACTGCGCCATGCGCTGCAGTTCCTCATCCAGCGCGATGCGGAACGCCGCGTCCCTCGGTGCCGCTCCCCCCGCATAGCCGAAGACCGGCTCCAGCCTGCCTTCCCGTGCGGACACGTTGGCCCAGCCGATGACATGTCCGCGCCAGAGCATCGGCAGCGCGTAATAGCCGAGCTGGCGTTTTGCGGGCGGCGTATAGGCCTCGAACTTGTACTTCCACCCCCATAGCAGCTCGAAGCGGCGACGGTCCCAGACCACTGGATCGAAGGGGGAGAGCAAGCGCAACCGTTCGTCCACCGTGTAGCGGCGCGAACGCGGTTTCTCGTCAGCGGGCCAGTACCAAATCGTTCCGTCGAGGCGGCAACTGGCCAGTCGCTCACGCGCCAGCCGAAGTGCTGCCTGCGTCTGGGCCGACAGATGCGGCGCTCCATAGCCGAGCAGCCGTACGAGGTAGGTGAGGCTGGCGGCAGGCAGAGGCGCATACTTGCGCACCACCAGGTCGATCAATGCGGCCGCACGCCGTGCGCCTCCCTCAGGGCTGTCATCCGGAGGGGGATGCGCCGCTGCCTCATAGACGCGGGTGCCGCTGTCGCGCCGCTTCACCCTCAACAGGCCGCGATAGTGCATGCCGTCGAGCAGGTGCGTGCTGGCGTTGCTCGAGCCGCCCCAGTAGTTCCTGACGCGCCCGTGGGCAAAGTGCTGTTCGACCTCGCGCGGATGAACTGCACCGCGCTCTTGAACGAAGGCCAGAACGTCGGCAGCCTTGCGCTGGGTCTCGGCATCCCAAGGCCGGGTGGCTTGGCGCGGATGCATCAGCGCCAGGTGCTCGCGTGGAAGAAAACCGTAGTTGACGAAGCAGTCCTCGTCGATCGCAAGCCTCTGATACCGGCGCTCCAAGTCGCCGACGCGGTAGTCCTTGACGCGATGGCGTAGAGTCAGGTCCTGCGCCCGTGCCGGGGCGCGGATCGGGTCTGCCTGCACAAAACCCAAGCGCTGGATGGCGGCCAGCAGCGTGGTCGGCTTAAACAGGGTGCGCGCCACCGCGTAGCGACGCAGATCGTCGAGGCTCGGTTCAGCGGGCATGGGAAATTTGAAACACGGGAAACAGTTGTTTGAGCAGTAGGTGCGGTGGTGCTGCCAGCCAAGCAGAAATGATCGGTCATGATTTCTTGCGATGGCTCAAACTACCGAAGGCGGCGACTTACACTTCCCATGCCCCAGTTTAGCCCGCAGATGTTTGCGGAGCGGCAGTTTTTGTCAGTTCACTCTTCACCGGATTTGTCAGCGCCCCGATCTTCTCGATCTCCACAGTCACGCTGTCGCCATCGCGCATAAACACCGGCGGCGTGCGGGCTGCGCCCACACCGTGCGGCGTGCCCGTCAAAATCACTGTGCCGGGCATCAGGGTGGTGCTGCCGCTGAGGAATTCGATCAGTGTCGGCACATCAAAGATCATGTCCTCCGTGTTCCAGTCCTGCATCGTTACGCCATTCAGCACCGTTTTGATCGCGAGTGTATTCGGATTCGGAATCTCATCCGCCGTCACCAACACCGGCCCCAGCGGGCAAAACGTATCAAACGACTTGCCACGGCACCACTGCCCTCCGCCACCATGCTTCTGCCAGTCGCGTGCGCTCACATCATTGCCGCAAGTGTAGCCCAGCACGTACTTCAGAGCGTCTGCCTTGCTCACGTTCTTCGCCTTCTTCCCAATGACGACCGCCAGCTCCGCTTCGTAGTCCACCTTGTCACTCTTCAGCTTCGTCGGCAGCAGGATCGGCTCCCCCGGATGCTGCACCACATTCGGCAATTTCATGAACACCACCGGATGCTTCGGCAGTTCCGCCTTTGTCTCCTCCGCATGCTTTTTGTAATTCAATCCGATGCAGACAATCGCAAACGGCTGCACCGGTGCAAGCAGCTTCACCACCTCCGCCTTCCGCTCCGTCACATGAAGCTCTCCAAAAATATCCCCCTCTATAACCAGCGCCGTGCCATCAGCCTGCTGCGCTGCATGCGCGATGTTTCCCTGCGAGTCGGAGTAGCGGATGATTTTCATGATTGGAGTAGTGAGGGCAATCCTGCCCGCGAATGGCGCTTTCTCAACGTGCAAGATCGCCCATGCAACCCAGCGCCCATTCCACGCGACCAGCATCCCGTTTCTGAAAAGTAACGCAGGCAATCCTGCCCGCCTCGGGCGCGCTCGACGCGAGCAAGATTGCCCGCACTACTCCTTACGCCTGTTCCACGCCACCAGCTCCTCATACTTCGCGCCCGTGCCGCCGAACAGATCCAGCGCGCTGCCCACCGTGCCATCCACGCGGCCAAGGCTCAGTTGATCGATGCGCTTCAGATCGTCCAGATGCCGGATGCCCCCGGCATAGGTCATGGGAATTGGCGAATGCTCACCGAGGAAACTTACCAGCGCCTCATCGATGCCCTCGCATTTCCCCTCCACATCCACGGCATGGATCAAAAACTCAGCGCAATGCCCCGCGAGAAAGCGTAGAGACTCCGGCGTCACATCCAGCGTCGTCAGCGTCTGCCAGCGGTTCATCGCCACCGTCCAGCCCGTGGCAGTGGCCTTTCAGCTCAGATCAATCACCAGCCGCTCCTTGCCCGCTGCCGCCACCATCTTGTCGAGTCGAGTCTGATTGAAGGTGCCGTCCGTTTCAAACAGGTAGCTCGTCACGATCACATGGCTCGCCCCGGCCTCCAGATACTCCGTTGCATTGCACGAGCGAATCCCACCCCCGACCTGCAAGCCGCCCGGAAACGCCCCCGTCGCCGCCTTCGCCGCGTCTTCATTCCCCTTCCCCAGCAGGATCACATGCCCGCCCGTCAGGCCATCGCGCTTGTATAGCTCGCCATACCATGCCGAATCCCGGTCGCTCACAAAGTTCGTCTTCAGCCCCGTCCCATCATCCCGCAACGACGAGCCCACGATCTGCTTTACGCGGCCGTCGTGGAGATCAATGCAGGGGCGGAATTTGGTCATAAGAAGGTCAAAGATTAGTCAAGAGGGGCAAGGAGTGGTCAAGCAGGTCGTGCTGTACCTTCTTGACGATCTTTAACCACTCAGCCTTTGGAGCCCTTCACCGCCGACGTCTCCGCAGGGACAGCACTGACAAACCGAGCATGAACAGCAGCATTCTGGACGGCTCCGGCGTTCCCAAGGTTGGAATCTGCGGCGTGCTTCCTGCATCCACAGGCTTCAGGCCCGCGCGGTCGTATTGCTGCTGATTTTCGAGCACCACTGCGCCAGAGTACGGCGTGACCAGCTGATGCAGCGCGGCGCGTTTGGCCTGGTCTTCAGGCACGCGATCACGCCCTTGGAAAGACGCCACCACCTCGCGAAACACCGCATGCCGCGCCAGTTGATCCCACACCTCCTTGCCATCGGCTGGCGCGCTGGCGGAGCGGGACATGTTGGCTGTGGTCGTGGGGCCATTACGAATGGAGAGCAGGGTCTTGGCCAGTTCATTTGCTCCCCAGCCGCTCCAGCGCAGGCCACCGAAAACGGGCGTGGCATCGTACAATTCCTCCAGGAGCTTGTTGCGCCCATGCTCCAGTTCGAGGGCATGAATCGGTGGCGGGGAGCCGCTGCGTTCGAGCAGTTGCTTGATCCCTTCCTCTCCGGAGAGCTCCACAGGCTGGGGGCCGTGCAGCCAGATCAATGTGGCAGGAGCAGCGGTTGTGCGGAGACGCTGCAGCGCCGCTTTAAAAGCAGGCACCACATCGCGTCCGCCTGCAAAGCTGGAGTCCTGCAGGCGGCTGCCGATCTCCGCCACAGCGACCTCGGTCGCTTCCCCATCCGTGGTGGCCCAGATCGTCAGTGGTGTTTTCTGCGCCAACTGCTTCAACGCCTCGCGGATCATGGCTGCATGTGGGCGCAAAGTGGCGGAAGCATCCACGATGACAAAGACTGGGCTGCTGGCTGCCTGCGGTGCAGCCTGGGTGCGCTCCACGATGACCACAGGTGACTCGTTTCCTGCTAGCTCGTCCGTCGTCCACACCTTCGGCAGGGGGGGCTGCTTCACGCCAAAGTTCAGCCCGGCCAGATCTGCCTGCGGCACCTCCGCCTGCCACGTCCATCCGCCATTCTGAGTGGCGGCAGCCTTTTGCCACTCCTGCGGCACCTCCAGTGCCTGCGGCGACTGCACCCATACCGCATGCGAGATCCCCGCCGGGATGCTGAAATTGCGCTCCACAATCAGGGGCATGAACAGGGCCGCCGGAGCCTGCGCATCCAGCGGCGCGGTGATGCCAAGCCGGATCTTCATACTGCCACCGGCCGGCACCGGAAAGCATTGCGTCAGCACACGGTCCGGTCCCACCATGTTGACCAGCACGGGGTCGCGGCGGTCAACCACCACCGTCTGGCGATAGGCCTGTGTCACCTGTGAGCGCGCACCGAAGGCGGCCTCGCGCGGCTCGCCATTGATCCACAGCGTCAGTCTTGAAACACACGCACCCGGCGGCAGCAGCATCTGGCAGCGCGCCTCCTGCGCGTTGCGGTGCTGGTTGTGAAATTCCAGTGTCCATTCACCATGCGCCAGCGCGGAATCACTATCCACATGCCAGTCCATCCGCGAGGTCTGCATCGAAAGCCCGCGAATCCGCGCCCCCACCTCCGCTCCGCCGCGGTCCTCATCCCACGCAAAACTGTCCAGGCTCTCATCCCTTGTCATGCGCATGCCGGACCGGGTTTGCGTCATCCCTTGCGGTGGCGGCGCATCGCTGAACGGGACTCCCGTCACACGGAAGTAGAGCTCGCGCAGGGCTTCGCGGTCAAAGGATGAGGTGCTGCTCCAGCGCCCTTGAACGAAGAGCGTGGATGAGCCGAACACCAGGTGTGTCAGCGGTCCGAAAATACCCGCCTGCCCTCCGGTGTAGCATAGATTCAACAAAAACTCCTCTCGCCACTTTGTCCGCAGCCTGGGCAGTGTTTTTGCGGTGCTGCCATCGTGCGCTCGCGCCGCCTTCATGGCGGTGCCAATGTCGGCATGCAGGCTCACCATGCGCCATTCCGCAGATGCGATTGCGATCAGGCCCAAGGCCATGCCGACGAGCCATGGCCTGCGCCTTGTTGCCGCCGGCAGCTTCCACAAGCTTTTGCAGGTGATGAGCCACGCCACCAGTGCGGCCAGAGGGCCTGTCATGGCCATGGCGAATGGAAAAGCGATCAGTGCGCCCGCAGGTGAGAGCGCAAAAACCAGCGCGAATGGCATCATTATGAGACCCATGACATTCAGGTATCCCATGGCCAGAGTGTAAAGGATCGAAGGAAAGAGTCCTGCCCCATGCAGGAATACTCCAGCCGACTCCCACGCCGTGCCCGGCCGCTTTCGGCCCATCCAGGGAAAGAAAATGGCAGCCGGCATGAGCAGCACCAGTCCCACGTGCGCCCAGGTGGGAATAGGGTCAAAGAACGACGAGGCACAACCACGCGTGCCCAGTTCCGTGCCCAGGGAGATCAGCGGGAAAATGATGCCTGCGCCGAGCAGGAAACGTCTGCAAAAATTCAGGAAACCCTTCATGGGGCTGAGTCTATGAAACACCGCCCCCGCGAGTCATGTCTTTTTATGTGAAATCCGCATGAAGCCTTGGTGAAATATCTGCTCTCTTGCCCCGCTTGACTACTTCCTCTTCTCTGCTTTCTTCCACTCGTCCATGACCGCCACGCCAGCCAAGGCTCTGCTTCTTCTCTCCCTGCGACTTACGCAAGGGTAGGCGGCCCGTGTTTCCTCGTCATGCCCCTTGCCGTCACGTCACGGCAGCTTTCTCAGAACAGGAAAGAATCCTGTCCAATTCTGAAATCTTGTTAATCCTGTCTCCAATTGTCCCGTCATGTTAAAAGATCCGTCCTCCAAGTACCAGCCCTTCCCGCTGATCAACATCACCAACCGTCAATGGCCCTCCCGTCATCTGACCCATGCGCCCATCTGGTGCAGTGTCGATCTGCGCGATGGCAATCAAGCGCTCGCCGTGCCGATGAACGTCTCCCAGAAGCTCGAAATGTTCGATGCGCTGGTGAAATGCGGCTTCAAGGAAATCGAAGTCGGTTTCCCATCCGCCTCCAACACCGAATTCAGCTTCAACCGCCGCCTTATTGAGGAAAAACGCATCCCGGACGATGTGACGATCCAGTGCCTGGTGCAGGCGCGTGAGGATTTGATCGAGAAGACCGTCGAGTCGCTCATCGGTGCCAAGAAAGTGGTGATCCACATGTACAACAGCACGTCGCCTGCGCAGCGGAAGTATGTGTTTGGCAAGACGAAGGAAGAGATCATCACCGTGGCCATCAAAGGCGCGCAGATGATCAAGGACCGCCTGCATCGCCTTACTGAAGGTGGCACCCAGGTGACCCTGCAGTACTCGCCCGAAAGCTTCAGCGCCACGGAGGTCGAATTTGCCAAGGAGATCAGCGAAGCCGTCATGGATGTGTGGCAGCCGACGCCGCAGCACAAGATGATCCTCAATCTGCCCGACACCGTCGAAGTGGCCATGCCCAATGTGTATGCAGATCAAATCGAATGGATCTGCACCAACATCAAAAACCGCGACAGCCTCATCATCAGCCTGCACACGCACAACGACCGCGGCACCGGTACCGCCGCCACCGAGCTGGGCCTGCTGGCTGGTGCCGACCGCGTGGAAGGCACCTTGTTTGGCAATGGCGAGCGCACCGGCAATCTGGACATCGTCCAGGTGGCCATGAACCTCTATATGCACGGCATCTCCCCCGGCCTCGACTTCAGCGACATGAGCGGCCTCATTCACATGTATGAACGCACTACCGGCATGACCGTGGCACCGCGACATCCTTACAGCGGCGAACTCGTCTTCACCGCCTTCAGCGGCAGCCATCAGGACGCCATCAAGAAGGGCCTCACAGGCTACGAGCAGCACAAATCCATCTGGGACGTCCCCTACCTCACCATCGACCCCAACGACATCGGCCGCGAGTACCGCGAAGTCATTCGCGTGAATTCACAAAGCGGCAAAGGCGGCGTGGCCTATCTGCTGGAAAGCGAGTTCGGCATCGAACTGCCCAAGGACATGCAGCGTGAATTCGGTCCGCTGGCCAACGACATCGTGGACAAGCTGGGCCGCGAGGTCACCGCCGCCGAATTGAAAGGCATGTTCTGGAAGGAATACATCGAGCGCGAGACCCCCTTCGCACTCCATCACTTCCATGCCGATGGCGTGGACGGCGTCTTCACCTGCCGCTGCAGCCTCGTCATCAACGGCAAGGAACGCGGCATCGCCGGGAAAGGCAACGGCCCCATCGCCGCGTTTGCGCATGCACTGATTCAGGATGGCGGAGCCCAGCCTTTTGAAGTCGCCACCTATCGCGAACAAAGCCTCAGCTCCGGCACCGAAGCCAGCGCCCTCGCCTTCATCCAGATCAAAACCGCCAGCGGTAAAACCATCTGGGGTGCAGGTGTGGATACGAACATCGAACTCGCCTCCATCAAGGCGGTGCTCAGTGCGGTGAATCGAGCATCGTAGTGAAGACTCAACGTTTGCGAGAGCCACTCCGGCTCTCGCAAAGCTGAATCACCTCCCGTAAGACAGAGGCTCCATCCGAAAAGTTGGTTGCCGCCCGCCGTCGTGTGAGGTTTATGAACGCACCCCATGCCCCTCGAAATCCCCGACTACCCCTTCCAAGCCTACATCTTTGACTGTGACGGCACGCTCGTTGATTCCATGCCGCTGCACTACGTCGCCTGGGTGGAGGCTTTGAAGCAGCATGATGCGCCGTATGAGTTCACCGAAGAAGAGTTTTATGCACACGCAGGCATGAAGGAGCAGGACGTGGTGAAGCTGCTCAATGCAAAGCATGGCGCCTCCGTGGACCCCGTGAGCGTGGATGAACTGAAGATGGAAATCTTCGCCCGGCGCATCCCTGAGGTGCAGGCCGTGAGCCCTGTGGCGGAGTTTGCCAGATCCCTCTTCGGCCGCTTCCCCATCGCCGTGGCCTCCGGCAGCGAAGAATCCACCGTGCGCGGCTGCCTGACAGCCACCGGCTTGATCGATCTCTTCCCCATCATCATCACACCCAAGAAGGTGAAACATGGAAAGCCCGCGCCCGACATGTTCCTCCTCGCCGCCGAACAGATGGGCATCGCCCCCAGCGAATGCCTCGTCCTCGAAGACGGCAACAGTGGCATTCAGGCCGCCAATGCCGCCGGAATGCAGTCAGTTTTTATTCCGCGGACGATGCGGTAAAGTAGTGCGGGCAATCCTGCCCGCCTCAGACGCGCTCGCTTCGGGCAAGATTGCCCGAGCTACTTCTGAATCCACGCCTTCCAGCACGTCACAAAGCCCTTGGCAAAATCCTGCGGACGCGCATCCACCCACGCGCTGATATCCTCTGGCTTAAACCAATCCCCCGTGGCGATCTCCTCAGGCAGGCAGCGCACCGGGCCGTCGTGCCGCGCGATGCGTAGCTCCACGAATTCATGGTCCGTATTGTCCCCTGCCGGGATTTGCGCCGCCAGTTCCGTGGCTTCCACATGGATGCCCACCTCTTCTCCCAACTCCCGCACTGCAGCGCTGGCATAGCCTTCCCCGGCATCCAGATGACCGGCGGCACTGCTGTCCCACTTCAGCGGTGACACATCCTTGAGATGTGACCTCTGCTGAAGGTAGATGTGCCCGCGTTTGTTGATGACGAAAATGTGCACCGCACGGTGCAGCAGCTTGCGCTTGTGCACCTCGCCACGAGTGAGCTGCTCAATGACCTCGTTACGCTCATTCACCACATCAAACATCTCGCTGGCTTTCTGCCCCGCATCAGCTTCATGACGCTGCTCATAATGACGCGCAATCTGAATCCACTGCGTCAGCGACAGCGCCTCCGCACGCACCATCCCCGTCACGCCAAGCGCCTCAATCAGCGCCTCCCAGCCGCCGGGTGCTTCCGGCAGGAGATTCTTCAACTGCTTGCGCCGCTGGGAGAAGCCCATGCGCACCAGTCGGTCAAACAGCACGTGATCAAACACCGGCAGCGTGGCGGGATCTCGCGGCGTGAGGCGGATGATCGCGGAGTCCACCCGGGGCTTCGGCACAAAGACCTCCGGCGGCACCACGCGCAGCATCTCCACATTCCAGTCCTTCTGCACCAGCAGGCTCAGTGCACCATAGGCATCATCCTCGCAGGTGGCGGCAAGGCGGTCGCACACCTCCTTTTGCAGCATGAAGACAGCACAACCGACCGGCGACGGCGGCGTGAGCCAGTGCTTCAAGATCTCGCTGCCGACGGAATACGGCAGGTTCCCCACAATGCGCAGCGGGCCATGCTTGAACCACGCACGCAGATTGATGCGCGTGGCGTCATTGTGGATGACCTCCACATCGTCCCGCCCTTCAAACTGGCTTTGAAGCTCCGGCGCGAGCTGGGAATCCTTTTCGATCAGAATGAGCTTTTTGGGCCTGCCGACGAGATGCTTCGTCAAAGCTCCCATGCCGGGTCCGATTTCCACCACGATATCCGCCCCGTCCGGCTGCACCTGATCGCCGATCCAGCGGGCAATCTCCTCGTCCTGCAGGAAGTTCTGCCCCATGCTCTTGCGTGGGGTGAAGTGTGGGCGGGGCGGCGGGGCTTCGGAGCGGCGTTGGTCGCGGTATCTCATTGCCGCATCATCCACCGTTCTGCGCTTCCATCAAACCAATCCATTCAGACAGCCAATACTTGACCCCCGGCACGAATGAAGCACTCTTGAGGGTGCTTAGAACCTGCCTCAAATCCAAACTCCACCGTGCCGCCATTACCGATGCCAACATCGCCTATGAAGGCAGCATCACCATTCCGACCGATCTCATGGAAAAAGCCGACCTCTGGGTGGGCGAAAAAGTGCTGGTGACATCCATCACCAACGGTGCCCGCCTGGAAACCTACGTCATCCCCGCCCCCGCCGGTTCCGGGCAGATCATCGTCAACGGCGCCGCCGCACACCTCATCAACACCGGCCACCGTGTCACCATCATGGCCTGGGGCCAGAGCGAGAACCCGATCATCCCCAAGCGTCTGCTGCTCAACGAGCGCAACGAGGTGGTGAACGACACCGTGCTGTGAGGCTAATCAAAAGCGCTCCAAAGTTTCGCGCAGCAATCCGTGCGGACGAATTGGAATAATGTTGATGGGGACAAGCTGTCCGTCGCTGTAAAGGATGTTGCTCTCACCGACATCGAACAGTGCTAAATTCTGCTCCGCGTGATACCAACGCGTGGGATCGTCATAGATGTCGTCACGAACAGGTCGGAAACCGAGGTCCCGCAGCCAGCGGCTGATCTCCACCCAAGTGGCATTGCGCGCGGCATACCAGAACTGTGAAGTGATGATGGAGAAGTGCCCCTCAAGCTGAGAGAATCCTTGGAGGCGGTTGATGTCCGGCTGCAGAGAGTCGAGCAGAATGAGACGTGAGAAATACTGAGCTGGCGTAGCTGGCCGCATGACCAAATGCTCATCGAGCCGTGTAGAGACAACGTCTTTGGCAACAGACGGCCAGAAGCCGAACTTGGCCCCTTTGGTGGCCTTGAAGGCGTGTTTTCCAGCCATGCGCGTACCGAAGACCGCGTGCTCCATGCGCCCGCTGTTGCGAGGCCCCAGATCTTCGACTGAAATCCAGAGGTCATGGCTGGTCGCCCAGTCTGACAGGATACGAATTTGCTGATCGCGGATTACGGCGAACCCTGCGGGCGTCCAAGGCTCCGGTTGATCTGTGCCACCTTCTCCTCCCAGGACATCAAGGGCTGCCTGGAAGCCAGGGCCGCTGCCTCTTCGCGCGTAATCCACGGTTTGACCGGGAGCGGGGCTTCCTGGGTCTTGGCGGCTGGTTTCAGAAGAGACGTCTCCAGACATGATGTGGCTAGGGTGGCCATACGGGAAGATTAATGGCAACGCGGCGTACGGCAAATGCCTTTTCACCCCGGATCGGACCAGCACAAGAATACCACGTTGAGCGACTTTCGGCTGTTCATGCTGCCGCAGGACTCCGTATGATCTTGTCATGACTCAGACTGCCGCCTGTTCCCTCCTGCTGCTGCTCGCCTTAAACACCTCGCTCTTCGCGCAGGCTGATGGCATCAAGACGAAGACGACTTATGCCAAGGCCTACGGTGAGACGAAGAACCCCGTGGCCGTGGATCCCGGCAAGGACCTGCCCCGCTACCCTGCTATAGAGCCAAAGAACGCCATCGCGTCCTGGCAGGTGAAAAAGGGCTTCAAACTCCAACTCGCCGCGCATGAGCCCCAGGTGCGCAGCCCCATCGCCGTCTGCTTTGACGAAAACGGTCGCATGTTTGTCTGCGAGATGATCGACTACAGCGAGATGCGCGACGTCACACCGCACCTCGGCCGCATCTCCATGCTGCAAGACAAAGACGGCGACGGCTATTACGAAACGAGCCAAGTCTTCGCCGATGATCTCCCCTGGCCCACCGGCCTCGTTTGGGCCAATGGCGGCCTTTATGTCGGTGCCACACCCGACATCTGGCGCTTTGAGGACAAGGACGGCGATGGCAAGGCCGAGGTGCGCGAGAAAGTCTTCACCGGCTTCGGCACCGGCTTGAAAATCCTCAACGTGCAGGGCCTTATGAACAGCTTCCAGTGGGGCCAGGACAATCGCATCCACGTCCTCGCTGGTGGTGGCAATCGCGGCGTCATCACCTGCCTGAAACGCCCGGACGACAAAGGCGTGGAACTCGGCGGCAAAGACTTCTGGTTTGATCCGCTCACGCTGGAGTTCGGCCTCGAAGGCGGCGGCGCGCAGTATGGCATGAGCTTTGACAACTACGGTCGCAAGTTCGCCTGCTCAAACTCCGACCACCTCCAATACTGGGTTTACGACGACAAATACGCCAACCGCAATCCCTACTACTCCATGCCGCCCGCGCGCCAGAGCATCGCGGCGGATGGTGGCGCGGCGGAAGTGTTTCGCCTCAGCCCGGACGAGCCCTGGCGCATCATCCGCACGCGCTGGCGCATCGCCGGTGTGGTCAAAGGCGCGGTCGAAGGCGGCGGACGCGTGAGCGGCTACTTCACCGGCGCCACCGGCACCACCATCTATCGCGGCGATGCCTATGGCCC
>NZ_JBAQCR010000094.1:0-5586 GCF_049294395.1 Prosthecobacter sp.
CCACCATATTGTCCCCGCTAGCTTGTCCATTTAGATCAAGACGCCAGCAGCCAACCTATCCTCAAAAACTCTTCCTCACCTCCTGCCACTCCTCCCAGCAGCGCACCGGATCGATGTCCTTGTACCCGCGCTCCGCATCGATCTTCGCCGCCACATCCCGCGGCATGGCCACCGCCTTGCAGCCATTGCGGATTTCGATCACCTCCGCCTCCGTCAGCGCACTGCCCTTCTCCTCCTCCCGGTTCACCAGGATCGAAATCAAACTCGGGATCGGATAAATTAAGAGGGGCTCGGAATCACTCATGTCGTGGGTGGAAAGTTCCAAACTCCCTTTCACTCCTCCGCATACGGGTCAAGCCCGAGAATGGATTTATGCTCCGAGGGCTTCACTTCCAACAGCTTGGTGTGAAACAGCGTTTGCATCGTCGTATCCAGCGGTGCAAAAGGCCCGTATTCGATGAGCAGCACCTCGCCAGCAGCGGTCCTCCCCCGGATGCTCAGCATTTCCACATCATTGGGCCCCACCTTCACAGCTCCGCTCCGAATCATCTCCTTGGCCTTTTCAGGGGGCAGCGAATTGAGGATCTCCACTGGATACTGATGAGCAAAAGCAGCCTTGGCCGCTGCCAGCACGTCCGTATAGAGCATCTGCAATTCCTTCTCACTCACCGCCGCCTTCTCCGGCGCAGCCTGCCCCAGCGGCAACGAATAATAAACCGGCGACTTCGGAGTCTCACGTTTCAGCCTAACCGCCGTCGCATAAACCTGGACAGTATCCGTGCACAACGCCGAGGTGATTGAAAGTTCCGTCCATTCAGAATCCAGCAAGGCCCGCACACGGTCGGGAAACGGCGTTACCGGCTGTGCCTTGGCCGCCCCGCAACAAAAGCTGAATCCACAAAGGAGCGCGAGAATGCGGATCATGTAGGTGGCTCCCACGGGTAATGAATCGAAAGACTGCATGAGGGACACACCTGATTTTCCGGAAGCCTGACGGATTGAGGAAGCGGGTTGCGACATCTAAAACAGAGGAACGGACGCCCGAGCCAATCCAGCGTGGCGGGAATATACCGCAGCGCCCCAGGCTCAAAGTGGAGGCACCAATGAGGTCGCTCGACATCGCCATGATAGCGGCAGGCACCCATCACTTCCATGTCTTCGTTCTCATCGCTGTTATCGCATGCCACCAGCCGCATCCCCTCCTCCAGCCGAATCTGGTGGTAATGTAAATCGACCAAGGTGCCGTAAGAATCCAGCTCCAGCCATTCGCTGGTTTCACCTTGGCAGCAGCCATTGAAGTCGGCGTAAATTTTTGGAATCATGAAATGGCGTCCATGGCTTTTTTAATAGCGCCTCCATCAGATCAAAAAAACAGCCACCGGTCAATCTTGAGGATTTCACTCCCCATCCGGATCGATCCCCAGCCTGCGCAGCTCCTGCCGCTGCCCCTCATCCAAAGGCCTGCCAAGACCGGCAGCCAGCTCCTCCATTTTCCAACGCTGTCCGTTCATGAAAGCCAGCGAAAGCCCCAGCCCCGCTTTCGTCACCGCCTCACGCAGTGGCGATCCCTCATCCAAGCCATCATGCACCACCTTCAGCATGTCGCACAGACGGTGCAGTTCGTTTTCGTCTTCGGCGATCATGCGGCTCATCGCTGTTTTTTGGGCTGATCTTCCAGCGACTTCCTTGCAAAGTTCACCGCTCTTTTCTTTTCAGGAAACTTCTTCTCAATCTCATCAAGCAGCGGCAGCACCTTGTCCTTTGGGAAGCGTCCAGAGCCCAGGGTTTCGATGGCACGCTCCTGCATGTCTTGAATGTGATCCATCGTATTCACGATCTGCTTCTCACCCGTGGCGAGGTCTCGAACGAATTCGAAAGATCCCGTGCTCACGGCCAGAGCGTCTGTGGCTGCCTTCTCAGCCTCTTTGGGGGACATAACCCCTTCCCCCGCATCTGTCGTCAAATCGAGCCCCTCCTGCTTGTAGAGGCGAAAGCGGATGGTTGCAGGCTTGCCCACCTTGGGCTGATGCCCCTTGATCTTGAAGTAACCGCCCTTTCTGACCAGCTTCTTAAAATCGTAGCTGTTGCCGCACCAGCTGAAGGCATGCGGCTGAACCCGCGTCCAGGTGCCATCTTCATTTTTGGCCTCAAGCTTCAGATACACATCGCCATCCTGCGCTCCAAGGACGATGTCGTGATCGCTGCGATTGATCAGATAGACATCCATCGGCTCGGACTGCCTGGCCCGTGCGTAATCGGCAAAGAGTGTGACCTTGCCCTCGTTGCTGGGGATTCCGCTGGGAAGACTGGCAATCGGAGTATCGCATGGAAGTGCGTCAGACGTTTCATTGGGGGCAAACGGGTCAGACGGCGGCTCGAGTGGACGCTGGGCAAGAGCGGCCTGCGTAGCAAGCATCAAGGCAAGAGAGAGAAATCGAAGGTTCATGGGGACAATGAATGCTATGTGGCTGTCCATGCGACACTTTGCCACGCTCAGAACGCATGGGGCCGATTTTCAGAAGACGCCACCCATGAAATCGAAAAAGCCTCCGCAAGTCAAGCCTTTGGCACAGCTGCCGATCAAGGTCAGCCAAAGCATTCGGCAGCTTTAGATCGTTAAGGCCTTCCCCCCCCCCCTGAAAGCGGGTGCGCTTCGTGCTGCCTGCTGTAAAGGAGCCTGAAACATCCCTCACGCCCCCGCAAAGAACCCCGCGCGCGCCGCGTTAAGCTTTCACCCCTCTCATGAACCTTGCCCTCCGTCCCGCCACGCATGAAGCATTGCAACGCTTTCGCCTGCGCCGTCAGAAGCTGCTGCAGTTCCGCGCAGCCCTCTGTGCCGCGGCGATTGCCCTCGCCGCCTTCACGTTGATCGCCCTGCTGGACCGCGCGTGGTTCATGCCGGATGCGCTACGGCCCTGGGTCACGCTCATCGCCTACGGTGGCGCTGCCTACGCTGCATGGCGCGTGGCGTGGAGATTCATCGCACAGGCCAATGGCAAAGAAGGCACCGCCAAGCTCATCGAGGCCGCTGAGCCAGCCCTGCGCGAGCGCCTGCTCGCCGCTGTCGAGCTCGCCGATCCACGCGGTGGCGTGAACGTCAAAGACTCCGTCGAGTTCCGTGAGAAGCTTCAGGACGACGTCGCCGCCTCCATCGAAAGCATCGACTGGAATGCGAAGCTGCCCACGCGCACCCTGCGCCCCTGGTTCATCGCCGCCGGCTCAGTCGCCGCCGCCGTCCTCGTGCTCTGCCTCATTCCCGGCCTCCACCTCGGCGGCTTCCTCGCGCGCGCCGCCCTGCCCTTCGCGAATCTTGAACGCCCCGCCTCGGTCAAGATCCACATCTTGGAGCCACTCCAGGCCCGCACCCTCGCCCCCATCGGCTCCGAAGCGCCCCTCATCATCGAAACCGAAGGCCCGCAGCCCGCCCAGGTCACGCTGGAGTTTGCCGTGGAAGGCTCCAAGCCCCGCCGCACCGAGCTCTCCGCCGTCGGCACCGCACGCTTTGAAGGCGTCGTCCCCGTCGGCCAGACAGATGTGCGCTACCGCGTGCATGCCGCCGATGCCATCACCCCCTGGCGCACCCTCAGCGCCCGCGCACGGCCACGCATCGTGGAGTTCACCAAGACCATCGTCCCGCCCGCCTACTCCGGCTGGACGGAGTCCCAGGTCAAGGCAGACCAGGGCGACCTCGAAGCCCTCGACGGCTCCACCATCAAACTCACGCTCAAAACCAACCAACCTGTCTCGAAGAGCGACTTCCAGTTGAACCCCGATCTCCCCGAGAAAAAGCCCCTGCCCTCCACCACCACGCCCGATGGACTGCTCACCGCAGACATCGCCGTGCAGGCCACGCACAGCTCCTGGCAGGTCACGTTGAAGTCTCAGGAAACCGGCTTCACCAATGAGGAAAGCACCCCCTGGCGCATCACCACCATCCCGGATCTCCCGCCCACCGCGCAGATCAACGAACCCGCCGAGCAGATCGAACTCCTCGCCGATGAAGCCGTGCGCCTCGCCGGACTCGTCACCGACGACGTCGGCCTCGGTGGCGTGAAGCTCTCCCACGCCATCAATGGTGCCAACTGGACCGAGCGCGATCTCCCCTTCACCAAGTCTGCCAAAGAAGCCCCCGTGCAGACGCTCCTCCCCCTCGCCCCGCTCGGTGTGAAGACCGGCGATGCCCTCCTCATCAAGCTCATCGCCATCGACCTCAAAGGCCAGAAGGCCGAGTCCCCCCCCATCCGCGTCATCATCCTTGAGCAGACGATTGATCCCCGCCAGCGCGACTGGGCGGAAAGCCAGCGCCGCCTCGCGCTGAAGGCCGATCGTCTCGATGAACAAACCCGCGAGCTGCGCAAGGACCTCGACAAGGTGCGCAAGACCGAACGCAACTCCCGCAAAGACCCCGACAAGGCCAAGGACGAAGCCGCCAACGCCCTCGCCTCCGCGCAGGAAAAACTCGAGCAGGTCAAGGCCCAGTCCGAAGAACTCTGGACCGCCCTGAAGGACGCCGCACGCGACGCCCCCAATCAGCTCGATGCCTCCGAAGTCCAGCTCCTTGGCAAAAAGCTTGCCCAGCTCCGCCGCGAGCAGCTCCCCGACCTCGAAAAGCTCAACTCCGACGAGATCGAAAACACCGAGCCCCTCAAGCGCGCCGCCAGTGAAGCCGCCGGCCACGCCAGCGTCATCGCCGATGCCCTCCGCGCCTTCGCCGCCCAAGAAAGCGCCATGATCGCCGCCAAGGAATCGCAGCAGCTCCAGCGCCAGTCCCGCATGCTCACCGAGACCTCCCTCCAGGCCAACCGCGATGCCGAGCAGCGCCCCAAATGGCAGGAGCAGCAGCGCGCCCTCATGGCCCAGGCCAAGACCCTGCAGAAGGACTTGGAAAAGCTTGATGAAACGCAGAAGGGCCGCAATCGCGGGCAGTTCCAGGACATCGACAAAAAGGTCACCGAGACCTCCGCCGATCTTGACAGCAGTCTGGACAAGAAAGATCAAACGAAAAGCCCTGAGCATCTCTATGGCGCATCCGACAATCTGCGCAGCCGTTTGCAGCAGGCCGCCGATGTGACCCGCAACATTGCCGAACAAACTGCCAACGAAGCCCAGCAGCGCCGCGAAAACCTCATCCGCCAGGAAAACCCTGCACTGGCCAAGCTGGTCAAGGCCCGGTACTACATTGCGGAAGCTGAAAATGAGGCACGTGACCCAAATCACAAAAAAAAGAACGACAACGATGGCCTCATGGCCTTGAAGAGTGCCGAGAAACAGCTCACCGAAGCCGCCAGACAACTCCAAGACCAGGCCGAACTGCGCGAGCAAAACCAAGCCACCAACACCCAGGCCGCGCTCGACATGAATCGCGCCAGCCGCGCCGTGGGCGAGCTCGCACGGCAGACCTCCGCAGCCGGGAGCATTCCCCTGCCGACGCAGGAAGAGGCCGATAAAGCACGGCGCAGCAATGGGCCGCCCTCTCCGGCCGCCAAGACCATGGCAGATCTCAAGGAGCAGACCTCGCAGCTCGATCTGGCCACACGCATCCTGGAAGCCGATGCCCTCGCACAGGACGCCGCGCAGGCCCTGGAG
>NZ_JBAQCR010000095.1:0-2934 GCF_049294395.1 Prosthecobacter sp.
TGGCGGAGGTCAGTCGTTTCAAAGTCGCGCGCATCGCCTTCATCGCCGCCGCGTCCTCCACCGCATGCGCCGCCGCATGGCGCGCGGCAAAGCCTTCCAGCAGCGCGCGGAGTTCGGACAGCCGGCGGAGTTCCATGTCAGTCATGCCGCACAAATAGGCGAAATCCGGCCTGCGTCTATGCGGCAGCGTTCATTCTCCCCAGGCTCAGACACGGAGTGATGGAAATGCCGCACCTGCAGACGTTAAAGGGAGCACCTTCGGCCTCGCTATGCCGAATCGCACATCGGACCTCCCCCATGCCCCTGCCACACCACGCCCAGCCTGCCACCCGTTTTGTCCATTCCATGATCCGTCTCACCTCCCTCCTTTGCGGCGCGCTGTTCGTCACCTCACTCCTGCCTGCCGCAGACGCCACCCCTGCCGCCATCCCCGCCGTTCCCCAGACCTCTCCCGGCCCCGCCTACGCAGACAGCGCCCGTTTGTTCCAGGGCGTGTCAGGCATCGAGCGCGCCCCCAATGGCCGCCTCTGGGCCACCTGGTATGGCGGCGGTTTGACCGAAGACCATGAGAACTACATCCTCCTCTCCACCAGCGGCGATGACGGCCGCACCTGGCAGACGGTCATGGTCCTCGACCCCGATGCCGCCGGCCCCGTCCGCGCCTTTGATCCCTGCCTCTGGCACGATCCCGACGGCAAGCTCTGGCTCTTCTGGGGGCAGGAAATGACGCAGCCCAAAGGCCGCGATTTCAGCACCTTCGTCACCTTTGCCATCACCACCGCAGACTCCGGCAGCGCCACCGCCCCATGGTCCGCACCCCGGCGCATCTCCCACGGTGTGATGATGAACAAGCCCACCGTCACCAAGGACAGCCGCTGGCTCCTGCCGCTCTCCTCCTGGTACACAGATGGCAGCTCACGCGCCGTCGTCTCCACAGATCACGGCCAGACCTTCACCGAACTCGGCGCCGCCAATCTGCCCGACAAAAAATCGCGCAACGCAGACGAGCAGATGATCATCGAGCGCAAAGACGCCTCCCTCTGGATGCTCGTGCGCGGAAAGTTCGCCACCGAAGGGAAGGGGAGCACCGGCCTCGGCGAGAGCACCTCCACAGACGGCGGCAAATCATGGTCAGACGTCAAAGCCAGCGCCATCCCCCACCTGACCACGCGCTTCTTCATCCGCCGTCTCGCCAGCGGCCGGCTCCTGCTCGTGCGGCAAAATCCGCCTGCAGGTTTTAAGGGGCGCTCCCACCTCACCGCCTTCCTCTCCGACGACGACGGCCACTCCTGGCAGGGCGGCCTGCTCCTCGATGAACGCGATGGCGCCTGCTACCCGGACGGCGTGCAGTCCGCAGACGGCCGCATCTCCGTCATCTATGATTTCCAGCGCGGCAAAGACAAAGAGATCCTCATGGCCCTCTTCACCGAAGACGAAGTCCTCGCTGGCAGGCTCACCGCCCCCACCAGCCGCCTGCGCGTGCTCGTGAACAAAGCCACCGGCGTGAAAAAAACCGCGCCTGTCACCGCGCAAACCTGGCCGCTCGATGCCGTGGATGCCCCCATTCAGGTCCACGGCGGCAGGCCCAAAGTGGCCCCCGGTGCCCATGGCAAATCACTCGTGCTCGATGGCAAAACCGTCATCGAACTCAAGGACACCGCCGCACTCAATGGCGAAACCGGCTTCACCTTCTCCGTCTGGCTGAATCCGCACGTACTCGATGCAGGCCAGCAAATCATTGCCGCCAAGAACCGCTACTCACTCAAAGAGCGCCAGTGGAGCCTCGCGGTCGAGGAGGGCGGCATCCTGCGCGCCTACCTTCAGCAGGACAAGTGGCGGACCATCACCGCCAAGCCCCTGCTGCAGGCCGGCCACTGGCACCACGTCGCGCTCACCGTCTCCGCCACCCAGGCCGTGCTCTATCTCAATGGCCGGCCCGTCGGCAAGACCCCGCTCAGCAAACCTCTGCCCGCCACCCAGGCCCCCATCACCCTCGGTGGTGTGAAGGATGGCGACCGCCTCACCCAGCAGCTTCACGGCGCGGTGGATGACGCACGCTTCATCTCCCGCGTCCTCACCGCCGCAGAGATCGCCAAAACCTACAGGCCCGTCACCGCCACCCAGCAAGTCCCCAAGCCCATCGCTCCGTCCGACACCCCTTTGTGGGATGCCACCGCAAAGCTGCCCAAAGCCGCCGAGGCACCCGTGCTCGACGGCGTGGTATTTCATGTCATTCAGCCACATGCCCCCGAAAAAGACGGCTACATCTGGCTCCATGGCGTCGGCCTCGGCTGGCACAAAGGCAGGCTGTATGCCTCCTTCGGTCACAACAAAGGCGAGGAAAACACCCCCGGCGAGCAGGCACGCGGACGCGTCAGCAGCGATGGCGGCCAGACCTGGGCAGACACCTTCACCATCGGTGCCGGCGAGTCAGACGACCACGCCGTCAGCCACGGCGTCTTCCTCTCTCACGACGGCGCACTCTGGTCATTTCACGGCTCCTTCTACGGCCACCACCTCACCGACATCGACAGCAGCAAAGTCCACACCCGCGCCTACCGGCTCAATGAAACCACTGGCAAGTGGGAAAGCCAGGGCACCGTCATTCAGGGCGGCTTCTGGCCCCTGCAGGAGCCGGTGAAAATGACCGACGGCAACTGGATCATGTCCGGCATCAGCGTCGGTCACGGCCACCCCGCCGCCGTCGCCATCAGCCACGGCGCAGATTTCACCCAGTGGGATCTCGTCGTCATCCCCGCCGCCGAAGGACTCAGCATGTGGGGCGAAAGCAGCGTCATTGTCGATGGCGCAAACATCACCAACATCGCCCGCTACGGAGCCAAACCGCAGGCGCTCATCTCCCTCAGCAAAGACCACGGCCGCACCTGGAGCACCACCGCCCCCAGCAATCTGCCCATGGCCACCTCCAAGCCC
>NZ_JBAQCR010000096.1:0-14485 GCF_049294395.1 Prosthecobacter sp.
TACGGCTGGCTCCATGGCGTACGAACGTCCTCGCAGTCGGGCGGTTTGGCGGAGAGCAACCTCGGGCATCGAAAGCCTTCGACGCCAAACACGGCCGACCTACGGCCAGCGCGCTGCGCGGATCGTAGGACGGTCGTGGCGACAGCCCGCCCATCTGTCAGCGTACGGCTGCCTCCATGGCGTACGAACGTCCTCGCAGTCGGGCGGTTTGGCGGAGAGCAACTTCGGGCATCGAAAGTCTTCGACGCCAAACACGGCCGACCTACGACCAGCGCGCTGCGCGGACCGTAGGACGGTCGTGGCGAAAGCCCGCGTGTCCTTCGAAGCACGCAGTGCGAAGAATGAGCCCGCCCGTCTGTCAGCGTACGGCTGGCTCCGTGGCGTACGGACGTCCTCGCAGTCGGGCGGTTTGGCGGAGAGCAACCTCGGGCATCGAAAGCCTTCGACGCCCAACACGGCCGACCTACGGCAAGCGCGCTGCGCGGATCGTAGGACGGTCGTGGCGACAGCCCGCCCGTCCATCAGCGTACGGCTGGCTCCATGGCGTACGAACGTCCTGGCAGTCGGGCGGTTTGGCGGAGTGGTTTTTGCGTGTTGAAGGGTGTCTTTTTTCGCCAAACACGGCCGACCTACGGCCGGAGGGCAGCGCTCTTTGGGCGTTACAACACGATCACGCAGCTCGCTTCCACGACGCGCGGATGGCTGGCAGTGATGCGGGCACTTTGGCACGTGGCGTGGGCGCTGATCGACAGGCAGGAGTGTCTGTCGTACTTCGCGTGCGGATGGCTTGATGTCCGGACCTCGAAAATCGATTGTTCGACAATCGTCAATCCTCAGGAGTCGGATCGCGCTGGGCATGCGCGATTGACGATTGATGAGCATTCGATTGCTGATTTTTGAAGTGCCCATCCTTCCACGTGCGAATGGCGGGCAGTAATGCGGACACTTTGGCACGTGGCGTGGGCGCTGACCGACAGACAGGAGTGTCTGTCGTACTTTCAGGCAGCCCGCTTCTGCAGCTCCACCACGGCGTTGAGGATCTTCACGCGGTTCATCTCGTGGACTTCCACCTTGGTGCCGATTTCGGGGACGAGGGTGACGGTGAGTTCGCCGCCGAGGTGTTCGCGGAATTCTTCCAGGCCTTCGAGGATGGCGGGCTCGCCGGAGCGGCCGGTGGTCATCAGATACGGGGAGGTGGTGGCGAAGCCGATGCTTTCGATGAGCTTCAGCACGCGCTCGCAGGTCTCTTCGCTCAGGATGCCCTGCATGCGGGAATAGACGAGGTCCACGGCCATGCCGATGGCCACGGCTTCGCCATGGGCCACGGTGAATTTGGAGATCTGCTCCAGCTTGTGCGCGGCCCAGTGGCCGAAGTCCAGCGGACGGGCGGAGCCGAGTTCGAAGGGATCGCCGCCGGTGGCGATGTGCTCCACGTGCAGCTCGGCGCTGCGCTGGATCACCTGCTCCAGGGCCTCCTGCTTCAGCGCGGCGAGATCTCCGGCCATGGCCTCGATCTGCTCAAAGAAGGCGCGATCACGAATGAGCGCGACCTTGATGGCCTCGATGATGCCGTTGCGGCGCCCACGCGCGGGCAGCAGCTCCAGGAAGGCGAAGTCGTTCACCACGGCAAAGGGCACGGCGAAGCTGCCCACCCAGTTTTTCTTGCCGAAGTAGTTCACGCCGTTCTTCACGCCCACGCCGCCATCTCCCTGGCTCAGCGTGGTGGTAGGAAAGCGCACATGGCGGATGCCGCGATGCGCCGTGGAGGCGGCAAAGCAGACGAGGTCCAGCGCGGCGCCGCCGCCGATGACAAAGACGTAGCTGTGGCGGTCCAGCGCGGCTTCATTGATGGCGTCCCAGCAGCACTCCACCAGGCGGAAGTCGTTTTTGCAGGGCTCTCCGCCGGGGATAACGATGGGATCGTCCACCATGGTGAAGGTGTCCGCATGCACCTGGCCGTAGGCCATGATGTCGTCGAGCAGATCGCGGTTGGCCGTGGCGACGGCTTCGTCCACAAACACGAGCACCCGGGGGAGCTTGTGCGGCTGGTCGAGGTGAAGAAGGTCACGAATGGTATGGTTCCGAGGCGCGAAGACTTCTCTCGTGAACAAGATTCGGTGGGTGTGCTCTAGCCTGATTTTTTTCTCTAACATCAAAGGGGGGACGGTTCTTTGGCTCCGACCGCGCTTGAGGTCAAAGGGAAAGGGCAAACGTCTGAGAAAGGCGGTTTCTAGCCTGAGGCCCCGATTTCACAATGGATGCCGCATGTTTTTGCCCCGGCCTCCTGCCTGCGAGCCGCAAAACACCCTCCTGTCCGGGCACCCGTGGAAATAGCCTGCTGGGGTGATTGAGAAGGATGCCCCCTCGGATTCAATCTTTCGGCGTCCATGAAAACCTCGCACTCAACCCCGCCGCACCGTCAGGACACCCCCGGAAATGGCTTCGCGTGATGGAAGCTGCAACGCTGCTCAGTCCATCCGTGTCCGGAGATGCAGGAGAGAAAAAAACGACCACCGCAGTGACTTTTCCACCGCCACTTCGCTTCCTGATTCCAGCGCTGCTGCTGCTGCTGGGAATGCTGGCGACGTGGATGGATTATGAGCTGGACCTGGCCAATGACCTGGCGCGCAATTTCAGTGATGTGACCACGCAGGCCGAGGCCACCGGCGCCCGGCTCACCCAGCTGGCGCGGCAGCACCTGGTGCAGAAGGAGATCAAGGCCCTGAGTGAAAGCCTCACCGACTGGACCCATGAGCCCTGGCTGCGCATGGCCGCCGTGGTGGATGACAAGGGCCGTGTGCTGGCGAGTTCCTCCGCCCAGTGGGAGGGGCTCTCAGCCACCGAGACACCGGCCGCCACCGCCTGGCAGCGGGCCAGCCAGAGCACCGGCAAGATCATGGAGTCCGCCACTCTGAATGACGGGGACTTCACGGTGCTGGCGGCGTTTCCCATCGAGATCCCTGCCCAGACCCGGCACTGGCTCCTGCTGGTGTATGACCGCGCCAATGCCGTGCTCCATGCGCACCAGGATGCGCGTCAGCGGGTGGAGTGGTCCGCCTCCGTGATCGCCATCATGTGCCTCGGCCTCTGGGCCATCCTGCACTTTGGCGTGGCGACCCGTCTGGAACGGCTGGCACGCTCTGTCCGCGAATTTGGCGAAGGCCGGACCATCAGCATCGATCCCGTGAGAGGTGGCGATGAAGTGCATGAGCTCTCCCAGGCATTCCGAAAAATGACCCAGCAACTGGCGGACCGCGAACAGGAACGCACCGTGCTGGAGCGTGCGGTGATTGATTCCGCAGAGAACGAGCGACGGCGCATCGGGCATGAGCTGCATGACGGCATCGGGCAGCAGCTCACCGCCGTGCTCATGGCCATCAACGGCCTGCATGATGAGCTGCAGGCCAAGGCCCCCGCCTTTGCAGAGCACGCGCAGCATGCCAGCCAGAGCCTGCGTGAAGCCCTGGCGGAGGTGCGCGGCCTTTCGCATGGCCTTGCCCCGGTGCCGCTGTGGGACCAGGGACTGGAGCACGCGCTGCAGGCGCTGGCAGACATCACCACGCGCAGCTCCGGCGTGCGGTGCGTGTTTGAGTGCCCGGCCCACATCCCGGAGATCAGCGAAGCGGCGGCGTGCAATCTCTACAGGATCGCCCAGGAAGGCGTGAACAACGCCCTGAAGCATGCGGACGCCGGAGAGATCCGCATCGGGCTGGAGAGCCGTGATGGACTCATTGTGCTGGAGATCGACGATGACGGCTGCGGCCTGCCAGAGGTGCCTTTAAAAGGCGGCGGCATCGGTTTCCGCATCATGCAGCATCGCACTGAAATGATGGGCGGCAGGATGGAGCACGGCGCTCCGCCCGCAGGTGGCACACGCATCGCCGTTCACATCCCCAACACCCCATGATAACCGCAGACACCCTCGAAACAACCTACCGCCTCATGCTCGTGGACGATCATCCGGCCGTGATCAATGGCTATCGCTTCATGCTGCAGGCCTACCCCAGCTTTGAAATCTGCGGCACGGCGGCGAATGAATCTGAAGCCCTCGCCTTGGTGGCCCAGGAGAAGCCGGACCTGCTCATCACAGATCTGAACATGCCGGGCCGTGGCGGTCTGGAGCTCATCAAAGATCTCGCGACCCTGCATCCCGGACTGAAGATCATCGTCAGCTCCATGCATGATGAAATGCTCTGCGCCGCACGCGCCCTGCGCGCCGGAGCCAGCGGCTACGTGGGCAAGGACAGCCCCGGCAATGCGCTGCTGGATGCCATTCACAAGGTGCTCGGCGGCGGCGTCTATGTGAGCGAGCGGCTGGCCGCGCACCTCGCCGCCTCCTTTGCCACGCCCCGGCCGCGTGGATCCACGGAATCCCCGCTGACCAAGCTGAGCGATCGCGAGTTTCAGGTGTTCGAGCTCTTCGGCCAGGGGCAGACGGCGAAGGAAATCGCGGCGCAGTTGCACTTGAGTCCGAAGACCGTTTCCGTGCATCGAGATCACATCAAAGAAAAAATGGGCTTTGTCACGAGTGCGGAAATGATCCGGCAGGCCGTGCGCTGGGTGGAGACGCAGCGGGATGTGCTGATGTGAAAGCGGCGCAGTTGCAGAAGAAGCGCAGCGTTCGTAGGACGGTCGTGGCGAAGCCCGCCCGTCCATCAGCGTGTGGCAGACACCCCGACGTAGCAATGTCCTCGCAGCGCGTGGCAAGACGCCACAGCGCACGGCATATGGTGGGGCGCAGGAACGTCCTCGCAGTCGGGCGGTTTGGCGAAGGCGGCGAAGGAAGATGAGGCACGCTCGACGCCAAACACGACCGACCTACGGCCGGAGCGCAGCATTTCATGGGCATACCAAGAAGTGATGCTAAATGCCATGGCGAATGATTCCACGGACGCGCACAACGCGTCCATGCCATCCAGATTCCACGAACTCGATTCAGCGCAGCTCCTGCCACCCGGCGCTGCAGCATTAGACGGCGTTCCAGAGATAGGCGCAGGGCCTACGCGCAAACGGCGCCAGCGATGATACCCGAATGTCTAAACGCCCCCATGGTGGGCTGTTCATCAACCCCACCGGCATTCAGCAACCATGAAATCGTCGTCGTACTTCCACACCCAGAGCTGGGCTTCAGGCAACCACCACACTCATTCGAGTTTTACGGATGTTCATCAGCACCTGGATGATGCTTCGCATCTCTGGGATGAGATGATTCAATACTCGCAGACGGCTTCGGGACAAAATCCTCCGCTCCACCAAAATCTTAATGCGAAGGTTTTGTTCCAATTCTTTGATGGCTGGCCCATGTCAGATTCGTGAGCTTCCGGCGTTCAAGAACCAACCCCAGCCTGAAATGAGAAACCCGGATCGAATCGTCATCGTGGACAACAACCCAGTCAGTTCGGCGGACTTTCGCGCTGAGCTGGAAACCCAGCCGGACCTCACCCTGGCGGCAGCCGTGACCTGCGCCTCCTGCTCCTTTGCTGCAGTTACCCAGCAGCAGCCGGATCTGGTGGTCATCAGCCTGAGCATGCCGGGGCATCGTGTCCTGGAGCTGGTGAAGGATCTGCTGGTGCTGCATGCGGGCCTGAAGTTCCTCATTGTCACCAGCAACGACGCAGAGCTGGAGCCCAGCCGCGTCCTGCGCGCCGGAGCCCAAGGCTGTGTCTTGAGCAGCAGCAGCGCCGCCACCAAGCTGGAAGCTGTGCGCCAGATTCTGGCCGGCCATCACAGCTTCAGGCCAGAGCCAGCCCACCGCACGCCTGCAGTCAACGGCCTGCCTCCGCTGCATTGGGTGAATGCCACGGTGCCGCTCTAGCGCCTCACCCGGCTGTTACGTCGCAGCCACCCAGCGCTGCCAGAGACGCAGCAGCGGTGTGAGCACCACAAAACCCAGCGCCAGCGGAGCCGAGACGTTTGCAATCGCGAGCGCATCCACGACGACGATGCCAGCGAGCAGCCAGCCCACGGCCTTGCCGATGGCGGGGCCGCCTTTGCGCATGGTGTGCGTGGCAAAGGCCACCAGCAGGGCAAACACACCCAGAACACCCACCTGCACCGGGCTGCCTCCCGCAGCAGAAAACCGCATGGCGCAGACAATGGCCGGTGTGTAGAGCAGGGCGAAAGCCATCAAGGAAGCCGGCACGGGCAGGTCCTCGTTTTTGTGCTCCAACCGCGCCGCCATGGTGATGCCGACCACATAGCACCCGATGGCCAGGGCAAACGGCAGCACCAGCAGAGGGCCCGCTGGCAGAAAGGCGGTCTCGTAGCGCCATTCGGCACCAAAGAAGGACAAGGCCCCCTTCTGGCTGGCAAATTGAAACGGTGCCACCGCCGACGCTGCCACCAGATACAACAGCAGCCGGCAGGCCCCCATGACGATGACGGACCCCGCCCACTGCTTGTGAAAGAGATCGTAAAACACAATGGCTCCCAGCAGCAGCCCGGTGATTTGCGGATTGGCCCCATAGCCCAGCGCAATGACGCCACCCACAAAGAGCATCAGGCCGCCCACGATCCACGCCGTGCGCACGGCCACCTGCCCGCTGGGAATGGGCCGCTCCTTGCGGTGCTCGCGATCGAATTCCACATCGGCCGCATCATTCAGAATCATGCCGCCCGTGTAGATCAGCGAAGCCGCCAGCAGAATCCACGCAAGACGCACATCCAAGAGCGCACCTCCAGCGAGCAGCCATGCTGCAATGACGTTGGTCCACGCAGTCGGGAGATTGGAAATACGGGCGAGATGAAGCCAGGGGCGCATGCCGCCAGTCTTCCGACACCCAAGGCCGGTGTCGAATGGTTATTTCACAGAGCGAGTTTGTGGCAGGGTGGTCTTCGTGAGAGCATCCTGCGCAGTTCGTAGGATGGGTGTGGCGACAGCGCCCGTCTATCAGCGTACGGCAAACACCACGGCGTACGAACACCCTCGCAGTCGGGCGGTTTGGCGGAGAGCTCGCTGATGCATCGGAGAGCTTCATTCGCCAAACACGGCCGACCTACGTCCAGAGCGCCGCGCCTTGCCGTAGGACGGTCGTGGCGAAGCCCGCCCGTCTATCAGCGTACGGCAAATACCACTGCGTACGAGCGTCCTCGCAGTCGGGCGGTTTGGCGAAGAACCCTGCGCGGGATTGCGAGATCACCACACGCCCAACACACCCAACCTACGGCCGGAAAGCGTGGCGGGCTGTGCGGAGTGCGTTTCGTTATTTCAACATGCTGCGCACAAACGGCAGCATGGAGGAGTACAGCGTGCTGCCGTGGAAGCGGGAGAGCAGTTCGGTGACAAGCTCGGCATCGCTGTCCACATCGGCCGGAAGCAGGTCTTCACGCGTGTGCTCTCCGCAGGTGGCGCTGACGCGCACAAAGCAGGAGTCGCAGTCACGCCGCACCTCGCCACGCACGCCCTCACCTTCGAGCACGAGCCCTTGCAGGGCGGGGCCGCTGTCTTTTTCGATCAGCTCCACGCTCAAGGAAGCATGCAGCCGCTGGTTGATCCATGCGGCGAGCAGCAGCGCGGTGGTGCGCTGTCCTTTGAGATGAGTGATGCGAATGGACTGAAGTTTGGAGAGGTTGTGGCAGGCGGTGGCGTCCTGAAAGCAGGCGGCCAGGGCGGTGCGCATGAAATGCGAGCGCGTCCACGCGAGATCGCGCACATCAAAGTCGCCGCTTTCCGCGTTCATGGCGGCCAGCAGCGCATCAAACTGCTTTGCAGGATCCTCCCAGCGCGCGCTGTCGATGATCAGCGTGTCGATGCGGCTGTAGAGTCGCTCCTCAAAGTTCTTGGACAGATCCGCCTGCCACCAGACGACGAGCGGCAGATCGGAGTCGAGATGCGCAAAGACGATGTTTTGCACCTGCGCGGCGTTCCCGCCTTCCAGCACAAAGCTGATCTGCTCGCTGCAGACGATCTGCTTGCCCTGGTAGGGACGGCACAGCGCCTGAATCCAGGCCCGTGCGCGCGGAGGCTGCGCCTCCGGCAGCGCGAGGATGAGCAGCGCCCGGCAGGCATGCTGGGCGGCCACGTGGTCGAGCAGTTCGTTGTCAGCGACGAGCTGGCAGCCATCTTCCGTATAGATCGCCAGATTGATGAGCGAGGCACGGGTCTTGGCCTCGTCCCCTTCCCACAGCTGCTTCAGCGCACGATCAATGCGCCCGATGGGCGTTTCGAGACCAAGGCGGTCGAGGTCGGAGTCGTTAATGGTGGAGAGAGGCATGATGGTGGAGAGTCAGTTTTTTTTGAGCGCGCGGATCAAAATGGCTGCACGCATTGCTTCAGGTCAATCAGGCGGCGTTTGACCTCCTCCAAGGAAACCAATTGCTCCTCACCTGCGGCCAAGTTCTGTTCTGTTTCCTGCAACAATTCAAGATGCCATGAAGGAGGGGGCTCGTTGTCCGTGACAGGAAGCAAAGTGGTCATGGTCCAAGTGTACGATGAAAATCCCAAATGACTCAAAGCAGCCGCCACTCACGGCCATCCGCACGCAGCAGGTCATCGGCCTCCTTCGGCCCCCAGCTTCCTGCCGGGTATTCGTGCATGGGCGGCGGTGTGTCGGACTTGTGCCAGGCCTTCTCGATTTCATCGATGAACTTCCAGGCGTTCTCGACTTCATCGCGGCGGGCGAACAAGGTGGCGTCTCCGGCCATGGCATCGAGCAGCAGACGCTCGTAGGCCTCGGGGCTGGCTTTGCCGAAGCTTGATGAATAGCGGAAGTCCATCTTCACCTGCTGGATGCTCATGGCCTGTCCCGGCTGCTTGCAAAGAATGCGCAGCGCGATGCCTTCGTCCGGCTGAATGCGGATGACGAGGGTGTTCTCGCTGTTCTTGAGCATCGTAGAGGTGGCGAAGGGAATCTGCGGCGGCTTTTTGAAATGCACGCTGATCTCCGTGGCCTTCTTCGGCAGCTGCTTGCCCACACGAATATAAAATGGCACGCCCTGCCAGCGCCAGGTGTCGATCATGAGACGCAGCGCCACATACGGCTCGGTCTGCGACTCAGGATTCACGCGGTCCTCCTGCCGGTAGCCCACGCGCGGCGTGCCATCCACGCTGCCTGCGGTGTATTGGGCGCGGATGACGTGTTTGCCCACTTCCTCAGGCCCGACCAGCGGACGCAGGGCGCGGATGACCTTCACCTTTTCATCACGCACACTGTCCGCGCTGAGATCGGTCGGCGGCTCCATGGCCACGAGGGAGACGAGCTGCAGCAGATGGTTCTGCACCATGTCACGCAGCGCACCTGCGGTGTCGTAGTAGCCACCACGGCCGCCTTCCATGCCGAGATTCTCCGCGCAGGTGATCTGCACGTGATCGATGTAACGGCTGTTCCAGTTGGGCTCGAAGATGGAGTTGGCAAAGCGCAGCACCATGATGTTCTGCGCGGTTTCCTTGCCGAGGTAGTGGTCGATGCGGTAGGTGTCCTTTTCCGCAAAGGTGGCGGCGACCACCGCATTCAGCCCCTGTGCTGTGGCGAGGTCTTTGCCGAAGGGCTTCTCACAGACCACGCGCGCCCATTTGCCTTTCGTGCCTTCATTCAGTCCGGCGGCGCGGATCATTTCCAGGATGGGCTTGAAGGCTTCCGGCGCGGAGGCCAGGTAGAAGAGGCGGTTCGCCGGCGTGCCGCGTTCCGCGTCAAACTGGTCGAGCAGTTTCGCCAGCGACTTGTACCCTTCGAGGTCTTCGAACTCGCTGCGGTGATAGTGAATGCACTGGGAGAAGCTCTTCCACAGTTCATCGTTGTGGCCCTGGCGGCTGTTCTGACGGTTGCCCTCTTCGAGTTCTTTGCGGAAGACCTCGTCCGTCTTGTCACGCCGGGCGAAACCCACCACCTTGAACTGCGGCGGCAGGTCACCAGCAGCGGCGATGTTGTAGATGGCGGGAATCAGCTTGCGGTGAGTGAGGTCACCAGTGGCACCAAAGATGACCACGGAGCAGGGTTCCGCGCGGTGGCGGGAGAGCAGAGTCTCTTGAAAGGGATTTTCCAGTTCGGGCATGGCTTTAAAGCAAGGACTACGCCACAAACGCGGCGCAGGACTGCCAGACTAACCCGCCGCCCTCTGATGGCAACAAACGATGCCGCCGCAACGAGTCCGGGTCGATGAAATGACTTCATGGATGCCATGAATTCGCTTGGAGGCATCATGAGGGGGGACCCCGCTCAAATTAGGCGTCTCTTTCGCTGATTTTCTCTATGCTCTCTGAGTTTCAAAGGTTTGACAGCAGGGCTCATCCGTTGACAGTCACAGGGCAATGAGCAAACCGGCACCTGAGCCAGACATTCCGATTCCGGAAGACGTAAAAAAAGACAAGGGCTTGTGGGAGAAAACCCGCAAAAGCCTGATCGAGCGTCTGAACAATTGGGAAGATCAGAAAACTTGGAACGAGTTTTACCAGACCTACTGGCGCCTCATTTTCAGCGTCGGCACCAAGGCGGGCCTCACCCGTGAAGAAGCCTTTGATGTGGTGCAGGAGACGATCATTGCCATCGCCCGTCAGGTGCAGAAGGGCCAGTACGATCCGCGTGCAGGCTCCTTCAAGGCGTGGCTGCTGCAGATGACACGCTGGCGTATTCTGGATGTGTTCCGCGCCCGCAAGCGCCAGCCCTCCCTGGCTGATCAGGGCAATGCGGACACCGAAGACACCAGTGGTCAGGTCATCGACCGCCTCTCTCAGGACAAGGACAACCTGCTGGAAAACATCTGGGACCGCGAGTGGCGTGACAACATCACCGCCGCCGCGCTGGAACGCGTCAAAGCCAAGGTTTCGCCCCGTCAGTTTCAAATTTTCGACTGTTATGTGATGAAGGGTTGGGGGGTCAAGAAGACCTCTGAAGCCCTCGGAATCAATGCCGCACAGGTCTATCTGGCCAAGCACCGGGTCGGTGCGCTGGTGAAGAAAGAAGTGCAGGGGCTTGAGAATACGATGCTTTAGTGGGAGACTTCCGGGCGCTGGCTTGAACGATTCATGCAGCCACCCTCCTCCCACGCCAGCTCCATGAGCGATCCAGCCGACCTGCCCGCCGAGCATACGCCTCCCCACGAGAGCGTGGATGAAGACGCCTACGCCCCCGTCCTGGATGAGTCCGCACTCGAGGCAGACTCCTTTGAGCTGCAACTGCCCGCCCCTCCCATCGCGGTGCCGACGGCGCGGGACAAGGTCAAAAGCCGCGATAAAAACGGCCCGCCTTCGCACCGGGATGACATCGTCATTCCCGACTACACGCTGCTCAAGCGCATCGGCTCCGGGGCCTATGGTGAAGTCTGGCTGGCACAGAGCGTCACGGGCGCGCTGCGTGCGGTGAAGATCGTCTGGCGTGAGGACTTTGAACTCACCCGCACCTTCCACCGCGAGTTTCAGGGCATCCAGCAGTTCGAGCCCATCTCGCGCGGGCACCCCTGCCTCGTGCACATCCTGCACGTCGGCTGGAATGAACCGCGCGGCTTTTACTACTGCGTGATGGAGCTGGCGGACGATGCCGAAGATGGTGCGCATATCAACGACGTGAAGACCTACGTGCCACGCACGCTGACCACGGACATGAAGCGCCACGGCCGGCTGGACCCCTTCTTCTGCCGGGATGCGGGCGTGTACATGGCCGATGCGCTGCACTACATGCACAACCACGGACTCACGCACCGTGACATCAAGCCCTCCAACATCATCTTCGTCGGCGGCGTCTGCAAACTGGCGGACATCGGCCTCGTGGCCGCGTTTGGCGAGCGCACCTTTGTGGGCACCGAAGGCTTCGTGCCACCGGAAGGCCCCGGCACGCCACAGGCGGACATCTACAGCCTGGGCAAGGTGCTCTATGAAATGAGCAGCGGCAAAGACCGCATGGAATTCCCCGAGGTGCCGGACAATCTCTCCGACGAGGAGTGGCCGTTCTGGATCGACCTCAACCGCGTGATCTGCCAGGCCTGTGAAGCCGACCTGAGCCGCCGCTTTGCCACCGCCTCGGATTTTGCCGAAGCCTTGCAGCACGTCGGCGACATCAAACCGGAGAGCTTTGTCCGCCGTTTCAGCCGTGCCGCCATCATCACCACGCTCACCTCCTTTGTCTTGGCAAGCGGTCTGGTCATGGCGAAGCACCAGCGTGAATGGAGCTATGAAATCCCTGTGCCGGTGAAACCGCCACCGGTGCTGCCAGCACGCCCGCAAACACCCACGCCCGCCACCAAAGTCTGGCAGAACCGGTATGGAAAGTGGTTCACCTACAAGCAGGACCGTCACGTCGCGGACCTGCCACTGGATGCTGAACTGTTCCGCAAGTTCCTCGATGCCACCTACGGTGCCGCCGAGTACGAAGTCACCCCCGTCACTCTGCCGGACAAAAGCACCCTGTATGCCGCAGTGATTCCGAAGGAGGAAGCCGACGCCTTTTGCGCCTGGATGACCGCCACAGATCGGCAAAGCGGACACCTGGATTCTGACCACGAGTACGCCTGGCGTCCGGCGGGCATTCCACAAACACCCGGCGCCTCCAAACCCAAGCCCGGCCACAGCGCCATTCGCTGTGAAATTGTAGGCGTGAAGTTCGGCAGCCTGAACATCGCCAGCACACCTTCGGGCGCGGAAGTCTTCGACGGCGAACGCCTCATGGGCCGCACCCCGCTCGCCCTGCCCAAGGTGCGCGCAGACAGCTTCAGCTACGAGATCAGCCTGCCCGGTTACAAGCCGGAGCTGGCCACCGGCAGGCTCAAGGAAGGTCAGAGCATCAGCTTCAATCTGCGCCTGAAGGCCACCGGCTCGGTGGTGTTTGGCAAGCCCTGGCAGAACAGCCTCGGCATCAAATTCGTGCCCCTCGGCAAAGCCATGCTGGCCACCATTGAGACGCGCCGCAAAGACTTCGCCGAATTCGCCAAGGCGACCAATCAGCCTCCGGTGGACGGCCGCGTGCTGGATGCCGAACTCGACCTGCCCGTCAGCATGGTGAACCGCTCTGAGGCCGAGCAGTTCTGCCGCTGGCTGACGGATCGCGAGCGTGCGCAGGGATTGCTCGAACCGGATCAGGAATACCGCCTGCCAAGCGATGATGAGTGGAGCATGGCCGCCTATCTCTCACGTGAGATCGGCAACAATCCCTCCGAACGCAGCCTGCGCATCGAAGGCATCTACCCCTGGGGCTTCATCTGGCCGCCGCCCGCCAAATCCGGCAACTTCCTCGACAAAAGCGCCGACAAGACGGGCAGGATCGCCATCCCAAAATACGACGACGGCTTTGCGGGGCTCGCTCCCGTGGGCTCCTTCCGGGCGGATGGCCGTGGCCTGCATGACCTTTCCGGCAACCTCTGGGAATGGGTGTCGGATTCATGGAACACCATGCCCGATCAGGGCGTCCTGCGCGGCGGAGCCTACACCACGTCAGAGCGCCAGGAGCTGCTCGCCTCCTTCCGCCGGCAGGCCACCGCCACCGACCGCCATCCCGACGCCGGCTTCCGCCTGCTGCTCTGGAACATCGGCCAGATGGCGCGTGAGGACGAAGATTGAGCCACAACTTTGCGGGAATAAGCAATCTTCCCCTCATCTCCCACGTATCAGCACACCAACGCCATGAAACTTCGCCTCGCTCTTCTTTCCGCCCTTGCCGCCGCCTTCTGCATCGCCCAGGCCGAGGACAAACCCAAAACCGACTCCAAAACCATGCCCAAGCCCGAAATCGTGAAGTCTGAAAATGACTGGCAGAAAATGCTCACCCCCGAACAGTTCCAAGTGACCCGCATGCGCGGCACCGAACGCCCCAACGGTGCGGCCTATGAAGAATTCGAGAAGCAGGGCGAAGGCACCTACTACTGCGTGTGCTGCGGCGCGGAGCTCTTCACCTCCAAGGAAAAATTCCACTCCGGCTGCGGCTGGCCTTCCTTCTATGATTCCTCCAAGGCCAAAGGCGTCCTCGAAAAAACCGACAACAGCCACGGCATGAAGCGCATCGAAACCGTGTGCAAACGCTGTGACGCCCACCTCGGCCACGTCTTCGAAGGCGAAGGCTTCAAAACCCCCACCGACCGCCGCTTCTGCATCAACGGCGTCGCCTTGAAGTTTGTCCCCAAAGGCGGCGAAGCCCCCAAGCTGCTGGAAGTCAGCTCTGCCGCTGTGCAGACGAAGAAAGACGAAGTCGCCAAAGAAGGCGGCGTGGAGAAAAAGTAAGCGGGAGCCCGCCGCGCCTCTTAGTAGGACGGTCGTGGTGAAGCCCGCCCGTCCATCAGCGTACCGAAAACACAGGCGCTGGCGAACATCCTCGCAGTCGGGCGGTTTGGCGGAGAGGGCGATGGAGCATGCCACGCTTTTGACGCCAAACACGACCGACCTACGGTCCAAAGCGCAGCGTCATGTCGTAGGACGGTCGTGGCGACAGCCCGCCCGTCCATCAGCGCACGGCAGGCTCCATGACGTACGAACGTCCTCGCAGTCGGGCGGTTTGGCGGAGAGGGCGATGGAGCATGACAGCTTTTGACGCCAAACACGACCGACCTACGGTCCAAAGCGCAGCGT
>NZ_JBAQCR010000097.1:0-4794 GCF_049294395.1 Prosthecobacter sp.
GTTCCAACGTGGTGGCAGAGGGGAGATTTGAACTCCCGACCAAAGGCTTATGAGTCCTCTGCTCTACCCCTGAGCTACTCTGCCATTGCGATGGCTCCTGAGGTAGGGTTCGAACCTACGACCTAGTGGTTAACAGCCACCCGCTCTACCGCTGAGCTACTCAGGAATCACTTTTTCCCGCTCCCGAAGAAGGGGGCGAGATGGATAAACGTTCTCATCCATCACGCAAGTTTTTTTGGCACTGATTTTGAAGAGTTTTTAACTCACGGCATTTGCCGCGAGCAAATCACCCAGCAATCCGCGCTGGCGATAGAACTCCACTTCAGCCACGCCGGCGGCTTCCAAATCGGCGCGAATCTCTGCGGCATCACGCTCTGCGGCGACGTGCTGACGGATCAGCGCGGTCTTGAGGGCCTGCAAATCGAGGAATTCGATGTCCACCACCGGAGTCTGCGGCCATTTGCCGTCGGCCTGTCCGGCTTTGAGCACCTGCTTGAAGGGCTTGCCGATCTTCTGCGCCTGGGTCTTGGCTTCATTGATGCCTGCATACCAGTCTGGATGCACGAGGCGATAGTAGTCGCGCATGGCCTGCTTGTTGTAATGAATGACCAGCTTGCGGCCTTCCACTTCAAGGAAGGTGGTGCCACGGAAGGAATCGGCGTCGATGGTGTCGACAAAGAGAAGTTCCTCGCGATCCACGGCGAACTCCCATTTGAGGTCCCACAGCAGCAGGCCGGCGCTTTCCAGAAGCTCGCGCACGGCCCAGCCGCCGAGGATGGCCAGCTTCACGGTGTGAAGGAAGTCATCGCTGCTGAGGCCGGACATCATCAGCGCCTCCTGCTTGCTCGCGGCGCGGTCCTCGGGCTCGTATTTGCTGGTAAGGTCATAAATGGGGCGCTCCAGCATCTCCCACACGCCCATGGGCTTGGAGAGGCCGAGCTCCTGCTCGTAGCTGCGCTTGGCCGCTTCGCTCAGGCCCTGGTATTTTTTCAGGATCGAAGAGCCGCTGGTGACGCCGAAGCGCACGATGTACTCCAAAGGCACCACGTACGTGGCGCTCTGGTGAAACTGAGCGTAGTCAAAGACGTGGGTGCCCAGCAGATTGCGCTGCGGCGGGTGCATCACCGGGAAGCGGCGCACGACGTTGTAGCAGCTCGGATTCGCAGGGAGGCCAGAGCGGACGATCTCACCTGTCACGGCATCCACCATGCCGATGTGGTGCGTCGCGGCACCGCGCTCCAGCATCGTTTCCAAGGGGCCGGTGAGCAGTTCTTTGCGCCAGGCGGCGTCCATCGGCGTGTTTTCGATGACCTTCTTCACTCGCTGCCAGGTTTCCGGCTGAGCGAGGCGGGAGTACATGGCGTGGCGGAAGATGGCGCGGTTCAGGTCGTTGCCTTCGATGTTGAAGATCGAGCCGACGTCAAAGACGGAGCCTGCTGGCGTGGTCTCACACACGACGTAGCCCGGATGATCTGGCACGGCGTAGAGATTCTGCACGGAGCCGCGATAGACGGGCTCGCCGAGTTTCGAGAGATCGAGATGCGTGGGCGCTGGGGCGGGATGGGACATGGTTCCGGGGAAAAACAACGGATTCCGTGCCTGTGCAAGTGCCGAGAGGGCCCGAGCTTCACAGAACATGGATTCTTTGACCACGGAATACACAGAATACACGGAAGGCAGAATCCTGAAAATCAGGTCTTTTCCGTGTATTCTGTGTATTCCGTGGTTCGATGGCCTTCCTTGACTCATCACGCCTAGTGCGGAAACTCCGCCCCTCCATGTCCGAAGCCGCCGCCACACCTCCCGCCTCCCTCGATTTCATCCGTGAAATGATCGCTGCCGATCTCGCCGCAGGTCGCAACGGCGGTCAGGTCGTCACCCGTTTCCCGCCGGAGCCCAATGGCTACCTGCACATCGGCCACGCCAAGAGCATCTGCCTGAACTTCGGCCTCGCCCAGGAGCATGCGCCGAACTCGCGCTGCCACCTGCGATTTGACGACACAAATCCCACCAAGGAGGAAGTGGAGTACGTGGACAGCATCATGGCGGATGTGAAATGGCTGGGCTTCGACTGGGGCGAGCACCTTTTCTACGCCAGCGACTACTTCGAAAAGCTCTACGGCTTCGCCGAACAGCTCATCACCAAGGGCCTCGCCTATGTGGATGACCAGACGCATGAGGAGATGCGCGCCAACCGTGGCACCCTCACCTCCCCCGGCACTCGCAGTGCGGGCGCTGACCGCAGCGTGGAGGAAAACCTGGATCTCTTCCGCCGCATGCGGAAGGGTGAATTCAAGGAAGGCGAAAAAGTGCTGCGCGCCAGGATCGACATGGCATCGCCGAACATGAACCTGCGTGATCCGGCCCTCTACCGCATCCTGCATGCGCACCATCACCGCACTGGCGATGCGTGGTGCATCTACCCGATGTATGACTACGCGCACCCGCTGAGCGATGCTCTGGAAAGCATCACCCACAGCCTCTGCACCCTGGAGTTTGAGCACCACCGCCCACTTTATGAATGGCTCATCAGCAACGTCGATGGCCTGCCCGGCGCGCCGTATCAGCGCGAGTTCGCCCGCCTGAACCTCACCTACACGGTGATGAGCAAGCGTAAGCTGCTGCGTCTGGTGAAGGATGATCTCGTGAATGGCTGGGATGATCCACGCATGCCCACCATCAGCGGCATGCGCCGCCGTGGCATCACCGCCGCTGCCATTCGCAGCTTCTGCAAAACGATCGGCCTGACCAAGTTCAATTCGCTCACGGAGATCGCCCTGCTCGAACACTCGATCCGCGAAGACCTCAACAAGATTTCCCACCGTGCCTACGGCGTGCTGCGCCCGATCAAGGTGGTGATCACGAACTACCCCGAGGATCAGGTCGAGTACTTCGAAGCGCCGAACCACCCTGAAGATCCTGCTGCGGGCACCCGCCAGGTGCCTCTCTGCCGCGAGCTTTACATCGAGTCCGACGACTTCATGGAGTTCCCTTCCGATGGCTTCCACCGCCTCAAGCCCGGCGGCGAAGTGCGTCTGAAGTTTGCCTTCTGCATCATCTGCCAGGAGATCATCAAGGATGACGCTGGGAACATCGTGGAACTGCGCTGCACGTATGATGATGCCACGCGCCACGGCAAAAAGCCGGAAGGCCGTACCAAGCCCAAAGGCATCATCCACTGGGTCAGCGCCCGCCATGCCATTGATGCTACCGTCCGCCTCTACGACCGCCTCTTCACCGTGGAGACCCCGGATGCTGATGCCGGTGAGGACGGAGATTTTGCGAAGTTCCTGAATCCCGCATCGTGTGAGACGATCACCAACGCGAAACTGGAGCCTTCACTGAAGGATGCGGCCCCCGGCACGCATTGGCAGTTTGAGCGTGTCGCTTATTTCTATGCTGATCCGATTGATTCAAAGCCCGGTTCGCCAGTGTTTAATCGCACGGTGACGCTGAAGGATGGGTGGGTGAAGAAGTAGGAGGCGGCTATTCCATTTTTCTCCCAAGGTTGTTTTAGCGTGGGGGGCAAGTGCAGGCACATTGTCCCTGCATCTGTCATCCCCACTCCTTATGAAACTGATCCGTGATATTTTGGTGCTCGCCTCGGGCATTGTGTCGGCTCTTTACCTGCTGAACGTTGGCTTCGGTGTGGCGGAGTTTATTCCGGACAACATCCCCATCTTTGGCAATCTGGATGAAGCGGCGGCGACGGCGCTGCTGATCAACTGCCTGGCGTACTTCGGCGTGGACATCGGACACTTTTTGCGGCGCAAGGGCACGGAGGAGAAGCCAGAGGTGAAGACGCATGACATTGATGTCACGAAGTGAATGAAAAAGTGACGAGCGCCAAAGTACTTGCGAGCTTTAGCTTGCTCTGGGAGGTGCGGCGCTTTTCAAGAACGAGCTAAAGCTCGTGAGTACTTTCCACCACCACATCTGCCACTGGCGCCTGCGTCTTCATCTCCGCATGTGAGCCGTGGATGAGGGTCCATTTCAGGCCGGGGCAGTAGCGGGATTCCCAGACATCGCGGCGGATGAGGGTGTCGGCGGCGCCGTGGCGGAGGTAGGGGAAGTGGCGTTTGTGATGGAGGGCGAGGCGCAGCGGGGCGAGGTCTTCACTGAAGCTGATGAGATGCAGCGGGCGGATGGGGCCCTTGGCGGCTTCGGCTTCGTAGAGAAGAATGACGGCGAGCCCGGTGGCGGCGGTGGCAAGCTGCGTATCCCAGACGATGAGTGGCGGCGACTCGGCAGGCAGGCGCAGATGCTGAATGAGCTGGGACTCGATGGCGGAATCGAGCTGCGGCGTGGTGGGAAAGGTGCGGCCGCTGCTGACGTGCCGGATGGCGGGCGGCTCGCCATGGAGTTCGTAGTCGCCTTCGTGCTGCGGTTTGGTGGAGGTGCGCTTGGGATGCGTGACTGGGTGATCCACATCTTCGATCTGCAAGATCTCGCGGCGCTCGCGGTAGAGCGGCATGAAGCGGTCTTCCAGAATGCTCTGGCGGATCTCGCGCATGAGCTGGTGGTAGAAGTGGATGTTGTGCTGGCCCACGAGCGTCCAGCCGAGCTGCTCCTGCGTCTTGGTGAGGTGGTGCAGGTAGGCGCGGCTGTGTGTGGCACACACCGGGCAGGTGCAGGCGGCATCAAGCCGGTCCTCGCTGAATTTGTACACGGAGCGGCGCAGCTCGACGATGCCGCGTGAGGTGAAGGCGGTGCCGCGCTTGGCCACCTGCGTGGGGATGATGCAGTCAAACATGTCCACGCCACGATGCACGGCCTCCAGCACATCCACCGGGG
>NZ_JBAQCR010000098.1:0-3726 GCF_049294395.1 Prosthecobacter sp.
CCCTCAACCTGCTTTCCTTCCGAAAGCGCGTAGCGCTGGCACAACCGTAGCCGTGGGTGCCAACCCACGGAACCGCATCACCCACACCTCCCAAATGTCGTGGAACCGCGTAGCGGTGACACAAATCGCCGCCACATGCAAACCTGACTGCACCAGCGATAGAGCGGTTTTTCAAACACGGCCTAAGGCAGCGTGTCGTGTGTTCACAATGCATGGAACTCTGCATTCTTCTTAACCGCTGACAGGACGCTAATAAAGCCATTCAGAAAATCTGGATTCCGGATTTTGAATCAGCGTCTCATCAGCGGTTTAAATCCGCTCCTTCCCCCTTCATTATTCCACCCACACAAATCCATGCGGCAGCGGTATCGAACCGCGATTGAATCCAATCTCTGCTCCCTCTGCCTCACCGCTCCTCTGCGGCAAAAATCGAACGTTCCTCCGATTTTCAAACCCCACGGCAGAGAGTAGTGCCATGCTCTCTCCAGAAACGAGTTTCAAATAACGCGATAGCTGAAGCCGCGCACTCATCTGTCTTCTACCATCCTTCAGCCGTTTGAATCCCATTCATGAAGGCCAACGGCCTTCCGTATTTCAGCCCAGGGATGCCGAGCTTTAGCGAGTGCTTCCCTGGGTAAGTAGCATACGAGAGTGAAGCAAACCCAGCGGCCCGCCACACACAACGCCCACCAGCAGCGTCTGCAACGAGCTCCGCAACGCTTTGGCTCCGCAGCCAAACGGCGCTCCGATATCAACCAAACTCCCAATGTCCTCCTGATAAACGGATCTCCACAACCCGCTGCAAAACCTGAAGAACCCAAATCAAAGTCTGAATGAAGACGCGCCCGCCCCGTCGTTTACTCCCCCATGACCAGCCGCCGTCGCTTCCTGCAATCCCTCTCCGCTCTCGCCGCCGCCCCCGCGTTCACCGCAGAGCCACCGCCGTGGAAGCTGAATTACATGCTCGCCTCCTCCATGTATGGCAGCCTCCCCCTGGCCGACATCCTCCCCGAAGTCAAAAAGACCGGCGCCACCAGCATCGAACTCTGGCCCAAAAAACACGGCACCCAGCGCGAGGAGATCGACACCATCGGCCACGACAAATTCGCCGCCCTGCTCAAGGACCACGGCCTCACCTTCGGCGGCACCACCCGCTATGATCTCGGCCCCTTCCGCCTCACCGAAGAGATCGCCATCGTGAAAAAACTCGGCGGCACCTTCATCGTAGCTGGCGGGGCAGGGGACTACAAGGTCCCTCCCGAGCAGCTCAAGCTGAACGTCAAAGCCTTCGTGGAAAAGATGAAACCCCACGCCGCGCTCGCCGCCGAAAACGGCCTCACCCTCGGCATCGAAAACCACATCAACAACCTCATCGACACCCCCGACTCCCTCCGCTGGCTCGCCGATGACATCCGCAACATCCCCGGCATCGGCATAGCCTTCGCCCCCTATCATCTCCCGCAGGAAGAAAAGCTGCTCTCAGACCTCATCCAGCACATCGACCAAAAAATGACGCTCTTCTACGCCTGGGAATACGGCAAGAGCTGCTCCAAGGCCATGCCCAAGGAAGACGAACTCCAGCAGATGCCCGGACGAGGCAAGCTCGACTGGAAACCCCTGCTGCAAGCCCTCAAAGCCATCAAGTTCACCGGCCCCACCGAAATCTTCATGCACCCCACCCCCCGCGGCATCCCCATCCTGCCCACCCTCGCCGAATCCACCGCCGAAATCGTCCGCGCCAAAAACCACCTCGACAATCTCATCACCACTCTTTAATCCAGCATCTAGCATCTAGCATCTAGTAACAAGAATCCAGCCCACCCACCACACCATGTCCGAAGCCAAAGTCCTCATCATCGTCGGCGACGCCACCGAAACCGTTGACACCCTCTACCCCTTCTACCGTCTCATCGAGGGCGGCTACAAGCCCGTCGTCGCCGCGCCGGAAAAACGGAAATACCAGATGGTGCTGCATGAAATCAAGCCCGGCTGGACCATCACCAAGGAGTGGGAAGGTTACAGCATCGACGCCGACATCGCCTTCAAGGACATCAAGCCCGAAGAATACGTCGGCATCTTCTTCAGCGGCGGTCGCGCCCCCGAGTACATCCGCGAAGACCTCGATCTCCTCCGCATCACCAAATGGTTCTGGGAGCAGAAGAAGCCCTGCGCCAGTGTCTGCCACGGCGTCGAAATCCCGGCCCGTGCAGACATCGTCAAAGGCCTCCGCATGGCCACCGTCGCCAAGTGCAAATTCGACCTCGAAATCTGCGGCGGCATCTACGTGAACGAACCCTGCGTCATCGACCAGCACATGTACTCCGGCCGCACCTACCACGACTCCGGCCACTTCATCGCCCCCTGGATCAAAGCCCTCGACGCCGAGCGCGCCAAGATGGGCATCTAAATCGGATCTGAATGGCCGCAAAGCGACGCAAAGAAAACGCAAAATGAATTCATCAAAACTCTGGACCCTTTTTGCGGCCTCTGCGTTTTTTTGCGGCCACCTCCAGGCGCATCCTCTCCAGGCCGAGCCCATCAACCACGCCTTCGTTTACACCTTCGATCAGTTCCACATCCCCGAAGACCCCGACGAATCACTGGTGAATGGCGGCCTGCTGCTCCTCGCAGAGCTGAACTGCACCACCTGCCATGCCGTGCCGAAGTCATGGGAGGAACGCCTCAAACCAAAGCCCGGCCCCGACCTTAGCGCCGTGGGCTCCCGCCTCGATCCAGACACCCTCTGGCTCATGATCCGCAGTCCGCAAAACCGCAAGAAGGGCACGCAGATGCCCGGCTTGTTTGCAGGTGCAGAAGGCGATGACGAAAAAGTGGAAGCCCTCGTCGAATACCTCAGCAGCCTGAAACAGCCCCAGCCCAAAGTCCCCGCTGGCGATGTCGAGCGCGGCAAAGACCTCTACCACAAAGTCGGCTGCGTCGCCTGCCATGAGCCCGCCAAAGACGTGCGTCCGCCAAAGGTCGCCGCAGATGCCGAAGTCGAAAAGCCCGGCAATGCCTCCGTGCCCATCGCCCTCGCCGATGCCTACGACTTCACCGCCCTCTCCCACTTCCTCCACAATCCTCTGTCCGTCCGCCCCTCAGGCCGCATGCCAGACATGCGCCTCTCCGCCCAGCAAGCCTCCGACATCGCCGCCTACCTCCACGTCGGCCGCGTCGCCGAAAAAGCCACCGCCCGCGCAGCCCTCAAAATCCCCAAGCAGGGCGTCGAAAAAGGCCGCCAGCTATTCGAACAGCTCAACTGCATCGCCTGCCACAAACCAAGTTCTGCAGCTCCCGTCTCCGCCGGTTCCAGTATTGTAGTCCCGGCTTCAGCCGGTTCTGGAAGCTCCGCAAAACCCACCACCCCCAAACCCCTAAAAGACCTCGCCCAAGACCACGGCTGCCTCGCCGAAAAACAACCCTCCGGCACCCCGCGCTTCGATCTCAACGACCTCGAAAAGCGCGCCATCAAACTCGCGCTGGCACTCATCCAAAAAGAAGATGCCCCCAAGCTCACCGCCCAGGAAAAAATCGACTGGCAGCTCACCCGCCTCAACTGCTACGCCTGCCACGATCGCGATGGCAAAGGCGGCCCCGAAGACCCCCGCGCGCAATACTTCGGCGTGAACGATCCCGGCGCCGAATCCCTCGGCCAGCTCGCCAACGTGCCACCCATGCTCGACAAAGTCGGCCGCAAACTCACACGCGGCTGGTTCGAAAAAATCC
>NZ_JBAQCR010000099.1:0-4970 GCF_049294395.1 Prosthecobacter sp.
GGCCGCAACACCCACCGGCGGTTGCGGCCCCAAAATCGTCGCACGTTCCAGATCCTCCTTAGCTCCGGCGCTGTCACCCAGGGCTTCCCGGGCTTCCCCTCGTATTTGAAACGCCCGCGACTCGGTGGGCAGCAGTTCAAGGCACTTCGTGGCATCTTCCACGGCCTTTTGAAACTCACCAGCAGCCAGCCATGCACCCGCACGATTGCGATATACCTTGGCGTGCTGCGGATTGATCTGCAGCGCCTTGTCAAAGTCCGCCATCGCCTTCTCCTGCTGTCCCAAGTTTAGCCATGCCTGCCCGCGATTGTTCAGATAGATCGTACCCGTCGGGATCAGTTCGAGCGCCTTGGTGAAACTCTCGATCGCCGCCTCGTTGTCGCCGCAGTTCATCAGAAAGAAGCCGCGGTTGTTGTGAAACTTTGCCACCTTCGGATCCAGCTCCACCGCTTTGTCATAGTCTGCCAGCGCACGTTCTTTCTCGCCCATCTGATCGTACGCCGTGGCTCGGTTGAAATAGGCCGCCGCGTTCTTGTCGTTCAGAGCAAGAGCCTTGTCACAATCCTCCGCCGCCTTCTCATACTCACCGCGAATCAGCAGCAGATCTGCGCGGTTCGTGTAGAAAAGGCCGTTTTTTGGATCCAGCTCAATGGCCGCCGTGTAGTCCGCCAGCGCCTTGTCCGGCTCTTTGACCGCGCTCCACGTGAGCGCCCGGTTGAAGTAAAACAGCGCGTTCTTCGGGTTCAACTCGATCGCCTTGGAATAATCCGCCAGGGCCAGATCACGCTGCCCCTTGTTGTCATAGGCCAGCGCACGGTTGTTGTAGGCCGTCGAATCCTTCGGCTTCAAAGTGAGCACCTGGGTGAAATCCGCAATCGCGCCGTCCAGTTCATTCAGCCGCCAGCGTGCACGCCCACGCCCCATGTAGGCCCGCGCATCGTTGGGTTTCTGCCGCACCAGCTTTTCATAAGCAGCGGCCGCCTCCTTGGCATTCCCTCCTGTGAGCAGGCTGTCCGCCGTCTGCCACGCATCCGCAGCTCCGGCCATTCGCCGCGCCATCAGGACGATCAGAACGACCAACACCACCCACAGCACCCTGCGCCAGTGATTGCGGGATCCCAGATCATCCGTTGGAGGTTGGTGGTTCATGGCGTGCCTCGCTGCACATAGGTACGCCCTCCTTCAGGTCGTTGCCGGTCAGCCCTTGCGATACTTCGACTGCTTTTTGTGGCCTCCCACCTTGACCTTTGAACACAACATGACCTCTTGAACGTAACCTCATTGCCCCATGCTCCTTTCCCTCACCTCCCGCATCCTGCAAACCGTCGATCCGCTCTGTCTGGCCAAAATCGGCTGGAATTTCGGCTACAAGGGCGCGCGCTCCGTCATGTTGCACAAGCAGCGCATGAAGCAGGGCCAGTACTTCCCGCCGTTTTTCTACATTTCCATCCTCAACTCCTGCAACCTCCGCTGCCAGGGCTGCTGGGTGGATGTGGACAAACCGCGTGAGTCGCTCAATCTCGATGAGCTCAACAAGATCGTGAACGACGCCAAACGGCGCGGCAATTCCTTCTTCGGCATCCTCGGCGGCGAGCCCTTCATGCATCCTGAGCTTTTCGATTTCCTCTCAATGCACCCGGACGCCTTCTTCCAGGTCTTCACCAACGGCCAGATGATCACCGCCAAGGCCGCTGAAACCATGCGCAAGCTGGGCAACATCACCCCGCTGGTCAGCATCGAAGGCACTGAGATCGTCAGCAACGAACGCCGTGGCAACAAAGACGTGCTCACCCGCACCCTGCGCGGCCTGCAAAACTGCCTGGACGCCCGCGTGCTCACCGGCGTGGCCACCAGCCTCTGCAAGACGAACATCGACGACCTCCTCACCGAGAAATGGCTGCGCCGCCTCATCGACATGGGCGTGCACTACGCTTGGTATCACACCTACCGACCCGTCGGCCCCAAGATCAGCGCCGATCTCGCCCTCACGCCCGAGCAAATCACCCAGGTGCGCAAATTCGTCGTCAACATGCGCGCCAAGATGCCCATCGCCATCGTCGATGCCTACTACGACCACAACGGCCAGGCCCTCTGCCCCATGGCCAACGGCATCAGCCATCACATCAGCCCCACCGGCGCTATCGAGCCCTGCCCCATCATCCAGTTCGCCAAGGAAAGCGTCCGCACCAATGACGACCTCTTCGACGTCTTCACCAAATCCGAATTCCTCCGCGACTTCCGCAACATCGCCTCCGCCAACACCCGCGGCTGCATCGTCCTTGAGCGCCCCGACCTGGTGAAAGCCGTCGTCACCAAGCACACCGCCAAAGACTCCACCATCCGTCAGACCGCCATGGCCGAGCTCGAATCCATGACCCCGCGCACCAGCCAGTGGCGCGAAGGCGAGGAGATCCCCGAGAAGCACTGGATGTACTGGCTCGCGAAGAAATTCTTCTTCAACGACTTCGGGGTGTACCAAGGGCTGGGAAAGAAGAAAAACTGAGCTGAAATAACGAGTCAATCTTTGAGACTGTCACACCTTTTAACTTGAAGTGTGATCCGAAAATCGCTCTACATGGAATCCATGGCTCAAAATACATTTTCTCCTGTCCTGGCTCGTGGTGGCATGGGCGGCATCGTTCGTTGGTTCATTCAGATCGTCATCTATGACATCTGCATCACCGGCATTCAGGACATTCTCGGAGTCAGCCGCATGGTCGCCCTCTTCATTTTCCTGGGCATCATGATCCTCATCAGCATCGGCGGTTACATGCTGCGCAAGAAGATGAGCGGCCACGCCGACTCGGACATCTAGCCATGCGTCACACAGTTCTTCACGCCCCCGCCTTTTCGACTTTGCGTCTGGATATGGCGGAGGGCGAGAGCATTCACGCACAGCCGGGCAGCATGCAGGCCATGACGCCAGGTTTTCACATCGACGTCAAAGCCGGGCTCCACATGGGTGGCAAACGCGGCATGCTCGGTGGCATGCGCAGCCTCTTCGGTGGCGAAAGCTTCTTCACCGTCATTTACAAGGCCAAGCGCGACGAGCAGCACCTCATGCTCGCCCCCGAACAAATGGGCGACATCCGCGCCATCGAAGTCACGCCGGAAACCGGCCTCAAACTCGCACGCGGCGCCTTCCTGGCCTCCTCTCCCGAGCTCACCTTTGATCTGCACAATGCCGGCATGCAGGGCGTCCTGGCCACGCGCGGTCTCTTCTTCCTGAAGACCGTCGGTTCCGGCCTGCTCTTCCTCTCCAGCTACGGCGGCATCGTTGAGCAAAACCTCGCGGAGGGAGAGCGCTTCGTGCTCGACAACCGCAACATCGTCGCCTTCACCGACACCATGCCCTTCGAGTCCGTGGTGCTCACCAAGTCGATCAAAGACTCCTTCCTCTCTGGCGAAGGCTTCGTCGTCCGTTTCACCGGTCCGGGCAGGGTCATCTACCAGACCCGCGCACGGCCGTCCCTCGGACTCATTCGCGGCTTCCTGCAAACTCTCACCTGATCGGCATGGAGAGCGTCCTGCCAAAGCCGCGCCGTCTCGTCACACCCACGCGCGAAGCGCTGCTGCAAAGCTTTCAGACCAACGAGTCTCGCTCGATGCTATGGCTCGGCCTGGAACTGGTCGCCATCTTCGGCGGTCTTGCTTGGTGGGCGGCCCAGCCGCATCAAATCCCCGGCTGGCAGTTCCTCCTGCTCTTTGCCTGCGCCTTCTTCGGCATGTTTGACTTCATCGTCACCCAGCACTTCGCCAACCGGAAGCGTCTGGAAGACATCCGCCCGGATGCCAAACTCGGCATCCACACGCGCGACTCGCTCATCGCCGCCGTACGCCGTGTGCAGGAGCGTCTCGGCCTCACCGGCCAGCGCATCCCCGTTTATCTTGCCCCGGAAAAAGACGTCAACGCCTTCGCCTTGCGCCTGGAACTCCTGCCCGGCTGGCACCTCTTCAACAGCGTGCAGCTCAACCGCTCCATCGTTCACCTGCTGGATGAAAAAGAGCTCGAATCCGTCATCGGCCACGAGCTCGGCCACGTCTTTCCCTACTCCCCCATCGCCAGCCGCTGCATGCTCGTTCACGCGCTGCTTTCCGGCGTGCTCGCGCTTGTCATCGCCCAAGTGCTGGGAGACAACGACATCCGCTGGGGCGCACCCATCCTCGCACTCGGCGCGGCACGCTGGGTCGCCTTTTCAACGTGGGTCACGCAGATCCGCCTCGTTGAGTTTTTGTGCGATGACTACGGCGCACGCGCCGCAGGCCTCCTCCCCGCCCTCACCACGGAAATCAAACTCGGCATCGAGCACGAAGCCCGCAACGCCCTCCTCGCCCGCGTTCTTGAGGCCAAGCTCCGCCACACCGGCGTGCCCATCGCCCAGCTCCTTCAGGAATACGAAGACGCCATGCCCTTTGGCAGCGTCCAGTCCGCCCAGGCCCGCGCCCAGCTGGAGCAGGGCATCCAGCGCCGCCTCACCGAGCATGACGAGACCTCCCTCAAAGGCTTCTTCCAGTTCGCCTTCAAGAGCGACAACACCGACCAAGACGCCCTCAAGGAATCCCTGGCCGAAATGACCGCCGTCAGTCGCATCGCCAAGATCCCCGTCTCACTCCCAGACGTCCTCAACGATCCCCGCCTCCTGCCAGACCTCGTCCACCTCATCGAAGCCCACCCCGATCACGTCCTCTTCCACCTCGAAGCCGAGCTAGACGACCGCCACTCCACCCACCCCAATACCTCCCGCCGCATCCTCTACCTCTGGCGCAATCAAGAGGCTATTGCCGCCAATCAATGGCTCATGAACTCCGCTCATTAAATCAAGCTGAAAACCAGCAGCATGGCATTCTTTTGCCACGTTATTTATTTCCATTGAACCAAACCCCAGCGACACAAGTTCAATGTTTTAAACGTAAAACAAAAAAGCACTCACAATCTACGGCAGCCCAAACCGAGTCGCTCTGAGTAACTT
>NZ_JBAQCR010000100.1:0-42636 GCF_049294395.1 Prosthecobacter sp.
CTGCTGCGGTGCGCTATGCGTGGAGCAATGCGTTTCAGTGGGCGAACTTGTTTAACCTGGATGGCCTGCCAGCGCAGCCGTTCAGGACGGATGCGTGGTAAGGCGTGAAGGTCACTCGGAGAAATTGATCTGGTCGAGGTCGCGTGCGGAATGGAGGATTCGCAGCACCTCGATGCCTGATTCTGTGGGGCGGAAGTAGAAGCAGTATTTTTCGAACGGATAGCTGCGACAGTTTGCTCAGAGTTCGAATCGTGGCCGCCCAAACGTGTTCCACTTGGCGAGGTATTCCAGCCGAGCTCTAAAACGATCCCAAAGCCTGTCAGCCTGAAGTACGCTGTCTTGAGCGATGTAGTCCCAGATGTCGTCTAGATCACGATCTGCCTGCTCGGAGTAGATGACCATGGGCATGGCGGATCAGGCGGTCTGCTGCCGAAGCGCAAAAGCCGCATGCCTGCGTGCCAGCTTGGCATCCCAGTCGATCTCAATGCCTTCTCCACGATCAAGTCCGTCAGCTGCAAGCTGAATGTCCTGGCGCAAGGCCGCGATCTTGGCTTGATCTGCCGCGTTGAGTTCCTCGACTTTGATCTCAGTGTGGACGACTCGGATGGCGTAATCGCATTCAAGCCCGGCGAAAAGCTCCTGCACCTCCTCGGGCGCAAGGCGGTCAATCTGCTGACGGATGTTTTCCACGACGGCTGTCATAACGTTTTCAGGGTATCAAAGAGTTGCGGCTTTGTCGAGTCCCAGCTGCCCGTCCGTCTCTAGGGAACGGGCATCACTTCAAGCCACTCGGCACGCGCTCGGGCACGGACTTGTCGTAGTCGTCGCTGTTGAGTGATTCGAGGAAGGCTTTGATCGGCTCGTGGTCTTCGGGGAGCATGTTCATCTGGCGGAGCAGGGGATCGAGCGGGGGCAGGGTGGTGTCACCGCCTTCGAAGGTTTCGGCGGCTTGATCCATGAGGCGGTCGTAGAAGAGCAGCACTTCATCGAGCGTGGTGCTGCCGCCATGGTGCATGTAGGGCGCGGTGTGTTTCAGATTGCGCAGCGAAGGCGTGCGGAACTCGGTGCGGTTCGTGGCGGAGTCGGTGAGGCCGATGGCGTGGAGTTTGTAGTCGGAGAGCATGGGGCCGTTGTGGCAGAGGGCGCATCCGGCTTTCTGAAAGGAGGCCATGCCCTGCTGCTGCTCGGCGGTCATGGCGGTTTTGTCGCCACGCATGAAGCGGTCAAAGGGGGAATCGGGAGTGATGAGCGTGCGCTCATACGCGGCGATGGCCTGCGTGACTTTCTCGGCGGTGATCTCGGTTTGAAAAAGCTTCACGTATTCGGGGATGCTCTTCAGGCGCTCCACCATTGCGGGAACGGCTTTTGCTTCGCTGCAAACATCGCCACGCATTTCCTCGCGCTGGCGGATGGGGGCCAGGGCCTGCGCTTCGAGGCTGCTCACGCGGTTGTCCCAAAACATGGGGGACTTGGAGGGATCAAAGGGCTTGCCAGATTCGATGCCGTTGAAGGCGGTGTTGAGGATGGTGGGCGTGTTGCGTTTCAGCGGCAGGAAGGGAGCGCCTTGGATGAGTTTGCGCGCGGGCCCGATGCCGCTGGCATGCACGCCGAGCGGTGTCGGTCTGCCATCCGCCCAGCCGTGCTGCGGATGGTGGCAGGTGGCGCAGGCGACATCTCGCGTGGCAGAGAGGATGGGATCAAAAAACAGCAGTCGGCCGAGGGCGATCTTTTCAGGCGTGTCGCCAGGCAGCGCAGCCGATTTCGGCAGCGCCTCGATCTTTGTATTCGGCAACGGTTCAACCGCCGCAGCCGCAAGGATCACGACAAGGGTGGAGAGCATATGGAATCAACGCGCTTCGACCGCTCAGCGTTGCAGGACAAAGAGTCCTGGAGCGCGGACTTTAGTCCGCAGCAGGTCGCACACACAGAGAAGGATTTTACGCGCGCTGCGCATGGCAAGCAGGGTGACGCTGGAGGTGTGAATGTGGAAGAGGAATGCGGAGTATGGGGGCTGGCGGAACCGAGCGAAGCGAGATAGACGACCGCAGGGAGCCCGAAGGGGAGCGAAGCGAATCAGTGCTGCGGACTAAAGTCCGCGCTCCGTTTTCTGCGCAGCTATTACCGTGCTTCATCCAAACGGCGGTCGGCATGGCGCAGAAATTCCTGCAAATCACGCTCCGCCTGCGGCGTGAGCGCGTGTGAGGCGGTGCGATAGGTTTTGAGGCGAAACTCCAGGAACTGACGCTGCCAAGGTGGGTTGGGTTCAAACTCGGAAAGCACCTCAATCTGCTGCGCCGGGGAGAGCAGGGTGATGATCTGAATCAGCGTGTTCAGGCGACTGGGCTCGGCTAGGCCACCGGGAAAGGGCTGCTGCAATGCGGCCATGAATTGCGGGACGAGATCGCGATTGTTGGCTGCGAGGGGCGGTACCAGCGAGAGCGCGGTTTGCACGGAGGAGAGTCGCACCCAGACCTGTGATCGCATGTCTTTGAATCCATCGAGCAATTGAGATGCGGCATCGTCGTAGGATTCATGGCGGAAGGCGGACAGTGCGGCAGCGAAGTGTGCGTCAGCCGGCCAGTCATGGCGGACGGCTGCCATGTAGGGAGGCAGTTGCTCGGCCGTGCCTGCATGGGCGGCGGACTCCAGCAGCATCAACTGCTCAAAGGGACTGGTGGATGTGCCCGCCCATGTTGTGAGGACTTCATTGAAGTTCCCTTTGGCAAAGGCGGCGACGCCTTCAGCGCGGCGTTGATCATCCCCGGTCAGCTCATCGAGCATCGCGAAGCTGGCACCATCTGCTGTGAGCATGCGCAGGCGCTCATAGGTGAGGCGTGTGCGGTCGATCTGGGCCGCTAGATGCGCGGGAACATCCAGGTCCTGCTCGATGGCCATGCTGAGCACCTGAGTGGTCTCAAAGGTGTTGTCCTTGGAAAGGGCGCGGGCAAAGCCGTACTCCAGCAGGTTGCGGTCGTCAGTGTTGACGGTGGTCGGGCTGGATTGCAGCAGGCTGCGTGCAAACTCTGGCGAGGCGAGATGATGGGCGAGCATGCCTTCGACGGAGTTCGTGAGCCACACGCGCTTGAGCGCTTCGGCAAACAGCGGCTGCGTGATGCGCGTGCGCAGCTGCTTCATGGTATATTCTGGTGGCGTGAGGTGGCCGATGAAGAGCAGATCGTTCGGACCGGAGATCCAGGTCTCCACGTGCGGAAACACGGAGGTGAGCGTGGCATACACCTGACGGATGGCCTGGGCGTCCACCTCATAACCCTGCACCCACTGGGCAAAGAGACCGTGCTCATGGAGCCGGGCTTTGGCAGCGGCGTAGAATTCCCGCGTGAACAAGGTGGAGACTCCGGCGCGGTAGGGGTTGGAAGGTTCGGAGATGATCAGATCATAGCGGCTGCCTGCAGCCAGCAGAGCTTCGCGTGCATCGCCGGAAATGAGGCGGACGTTGGCTTTGCTCAGCACATCGCGGTTCACGGGCGCGAATTGATGGCGCGCGAGTCCGGCCATGGCGGGTTCCAGTTCCGCCACATCCACCTGCTGCATCTCGGGCACATCGGCCACCCAGCCAGCGGTGGTGCCGGTGCCGAGGCCGACGATGAAGGCGGTGTGCGGTGCGGGATGAAGCATGGCGGGCACGAGGCCCTGCATGATCTGCGTGTCGGCATCGCCAAAGGCCGAGCCGTCGGATTTGCCGTTCACGTAGAGGCAGTAACCGTCATCGCTGTCCACGGCGGCCACGCTGGCCTCACGGCCTTCAAATTCATGCGCGATCTTCCAGCGGCTGGCATGCAGCCAGCCGCGCAGGCCATTGATGGAATTCGGCAGCGACTCCACGCGACCGTAGCCGATGGGCTTGTGACGCCAAGCCGCCGTGGGGCCGGTGGGAAGGAACATGAGGCAGCTTGCGCTGAGCCATAGGGTTGCGATCACAGGCCACGCCCATTTTGAAGTGGAGCGTGCTCCGAGCACTGCCGCGCCCAGACTCAGCAGCAGGGTGAGCACAAAGACCCAGCGCCAGGCTCCGAGTGCCGTCAGCCATGGCAGCAGGATGAAACCTCCGGCGAGCGAACCGGTGATGGCTCCGAGGGTGTTGGCTGCATACGCGAATCCTACATGCCGGCCCGCATCGCGGCTGCCGCTGCCCAGCAAACCGACGAGCAGCGGAAACTGCACGCCCGCGAGGATCGACGGCCCCAGGACGAGCAGGCTGGCGATCAAGGTCCAACCGGTGATCTGGCCCGGCAGGCCCAAGGAGCGCAACTGATTCACGTCGATGGCGAAAACTGCGATGCGATCTCCCAGCGCGAAAGGCAGGGCTAGAAACAACGCCTGCCATGCCGCCACACGTGCCAGTGCCGCCAGCGTGACCGCACCGGCCCGCGACGCCCACAGCATGCGGTAGAGCAGTCCACCCAAACCGATACCAGCAAGTGCCAGCGCGAGGATCAAACCGAAGCCATAGACCGAACTGCCCAGCAGCGGCGCGAGGATGCGGAACCAGACAAGTTCACTGAGGAAAAACGTGAAGCCTGTGATGCCTGCGGCGAGGTAGAGGAAGCGCGCTGTCAGCGTGCTTGGAGCCACGGTTGCATCTTGGGCAGTCAGCGGCGCTGGCTTTGGCATGGTCTCGTTGCGCGAAACGAACCACGCCGCCGCACCAATGAGGAGATTCACTCCCGCAGCCGCCATGACGGTGGTGCGAATGCCCCAGAGTTCGAGCAGCCAGAAAGTACTGACGAGGACGCCGGTAAGAGCGCCGAGGGTGTTGACGCCATACAGCACGCCCAGGCTGCCACGCTGCGTGTCCTGATCTGTCTCCACCCATTTGAAGGCCGCAGGCAGGCTGCCGCCCATGAGCAGGCAGGGCGGCGCGAGAACCACCGTCGCGAGCAGAAGCTGCAGCAATGTCGCTGGCACCTGCCCCAGTGCCGCAATGCCGCCGGTGCTGAGATAGAGGGAGCGCACCAGCGAAAGCAGCAGCGGTGTGAGCAATGCCGCAACTCCTACGCCGAGTTCGATGAATGCATACAGCCGCAGCGGATTCGCGGAGGCCTCCGCCTTGCGACCAAACAGCGCACTGCCTGCGCCCATCGCGCCCATGAAGATCGCCAGCACCGCCGCCGTGGCCGGTGTGGCCCCACCAAAGACGAGCCGGAATTCCCGCAGCCATGCCATTTGATAGACGAGCGCGCAGGCACCGGAGAGTGCGAGCAGGCAGGCGAGGAAGGGCAGGCGCAGAGCGGGAGGGAGAGTCATCGTTGGCGCATCAAGACGCACGAAACTTGAGGTGTCCAGTTTGGATGATGCATGTTGTCCCACGCTCAGGATTCATCGGCGGGGAGCCTGTACCGCAGCCAGGTCTCCAGGCTTCGAGGAGGAGCGAATGGTGAACTTCAACTTCCTTCCCTGATCGAGCGTGTAAAACACCTCCCAAGGCTGGCCTTCAAGCGTCACGCAGGTGGGATGCCCAACCACTGTCTCAGTGCCGTCTTTCTTGATTTCAGTGATGACCATGTCGAGAAGCACTGGGGTGGGGCGCACATCCATCTTGGCCAGCATTTGACGGACCTCGGCATACCTGGCGTGATCTGAGTGGAGAGTGAATGCGTTTTTGTCGATTTGAATGGCCTTTACGATTTTGCCGATGTCCGAAAATGAAGACTTGAGCCTTTGGTAGGCGTCGGTCACTTCAAGATATTGAACGGAGACGTCCACAGTGGGCTGCTTCAATTCATCAGCTTTGCAGGCCGCAGCGAGAAGGAGTGATACGGTGAGAATGCGGATCAATGGGTTCATGGCTTTACGATGAGCTCGAGAGGACAGAAGGACAAGCGGCAGATCAACCGCCCGCCACCGCCCCTCTGTTGTAAACGACCTTCAACGGTTCCCTTATCCGACAGGCGTAGCCCAATGCTCACGATACTCACGCCTCAGCAGCTTCGAGGTGTCGGCGGCGCCGATGAACTGCTCTTTCGCGGGATCAAACACCAGGGCGCTGCGGGTGCGGGCGGCGGTGTTGCCGAGATGGCAGAGGGAGGTGGAGAGGTGGTTGATGGTGATGTCGGCGTTCAGTTTCGCGCCGGTGCGGATGGCGTCGAAGAAATTCGCATGATGCGCGGCCAGATCGGGGCCGGAGGTGGGTTTGATGTCTTCGATGAGCTTGTTTTTGCGGCCGTAGATCTGCCAGCTTCCTTTCTGCTTGCCGCCGATGATCATGCCTTCGGTGCCATACCAGGAGCAGCCGTTTTCGTGGCCTTCCTGCACGTAGGGCGACCAGTCGCGCTGCTCATAAATGAGCTGCTTGGTCTTGCCTGCAATGTCGTACTCAAAGGCGCAGTAGAGCGTGTCCGGCCATTCCTGGTCATCGTCAAAGAAGAGCTTGCTGCCCTGGCCGATGATGCGGTTCGGGTGCTGGTCCACACCGAGGCCCCAGCGGGCGATGTCGATGTCGTGCACGCCGTCGTTACCAAAATCTCCCGCGCCGAAATGATGAAACCAGCGCCAGCTGCCGGGATGGTAGGTGCTTTTAAACGGCACCTTCGGGACCGGGCCGAGCCACAGGTCGTAGTCGAGGTTCGCGGGCGGATCCGTCTCCGGCATGTGACCTTGATTCCTTCTGAGCTGGCTGTTCCATGCCTTTGCCACCAAGACCTCGCCGATGACGCCGCTGCGCAGTTTTTCAATGATCTGGCTGATGCTGGCCGTGCTGCGGCTCTGGGTGCCCACCTGCATGGCCACCTTGTTTTTCGCCGCCGCCTCGATCATGAGCCGTCCTTCATGCAGATTGTGCGAGCAGGGCTTCTCCACGTACACATGCTTGCCGGCATTCGCGGCGAGGATCGCCCCCGGCGCGTGCCAGTGGTCCGGCGTGGCCATCAGCACGGCCTGCACGGCTTTGTCATCAAACACCTGCCGCATGTCCTTGGCGATCTTCGGCGTCTGGCCGGTGAGTTCCTGAATCTTCTTCGCCGCCGCCTCCGCCTTTTTGGAGTCCGCATCGCAGACCCACGAGTAGATCACGTCATCGCGTTTGCACATCGTGTTGATGTGGTTCGTGCCCATCCCGCCGGGGCCGATGAAGGCGAGGTTGATCTTGTCTGCCCCTGCCGCCTTCAGAAAGGCGGGAGCAGCGAACGATGCCAAAGCGGTGCGACGGACGAACTGACGGCGGTTGAGCGTGTTCATGGTGCCGTGACATACGGCGGGAAACGGGCGGACCATGCATGCCGAGCTGCCTTTACTGCCGCCCAAAGGGGGTATTGGCGGTTTCGGCGGTTTTGGCAGTGACTTAAAAAAGGGGGAGATATTTTTCGCGAGCGGCGGAGCGTGCAAAAGCGAACCAACGAAACCAACAAAACCAACGAAACTGGGGGTTTTGAGGGTTTTGTTGGTTTTGTTGGTGCTTTTTAAAAGGGGGACGAATTTTGTATTCGCAGGCAGGGAGGGCTGAAACATCAACACGTAGCCTTGATGTTTCATCGGCTCTGGTCGTGAGGGAGCTGGTGGTGTGCTAGGTGGCAGATGTGAGCCAAACAAGAGCCGGATGACAAACCGGTCTGTTGTGGGAGGGGCAGGTCAAGATAGGATGAGGTATTCAATGCTTTATAATAGCACTATGTGGTAAATAGAAGCATGGTGTTCCCTTGTGGAGCAGTCATCTTGGCTACGCAGCAGCAGGGCTGCTTTACTGCAAATCATGGCAGGAGATGGATTGAGGGTGATTTCCCCCCTCACTTACCTGGTTTCTCCATTCATCCACCGCTTACTGGCCATCCTCATGAATGGTGTACCTCTTGAAAAGGGACTGACAAGACCCTCTGGACCGCTTCCGGTGTGGTCATCCACGAAAGCCAGTAGAAAAACACTCCCTCTTCCAAAAAGGACCAACAAAACCAACGAAACCCTCAAAACCCCCAGTTTCGTTGGTTTTGCTGGTTCGCTTGAGCACGCTCTGCCCCTGGCGAAAAAATAGTCCCCCTTTTAAAAAGCACCGCCAAAACCGCCGAAACCGCCAATACCCCCTCGCGGTGGTGCTCGGTTAAAAAATACGTCCCCCTCCGAAAACAAACTGCCAAAACTGCCGAAACCTCTGTGTCGGCGGTTGTCAGTGTTGTTTTTGAGAGTGTTCACCGCTCCTGCTTCTGCCGCTGATAGACCGGCTTCAGGGTGCGGTCGCCAGGAAAGAAGCGCTGCGCCAGCTGCACCATGTCTCGACGCAGCAGCGGAGACATGTGGAGCATGAATGAGCCGGATTTGCGGCCTTTGGGCGTGCGGGGTGATTGGACGAAGACGCCATCGCAGGCAAAGCAGACATCAAACTGGTAGCGTCCATGAGGGGCATCCACCGTCACTCGGATGGCGGGATCGAAGTCGCAAAGGTTGGGCTCTCCGTAGCTGTCGTAGTCGAGCAGCCTGCCCAGCACGGCTCCGTCATCCTCGTGGTCCAGGACGATGGGACGGCTTGCCGCGCCTTGGTACTGGTCTGCACCTTCGCCGATGCGCAAGACCTCCACACGGGCCGTGTGCATCGCTCCATACTCAGCCGCCGTGCAGCCAAACATCTCCAGCTCGTTTTGGTATGGGCAGAAATTGTGCGCGGATCTCGGATCCGTTTGATGCCACATGCGCAAGGTCCGGTACTTCATGTCCGTCTGCGGGCGCGTGGAGGTGCAACTCGGGGAACTCGCGACTGCAAGCAGTAGCAGGAGGAGGCATGAGGGGGATGCGTGGGCATGCATGAGGCTTCGAGCAGCCAATCATGTTTAGCCAGGGCTCTGCAAGAACTTTGCTCGCGGACCAGTCTGCATGAACGGTGGCTGCGTTTCCTCTTTTGTTAAAGCTGTTGCTGAAAAGCAGTGCCTCAGTGGGCAACTGCACTCTAGCCGTCCCCGCCTACTTCTGATAAATCGGCAAAAAGTGATGATGCACACTCAGGCTCAGCAGCGCCAATGACGTGGCATACACGGCTCCGGCGCTCTTCTCGTTGCCATTGCGCGGATACCAGCTGCCGTCCTGGCCTTGGGCGGCGATGAGGGTTTGCTCGGTCTTTTGGCGGGCGGTGGCGGCGTGGTCGCCACCGCGCTGGTACATGCCCTGGGCGTAGTAGTAGCAGCCGTAGAAGAACCAGGGTTCGTTGATCTCGGGCGGGGACTTGAGAAGCCAGTTGGCGGAGCCGAGGACTTCGGCGGTTTCATACTGGCCACAGACCTGGAGGGAGAGCAGCCCGGCCGCGGTGGTGGAGAAGGTCTGGCGACCGCCATAAGGCTCGTAGCTGAAGGCGGCGGCATCGCTCTTGGGATTGCCATTGGAGTCGCGCTCCACACGATAGCTGCGCTTGATGTAGGCCACGGCGTTGTCGATGGCACCCTTGGGCACCTCAAACCCGGCGTCCTTGGCGGCACGCAGCGCCATGACCTGCCAGACGCTGACGGAGATGTCGCTGTCGCTGGAGCTTGGTTCATAGCGCCAGCCGCCGCGGTTGGCCTCGCTCTTCGGCACCTGCTGGGAGCGGAGGATGAGCTGAATCGCGCCCTCCAGTTGTTTGTGCAGGCGTTTGTCCGTGGCTTCATCCGGCGCGTGGCCGATCATTTCGGCCATCATGAGGGAGATGATGCCGTGGCCGTACATGCGTGAGCGGTCGCTGCGCCCGAGGTAGCCGTTTTCATCGGGCTCCACGCCTTCCACGATGTAACGCAGGGCCTTGCCGCAGGCGATGCCTTCCGGGGTGGGATCATCCGGCATGTGCCCCACGGAGGCCAGTCCCATGAGGGCGAGGGAGGTCATCGCCGCGCTGTGAGAGGGCAGATCTCCGCGCTTGGGCTTGGCGTCTGATTTTTCATCGACGATGAAGCCCGCTGATTTCTGCTGCCGGATCAGCCAGGCCACGGCCTTGTCCACCGCAGCTTTGACCTGCGGGGAGATCAGTTCTGGTTTGGGCGATTGTGCGGCGGCGAGGGTGGTGGCCGCAGCAAGGATAAAAAGTGTTCGGAGAAGGCGCATCAGGGGACGAAAACAGTCCAATGCACTCTCAACGCGCGTTCATCCAAGGAATTTGCGGCTCATTCTGCAACTCCTTCCAATTGTTCCAGGCGAGCATGCCAAACACCAGCAGGGTGAAAATGCCGCTGCCCACGCGAATATCCGCGTCGATGTCCAGCAGGCGCAGGACGCCGTTTTGCAGGCCCAGCCACAGATCGCTGGTCACCGACAAGAGAGCCAGGGCCACCGCACACGTGATGCTGATGAGCAGCACCTGCCGCTTCTTGCGCGGGCCGAGGTAAGCCTGGCAGAGGTGACCGCCATCCAGCGGCAGCACGGGCACCAGATTGAGCAGCGCCCAGAAAATGCTGACCACGGTGAAGGCATCCATCATCTGATGCAGCCAGAGCCATGGCGGCGGCCAGAGGGTCATGGACCAGCCGACGGCAAGGCCAAAAAGGATCTGCAGCCCCGGACCTGCCGCACTGACGAGGAAGTCTTCCTGCCGGGTGCGTGGCTTGCTGCCGATCGCCAGCCCGCCGAAGGCATACAGCACGATGCCGACGCGGCGGTCACCGTAGTTTCGCATGGCCAGCGCATGGCCCAGTTCATGAATTACAATGGAAAGCAGGACAGCGACCACCCAGGCCAGCAGACCGCGAAACTGCTCGGGGGTATTGGCGCTCATGCCTCCGCCCATGAGTGCGGTGTTCAACCAGAACATCCAGTGGATCTGGATTGGAAAGCCGAAGAGCGTGAAGCGGAGCATGGGTATGGAAAAGAGTGAGCGGAGCCTGTCACACAAGCGGCGGCTTAAATCCACCATTTCATCTCGTAGGGTGTTATTCGCGGAACTCGATTTGATCGAGATCACGGGCAGAGTGAATCACGCGTATGACTTCAATGCCATTGTCGACAGGTCGGAAAAAGAAACAGTATTTGCCGAAGGGATAGCTGCGGCAATTCTGCGCCATTTCTGGGCGAGGGCGGCCAAGGGTGTTCCATTGGGCCAGGTGTTCGAGTTTTGATCGAATCCGCTCCATGAGCCGGTCAGCCTGGAGCTGGCTGTCGTCAGAAACGTAGTCCCAAATCTCACGGAGATCCGCCTTGGCAATCTCTGAATAGACGACTCTGGCCATGACCTAGGAGACGCCGTGACGCTCTGCATAGGCGCGGTGACGATCTGCGAAAAACGCATCCCAATTCATTTCGCTGCCTTCGCCACGGTCGAGTTGATCGACTCCGACTTGAATATCACGACGGAGACTTTCGAGCTTTTTTTGTTCAGCTTCGCTGAGTCCTTCTTCGACCTGATCCTTGTACATTGAAACGACGCTGATGAAAAACTCGTCCGTATTGTGAAAATCACCGGCCTGAACCGATTTGTTCACGAACTGATTCAGCTCATCGGGAAGTTGAATGGCTACTCGGGTCATGGTTGTTTGATTGTAACAAGGCTGGCGCGGTTTGTCGAGAATCTGATTCAACGTCAAATGGGCGGAAACATCCTGCATCAGCCCTTCGTTACGCGTGACCGATCCCACCATGAAAAGACTTCTGACCTGCCTCCTGTTTTCCTCCGCGCTGCTGGCTGATGATGCCGCCGACCTGATCTCCCAGTCCGGGGTCAAAGGCGGGATCGTGGTGCATGTGCGCTGCGGGGATGGGAAAGTGACGCAGGCGCTGCGGGCCAGTGATCGCTACCAAGTTCAGGGACTCACGCAGGATTCTGCGGCGCTGCCGGGGATTCGCGAAACGATTTATCAGGCGGGCAAGTATGGCCCCGTTGCGGTGGATTCCTGGGATGGGAAGCATCTGCCTTATATTGAGAACTACGTGAACCTGCTGGTGGTCGAAGATGCCGCTGCGGTGGACAAGGCGGAGATTGATCGCGTGTTGACACCGCTGGGCGTGGCGATGGTTCGCAAGGCCAGCGGCTGGGAGAAGATCGTGAAGCCATGGCCCAAGGGCATGGATGAGTGGACGCACTTTGCGTATGACTCGAAGGGCAATCCCACCTCCAAGGACATCCTCACCGGCCCGCCTTCACGCATGCAGTGGGTGGGAAATCCACGCTGGAGCCGCCACCATGACCGTATGTCATCCGTGAGCGCCGAGGTGAGCGCGGGCGGACGTCTCTATTACATCATGGATGAGGGCAGCCGCATCTCCATCCTGATGCCGGCCAAGTTTGCGCTGATCGCGCGCGATGCCTTCAATGGGACCATTCTTTGGAAAAAGTCGATCCCGCAGTGGAGCACGCATCTGTGGCCCCTGAAGTCCGGCCCCACGCAGTTGACGCGTCGGCTCGCGGCGATCGGTGACAAGGTCTATGTGACGCTGGGCATTTCAGATCCCATCACCTGCCTGGATGGAGCGACGGGCGAGGTGATCCGTGAGTATCCGCAGACCAAGGGCGCGGAAGAGTTGCTGTATAGAAACGGCAACCTGTATGCCCTGGTGAACCCCGAAGCGTGGCGTCTGAACGAAGAGTTTGCCGTGAAGCAGCAGAGTGATCAGAAGCGCGTGGAGACGGAGTTCAACTGGGATGGCAAGACTCGCCACCTGATGGCGCTCGACGCGGAGAGCGGCAAGACGCTCTGGAAAGTGGACGACAAGGTCGGGCCCATCACCCTAGCCCTCGATGACAAGCGCATGGTCTATTACAATGGCGATGGTCTGACGAGCCGTGACGTGAAGACGGGCGCGGTGCTCTTTGCCGATGTGCCCGAGGCCCGCCGCAAGCTTTATGAGTTCAACTTTGCCCCGCGTGTGGTGCTGAACAATGACGTGATTCTGTATGCTGGCGGCGATGGTCTGATGAAAGGCATCAACGCGGACACGGGCAAGGAACTGTGGAGTTCCTCGCATGAGAAGAGTGGCTATCGCAGCATGGAGGATGTCATCGTGGCGCAGGGGCTCGTCTGGAATGCGGGCACCACGCAGGGGAATCAGACGGGTGAATACACGGGCCGCGATCCGCTGACGGGCGTGGTGAAAAAGCAGTTTTTTCCCGACGTGCCGCAGGGCACCTACTGGTTCCACCACCGCTGCTACATGGCGAAGGCCACGGAGAAGTTCATCATGCCCTCCCGCACCGGCATCGAGTATGTGGACATGGAGAAGCAGCACTGGGACCTGAACCACTGGGTGCGCGGCGCCTGCCTCTATGGTGTGCTGCCATGCAACGGTCTCACCTACGCCGGACCGCACAACTGCGCCTGCTACCCCGAAGCGAAGCTGGATGGCATGGCCGCCATGGCCTCCGCGCCGCGTTATCCCATGCCGCCGCACACAGCGGACAGCGCACGTCTGACCAAGGGACCCGCCTATGCCGAAGCCATTGCGGAGACTCCCGCCGATGCCAAGGACTGGCCCACCTACCGCTCCGACAATGCCCGCAGCGGGTATTCGAACCAGGACCTGAAGAAGGACCTCGGCATGGCCTGGGAGGTGAAGCTCACGCCACCGCTGAGCACCACGACGAGCGCCGCTGGCCTGACCTTTGTCTCCGAGGTGGACAAGCACACGCTGCATGCCTTCGACTCCGCCACAGGCAAGGAAGCCTGGCATTTCATCGCAGGTGGTCGCATGGATTCACCGCCGACCTACTGGCAGGGCAGGGTGTTCATCGGCGGGAATGACGGCAATGTGTACTGCCTGCGTGCCAAAGACGGCGCGCTGGTGTGGAAGTTTCAGGGGGCGCCGGTCATGCTGAGCCATGGCGCGTGGGAGATGATGGAGAGCGTGTGGCCCGTGCACGGCAGCGTGCTGGTGGAAAACGGTCTGGTGAGCTTTGTCTCCGGCCATTCCTGTTTCCTCGATGGCGGCCTGTGGTTCTACCGCGTGGATGCGAAGACCGGCGAGATGAAGGTCAAAATCAACTACGACGACCGCGATCCTGAAACCGGTGGCGACTTGAACGACCGCCACAAGACGCTGCAGATGCCGGTCGCTTTGAACGACATCCTGAGCAGCGACGGCAAGTGGACCTTCCTGCGCACGCAGAAAATCGGGGTCGATGGCAAGCGTGTGGAAGTGGGCCCGGTGAGCGGAGACTTCGACAAGCAGGGCGGCGCGCACAAAGGCGAGGGGCAGCACCTCTTTGCGCCGATGGGCTTCCTCGATGACTCCAATTTCCACCGCAGCTACTGGGTCTATGGCAAAAGTTTTGCCGGTGGTCACAGCGGCTACTTCCAGGCGGGCAAGTATGCCCCGGCAGGCCGCATCCTCGTGCACGATGACAAGAACGTGTACTCCTACGGTCGCGAAGCGCAGTACTACAAGTGGACGACCACGATGGAGTACACGCTCTTCGCCACGCCCAAGGCACCACCGGAGCAAGCCTACGACACCGAGTCCGCCACCACCGAACGCAAGGGCAACAGCGTGGTGCTGGACAAGGATGGCAAACCACTCGCCGTGCAGCCCAAAGGTGAAACGCAGGTGGGCCACAGCGAGACTCTGAAGGCGCAGGCGGAGGCCAAGAAGAAGGGCAAAGGCAAGAATGCAGACGCTCCGAAAAAAGGCGGTGGAAAAGGAGGGGCCAGAGGCGCGCCGATGCCTGGCAGCGTGCAGTTCCCGGATGTCCCGGTGCTGGATCCTACGAAGACCCCGATCACCGTGGAGGCCTGGGTGCTTCCGGACAAGCCCAGCGGCACCATCATCAACCATGGCGGGCCTCGCCTTGGCGTGGGTCTCGACTTCCATGACAAAAAACCGCAGTTCCACATCCGCAGTGATTCGAAAGTGAGCAGCATCGTCTCCGCCGAGGCGCTGACCGACGGCTGGCATCACATTGCGGGTGTCCTTGCTGCTGACAAAAAGATGACTCTCTATATTGATGGCAAGCTTGTCGCCGAAGGCATGGCTGGGGAGCTGGTGGCCGGCAAACCGGCGAATCCGCTCATCGTGGGCAATGGAAGTGGCGTGGCAGAAGAAAGTGCCGGTGGCTACAGCGGCCTGCTGGATCAGTTCGTCGTCTATCACAAGGCGCTGAGCGCCGCCGAGGTGCAGCAGCGCTTCGAGCAACCGGAAGTGAAGCCCTCGGATGCCGTGCTGGTCTGCAACTTCGACAATGGTGACTCCCGCGACAGCTCCGGCAATGAGGTGCATGGCGTGGGGGCCGGGGTGGAATCCGGCAAAGGCAAGGTGGGTGGCGCTCTTTGGTTCAAGGGCGGTGCCGACGAAGGCGGCAAGGGAGGCAAAGGCAGCGGCAGCTTTGTGAAACACACCTGGGACCGCTTTGTGCCCATCGTGGCCCGCAGCATGGCGCTGGCCGGCAAGACAGTGCTCGTTAGCGGTGCGCCGGACACGATTGATGAGGAGTATGCTTTTGAGCGTCTCGCCGCTAAAGACCCTGCCATTCTGCAGGAACTCAAAGAACAGGACGAAGCTCTGGACGGCAAACGCGGCGCCAAGATGTGGGCCGTGAACACCGAGACCGGTGAGCAAAGTGCGGGCCTTGAACTGACGAGTCCCGCCGTGTGGGATGGCATCACCGTCGCTCAAGGACGTGTGTATGTGAGCACGATGGACGGCAGGCTGCAGTGCTTTGGGAAATAGCGCCATGCGACTCGCCACCCTCATCATAGCCATTTGCACGAGTGGTGCCTGTGCCTGTACCATCCCGGTGTTCCGCTTTGCGCTGGACCGCTGGGAGGCGGACAAGTTTCACCTCGTCATGCCTGCCGCCGTCTCGCAAACGCCGGAGGTGCAGGATTTGCTGCGCCCCTTGCGCGCCAATGGCAAGGCCAACCTCGACTTCTCCACCTCCAAGGACCCCGCGCAGCAGGACACCATCCTGCGCTATTCGCGGGAGAGCGAGAAGCAGGTGTGGGCGGGCAAGCTGGACGCTGCCACGCTCAGTGCTGTGCTGGATTCCCCGGCGCGTAAGAAACTCGTGCAGCAGCTGCTGGCGGGGGATTCGGTCATCTGGGTGATCGCTGACAGCGGATCGCCGGTGGATGTGCTGGAGGTGGAGCGGATCGAAAAGCGGCTCAAATTCCTGGAGCAGGTGCGTCGCTGCCCATTCAGGACCCCAACGACCCAGACAGCCAGCTTGGACCCGGGCCGCCGCTGCGCCTGAAATTCAGCACCCTCAGGCTGCGGCGCGATGATCCTGCGGAGGCCATGCTGCTGCACATGCTTGCCGGACCGAGGGGGACCTTTGATCCCACGAGCACCAGCTTTGCCGGGGCGGTCTTTGGCCGGGGCAGGGTGCTGGGAGCCTGGCCGCTGGACATTCTGGATGATGCGTCGCTGGAAGATGCCTGCATGTTCCTCGTGGGCCGCTGCGGCTGCCGGCTGAAAAACGAAAGCCCCGGTTGGGACATCCTGCTCAATCTTGACTGGGAAAAGGCGCTGCCAGCAGCGGCCGCCAGCGCGGCCCAGCCTGCGGGATCTGAAGCGGCCAGTCCTCCGACTCCGCCTCCGACCCTCCCGGAGTTCAAACCCCTCGCGGTTCCTGAATTGGTGACGATCCTGCCCGAGATTGAGAAACCGGCTGAAAGCCACAAAGGCCGACTGATTGCCGGTTTGGCAGCGGGACTGGCCTTGCTGGTACTGATCCCACGCTGGCTGAGAAAGTAGCGGCGGTTTTCGTGCGCCGGGGGCCCTTTATAGGACGTATAGGTCCCGTAAGGTCCATTCTATGGCTGATTGCTAAGACAGTGTCATAGCGACTGGATTGAATGGAAATCTCAAAACCAAAAAAAAGATTTGCTCAATCTATTGATTTGAGAGATTATTTAACATATCTAAATAATCAATAGATGCCCCACTTCTCATGAAAAGGATCCTATTTTACGCTTTCAGCGTCAGCGTTGCCTTTTGTCAAAGTGCCGTGGCTCAGACTGGTTATGGCGTCATGGGGGTGCCTCCTCCCGGTTATGGTACGCCGCCCCCGGGATACGGCACACCACCCAATGTTCCTGCGTATCCCAATTCACTGCCGCCAGCCTCCGTCACGCCGGCCGTGACGGCCCCTCCGGGCTATGCAGATCCATACGCCGCCGCTCCACAGCCTGGTGGCGTCTCCTCGTACACGCCTCAGGGGGTGAGCAATTACAGTTCGCCGCCGACAGGTGCAGCCGGTTACGGCGCACAGCCAAGCGGGCCTAACATGGTCAATTTCAACAACTTGGAAGCCTATTACCGCTACGTGGCTCCCAAGGCCGACAACCTGTCTGGAGCCAACACCATTGGCGCAACGCTGACGGTGGCCCTGTTCAATCCGCTCTATTTGAAATTTGGCGCTTCATGGGGCAGCGGCGGTGGTGGCAGTGTCACCGGTGCGACCAAGGGGAATTATGACTTCGCCAGCATCCAGGCAGGCGCTGGTTTCCACACTTCTTTGATCAACGAAAAGCTCACCTTTGTGGCTGAGGCCGGTCTGGTTTACGCCAGCTTGAAAGCGCAGGACACTTCCGTGAGCTTCAGCGATGGTTCCATCTATGTGCGTCCTGCATTGCGCTTCACTCCTTTGACCTGGCTGGAAGTGCAGGCCGGCGTGACCGTGAGCAGCGCCGACAAGTACGACAGCAAGATGGTGGATTTGTCGACCTACTTCCGGGTGCTGCCCATGTTTGACATCGGTATCGGCGGCGATTTCGGCAACACCACCCGCGCCTTCCGCACCAGCCTGCGTCTGCGCTGGTAAGCATGGGGCAGGTCTTTCTTTGGGAACGGCGGAACTCTCAGGCCTTTTTGGTGCTGACGGGATTCCGCCGCTTCGCGTAGCAGGTGCGGCAGATTTCACACACGGTCCCGTCGCAGCCGCGTGCGCTGCAAAACTCCCTGCCATAGAAGATGATCTGCAGGTGCAGCTTGTTCCAGGATTCCTCCGGAAACAGGTGCTTCAAATCCCGTTCGGTCTGTAGCACGGACTTGCCATTGGTGAGGCCCCAGCGCTGTGCAAGCCGGTGGATGTGGGTGTCTACCGGGAAAGAAGGAATGCCAAAGGCCTGAGCCATCACGACTTGGGCGGTTTTGTGGCCGACTCCCGGGAGGCGCTCCAAGGCCTCCAGCGAGGCGGGAACCTGCCCTTGGTGTTCCTCCAGAAGGATGCCGGAAAGCTGTTTGATGGCCTTGGCTTTCTGCGGTCCCAGGCCGCAGGGGCGCACAATGGCTTCGATTTGATCGAGCGGGGCGGCTGCGAGTGCAGCCGGGGTTTTGCCGAGCCGAAACAAGGCTGGCGTCACCTGATTGACGCGGACGTCGGTGCACTGGGCAGAGAGCAGGACGGCCACCAGCAGGGTAAAGGCATCCTCATGATCCAGAGGAACGGGAGGTGAAGGGTACAACTGACCCAGCCGATTCCGGATGTAATCCGCGCGCTCCTGCTTGGTCACTGGAGTAGGTCAGAGAAGCCGGGACTAGGAGCTGCGTTCAATGCGCGCCACCATGCGACGGATGTGCTCGTAGCCGGTGCGCTCCTTCATGATGGACAGGCTCTTGGAAAACGATCCCCATTTGATGACGCGAATGTTCACGTTGCGCACACCCCAGGCATTCATGGTGGCCTTGTCCGGCTTGTAGAGGTCGATGGTGTTGGTGCCCACCAAGGCGGAACCATAGTCATCCACCTGATAAACGTAAGGGAGTCCTTCAATCTGGAAGATCGTGCCTACTGGATATACCGACCAGTCGGCAGCAGCGCTGCGCACGTTTCCATACTTGAGCTGGGTTCCGACGGCCGTCTTGGCTCCGTAAATGATGTGGTCAGACTCGCCATGAGTGTAGGCGGTGGTGCGAACAGAGGTGATCCGAGTGCCCCGGCCGATGAAGCCTGAGGATTCACAAGACGCCAGAAGTAAAGCGGAGAGGCCGAAGAGAAGGAGTGTGTGGTATCGCATTTTTATTAACAATATCTGATTGTTAACTTTCCTTTTAGAATACTTATTGTGGGGTAAATCGCCGCTGAAATCAATCTTTGATTTTCGGACCACTTTTGAGAAGGGGGCTGAATAGGGTAAAAAAGACAGGAGTTCCGGCCGTGAAAGGAAACTCTGTGTGCATTCCTGGCTGTGATTGAGCCTGCAATGGCCGTGGCAAAATCAGGCTCAGCTTCCGCTGCCGCTCTTGGGGGCGGCTTCCGCTTTTTTCAGCACTTTGGTCAGCTTTTTGGCGAAATCCTTGGGGGGAGTGACGTCTTTGAGGTCGTCCAAGGTGGTCTTGCCCGTTGAATCGAGGAAAAAGAGGTGGGGGATGGTCTCCACCTTGAAGCCTTCGGCGAGCTTGCTGTTGGCTTCCTCGTCGATGTCGAGGTAGGCCCAGTTGAACTTGTCCTGCAGCGGCTGCACCTCGCTGCTCGGGTAGACCTCCTTTTTCATTTTCTGACAGGGGCCGCACCAGGCGGCGGAGAAAACGAGGATAACGGGCTTGCCGTTCCCCTTCGCGGCCTTCAAAACTGCTCCCGAGGAGGTGAAAAACTTCGGGCTGCCTTTGGGGAAATCAGCGGCGTGAAGGCTGAGGGAGAACAGGGTGGCGAGTACGAGGAGCGCTTTTTTCATGAGGGTGCGTGGATAGGGACGCAAACCACGGCATGAATATTTCAACTCCTCGCGGGCATGCCATCAAAGCGCCGACTTGTCGCCTGAACGAAGTGCCTGAGCCATCACGGACAGCCGCCGCCAGCACGTCCAGAGTCCGCCGAAAAAGATCAGCGTCAGCGCCAGCAGGATGCCCCAGCGTTCGTGCCCGGTCAGATGCTGAATCATTTCGATCAAAAGCCCGCCGCACAGCACGGCCATGCGGTGCTGTTTGGCCATGGGGCCGCGGAAGTCGTGCTTGCCGGTGAGGGAGGCGCCCAGCACGCGGATGTAGGCCGTCCACACCGCCGTCACCGCGCAGCACCAGCCCAGCGGAATCACATGGAAGAGCTTCACCACTCCGGGGTCTCCCGCACCGCTGTAGCCCGCCCCCACCATGATCAGCACATCTGCCACACGGTCAGGTGCATCGTTATAAATCGCTCCCACAGGTGAGCCCTTGCCGCCTTCCACCGCCACCATGCCGTCCATCAGATTGCATACCAGCCTCATCTGGATGCAGACGAGGGCACCCAGCCAGGCTGCGAGAATGCCGGTGAGGCTGCTTTGATCTCCGGCGACCATGAAGCAGGCCATCGCTCCGCCGGCAAAGACCACGCTTAGCAAAGAAATCGCATTCGGTGTCAGACCGGAGCGCGCCAGCCAGCCTGCCAGCGCATGCGCCCAGCGGGTATCGCGGGATTTCAGACTGCGGCGTGACGCCAGATGTTCTTCGGGCACGCTCATCGGCGGAGGGAGCTCGAACTCAGCGTGCCGTGGACTTCCAGCTCACCACCCGGCCGTTGACAAAATCCGCCGTTCCTGCGGTGTAGGGGATGTACGTCACAGAGGTGCCGCTGCCCCACATGGGATAGCCACCGTAGCCAAAGGGGCCGAAACCACCCAGGCCGCCGTAACCGAAACCGCCATAACCAAAGCCACCGTAACCGTAGCCAAAACCCATGTTCATGTTCATGGAGCGCACGGGACGCTGGCCTTCATAGGTCCAGGTTTCGCTTTCTCTGCCGCGATTGATACCCACCGAGACGGCGTCAGGACGTCCCCAGGCCAGGAAAACCGCATCACGGGTCATGCCCTCACGGATCAGGCCATGCGTCACGAGCTGGCGGTCCTTGGCGCTCAGTTTGGAAAACATCTGCGGGTTTTTCTCAATGCGCGTGCTGGGCGTGGAGGAGCACTGGACAAAAAGGATGGCGACGGCCAGAACCAGACAGAGGCGGACGAAGAAGGGCTTTTTCATGGCTGGGAGCATTTTGTTGCCGGTGAAGTTACTTGTCGAATGTTCTTAATGACCTGATGACTCTACGTTTCGTTCAGCTTTGCTGGCTGTAAAAACGCGCAGCAGCATCCAGCCGCCCGCCACCAGCACGGTTCCGGCAAACCACCACGGCCACAGTCCCAGTGCTGCGGCAAACACGCGGGGATCGTCCGCGCTCAGGTGCAAATGGCCGCCCACCCAGGTGGTCTGCCAGCCGAAAAGCAGGGTGAGGGTGCCATAGGCCAGATTGATCGTCAGCCCGCGAAAGCTCAGCGCGGTGGCCCGCTGTTCGGAGTCCACGATCTCATTGAGGTAATGGGACAGGAAGAACTGCAGGAAACGCATGCCCAGGAACAGCGGCATGACCAGCACGATGCCTGCCCAGCCCGGCTGCGGATGCGCCGCCGCGAGCAAGCCGCCAAACACCACGAGGCCCAGCCAGATGAAATTCTGCCGTGCGGTCATGACCTTGGCGCTCGTTTCCATCAGACCTGCGGTCACCAGCCCGAGAAGAGACACCCCGGTGCCGATGACGCCATACCAGCCTTCCTCGATGCCCACGAGGCGGTAGAAATTGCTGGCCACGGTCAGGAAGAGACGGATCACACTGTCAAAGACCAGCCCAAACAGAATCAGAGCGAAGGCGGCTTTCGTGCGCCAGATCCAGCCGCCTGTCTGCAGGATGGAGATCCAGGTTTCGCGGATGCTCTGCAGCAGGGAAGTCTTGGGGGCAGGGGCGCGCACTTCGGTCATGCGCAGGGTCACCACCAGACAGGCCAGCGCGGTGCCCAGGCCGAGCAGCAGTGGCAGCTTCATGGACACCTGCTTGGCCACCGTTACATCCAGTCCGATCCAATGCAGCGCCGTCGTCAGGCTGTGCGCATCATAGAGCACCGATCCGGTGATCGAGGACACCACAAAGCCCAGAGCCATGCCGCGTGAAAGCTTCGCCATGATCTGTGGCCACAGTGCTGTGCGTTCAGCAGCCGGCAGGGAGTCATAGGCCAGCGCCTCATCCGCCCCGCTGGCACAGGCTTCGGCAGCCCCGCTGAGAACGCGGTTCACCACAAACAGCCACAGCACGAGGTCATGGTGTCCCGGCTGCATCAGGCACAGCACCGTCATCTCCAGCACCATCAGCACACCTGCCGCCACCACCAGCGGCCTGCGGCCAAAGCGGTCTGCCAGCGCCCCGGAGGGCACCTCCAGCACCACGCTGGTCAGCGCCCACACCACGTTCAGCGCCGCGAATTCACCGATGCTCAGGCCTAGATCGAGGAACAGAATCGTGAACACCGGGTAGTAAAACCGGCAGTTGAAGAGGATGCGGAACCATACAAACAGGCGTGCATTGGAATGCTCAGGCATGCCTCTCTCTACGCTTCAAATCAGGACGCGGGCAACGCAAAGCCGCGCCTTCATTCATTCTCTAGAACCGCACCCGCAGATACGTGCCCAGCACGGATTCGCTTTTCCAGGTCGTCTTGGTGCGCCTGGAGTCGATCATGTAGAAGAGGTCGAGGTCCATCGAATCGGTGAGCTTGAAGGTGATTCCCAGCGGGATGATGCGGTTCTCTGTTGGGCGGCGAAGATGCAGGTCCATCAGGCATTCATCGCTGGCATAGAGGCGTGTCAGCGGGCCCAGCGGCTGGGGCAGTGTCCAGGCGATCTGCATGCGGTGCCGGGTGCGGTTTGCCGTGGAGGGGGCGCCTTGGTTCTCGCGCCATTCCATGCGGTTGCGCCAGTCCAGACGCACCTGCTTTAGTTCGTAGTGGGGATTGATTTCCAGCTCCGGGCGGAGCTGGTCGTAGCGGTCGTGCGTGGCGGTGTTTTCGAGCCTAATCATCGACAGCCCGAGTCCGAGATCCAGCCACTTGGAAGCGGCATACTTCACGCGCGGGCTCACCATCTGCGCGTAGGAACCGTCCACTTCATCGGCAAAGTTGCCCATGAACACACTGCCGGTCCACGGCGGCTTGCGATAATAGTCCACATTTGACCAGGCCCACCACTCGTCGGCTTGTGCGGTCAGAGTTGAAAGAAGGCAGAGGAATATCAGCAGCAGGCGCATCCGGTGAATCAGTAGGAGGCGCCGATGATCTCGTTGGTCATGGCGTTGATTCGTTCGATGACTTCATCCGTTTCCTCCTGGGTCACGCCCATGTCGAGAAGCGTCTCCACCAGATGTCCGGTGAAACGGGCGAAGTGCTGCCGGGTGATGCCGCGTCCATGATGCGTATGCGCCAGGGGACGGCCGCTGTAGTGGATCGGCCCGCCGGTGGCCATGGCAAAGAACTCGCGCTGCATGGCATGCAGTTTCTCCAGCTCGGTGTGGATGAAAAAAGGCCCGAGTTCAGGATCGGCCAGCACGCGGACATAAAAGGCGGGAATGAGGGCGGAGATCATTTCTTCACCACCGAGACGTTCATAGAGAGAGGGTTTGTTCGTATTCATGCAGGGATGCTTTAAGCACAAACAGCGCCGTCATGCCGTGGCAAAACAGCTCCGGACAAACAATGCGCAGCGAATGCCAGCTGCCGCGTGATACGCCCGCAAGAATGACATACAATCCCATTGCGTTTCTGGCACTAATCATGCCTATGAGAGGGAAATGTCATTTTTTCAGCAACTGCATCAGGACAATCCCGTGGCCAGTGACCTGCTCATCTTCAGCGTCGTCATTCTCGGCGGCATCGGCCTGGGCAACATTCGTTTCCGGGGAGTCAAGCTGGGCACCGCGGGCGTGCTCTTTGCCGGTCTGGCCGTTTCTCATTTTGGCATGCGTCCCAATGCGGAGGTGGCGCACTTTCTGAAGGAGTTTGGGCTGGTGCTCTTCGTCTTTGCGCTCGGCATGCAGATGGGGCCGGGCTTCTTTGCCTCGCTGCGGCGGCAGGGACGCATGCTGAATGCCTATGCCTTTGCCTTGGTGTTTTTGGGGGCCGTGGTGGCTTTGGCGGGGGGCTGGATGCTGAACATGCCGCTGCCTGCCGTGGCGGGTTTGTTTGCCGGTGCCACCACGAACACGCCCGCACTCGGAGCCGCGCAGCAGGCGCTCGCTTCGGCCCATGTGGACCCTGCGCTGATCACGCTGCCGGCGCTTTCCTATGCGGCGTCCTATCCCTTGGCCGTCGTCGGGATCATTGTCTCACTCATTCTCATGCGGGCTTTTTTCAAGGTGGATGTGACGCAGGAGGCTGAGACCTTCCGCCAGGAGCAGGGGGCTGGCATCGAGCCGCTACAACGCATGAATCTGCGGGTGGAGAATCCGAATCTTGACGGTGTCGCCATCGCCAACGTTCCCGGTGTGCAGGAAACCAGCGTCGTCATCTCGCGGCATCGCGCGGCCGCAGAGGTTGAAGTCACCGCCGCCACGCCGGAAACGAAACTGCATGTGGGGGATGTGATCATGGCCGTGGGCACGCAGACGCATCTGGAGCAGTTCCGGCTGGTCATCGGCAGTGTGAGCGAAGAGAACCTCATGAAAGCTCCTGGCAGGATCACCTACCGCCGCGTGGTGCTCACCAACAAAAAGCTGCTGGGCAAAACGGTGCGTGAACTCGGCCTCGATCACTTTCATGGCGTGGCCGTCACCCGTGTGAGCCGTGGGGATTTGATCTTCACGGCGCTGCCCGATTTGCGCCTCCAGTTTGGCGACATGCTCCAGCTTGTGGGCGACGAGGATTCCCTCAACGCGGCCACACAAAGGCTCGGCAATGCGGTGCAGATGCTGCAGGAAACAAAGTTTGCCGCCATCTTCGCTGGCATCCTTCTCGGCGTGCTGCTGGGCCTCTACCCCATCCGTATTGAGGGACTTCCAGCGCCGGTGCGTCTCGGGCTGGCCGGCGGGCCGCTCATTGTGGCCATCCTGATGAGTCATCTGGGACGTCTGGGCCCCATGGTGATGCACATGCCCATCAATGCGAACCGCGCCCTGCGTGAGCTGGGCATCATCCTCTTCCTAGCGAATGTGGGCCTGCTTTCCGGGGAGCATTTTGCCGCCACGGTTTTCTCGGCGCAGGGGCTGCAGTGGGTGCTGCTTGGGGTGCTCGTCACCATGCTGCCGCTGCTCCTGGTCGGGTTTGTGGCACGCAAATTTCACCGTGTTAACTTCATGACACTGTGCGGGCTTCTTTCCGGGGGCATGACCGATCCGCCCGCGCTCGCCTTTGCCACCACCATGGCTCGCAGCGATTCCCCCGCGGTGGCCTACGCCACGGTGTATCCGCTCACCATGCTGCTGCGCATTGTGGCGGCGCAGGTGATTGCCCAGCTTGCCTGAGGAGGGTGCCGTTTCGTTTCAACTCCACGCTAAAAATACAAGACATCCGGCGCACTTGGCGTTCCTTGCGGCCTGCCATGAAGTCAACCATCGTCGCTTTTCATCTTGCCGCACTCCTCTCGGGTTCTGCTGTCTTGCACTCAGCGGAGACACCGCCTGCTGAAGTCAAACTGCCGGAAAAACTGCCTGAGGACCTCAAGAAGCAGGCGCTGGAGTTCAAGAAGCAGCAGGCGACCGTGCGTGAGTACATGCAGGCGGGCAAATACGCGGAGGCCGAGCCGGTGCTGCGCTCCCTCATCGCAGCTTTCAAGAGCTACTTCGGTCCAGGCAATGCACTGCTGCCGGAGTGCCAGGGGGCTCTGGGCACCTGCCTGCGCGCGCAGGGCAGACCAGCGGAAGCGGAGATTGAATTCCGTGCGTCATGGGAAGGACATGTGAAGTACTCAGGGGCGGACAAACCTGAGACGCTGCGCATTCACAACGCTCTGGCGGAGACTCTGCACGAAGAAGGGAAATTTGAGGAAGCGGAGAAGGAGATCCGTGCGGTGGTCAAGGAGATGACCAAGGTGTACGGAGCCGAGCATGCTGCGACCTTGCTGAACCGCACCAACCTTGCCGTGGTGCTGGGCGATGAGAAGAAATTTGCCGAGGCCGAGAAGGAACTGCGGGACGTGGTCGAGATCGATGTGCGCGTTCTCGGCATCGACAAGCAGCCGACCCTCATGGCCCGGGGCGCTCTGGCCGTCAACCTGCGCGAGCAGGGCAAGCTGGCGGAAGCCGAGCAGGAGTTCCGAAAAGTGCTGCTGTTTATGGATATCAACCCCGGTGAGGCGCACGTGGACACGCTGACGTTCCGCTACCAGTTCGCCCTTTGCCTGACGCTGGAAAAGAAATATGCCGAGGCCAGAAAGGAAGTCGAGGCGGGGCTGACGATGGCGAAGAACAAACTGGGTAATGATCACCCCAGCACGAAAGATCTGCAGCAGCTCGTCACGACTCTGCAAAACGCTCCCAAGTGAGCTGCATCAAAGCTTGCAGCAATGAGATGAAAACTTGGCCGTTGAAGCGCACGGCGCTCCAAGCTGCATCACTGCTTCTGTGCAGATCCAGGGGACAGATGACAGACAGCGCATGCAAGGCCAGCTGGTATGCGCTTGGGGAGTGAGCTTTTGGAAAGGGGGGGGCATGTGATGAGGCAGCAGCCCACGATGGGACGAAGACTTCTAGGGACGCGCACAGCGCATCCCTACCATCCAGAGCAGCGCGTGCCTCAGGGCTGGTAGGGAACCGCTGTGCGGGTCCGAAGTTTCGGGTCTGTGGCGTCGCGGGCATTCAAACAGGTGCGCCGTCCAGGGAATGTGGAAAGACAGGAGATGTGGGACGCCTGCCACGCAGGTTTGCAGGTGTGGTTTGACCACACTCCAGAGAAAACAGCTCTGCATGAATCATGTGCTAATTATTTAGCACATTGGGCTTGCGTTGATCCGGCTCGATGTGCTAATAATTTAGCATGTCGGAAAAAGCCAGCCAGTTAAGCCGTCGCGAACGCCAGATCATGGACATCATCTACGCGAAGGGAGAGGCCACCGCCTCCGAGGTCGCGGGTGCCATGACGGATGCCCCGAGCTACTCCGCCGTGCGCGCCTTGCTGCGCATCTTGGAGGAGAAGGGGATGCTCAAGCATCGCGAAGACGGCAAGCGCTACATCTTCCTGCCCACCGAACCCATCCAGAAAGCCAGCCGCTCCGCGCTCAAGAACATCGTGAACACGTTCTTCGAAGGCTCGCTGGTGAACACCGTCGCCGCGCTGGTGGATGGGCGCGAGAAAATCTCCCCCGAAGAGATCCAACGTCTCGAGTCCATCATCAAACAGGCCAAGAACCGCTAACCAACCCACCTATGAATCCATTGCTGTTCCATGTCGTCGACCTGCTGGCCAAGAGCGCTGGCATCGTTCTTCTCGCCTTCGCCACGCTGAGCCTCTGGCGCAGCGCCTCCGCCGCGCAGCGTTGTGCGGTCTGGCTGGCTGCATTCTTCGTGCTGCTCCTGCTGCCGGTCACGCTGCTCTGGCAGCCGCAGTGGTCCATTGCTCTCATGCCGTCGGTGCGGGAGGTGCCATTGCCCGCACTCAACGGTGCGATCACGCAGTCAGCCTCAAACCTCACGGTCCAGGCAGCGCAACCTGAAACGCAAAGGTGGCTGCCAAGCTTGAGCATGGCACAGTGGCTCGCGCTGGTATGGCTCACAGGCTTGGTCTGCCTTCTTGCTCATCGGATGGTGGGCAGCTTGCAGCTGCGCCGTTTGAGATCCCAGAGCCATCCTGTGCAGGATGAGCGCACTCTCGCGCTCACCGCACGCGTGGCGGCTGATCTGGGCGTGGAGCGGGGCATCTCGCTGCGCATGGCGTCCAGCGTCTCAGTACCGCTGACATGGGGCTGGATAAAACCTGTGCTGCTGCTGCCGACCGAGGCGCTGGCGTGGGACGAGGCGCACCTGGAAGCCGCGCTGCGCCATGAGATGGGGCACATCCGCCACTGCGATGCGATGACACGTTTGATCACCTGTTTCATCACGGCTGCCTACTGGCCGAATGTGTTTGTCTGGCTGGCGGCCAAAGCATGGCGCACAGTGCAGGAGCAGGCTGCGGACGACCTGGTCATCCGCTCGGGTGCGGTGGCGGAAAACTATGCGCTGCAATTGCTCGAAGCCGCACGCAGTGTGCAGGCCGCCGGTGGACTGCGTGCTCCTGCCATGGCCATGGCCCAGCCCTCCACTCTTGAGACACGGCTTTCGGCGATCATGGACGATTCGCGAAACCGCAGTTCCTACAGCATGCGCGGGGCGCTCACCGGTCTAGCCACTGCCTTCGCGGTGCTCGTACTGTGCGCCACAGCGCAGTTGCGTGGGGCTGATGAAAAAACGGCGCAGGCTACGACTCACAGCAGCAAGCTTCGTGACAAAGCCAGGGAGATCATCCTGACAAAAGTCAAATTCAGTGACACTACTCTGCTGCAGGCCGTTGAGTACCTGCAGGCCAAATCCATTGAACTGGATCCCGAGCACAAGGGACTGAACCTCGTCATCGAAAAGCCCGACTATGAAAAGGGTCCCAGGATCACGCTCGACCTGACCAATATCCCGCTCTATGAAGCTCTGTCCTACGTCGCTTCTTTGAGCAACCGGGTGGTGCGATATGAAGCCTTGGCCACCGTGATCGCTCCCATGCCTGCACCGGGAGAAATGGTCACGCGCTCCTACAAGCTGCCTGCGGGTGCAGCGGCCAAAGTCGACAATGCTAGGAAATGGCTTGACGGCAAGGGGGTGGTCTTTGAAGGGGCAGCCTCAGCGGCGCTCGTCGCCAACGGCACTCAACTCGTGGTCAAAAACACCCAGGCGCAGCAGCGGGTTGTGGAAGACCTGATCAGCACTCTCGTGGCAGGAGACGCAGGTGGGCCTCCAGGAACTGCGGTCCCTGCTGCGCCCGCAGCTCCGAAGTCACCACTGATTGTCAAAGCAGAGTCTATCGTCATTCCGACAGTGCAGTTTCGCAGCGCGACGGTTCCTGAGGCCCTGGAGTTCCTGCGAGCCAAAGCGCGTGAGTTTGATCCCGACAAGAAAGGCGTGAGCATCCTGATCCGCGAGTCCGACGTGCCGCCCAACGTGAACATCTCCCTGGATCTCAAAACCGTGCCGCTCACCGACGCGCTGCGATACACGGCGGAACTCGCGGGGTTGGAAGTGACGGCGGAATCCTACGCCTTCATCCTCAAGCCCAAGACTGCCAAATAGACGGGCATATGGGAGGGGGCTGCCCGCTGTATCAGCAGGCAGCCTCAAACCTGCAGCAGCGAGACGGAGACCTTGCCACTAAAGCAGGTCTCCACATCCGAGCCGGGATCACGCGGGCGTGATGCATAAGAGGCGGAGTAAGCATAGCCGTGCTCTTCCTTGCGATAACTCACATTGAGAGGCGACCGTGCCGGCTGGCTGAGGATGCGTGGCGGCAGGGCGCTCTGATCCGCTGGCAGATGGGGAAGATTGATGTTCCAGAAGGTGCTTTGCGCGTGGTCTTGGGCGTGCGTCTCCTCACGATCTCCGCCATCCATGCGGCGGTGCGCTGCCAGTCCACGGTGAGTTCGCGGATCAGGTAGTGGGACAGCGCCATGGAGCGAAAGCCATGGTAGGCCGCCTCGCGTGCTGCGGCCACGGTGCCGGAGATGACGATGTCCTGCCCCATGTTGCCACCGGCATTCACACCGGAGAGCACCAGATCAGGTTTCAAATCGAGCGCAAACAAGGCCAGCCGTACGCAGTCGGCCGGGGTGCCATGCACGGCGTGGCGGTTCTCTCCGAGCGTCTCCACCTTCAAATGCTGATGAGTGGTGACGCGGTGCCCGCACTGGCTCTGCTCCGTGGCCGGAGCCACGATGGTGTAGTTCCAGCCCAGCTGCTGCATCGCATTTTCCAAAGCCTGCAATCCCGGGGCGGATATGCCGTCGTCGTTCGTGAGGAGGACGTGCATGGGTTTACGCGAGATCAAGAATGACTTTGCCGCCGCGTGAGCCTTCCTGCGCGCGTGTGATGGCTTGTTTGAAATCAGCCAGCGGCACGATCTCGTCGATGGCGGTGACGAGTTCGCCGGATTGGATGAGGGCAGTCAGAGGTTCGAGCACTTCGTAAAGTTCTGCCGTGCTGGCTTTCTCAAACCATTTGGTGATCCACAGGCCGTGAAGCTGCAGATTTTTGAAGATGAGGAATTTGTTCGGCACCTTCAGGCTGCGGCGGCTCATGGCGCCATACGTGACGAGGATGCCTTCGGGGCTGAGAAGGTCCATCATGTGGATGGCGCTGTCACCACCGACGGCATTGGTGGCCAGCATCACGGGCTCATCGCCAATGATGGATTTGGCTTCAGCGACACCTTCGTCGGTGTCGAGCATGACAAGGTCAGCCCCCAGCGTTTTCAATTCATCGAAGAGCTCGACGCGGCGCACGAAATTGATGGTGCGCAGTCCGAAGTGATGCGCCAGTTGGATGAAGGCACGGCCCACGCCAGAGTTCGCCGCATTCTGCGCCACCCAGGCACCTTTCGGGAGGTCGGTGTAGTGCTTGAGCAAAGCCCAGGCGGTGACGGGATTGACACGCAGCATGCTGGCCTGCACGGCATCCATTTGAGAAGGTATCTTGGCAAAGTGATGTTCCGCCGCCGTGAGATGCTGCGTCCAGCAACCGGTGCCCACCAGCGGAATGACGACATCGCCTTTCGCCAGCGATGTCACCGCGCTGCCAACTTCCTCCACCTCGCCACAACCTTCATGCCCAGGAATGCAAGGCGGATGCGCCGCACGACCGTAGGTGCCCTCGATGAAATTGAGATCCGCCGGATTCACCGGCGCATAGCGCATGCGCACCCGTACCTCATGCCCTTCAGGTGGTGTGAGCGTGCGCTCGTGGAGTTGCAAAACTTCAGCAGGATTGCCGGTGCGGTCGAATTGAAGAAACTGGGACATGGTGAAGGGATTACGTGGGGAAAGGGAATGAGGCTGTGCTTTCTGCACAGTGGGGCGGAGTGGCCGCGTGGCAAACTTTTGGTGACAGATGGAGGCGCACGAGCCATGATCAGCATAAGCCCTGCAACCCTCCGGCCTATTTTCCACCATGAGACCCCTCATGCCCTCTTTCACCAAGAAGCGGATGCTTTGGATATCAGCCGCCGCCATCATGCTGGTGCTGGGGTTTCTGGCCTGCCGGTGGATTCTTGAACGGGGCCGGGCTCTGGCGGCGCTGGAAACAGAAACTGCGGCCGGGCTGTTTGTTGAATGGCGCATGCCTTCCTGGGCGGAGGATCAGCCTTATCTGGCCAGACTTTGGCCGGGGTCCACTTTGGGCAAGGTCCAGATCGACTACCCAATGAAGGATGCTGCCGCATTGGGCGATCTTCTCTGCCATTTTGGCAGCTTGGAAACGCTTTCTATCGGTGCGGGAGAAGCGGATGAGATTCACCTTCTGCTCTCTCATTGCGGCGACCAGCCTCACCTAAAATCGTTGTTGATTTTCAATGTCGAGGTGGATGATCGCATTCTGCCTGTGCTGGCAAAATGGCACACTCTGGAGACCCTCACAATGGTGCCGAATGAACTGACAGGTGAAAGGTTTCCGTTGATGCCCAACCTTCGCAGCATCGACATGTCTTACTCTCGCGTCAGTGACAAGGGTCTCGTGCAATTGATTGAGAGTCCGAAATTAGAAGATTTGAAATTTTCCGCCACAAGCCTGACATCATCCGCCCTCGTGCAGGCGGTTCGCACCGGCAAGGGGCATCTGAGGGGGCTATGGCTGAGTGAAGTCAATTTGAAGGATGGAGACACTGACAAAGAAAGGGACAAACTGCGTGAGACGGTGAAGCTGATTGCTCCCGAACTCCAATTCGGTTTTTGAGTCTGTGGACTCCCGTGAATGAGCGATTCAAAAATTGAAGGAGCAGTTACCTTTTCGGCGGCAGTGAAAGCAAATACTCTGCAAAAGCTTCAGGCGTTCTAGTGCGCTTCATGAACTCCTCATCGTTGATTCTTATGCCGCCGCGACTGTATGACTCTTTGTCGATTATTTCGCCAGTTCGCTCATCGTAGGCCAAGGAGACAAGCTTGTCTCCGGCCAGGAAGACCGGGCCGTCCCATCGGGCAATCATGTCCTCATATCTTGGGCGACCAGCTTCATTTGAATGGATGAAACGGGACTCTGGCAAAAGCTGGTTGCTGGAAATGCAGACGTAATAAACAGTGTCCATAACACCGCCGGTCATCAAATACGCAGTCGTTTTGCCTGAAGGTGATCTAATGATTTTCGGATTGGAATCGAATGAGAGTGAATGCAGGGAATGCGCCGATACAGCAAGGCGGTGATGAAACGCGAAGGCATCGACCGTCAAAAGGGCAATCGTGAGAGAGGGAAGTATCCATGCCCAGCGAACCCAGCGGGAGCGCATGAGGGTCAGCAGCAATGAGGCAGCTAAGGACATCATAAGCGGGGTCCAATAAAAGCACCCGAACTGGAGCCATGCGCTGAAGGCAACAATGATAAGCAGATAAATTTGAAGGCAGCGCGGCACCAAGAAGGCTGCGACTGCCGCTGCTACCACGAAAATCCCGAGCGAAGGCAAAGCCCTTCTGGAGAGTACGATCGAAGGATACTCGGTTACCAGCATGAACTCGCTGTCCACCAACAATTTCAAGCCACCAAACAAAGAGATCAGCAGAAGGGCGATCCCTGCGGTGACTCTGAGAACCTTGATGATTTGCGAAGCATTCATCACTCCTTCCTCACCCCAATCTCCTCCACCGGGATCGCTTTGAAGCCCAGCTTGAAGGCGGGGGATTCAGGCTTGAGGCGGAAGTCGTCGTTCTTCCAGTCGATGAACAACGGATCGGCAACCATGCTATGCTTGTCCCATCCGGCGTTTTGCCAGGCGGCCCATTCATCCAGCGGTTCGGCTTCGGTGATGCGTATGTCGTCGAAGAAGACCTGGCCTTTGGGCTCGTGGCAATCCACGCGCAGCCAGAAGGCGGTCATCCAGGGTTTCCATCCGGCTTCGTTTTCGCGCAGCATGCGGCCGGTGGCTTCGACTTCCTTCCACTCATTCGTAGCAGTGATGCTGGTGCTGCCGGCCTGCCAGTAGCCTTCGCCGTTTTTGAAGGCGGCAAAGGCGAGGCTGATCTTGGCGGTGGGTTCGCTGGATTTGACGCGGAGCTTCACGCGATACGCGGCACCGGGCTTGATCGGCACATCAGGGCTGTGGAAGACGCTCTTGGGGTTTTTGGGATCGGTGCCGAGCGCGCAGTCCACACGCAGTGCGCCATCGGCGACGACGAGTTGCACGTCCTTGTTGGGGCGATGGTTGAAGCCCCAGCCCGGAGGTGTTTTGCCGGGTGCGACGGTGTCGAAGTTCTCGGTGGCGAGTGGTGCGCCTTTGTCCGGGCCGACTTGATTGATGCCGGTGACGATGGGGTGGCCGCTGTTCCAGGCGATGTTGTAGTCGATGGTGTTCCACTTCGGCGTGGCGTTGCGGATGTCGCCGTATTTCACGCCGGGGGTGTCGCCAAACATGATGTTATGCTGGAAGCTGTTGCCGCTCATCATGGTGCCGTCGTCACGGATGGCGTCCTTGGGGTGCAGGTCCATGTGGCGCATGTGCTTCCACGCGGGCTGGCCGGCCACGGATTCGTAGCCCTTGATCATCGTTTCGATGTGGCCGGTGTAGAAGCGCTGGTCCTTGGTCCAGCCGTGGAGGTCGAACTGAAACTTGCCGCCGAGGGCGAAGATGTTGTTTTCCACGATGCAGTCGCGGGAGTTGTGCATGTGGATGGGCGTGTGGGCCACGCGATAAACAATGTTGCCGATGATGTCGAGGCCGCCGCTGTTGTCGTCCGGGTAGAGGCCGAAGGTGAACCACGGATGCTTCAGGCCGCCGGACTCCTGCCCACAGCCGATGATGTCGTGGATCAAATTGTAGCGCCATTTGCTGCCGCGGCTGCTGATCCAATCCCGCCCGCCGGTGTAGATGGCGCCGCCGTCCTGGGTTTCGAGGCAGAGGTGGTGCAGGTGGTTGTACTCAACGATGAGGTTGTTTCCGCTCATCTGCACGCCCATGCGCGGGCCGTCGTGGATGTGGTTGTGCGCGGCGGTGTTGTCCACGCCGTACATGCTGATGCCGCAGGCGTTCTTGTTGAAGACTCCCATGTGGTGGATGTGGTTGTCCTCCGCAATGTGCCCCGGCCCGGTGAGCGTCTTGCGGTCTCCGCCGCTCAGGCTGATGCCGTTGCTGCCGGTGTAGCTGATCTCGTTGTGCGAGAGCCGCACGTTTTTGCCATCGCTCACGCCAATGCCGCTGCCATTGAAGGCACCGACCTGGGTGATGACGCAGCGTTCGACGAGGCAGTCCTCTGCGCGCTCAAAGGTGATGGCGCTGCCATGGCAGCCGGTGAGTGTGAGGCCGCGAATGACGACATTTTTCGCGCCCGCCTTCACTTTGAAGAAGCTGTCGAGAGTGGGGATGCGGACCTCAAGCGAGGTCAAGTGCCCTTGAAGAGGCCAGAAGTAGAGCGTGCCGGTGTGCTTGTCGTAAAACCACTCGCCGGGTGCGTCGAGTTCTTCGAGGGCGTTTTGAAAATGGTAGCGGTTGTGCGGGTGGAGGTCGTAGCCGCAGTTCTTTTTCAGCGTGAGCTTGCGTGTCTGCGGATCGAGCGAGCCCACAGGCTCCACGAAATTCCACCAACCGTACTGCGCGAAGATGTCGAGTTCCACGTCCTCTGGGTGCGCCCACTGGCGCACATCCTCGGGCTTCACATAAAGCGTGCGTTTCCACAGGTGGCCTTCGGGAGCGCCTGCGGGTGGGAACTCGGCCACGAAGGCCCAGCCGCCGTAGAGGGGATCTTTGGCATCAAAGTTCGGGTAGCGCGCCAGGATCTGACGCTCGCCGTTGCAGAGGAGCTGCTTGGGGATGAAACCCTTCGGCAGCAGTTTGGAGACATCCGCCTTGAAGATCGTGCCTGCCACCGGCCCCCAGGTGGTCACGAGGGGGGCGCCGATGAGCGTGCTTTTGGTGCCTGTGATGGTCAGGTTCGAATCCTGCGCTTCGAGCTGGATCGGCTGTGTCAGCTCCGTGGTGCCTTCAGGCAGAAGAATGGTCGCCGGGGAGTTGTCGCCGCCTTTCCGTGCGGCGCGGACTTGTTCCAGCGCCTGGGGCAGCGTGAGGGCAGGGGAGACCTTCACCTCCAAGGCATGGGCGGTGAAAAGCAGGGACACAGTGAACGCGAGGATTAGAGAACGGGTCGGGAACATGGTTGCCCAGCGATACGCCATGCTGCCGTGAGGGCAAATGGGTGTTGTGGGCGGGAATTGGCGTGGGGGAGGTGGATTTGAGGCAATTGCGTGAGCTTTGTGTCCCAGCGGAGTGGTAGGATCGAGGACGAGAACGAGCAGGAGCACGAGGACGAATTTCCCAACTCCCTCCGTCCTTGCCACACGCCCCCATCTCGCTAGGCTTCGCGCTCCTTTTCCCGAACCATGAGCGCCCCTGACACTGCCAAGAACTACAAAGACACCGTCCTGCTGCCGAAGACCGACTTTCCCATGAAGGCCGATCTCGTCGCACGGGAGCCGCAGCGCCTGGCGAAGTGGCAGGAGGGGAAGCTCTACCAGCGCATCGTGGCACAGTCCAAAGGCAAGCCTACCTTCATCCTGCATGACGGCCCGCCGTTTGCGAATGGTGACGTGCACATGGGCACCGCGCTCAACAAGATCCTCAAGGACCTCATCGTGAAGTCGAAGACGATGGCGGGCTTTCACACGCCTTTCATCCCCGGCTGGGACTGCCACGGGCTGCCCATCGAGTTCAAGGTCGTCAAATCCGCCGCCGGGCTCACCCCGGTGGAGGTGCGCCAGCGCTCCGAGGCGGAGGCCCGCAAGTACATCGACATCCAGCGCAACAGCTTCAAGCGCCTCGGCGTTTTCGGCGACTGGGAGAACCCCTACCTCACGCTGGACCCCGGCTACGAGTCCGGCATCCTGCGCACTTTTGGCAAGGCCGTGGAGCAGAAGCTGGTCTATCGCATGAAGCGCCCGGTGCTGTGGAGCTACGGCGCGCAGACCGCGCTGGCCGAGGCCGAGGTGGAGTACAAGGAGAAAACCTCCCCTGCGGTGTACGTGAAGTTTGCGCTGGTGAATCCGCCGCCCGGCTGCGATGGCGCATCCCTTGTCATCTGGACCACCACGCCGTGGACGCTGCCTGCCAACCTCGCCATCGCGCTGCACCCCACCTTTGACTACGTCAGCGGCACCTTCACGCATGAAAGCGGCCGTGTGGAGAAACTGGTCATCGCCAAATCCCGCGTCGAAGCCTTCGGAGCTGCCACCGGCTTCAAGCTGAACACCGAGCACGCCAACGAAGAACTCAAGGGCACCGCGCTCAATGGCTGCGAAGCGCAACATCCCTTCCTCCCGCGCACCTCAAAGGTCATCAACACCCTCTTCGTCACCGATGACACCGGCACCGGCGCGGTGCACATCGCCCCCGGTCATGGTGCGGACGATTACCAGGCAGGACGCGAGCACGGGCTGGAAATCCTTTCCCCTGTGGATGCCGATGGCAAATACACCGCTGAGTGCGGACTGCCCGAGTTCGTGGGCAAGCATGTGTTCCAGAGCAATGACGGCATCATTGCCCTGCTTGAAGAGAAAGGCGCGATCCTCGGCAACGAGAAGTACGTGCATCAGTACCCGCACTGCTGGCGCTCCAAGACGCCGATCATTTTCCGTGCGGTGGAGCAGTTCTTCATCAAGATCGACGATATCCGCGCCAAGGCTCTCTACGAGATCGACACCGTCCACTGGATGCCCGCCTGGGGCCGCAACCGCATCTACGGCACGGTGGAGAGCCGTCCGGACTGGTGCATCAGCCGCCAGCGCACCTGGGGTGTGCCGCTTCCGGTGTTCTACACTGCCAGTGGCGAGATCATCATGGACCCCGAGGTCATCGCCAAGGTGGCCGTCGTCATCGAGCTGCACGGCAGCAATCTCTGGTTTGAAAAAGATGACGCCTGGTGGGCTGAGGAAGTCGGCCTGCCTGCGGGCACGAAACGTGGCAATGACACACTCGACGTCTGGATCGATTCCGGCTGCTCGCATGTCAGCGTGCTGGACCGCCATCCCGAGCTTCACGCACCGGCGGATCTCTACATCGAGGCCACGGACCAGCATCGCGGCTGGTTCCAGAGCAGCCTCATGATGAGCATCATCGCCCGTGGGCACGCGCCGTACAAGGCCGTCATCACCCACGGCTTCGTGGTGGACACCAGCGGCAAGAAGATCAGCAAGAGCGACCAGGGCGCGGGCAAGAGCTCCAAGCCCATGACCGCCGACCACTACTACAACACCTACGGCGCCGACATGGTGCGCCTCTGGGTGGCCAGTGTGGACTATCAAAACGAAGTGCCGTTCTCCGAAGACCTCTTCAAGCAGAACAGCGAAAACTACCGCCGCATCCGCAACACCCTGCGCGTGCTGCTTGGCAACCTCAGCGGAGAAGCAACGCAAGGTTCCCGCCTGCCAGATGTGGACGTCGAGCAGGCGTCTCGCTTGCCCGATGAAGACGTACCGCAGGGCTCCCACACGCCGCGTGCAACCGCTGCGGTCGCCCCTCAGTACACCCTCGTTGACCGCTGGATACTTGAGCGTCTGCACGCCATCACCAAGGAGTGCGTGGACGCCTACGCGCACTACGACTTCCGCAAGGTTTTCAGTGTCATCAACAGCTTCATCACCGGCGACCTCAGCTCACTCTACATCGACATCACCAAGGACCGGATGTACTGCGATGCCGCCACCAGTCCGCGCCGCCTCGCCACGCAGGCCGCCATCCGCGAGATCACCGAGACCCTCTGCCGCCTCCTTGCCCCCATGCTCGCCTTCACGGCGGACGAAGCCTGGGAGCACCTCGGCTACACCGACAGCGTCCACCTGCAGTCCTTCCCGCAGCCGAATCCTGCTTTCCCCGGCAGCGATGCCACGCTCGCGGTGAATGAACTGCTCAAGGTCCGTGGCGTCATCCAGCAGGCCATCGAAAAAGCCCGCCAGGAAAAGAAGATCGGCTCCAACCTCGAAGCCACCGTGGCCCTCACGCTGCCTGCCGAAGGCTTTGACCACCCCGTTTTCAACGACCCCGCCACCCTCCACGAATTCCTCATCCTCAGCGACCTCAAGATCACCCGCGGCGGCGATCTCTCCGCCGTCGTGCAGGAGTCCACCCACTGCAAATGCGGCCGCTGCTGGAAGTATCTGCCTGATGTGGGAGCCAATGCCGAGCACCCGACGCTGTGTGGTCGGTGTGTGGAGGCGGTGGGGTGAGTGGTCCTTATGCACTCTGAGGGATAAGTATGCCTACATTTTCGCAACGGCTAGGTCTTAGTCCACAGGACGCTGAGATTACGATTCGTCACGAAGCTCCCGACTGGCTTCGTGATCATGTTGTGGACCTAGCTTACCAAGAGGCAGAACTTAAACCGAGTAATCTACGCGCCCATCTTTGCCGTTTACTAATGACTAGCCCTAGCCATGCCTGGTCCGAGTTTCCGAATATTGATGAGGAAGTAAGGCAGATGATCAAAGAAGCAGAATGGTATCATGTTTACGACCTGATGGAGTGGATTTACCAAAAAAAGATCGAATACGATGGTCAAATGGCGGCGAGCTTTGAGTCCTGCCTCAATGAGTGTTTTCGCCGCAAAGGGGTGGGCTGGCAAATGGTGGAGGGATGTATCCAAGTCAGAGGTCCGGAGATTTTCGAGCAAGTTATTCATCTGGCGATATCGTTGGCTGTGAACAGTGGACGAGAGGTCGCTCGCAGAGAACTACAAGAAGCACTAAAAGATCTTTCTCGCCGTCCTGAACCGGAAGTTACCGGCGCGATTCAGCATGCTATGGCCGCGCTAGAATGCGTTGCGCGAGATGTGACCAAAGAGCCTAAATTAACACTAGGTGAGTGGTTGAAGAAAAATCCATCCGCTTTTCCGCAGCCATTGGGAGTTGGCATTGATAAGTTGTGGGGATATACCTCTCAATTCGGCCGCCATGTTGAGGAAGGGAAGCCAGCTAGTTTTGACGAAGCAGAGCTGGTTGTTGGTCCGTCAGGGGCGCTTTCTGCTTACCTTTTGAGAAAAGCTTAATTTGATTAGGCGTTGCCAATCAAGAGCTTTCTAGCCGACTAATCGTTTCCTCACGAGGTATATTGATTGATAGACGATATTCGCGATCAAGCGAATCCATTGCGTAAAAAACCAGTTCTCGTTTTTCCTTTTTTCGAGCGTGTTTGATGTATGTCAATTCAAGAGGGTAGATCTCAAAGTCTTGTCGATCTCCTTCGCTAAGCGCAAACTGCTTTGGTTGAAGAAACCCAGGTTTCAGTCGACTTTCTTGCAAAAAATCGCTCTTGTTACCCTGTGTCTGCCATTCGTTCTGAGCGACCAAAAATCCAACCTCAACGATCTTGATTTGCCGTCTGCCATGATTTTTGAGGCTGATTTTAAGCGACAAGTGGTCTGCCGGAATTTGAATTGATCTTCTTATGCTGATTTTTCCTTCCATCTTAAGAACGGGCTGATCGATGCTCCATTGTCGCCACTGCAACACGAGGCCGAGAGTTCCTGTTAGTGTTCCAATAATCCCAAGGATGAGCTCTAGTGAAAGTTGCATGAAGGTGTTACATTTAAACTAGGCAAGATGATTGACTGTGCAACCGGAGACGCCGGATAGAGAAACGGTGCTCTCCTCTTACGAGGAGGCGTACAGCTTGAGCAAAGAGTTCTTGGGTGGTCATGATCTGGGACTGTGACGGATTGTTTTTGGAATACCAAGTGCGAAATTAAGGCTTGCTAACTAGTTCGTTTCCTTAAGTCGGAAGGGTTGATCAGCTCCTTGCTCACCCAGCCGTTTTGAACTAGTTTCTACTCATGAGCACGATTGACCTTGCCATCCAACGCGTTGCGGGAATCGACGAGCAGCTTGCTTCCAAGTTGCTGATCTGGCCCGACACCCAGCAGGCAGCCAAATCTACACCACCCAAAGAGCGTCCGCTTGGAGCGCGGGCGATGATTGGCTTTGCGGTGCAAGGTGGACGCGCGCCCGCACCACGGCAGACTGGATGAAGGAACTGCGTGAGGGAGCCAAGGATTGATATGCCTTGGGTCATCGGCAGGTAGAGGACTGAAAATTCAGACCTCTGTGTTCATCGTGTCTCTGTGGTGAAAGTCTTTGGCGCGAGGCGACAGAGGTGCCAGATTTCACCACAGAGGCACGATGGCCGCAGAGTTTTCCATTCAGGATCAAATTCAGGCCTCTGTGTATATCGTTTTGTGGTTTTGAGCAGGCGTTCAGTCAAAGAACGACACGCTTCATGCCTCCCAGCATGCTGGTCGAGTTGAAATTCAAAATGAGTCCCTGTCTCCAACCACCTTGCCGAAGTCGTGCGAGAGCGGTGGAAACATGAAGCGCGGTGATACAGTCTGCACTCATAGGGAACACCGGCACTTCGTTTTCGATCACGAGTGGCACTTCTGCATGCGCGCTCAGAGGTTTGCCATCGAAAAGGATCGGGAGCCGTTTTTCCTTCTCAAAAGTGAGCTTGCGCAGACTCAACTCATGACACAGGCAGGCAAGGTAGGAACTGGCCAGCATGCCTGGGCCGATGTGGCGATGAACTTCAACGGCTGCGAGGACGATGGCTGCAGAGACAGGGTCGAAGGCCTTGACGGAATCAACCTCGGCTGAAGTTGCGTTTGGAGGTGTCCAGACCCGGGTTTCGGCACTGCGGTGAATGCCATGCTTGAGCACGGGCACGTTGAAATTAATCAGCAAACCCAGAGGGAAGCGCCCCACACGCTGATAGGTCAGCAGTTGGGCTTCATGCACACTCAGAGTCTCGACGACTGCTTTGAGTTCCAGCGGTACACGCTCCTCTGCCAGGAGGTCGAGCCGATAGCCGCAATCGAGGCGCACGTCCTTATAGATCAGTGGCATTGGAACCTGGCGTTTGTTCATGATGCCAAGTTGGGTGAGCTTCAGATTCAATGCTTCTTCATAAGCGGCCTCATCAAGATCAGGGCCGAGCTGGCGATGGACATCGATTGCCGCTCCGATGATGGCCCCGGTGAGTTGATTGTCTGCACTGATGTTCATGGGGGCGATTTTTAAACCACAGAGACACGGCAGCCACAGAGAATTCCATTCAGTATCACAAATTCATACCTCTGTGTTCATCGTGCCTCTGCAGTAATAGTCTTCGGTGCGAGGGCAAATGAATCAGAGTTAACCACAGAGGCACGATGAGCACAGAGCTTTCAATCAGGACTGAGGTGGGACTTTTCGGGTGTTGATTGGCCCTTTGCCTGCCGAGTAAGCATGCCCATCGCGGCGCATTCCTCTCGACCACCGGCCATTTACTCTCCAAAGTCGTCGCCCCGATATGCCATCTGTTACTCGCGACATCTATCTCGGCACCGATTCCGGAGCCACCACTTCCAAGACCGGCGGCGTCTTCGCCAATGGTGAACCCGTCTCCACTCACCTCCGCCAGAGCTCGACCAATTCCCAGAATGGAACGGCTGCTGTCGTGGCTGGCTGGGTCGAAGGAGCCGAAGGTTTTCTCAAGGACAATGGTTTCACGTGGGATCGCGTGGCTGCTGCGGGCCTTGCCCTTCCGGGCCCCTACCAGCGCTACGGTGTGCTCGAGAAATCTTCCAATCTGCCGGACAGCTTCATCGGCTGGAATTTCCATGCCGACTACTCCGCAGCCATCGCCAAGGCAGCAGGCCGTGAGATCCCTCTCTACGTGGGGAACGATGGCGACTTCGGTGGTGTGGGCGAGGCCGCCCGCGTGCGCGGCGACACCAGAGCGAGCGTGCTCCTGCTGGCTCCTGGCTCAGGCCTGGGCGCTGCTTACATCGATACCAATGGTCTGCCCCTGAGCGGCGATCACCTCGCAGGCATGGAGGGCGGGCACATGCCCATCCCGCGGCACCTCCTTGGCCATGGTCTGGATGAAGTGCCCGCATTTCGCTGCGGCTGCGGTCGTGACTGGGGTTGCATCGAGGCCTACTCCACCATCTCCGGCCTCTCGCAGTTCCTGGAGTTCTTCCTGCCGAAATATCCGGATCACGAACTCGCTCTGAGCAACGACACACTGAGGAGCAAAGGCTTCTCCCTGCGCGGCCGTGCGCAGAATGGTGACCCCCTTGCGCTTGAGATCTTCGACATTCAGGCGCGTGCCCTCGGCATCCACGTCGCGAATTTGTCGATGGCCCTGGACCCCGGCATCATCGTCATCGGCGGTGGTTTGGTGGACCCTGAAAGCACGACGCCTGAGTTCCGCGAACGCTACCTCGGCGGCATCCGCGCCGCAGCGCTGCCTTACCTTTTCCCGAAACAGCGCGATGAACTCCAACTCGTGCCAGCAACTCTGGGGGAACTTTCTCAATCCATCGGTGCCGCACTCGTAGCGCTGTATTCCTCCTCCAAGGGTTGAGTCTCCCCATGGGTACTGAGATCGAACGCAAATACCTGCTCAAGCCCGGCCAGTGGCAACCCACTGGCCCGGGCCGCCGCATGGCGCAGGGTTATTTGTCACGCGATCCCGACCGCACCGTGCGCGTGCGCCTTGTCGGTGAGGATGCTTTCATGACGGTGAAGAGCCGCCGCACGGGAATCACGCGCACGGAGATCGAGTTCCCCATCACGCTGGAGCACGCGCGGGATTTGCTGCTGCTCTGCCACCAGCCCCTGATCGACAAAACTCGGCATCATGTCGTGCATGAAGGCATGCTGTGGGAAGTGGACATCTTCCACGGGGCAAATGAGGGCCTCGTGGTGGCGGAGATCGAACTGCCTGAGGAGGACACGCCGTTCACGCTGCCTGAGTGGATCGGCGAGGAGGTGAGCCATGACATGCGCTACACGAACTCGAACCTCTGCGCGGTGCCGTTCAGCGAGTGGTAGCGGAGCGCGGACTTTAGTCC
>NZ_JBAQCR010000101.1:0-1927 GCF_049294395.1 Prosthecobacter sp.
TCGTCATGCCTACGCCGCCTGCCGCACCCGTCCAGACCGCAGACTACCCGCTTGATCGCATCCTCGATGCGCTCCCCGAAGCCTCCCGCGCCACCCTCAGCACCGCACCGCTGGCCGCCGACTCCATCCCCGCGCTGAATGCCGCCCTCTCCACCCTCGCCCTGCGCAAGCCCTTCAAGTTCACCTTCAAGACCGAAGCCGCCGCCGCCCTCCCCAAGAGCCCCGAGAGATTCCAAATCCGCGCCGCTCCCGGCCTCCTCAGCGGCAAATACCCAGCCATCCAGCAGCAGTGGGTGCACCTCTACATGCCCACCGCCAATGCCGCAGAAATCGCCAAAGCCGGCCTCGGCGCCACCCTCACCATGAGCGGCACCATCACCCGCATCGACATCATCACCACCCCTCAGGGCGTCCGCCAGCTCCAGCTCAATCTCGAAGACGCGCAGCTCCTCACACCGCCCTGAGCGGTTCAGGCAAAGCAGCCCAGTTGCGCCGCAGCGGGGTTGGGAAAGGCTGCCTCAATGCAGTGCATCGGGGTCAGTCTCCAAAAAATCGCCTGCACTCCGAGTTTGGAACCGAACTTCCACCCTTCACATCGCTGCTCAAAATCTGCCTCACGCACCCCAAAGAATGACACCACGAGGAGTCAGCACTTCCGTTTCCCCCATGAGCAGCCGCGACTCCAGCCTCAACAAGCACCCGCGCACCACCCTCTGGCTCATCGCCCTGATCGCCGGCATCGCCTGGCGTGCCGAACTCGAACTAACCACCGGCTGGGCCTCGCTCAAATGGATCGGGCAATTTCACTGGGCCATCCCCGCCGGCGTCCTCGCCTTCATCCTCTGGGTCCTTAGCGTCACCCGCGTGCAGCGCCCCTGGGCCTTTGCCGCCACCCTCCTCGTGTACTCCACAGCCGTGTATGTCGTTGTGGAACGCCTCCTCATGACCGCCTTTGGCCGCTGGATGCCGTTTGGCGATAACGATCAACATTCGATGGCCACCGAGAAACTCGTCAGCTTCCTCCTCATCGTCCTCGTGCCGCTCACCTTCAGCCTCCTCTGCCGCCTCTTCGGCGTCCGCGTCAGGCTCCTTCCCTTGCTCGCCTCCGCCATCCTCTTCCTGCTCAGCTGGCCCCTCGCCGCCTACGCCTTCTACTTCGTCGAGCAGCGCGGCATGCCCGGAGATCCCATCCACGCCCTCAAAAGCGGCTACGTCATCCCCCTCCTCATCCTCTCCCTCGGCTTCCCGCTCCTGCGCGCCCGGCGTGATGCAGAGCGCGGTTAGCGCCTGCTATTCGCTTTCAGTGAAGTCCTTGGCCTCATTTTTTTCGCGGATAACGACTCGGATCAGGCGACGGCGAGCGGGAGGCACCGATGACACGACAGATGCCATACGAGCCGTTGCATGCATCCGTTTTGTTAGGCTCCTTTTTCAATTTCTTCTTCTGCCTTCTCAAGGATCTGAATGGCGCTGACAAGGCCCTCTTCGCTCGCAATCATCCACTCCCGAATTTTCATCAGAGCCTTATCACATTCCTCAAAATCAAGGTACTCTGCATTTTTCGATATAATATTGAGTCCACTCTTACCTCGCAATGAAGCCTTGATTCGGACCCAGCGATCTGTTTCTCCGCATTCTATTGCCCAAAAGGAGTGCACTATTCGATTTCTAAATTCCTCTGCGGTAAAGAGCGCCCTCCGGATCGTATGCAAGCTAGCCGTGCCTCCGTATTTCGGATTTCGTTTCTTGTGGAGTTCCACCATGAGATCGACCTTCTGCCTGTAACTCATCGCCGAGGCTACTATTGAGACTTGTATAATAGCCTGACAAGGTTGGTTTCCCGGTGTATTATGCTTGGATGAGCAAGCAAAGAGATCACCAGGAAATGGAAAAACGGCGGTTGAAGGCCGCGAAGCACTTTGCCCGT
>NZ_JBAQCR010000102.1:0-5183 GCF_049294395.1 Prosthecobacter sp.
CAAACTGGTTTTAAAACACTGCCTAGCATCCAGCCCTCTTCCAAATCCTCCACACCCGCCGTCCTCCCATCCATCACCGCGCCGCACCGGCCCCGCACCCACCACCCCGTTTTTTTGAATGCAGCCCCTCATGTCCTCCATCCACGAAGTCGGCATCCACGCCTCGCAGGAGCGTCTGGAAAAACTGCTCGCAGAGCGCCTCACCCCCGGCGCAGACCGCGCCGCCGTGGACGCACGCATCTGGAATCTCTTTGGCGAGACCTGGGCCATCATGTTCACCGATCTCTCCGGCTTCTCCCGCCACGTCGCCGAGTTCGGCATCGTCCACTTCCTGCAGGTCATCTATGAAGCCCAGCGCATCTTCACCCCCTGCGTGGACAGCAACGACGGCATCCTCTTGAAAGTCGAAGGCGACAGCATGCTCATCATCTTCCGCACCGTCGCCAGCGCCCTCCAGTGCGCCATCGACATGCAGCGCACCGCCAAAGCCTACAACGCCGGCAAGCCCCAGGAGGAGCACATCCTGCAATGCATCGGCCTCGGCTACGGCCCCGTCCTCCGCATCGGCGACTACGATGTCTTTGGCCGCGAAGTCAATGCCGCCAGCAAGCTCGGCGAAGACACCGCCCAAGCTTGGGAAATCCTCGTCACCGAATCCGTCCAATCCGCCGCCGAAGCCGCCGAAATCCCCGGCCTCCAGTTCGAATCCATCCCAGACCTCCCCCCCGGCGCCAGCAGCGCCGCCCGGCTGCTCTACGATCTCTGAAAAAGCAGCGCCACTCGCAAGCATCGCCAGATCTAAACAGATTGTTCCACTTATGTGATCTAACGCATAATATCATTTTATGTGCCATTCACGATATTGACATCATATCGCCTTCAGCGCATAATGTGAGAACATGAGTGACCTCGCCCGCGATCCAAAACAAATGGGCGCCATCATCCGGCGTGCGCGCAAGCGTTGCGCCTTGAGTCAGCTCCAGCTCGGTAAAAAGGCCGGGCTGCGGCAGGAAACCATTTCCTTGATCGAGACCGGCAATCCTGCGGCCAGGCTCGAAACGCTGCTGGCCGTTCTCTCCGCGCTCGATCTTGAGCTCCACGTCGGCCCCCGCTCCAAAGGCTGGAGCCAGGACCTTGAGAAAGACTTCTGATGCCACGCAACCGTCAACACGCCCCCCTGCGCGTCCTCCTCAACAACCGCCTCGTCGGGCATCTCTCGAAAGAGCCCGGTGGCGTCATCTCCTTTCGCTACGCTGAGAGCTGGCTGGCGCTCGAACGCGCCAGTCCCGTATCGCTCTCCCTGCCGCTGCGTGAAGACGCCTACAAAGGCGCTCCCGTCCACGCCGTCTTTGAAAACCTCCTGCCCGACTCCGAGGCACTCCGGCGGCGCATTGCTGAGAAGGTCGGCGCTGATGGCACCGACTCTTACAGCATGCTCTCACGCATCGGGCGCGACTGCGTCGGCGCTTTGCAGTTCATACCCGATGGCGATCCCGCTGCGAGCGACACCACCAGCATCGAAGGTCAGCCCGTCAGCGACCGGGACATCGAGAAACTTCTCAACAATCTCGCCCAGGCACCTCTCGGGCTGGATCAAGACAAAGACTTCCGCATCTCCGTGGCCGGTGCGCAGGAAAAGACCGCGCTGCTCCGCCACGAAGGAAAATGGTGGAAGCCCCACGGCACCACGCCCACCACCCACATTTTTAAAACCCAGCTCGGCACTCTCCCCAATGGCCTCGATCTCACCCACAGCGTGGAGAATGAATTTTACTGCCTCAAGCTCGTGGCCGCATTCGGCCTCCCCGTGAACGCAGTGAAGATGCGCCGCTTTGGGAAAACAAAAGCCGTCGTCATTGAGCGCTTCGACCGGCGCTGGACGCAGGACGGGCGGCTGCTCCGCGTTCCGCAGGAGGACTGCTGTCAGGCCCTGTCCATCCCGCCCACTCGCAAGTATCAAAACGAAGGTGGCCCCGGCATGGTGGACATCCTCGCTCTGCTCAAAGCCAGCGACACCCCCGCCGCAGATCAGAAGCAATTTTTAAAGGCGCAGGTGCTCTACTGGCTCATGGGCGCCACGGATGGCCACGCCAAAAACTTCAGTCTCTTTCTCGGCCCCGGCGGCCGCTTCATGCTGACACCCATCTATGATGTCCTCACCGCGCAGCCCAGTCTGGACGCCCGTCACATCCTCAAGAAAAACATGAAGCTCGCCATGTTCGCAGGCGACAGCCGGCACTATCGTATAGACTACCTTCAGGGCCGCCACTTCATCCAGACCACCGAGCGCGCCGGTTTGCCCGCCGCGCTCGCGCAGGAAGTTCTCGATGACGTTGCCTCGCATGCAGCCGCCGCTTTGACAGCCGTGGAAAAAGAGCTGCCCCCCGGCTTTCCTGAAGAGATCCACGCCTCCGTGCATCGCGGATTTCAATCCCGGCTTGAGAGAATCTGAAGGGGATGCTTCGAGAGGGCAGGGGATACGGCACGTCAAAACTCCGCTGCTCAATCCCACCCCTCTCCCACGTACTCATCTCACTCTTCCTCTTCCCAAACACTTTCTCTCTCATGCACCTCCGCACTCTCTCCTGCCTCCTCCTCACCGCGCTCAGCCTCACCTCATTCACCCCCGCCGCTGAAGCCCCCGCAAAGCCCGCAGCCGCCACCACCACCCCACCCGCCCCCAAGCCCACCCCCAGCGAGCGCATCGCCCTCTGGCCCGGCAAAGCCCCCGTTGGCGATGGCACCTTCGAGGCCAGCACGCACGAGCTGCAAGTCTTCCTCCCGCCCGCCGACAAAGCCAGCGGCATGGCCATCGTCCTCTGCCCCGGTGGCGGCTACATTCGCCACGTCACCGACCGCGAAGGCTACCCCATCGCCGAATGGCTCAATAGTAAAGGCATCGCCTGCATCATCCTCGAATACCGCCTGCCAAAGCTCCGCCACGCCGTGCCCCTCCTCGATGCCCAGCGCGCCATGCGCCTCACCCGTGCCAATGCCACGCGCTGGCACCTCAGTCCCCAGCGCATCGGCATCCTCGGCTTCTCCGCCGGCGGCCACGTCGCCTCCACCGCCACCACCCACTTCGATGCCGGCAAACCCGACGCCACCGATCCCGTCGAGCGCCTCAGCTCCCGCCCCAGCTTCGCCTGGCTCATCTACCCCGTCGTCACCATGGGCGAGTACACCCACACCGGCTCCCGCAAAGAACTCCTCGGCGAAAACCCCTCGGACGCCCTCGTCCGCCTCTACTCCAACGAATTCCAGGTCACCGCAGACACCCCGCCCGTCTTCCTCGCCCACGCCATCGATGACAAACCCGTCCCCATCGAAAACAGCCGCCAGTTCGCCTCAAACATGCAGGCCCACCACCTCCCCGTCGAGCTCCTCGAGCTCCCCACCGGCGGCCACGGCTTCAACGGCTGCAAAGGCCCCCTCTGGGAGCAGTGGAAAGCCGCCGCCCTTCTGTGGTCTGCCAAGCAGGGCATCCTCCGCATCACTCCCATCGACTAGACCCGGCATCAAAACCTGTCACTAAGCAGGTACACCTACCAGCAGATACCACACGTCCTCCCATCGGATCCTCCTTGAGCCCCGCGCACCCTGCATCCATACTGGGAGCGCCGACATTTTATAGGACTCAGTCGAAGGTGCCCGCGTCACACAAACCCTCCGCTTCACACAGCGCAGCGAGGGCGCACCCTCCCATGCCCGCCGCGCATGTGCAGCGCCCGGGTGGCAGAGTCACTTCATCCAGCCCAGCAGCCCTGCGATGCCCACCAGCACTCCCGCCACTGCGGCCAGCGGAACAAGCCAGCTGGCTGGCGGGGCAATCTTCTCCTTCTTGGAAAGCCTGTGCGCCCGCACCCCCAGCACGCAGATGCCACTGATGAGCAGGAGCCAGTTCAGCATGCACTCAAAGGTCTCCCTCCCTGTCGCAGCTGAGGCGAGAAAATCATAGGCCATGCCATGCGGGCAAAGGTGGCTTGGAGAAAGCATGAGCATCTAACGCAGCAGCTTGTCCTCCGGGCAAATGCCTGTTCGATATTTTGGCCCGAGCATCCCACCATCAGGTTGCATGCTGCAGGAAACGCAGCCTCATTCGTCTTTGCCGCAAAGGGTCCAGAGATCAGCCTCCGGATCTTTGTTTCAATCTCTGCACCCTCTGCCTCTCCGCTCCTCTGCGGCAAAGACGAGCGTCCATGGCGCAAAGAACAGCGGGAGTTGCCCGGCTGCTTTTCAATGCTGCGCGGCTTTGTTAGGCGGAATCACAGCCTCAAAACGCGGCGACATGGCGGCGCAAAATCGAGCCACTTCTTCCTGGGCGTAACGCGCGGCCAGCTGCAGCCGCACGTGTCGTGAAAAACAACCGCGACAAATCCACACCTCGCCCTCACCACAGCACCGGCGTCTTCGCCTGCGCGCCGCCGTTCACGCGCAGCTCCTCCAGCGCCACCTTCCCCGCGCAGAAGTCCCAGCCCAGCCCCAGCGCCGCGATCTGGCCGGGCGTGATGTGCGCCCGCCGCAGCTCCTCCGTGCGGTCCACATCAAAGCACCCCGCACGCACATACGCCGCCGCGTCCCCCGGCGAAAAACCCGCCTGCAGCCACTGGCGTGCGGCGACTTCCGTACCTTCGATTGCGGCGGCCATTTCAGCAAGATCATGGGGACTCGGGCTCATGCGGCACCCTATGGCACAGGTTAAATAGCTGTTCAAATAAACAGTTCTTTAAAATTCACTCCCCGGCACCCGCCAGCGCCCATTCATAGAGCGCCGGCCCCGTTTGTCCACGGCCTCGCCGTCATTCCCCCTTCGCTGATCTCCGATACCTCGCCGGCGAATCCTGAAAGCACCGTTTAAAGTGCTGCCCAAAGCGCGACACATCCCGGTAGCCCACCCGATGCGCGATCCGCGCCACCGGCAGCCGCGTGCTGCGCAAAAGCTCCGCCGCTTTCTCCAGCCGCAGCTTGTGCAGGTATCCCTGGAAGCTCATCCCGTGGTGCTTGCGGAAGAGGCGGGATAAATTTCCCGCGCTGGTAAAGGCCACCTGCTCCGCCACTTCCGTCAGCCGCAGCGGGCACTGCATGCGAAAGGCCAGGTGCGCCACCGCACGCTGCAGCGGGTCCGCCTTCTGCGTGGCCGCGCCCTGCTGCTCCTCCAGCCGAAACCACACCGCCTCCACGTG
>NZ_JBAQCR010000103.1:0-2368 GCF_049294395.1 Prosthecobacter sp.
AGCCGGAAGTGGTGGGTAATGCGGTGCCAGTTATGACAGGATTAACAGAATGGCATGATTCACAGGATTATTTCAGATGAGACCTGCATGCCTGCATCCGAATACTGAAATGCTGGAATCATGTGAATCCTGTCAAAATCAGCTTCGAGCCAAGATGAAGCTGGAAGTGGTGGGTAATGCGGTGCCAGTTATGACAGGATTAACAGAATGGCATGATTCACAGGATTATTTCAGACACTCCTCCATGAAACCCACCTTCCACTCCATCACTCCCATGATCCCCAGCTGCGGCAGCCTGGCGGAGGCGCTCACTTTCTACGCGGACCACATGGGCTTCTCCATTCTCTGGCAGGGCGATGGCATGGCCGGCATCGAGCGCGACGGCGTGTCCATCAACCTCGTCGTGAACGACAACCAGAACTGGGCGGACAACGCGAGCTTCAGCATCGGCGTCTCTGACCTGGATTCCCTCTACGATGAGTATCAGGCGATCCCGGCCCGGGTCGGCCCGCTTGAAATGAAGCCCTGGGGCAGGCGCGAGTTTCACATGATCGCGCCCTCAGGCGTGTGCTTCCAGTTTTACCAGCGCGCAGCCGCCTGACCCTGCGCTGCTGCCCGAGCCGCCAGCGGAGAAACTTCCGCAATTTCCACATCTTCTGCGGGGGGGACGCAAGTGCTAAGCTTTGACCATCCCGGCAAGCTGGAGGCTTGTGCTACGGCCGGTGTCGCCGCCGTTGCAGACTTCAAACTTTTCAACCATTTCAACGGGGGGTGGTGTCCACACGCCATCAGCCACGGGGTAGACTGCAACTATTCCAACTATTTCAACTATTTCAACGGGGGGTATACGCACGCGTTGAGCGCTGCTCGTCCCGGCAAAGCCGGAAGCTTTAGGAATGGGGTGACAGGCTGGAGTGACAGACGGCGCCGGGACGAAGGAATCTACGGACGCGACACAGCCTAACTATTACCCACAAGTTTGAGGAAGGATCGCTGTACAAAAACAGGCGCGGTCAAACTATGGGGGATGACATCAGCAACGTCATCGAAAAGCAAAAGTATTGGCAGTCCATTGGCGGCGGGTTGGTCGCAACGCGAGCTGGCGCATCTCAGTGGCATTGATCCGCGTCTTGTGAGACGTTTGGCCATCATGCTTGAAGATTGGGCGGCGCAGCCGCAGGCCTCCATCCCTGAAGGCAGCCGCAGCAAGGCGGCTGCCAAAGCTTCCTACCGTCTGCTCTCCAATGAGCGGCTCGAAGCTGCTGACATTGGGCAGAGTCATCGTGAAGCGACCTGGGGGCGCATGGCCGGCCATGCAGTCGTGCTGGCCGTGGCTGACACGACAAGCTTCAATCACACGACTCATGCTGGCACCGAGGGGGTCGGCCCCATCGGCCAGGGCAATGGCAGCGCGCAGGGCTTCTTGCTGCACAGCGTGCTGGCTTTCAGCGAGCAGGGCGAGGCCCTCGGCGTGCTCCATGCCCACACCTGGGCGCGCGAGCGTGACGGCCCCTCGCGGCGGCAACGGCAGGCGCAAAAGAACCGCAAAGCGCTCGATCAGCGCGAGAGCCACCGCTGGGTCAGCGCTTATGAAGCCATCGTGGCCCAGCGTCAGGCTGCTTCTGGCAGGCAGCCTCGTCTGGTGCTCGTCGCTGACCGGGAGAGCGATCTTTACGAACTGTTTGTGAGCAACCTGCAGCACGACGAGCAATGTGCCGTGCTCGTGCGCGCCCTGCATGCACGCCGCCTGCACGCCGCCTGCACGAAACGGGAGAGGTGGTGTGGGACCATCTCGAAGCGCAGCAGGAGCTGGCGCGTGTTGAGATCGTGGTGCCAGCGCAGGGCACGCGCAAGGAGCGCACGGCCACGCTGGTGCTGCGCAGCGCGCCGGTGAAGCTGGGGGTGCCGCGGGACAAGGCGCGGTTCTTTGGCTCGAGCACACCGATGGATCTCTGGGCCATCGACGCGGTGGAGACGGGCGCGCCGGAAGGCAGCGAGGCTCTGCACTGGAAGCTGCTCACGAGCATTCCCTGCGCAGATGCGGCACAGGTTCAACGACAGCTGCGGTGGTATGCGAAGCGCTGGGGCATCGAGGTGTTCCATCGCACACTCAAGAGTGGCTGCCAGAGCGAGGCGCGGCGTTTGGGCAACATGGTGAGGCTGCGCCGAGCCCTGAGCCTGGACTTGATCGTGGCCTGGAGGCTCATGGCCTTGCGCGATGCCGCGCGCCAGCAGCCGCAGGAGCCCGCGACCCAGTGGCTGGAGGCCGAGGAGTGCGCGGTATTAAGCGCCTGGGCCACGCGTCAGCTCAAGACAAAAACTCCAAGTCCACCCAGCATCGCCGAGGCGGTGCGCTGGATCGCGCGGC
>NZ_JBAQCR010000104.1:0-5408 GCF_049294395.1 Prosthecobacter sp.
CGACTCCTGAAGCCCCTGGCGAAACCAAACCCGCCGTGCGGCCCGAGGCACGCGAGCGCCCTGAGCGCCCCGCCGCCCAGAAGCCCCCATCACAGGAGACGGCCAAAGTGCTGGAAGATGAGCCCAAGCGTGACCGTCAGGCGGATGCCGCACAGGCACGGAAAATTGACAACAAGGAAGATGCCAAGCGCCTCCTCCTGAACATCCTCGGTGCCGGAGCCGCCGCCGTTGGAGTGAATTCCAATGATCGTCGTGACCCTGACTCAAGGCGTCGCCCAGGCGGCCCCATGCCAGGCTACGGCTACCGTCCTTCCGTCGAGGAAGTGGGCAGAACCCAGCAGGACCGCGAACGCACCGTTTCCAGCATCGTCGAACGATTCCAAGGCCGCGCCCCGCAGGCTGCGCCCTCCGGCAGCCTCCATCGCGACCAAAGAATCTTCCAGACCACGGAGACTCAGCGGCACACCCGCTTTTACGAAGGGAACCGCCGGGTGATCCGCTACTCCTCCATGCAGGAGATCCCACCGGTCATCGTCGCCTCCCAGCAGCTCCAGCGCGTGCAAGTCCTGCCCCAGGCGCGAAGCCCCTACAGCCTCAGGCCCCAGGCGCCGCAGCAGGGGTATTACCAGAACGCCATCCCCCCTTCCTACACCACCGGGGATGCGTATGCCGTCTCCTACAGCGTCGATCCTAAATCTGCCATCAGCACGGATGCCATCCTCTTCCGCCAGGGCTCCACGGACTTTGCCGACGCCTATTCCTACGACCTCGTCATCGACATGGCCAACGCCATGAAGGCACCGGCCCTCGCCAACGACACCTTCGTCATCGAAGGCCATGCCTCGGCTGAAGGCGATTATGGGCAGAATCTCCAGCTCTCCCAGGAACGTGCGGAGCGCATCTCCCGGGAGCTCGTGCGTCATGGCGTGAGCGCCGAGCGTCTCATGCCCGTGGGCTATGGTGAAGCCGAAGCCGCCAGTCCGGCCGATGCCGCCGAGGCTGACCGCAGTCTGGACCGCCGGGTCGTGGTCTTCCGCATGCGCTGAAACATCCTTCCATTCGGGCATCGGGTGTCCGAATGGAATGCCTGGCATCTGTTTTCTCCAGAGCAGCGCATGCCACAAGCTGGTAGGGAACCGCTGCGCCGGGTCCGAAGTTTCGGGTCTGCAGCGTCGCGTGCGCTCAAAAAGGTGCGCCGTCCTTGCATCGTGGAAAGGCAGAGCCTGCTCCCCCGTGGGATGGGTGTGGCGACAGCCCGCCCGTCTTTCAGCGTGCCGCAAGCACTGGGGCCTGCGAACGTCCTCGCAGTCGGGCGGTTTGGCGAAGAGGGCGGCGAGGCATGGGAGGCCCCTGGACGTCAAACACACCCAATCTACGGCCGGAGCGCCGCGCCCCTCGGGAGCGAAACCACGCGTCAGAAGGTAATGTTGTTCATCACACGCCGCGCCGAGGGTTTGGAACTTCAAAAATCAAAAATCGAATGCTCGACAATCGTCAATCCTCCGGCTCCAGGGCGTCCTGGCCGTGCGTGATTGACGATTGATGAACAAGGATTGCTGATTTTTGAAGGGTGTCCCCCTACTTCACCGCCTCCGCGCTCCAGATCTTGAGATCATCCAAGAAGCCGTCTTTGCCCATGCAGCCAAACTCCACCTTGGACTTCGTCGCGTGCGCGATGCCGGGGGACTGGAGGAAGGCCACGGGCTTGCCGTCGATGGAGGCGCGCATTGTATCGCCCACGGTTTCGAGCATAAACGTGTGCCACGTCTCCGCATCGAGGCTGAGGGGGAAGCTGACGTTTTTGCGGCCTTTCGGCGTCGGCGGCTCGCCGGTGGCCCCTTCGGGCCGGGCCACGGCCAGGCCCTTCTGATCCACGAGGATGATCTTGTCCGCAGCGATGCGCGCCATGCAGAGGTGCCCGTAGTGCGAGCCGTTGAACTTCCGGTCGTCAAACTCCGCCGTCACGGACTGCGCCCCGCCGAGCCGGAAGCGGAACTCGATCACGCTGTCCTGCGTCGGGATGTCGTTGCCGATCACCGCCTGATGTCCCTTCACCGGCGGCTTGCCATCCTTGGCCGGTGCATCAAAGCGCATCTGCGTGCCCTTCAGCGCCCCGTTCTCCACAGAAAACGTCGGCACCACGATGGCCCAGCCCTTGTCCTTGCCCAGCTCCGCGCGCGCGAAGTCATCGGCAAAGAGCAGCTCCTTCTTCTTCGCCGTCGGCTCGGCGGGAATGGAAGGCAGCTTCGGCGCATCAGCGGCAAAGGTGGAGGCGGTGATGAGCAGGAGGGGCGCGAGAAAGCGAAATTTCATGGGGGGATGAAACGCCGCTCTCTCGATGGTTTGTCAGAATGTTGCCCCCTGATCCCGTTCCTTTACTGCATGAGGATCGTGGCGAACTGAACCCAGGCATCTGTCTTCGCGATGAGTGCTGAAGCCACGCAAATGACGGCGTGAGCTCCAAAGGCACCGGCAAACCAGCGGTCAATGCGGCTTTCCAGCATGCATTTGATGCCGAACATGACCGCTCCCAGCAGCAGTGTGGTGAGGAATGCGCTGAAGCATTCTTCCATCCACGTCCCCGCGTACCAGCCGTTGAGTGCGGGCATGCGGCCCAATGCTGCGGAAACAATGGACAGGGACGCCATGAACATCATCGGACGATGCACTTCGGGACGTCGACGATACCAGATGCCGACCAGCACGAACGCGCCAAACGCGACGATGCTGCTCAAAGGCACGGTCAGAAACTCCTTGGGCGTGAGGCCAAACACCTTCAGGTCGGGTGGATTCACCCGCGCGGCATTCACGGCGACGAGACAGCCGGTGACGACGATGGCAGCGGCCAGGGCGGTGCCGAACAGACCGAGCGTCATGTGGACGCGCTTGCGACCGGAGGCAACGAGCAGCGGCTGCACCACGGACAGCAGCATCCAGGCGGTCATCAGCACGCCATGCACGATGACGAGCGTGCGGATGGGCGGCGTCAACGGACGCCCGGGGAATGCCTCCATGTTCAGGTAAAACAGACGGAAGCCGACAACGGTCAGCACCAGCAGGGCGAGGGAAGCCGCCGAGTAAAACAGACGGCTATGATGGGGTTTGGTGAATGACAAGGTATTCATGGAAAGGGAAGGTGATGAGACAAGGGATGCATGGGACAGTTAACAAGCGCAGCAGGCAGGCTGCTCTGCCAGAGACTCTATCTCTGCGATCGCGTTGAAGCTTTCCGCTTCCACAGCAATGGCTGTGCCCAGACGACGGGCGGCTTCGGTGAATGCGGGCTCGGTGATCAGGCGGCTCAAGGCGCTGCGGATTTCCTCGCTGCTGCTGCTGGCGGTCATTCGCAGTCCCGCGCCGTGCTCCACGACGCGCACGGCATTTTCATCCTGATCGCGACCGTGCGGAATGACCAGCATGGGGCGATGATGGCTCAGGGCTCGCATCACCGTGCCGTGACCGCCGTGGGTGACGACCACCGTCGCCTGCTGCATGACGGCATTGTGGGGCGCACTCGCTACGACCACGGTGTTTTCCGCCGGACGCACGGACTCGGGTGCCACCTGCCCGAGCGTCACCAGCACGCGCACCGGAAGCTCCGCCGCGGCATCGATCACTTTTTGCAGCACGCTTTCGTGGGCCTGATAGGTCGTGCTGAAGCATGCAGCGATGAGGGGACGGGGATCGTTCTCCGGCCATGGCGAGCGCCATGGCTTGGCCCAGGCGGGCTCATCGAGCTGCGGGCCGATGTAGCGAATCTGTTGCGGCAGTTCCTCCACGGGAAAATCGAACGACCGGCTCGAAGCAATGAGATAGCGCGTCGCGACTTCCAACTGCTCCAGCACGGTTTCAATCGGCCTGAGTCCCAGCGCGACACGGGTGTCATTCAGAGCGTCGAGGTGGGCATCCAGCATCGCGAGCGTGCCCTGGCGAATCTGTGCGTGCAGGGCTTCTTCTTCAGCCGTGCGTGGTGGCGGCAGTCCAGGCCCGAAGGTCGGCATTCCTTCCAAGGGATACAGGCACAGATTGGCGGAGAGGATGGCCACCGGCTGGCCTCGGCTCTCGCACGCGGCGAGAACGCCAGGCAGCATGTCGCTGGTCACCACCAGATCAGCCGGTTCGCGATCCAGCACGGCGGCGAGGTCACGGGCGTAATCGAGCGACGGGCCAAACAGGATCTTGCTCAACGCGAGGCCGATGCCCTCCTGAGGACTGGCGGCTTCCCAGTCGCGCAGCGGACAGCTCGCCGGTGTCTTGTCAGCCCGGTTCGGCGCGGTCTGCCACGCGTGAAAGGCGATCCCTGCAGCCGCAGCGTCTTCGCGGCTGGCCTCGTCGCTCATCAATCGGACGCGGTGACCCCGTTTGTGCAGTTTGCGGGCGACGGTGATGACGGGCGGCAGATTCCCGCCGCCCTCCCAGGTGGTGAACAGGATGTTTTTGGGTTCGGTGCTCATGCGATGGATGGTGTTGCAGGTTTGAATGGACGGGGCTTACCGCGGCTCCAGGGCGGCGAGAATCATTTGCCGGACGATCTGCTGGTAGGCGGGGATGGAGCGCCCCATGTCGAGGCGTACCAGCTTCCAGACGTAGATGTCCGCAGCGACGACGAGAGCATCGAGCGTGGCCTCGCGGCGTGCGGGCGTCAGGGGCTTCAGTCGTTCGGCAAAAGTCTCTTTCAGCCAGTCGCGGTGTCCCTGCCGACCCACATCCAGCGTGGGCTTGAGGACCGGATGCATCTGCTCCTGATCCAGCAGCCGCAGGACCAGCGGGCCCACGTCTTCATAGTCCCGCGTCAGGGCATCAATGGCGCCGTTCAAATCGCCGGGGATCACCACGCGGCGCACGGCGACCGACTCGCCCATGTGTTTGTGAGCCACTTCCAAAAGGCCCATCTTGCTGCCAAACTTGCGCACCACGGTCTGCACGGTCACCCCGGCATCGGCCGCAATGTCATCGAGCTTGATCTTGTCGAACCACTCCGTTTCGGCGCGCTTGAGGAAGGCCTCGATGATCCGCCGCGTGCTGGCCTCCGCCGCTTCGGCACGGGCCGTCTGCTGGTAGTCACGAGGAGCTTTTGCGGCGGTTTTCTTTTTCATGTTAATGTGAGTAACATGAAATAAAACGGCGTCAAATATTTATTTTAGTGCGACTAACATGAAAATTGGCGCTCGTGTTTCGGCTCCCATCAGGCTGGGGGAGAGGCGTCGCCATGGCCGTGACTTCGGAGCCAGGGAAGGCTTGCCGCCTGCTTGTCAGCGCATGGCCGAAAAGGACGGTCCGGCCGTTGCCGGGCTCCGTTGCGCGCGACCAGCGCAGATGAAGAGCCAGGGTCACAGGGTCAAACCGGGGTCAAAACGGATTTTGACCCTTAGGGTCACAGGTTCACAGGGTCACGACCTATATATAGG
>NZ_JBAQCR010000105.1:0-1573 GCF_049294395.1 Prosthecobacter sp.
GTGCTCAAGAAAATCGGCTGGAAGACGACGCTGATCATCGGGATCATCGGTCACGCAGCGCGCTTCAGTATCTTTGCCTTCTTCGGCACGCCAGAAAACCAGTGGCTGATCATCGCAGTTCAGGTGCTGCACGGCATCTGCTACGCGTTCTTCTTTGTGACGGTGTACATCTTTGTGGACGCGGTGTTTCCGAAGGACATCCGCTCCAGTGCGCAGGGCTTGTTCAACCTGTTGATCCTCGGCATCGGCATGGTGGTGGCGAGCAAGATTTTCCCCGAACTGGTGGTGAAATACACCGTGAATGGCGTGGTGGATTACCATCAGCTCTTCCTGGTGCCGACCGGCATGGCGCTGGCAGGCATCGTGCTGCTGGCGCTGTTCTTCAAGCCGCCGACTTATGGGCCTGAGGGAGAGGTGAAGCATTGATCCCGTATTGTAGTCCTTATGAAACGCATCGTGCTTCTCTGTTTCGCTCTGGCCACCGTGGTGCATGGGGCGGACAAGAAGCCGAAGGCGATGCGTTTGAAGGGGGACGTCATCTTCGCGGATGACTTCAAGGCTGAGAAGCTGGACGAAAAGTGGGTGCATGCCAAAGGCGCGGAGGCGGCGAAATTTGAAGTCGCGGACGGCGCGCTGCTCATGGATCAGGCGGCGGGCAAAGGGGCGGTGATCTGGCGGGCGTTTGAGGCGCCGGTGCAGGATGTCTCAGTGCAGCTGCTGGTGAAGCCCTGGGCCTGCAGCAGGATTGCCTTTGGTTTTTATGCTCCGGGGGATCGACCTGGGGCGCAGAGAAAGCTCAATATTGCCGTGACACCGAAGGGGACTGTGGCGGTGCGTGATGTGGAAAATCAGAAAGTGCTGAAGTCTGCGAACACGCGCATTGAATCCACCGAATGGCGGCGGGTGGCGTTTGAGTCGAAGGGCGACAAGATCACCGTGCAGGTAAATGACCAGGTGGTTTTGGAGCTTAAGACGGAGCTGACGCTAGGCGAGAAAGCGGGGCTGCTGCTAAACCTCTATGGTGGCAAGGGGAGCGTGGATGAGATTGAGGTGAAGAAGTTGAAGTAAGGGCTGGGGGCGCAACGCTTGATCGTGCTTGACCGTTGACCGCGAACTCCATGTCGCTTTCATCGTTGGAGTCTCGCTATTCATTCCTCATCCTTTCTTATGAACCCACCCGGCCTCGACAATCTCCTCACCTGCCTGCGATTTCCTTCTGTTTCCACTGACTCCACGCGGCGTGCGGATGTGAGTGCGTGTGCTGAATGGCTGCTGAGCAAGGTGCGTGAAATGGGGCTGACGGGCGATCTGCACGAGACGCCGGGGCATCCGGTGCTGGTGGCGAAGAACAAGCACATCGCCGGACGTCGCACGGTGCTGCTGTATGCGCATTACGATGTGCAGCCTGCGGAGCCGCTGGGGGAGTGGAAGTCACCGGCGTTCGAGCCGACGATTCGCGATGGTCGCATCTTTTGCCGGGGAGCCACGGACAACAAAGGGCAGCTCATGGCGCACATGCAAGGACTGGCGGAAACGCTGGAGAAACACGCGGATGTGCCGGTGAACCTGACGC
>NZ_JBAQCR010000106.1:0-4506 GCF_049294395.1 Prosthecobacter sp.
GGGCTTGAAGTCACGCTGCGGATAGTCGGGCTTCCGGCCTGCGCGGTCTTCCACGATCTGCTCGGTCTCGCGCACCTGGTCTTTCATGAGCAGGTCCATGAGCGCGCTGGCGATCTCCGTGGGGGAGAAGCCGATGTCCAGCAGGCGCTGGATGCTGTGCTCGTGATTGGCGTAGTTGGCGCCTTCCAGCACGGCCTTGACCTTGTCGAAGGTCTTGTCCACGCGGGTGGCTTCCAGTTCTTCCTGGGAGGGCACCTTGGCGCGCTCCACGCGGATGTTGATGAAGCGCTGGATGCGCTGCATCAGGTAAATTTCACGTCCGGCCACAAGGCTGAAAGCCTTGCCGCTGCGTCCGGCACGGCCCGTGCGGCCGATGCGGTGAACGTAGTCTTCCGCGTCATACGGAAGCTCAAGATTGACGATGAGATCGATGTCGTTCACGTCCAGACCACGGGCGGCCACGTCCGTGGCCACAAGGACTTCCACGTTGCCGCTGCGGAAGTTGCGCATCACGCGCTCACGCATCGTCTGATTGATATCCCCATGCAGGCGGTCGGCGGCGTAGCCACGGGCCACGAGGGCGTCGGTGGCGTCGTCCACGGCACGCTTGGTGTTGGCGAAAACGATCGTGAGGCGCGGGGCCTCGATGTCGATGACGCGGCAGAGCACTTCCAGCTTGGAGCGGCCCTGCACTTCGTAGTAGCGCTGCTCCACGGTGGCCACGGTCAGCGCCTTCTGCTGGATGGTGATCGTCGCGGCGTTGGTCGTGTAATTCTCCACCAGGCGGCGGATGCGCGGCTCAAAGGTGGCGGAGAAGAAGATGGTCTGGCGCTCTTTCGGCACGGCGGCCATCAGGCGGTCGATGTCGTCGCTGAAGCCCATGTCCAGCATTTCATCGGCTTCATCAAAGACGAGCATCTTGAGGGCGTCGAACTTGATCAGCCCGCGCTCCATGAAGTCAAGAATACGACCGGGGGTGCCGACGACGATCTGGGAGCCGCTCTGGAGGGCGCGGATCTGGCGGTCATACGAAGCGCCGCCGTACACTGGCGTGGCGCGCACGCCTTCCTTGAAGGAGGCCAGCTTGTGGATTTCCGCGCAGACCTGCATGGCCAGCTCGCGGGTGGGGCAGAGGATCAGAGCCTGTACAGCGCGCTTGGTGCCATCGACGCCTTGCACCACGGGAATGCCAAAGGCCATCGTTTTGCCGGAGCCGGTCTGGCTCTGGCCCACGACGTCACGTCCGGTGATCGCCACAGGAATAGCTTCAGCCTGGATGGGGGAGGGTTGCTCGAAGCCGAGTGATTTAACGGCTTCAAGAAGCTCGGGCGAAATTCCCAATTCAGGGAAGGTGTGGGTACTCATAAAAACAGAAACGAAACGTATCCCTCAGAATTTGAGGGGTGTCATACTGGCACCTATAGGGGGAGATAGCAAGGTGTTTGATCTTGAGGCCCCCGGGGAGAGGGCGGGGGAGGCTGCCGGGGGTGAGTCTGTGTTGATGGGGGATCAGAAAAGCTCCCTGGCTTCACCAATCCGCCTACGCCAGTAATAAGGGCGACGCTTGGCATGTGCGACGGCGAGGATCACCACCTTCTGCCGCCAGATTGTGTAGGCGATGTAATATTCGCCAAAACGTGGATTCAAATTGGCTCTGCGAACGGTCTTGCGACGGATGTTGTAGAGCAGCGGGTTTTCACAAATCGCATGGCGATGCTGGAGATAATGCCATTCAAACGCAATCACCAGCTCCTCATCAATGCCGCCGAAGTACTCCAGCAATTCATCATGTTCCTGCTGGGCAGACGGATGAATGTTCCATTCCGTCATGGCCTGTAAACAGGACGCTCGATTCCCAATTTGGCAAACACGGCATCCGAACGACGTTCAGACTCCTCAGCAGTGAGAAGCTGGACGGTGCCATTTTCAATCTCCTGCAGACGGGTATCAAGCTCAGCGTCCCACTCGGCCTCGATCAAGGCTTCTTCGTCTGCCTGATCGTCCTCAGTGAGCTGAAAATCACGCCGAAGCTCCTGAAAAAGCTCTCTCGCCTCGTCCGGGGCGAGGCTGTCGATGGCCTTTTTGATGTGTTCGACGGCGGCTGTCATGGTTTGATTCTATCGTAATCCACAGGATTTGTCGAGTGGCGGAGTCAAGCAGTGAGCCTCTCATAAGGAACGAGAAGGCCACAAGGCATGGATCACGCCAACCCCACAACGCAGATCCAGGGCTCACACCTCCAGCATGCACCTTTTCCCCGTCTGCCACGCGCCCGCCACCGCAGAAAAAAGCCATTCTCCAGCATGGACGGCTGCAAAAGCCCTTCTAGAATCGCGTTTCCTCAGCCAACCAATCTGCGGGCGTGCATGCCCGTACCCCAACCATGTCCACCGCTTCCGCTCCTTCGTCGTCATCTCCCACCTCCCTGCGCAACGCCGTCATCCGCCTCGCGGGCAATTCCCAGGACGGCATTCAGTCCATCGGCGGTTTTCTGGCGCGTCTGGCCGGCCGCACGGCTCAGGAAGTGATGACCTACATGACCATCCCTTCCACGATCTCGGGCGGTCCTTCCATCTTCCAGGTCCATCTGGGCTCCGGCGAGGTGCTCCATGAAGGTGACGAAGCCGACGTGTTGGTGGCCTTTTACAAGCACAGCTACGAAAACCACATCGCCGCCCTGCGTGATGGCGGCATCTGCTTCTACGATACCGCGGACATGAGCCCGGAAGATGTGAAGCACGAGCGCGGCATCGTCCACATCGGCGTGCCCTTCACCTCCGCCACCGTGGAGGCCGTGGGCGGCTCCACGCGCGACCGCGGCAAGAACATGTTCGTGCTCGGCATGGTCTGCGCCGTCTTCAATCTCGACAAAGAAAAGCTCGTGGGCATCGTCAGCCGCCAGTTTGGCCGCAAGGACGAAAGCGTGCTGCGCAATGCGCTGCTGGCCTTTGACGCCGGCTTTGCCTACCAGGTGGGCGACGTGGAAAAATTTGCCTTCGTGCCCGGGGAAGCCCATGGCGCGCACCGCATCAGCGCGGATGGCAACCAGATGCTCACGCTCGGCCTCATTGCCGCAGGCGTGCGCTACGGTTCCGCCTATCCCATCACCCCATGGTCGTCCATCATGGAAACACTGCGCGTCGAACTGCCGAAGTATGGCGGCCTCTACGTGCAGGCCGAAGACGAGCTCGCCGCTGTGGCCATGACCATCGGTGCCGCCTTTGCCGGACACCTTGCCATCACCGGCAGCTCCGGCCCGGGCCTCAGCTTGAAGATGGAAGCCTTGGGCTACGCCAGCATGGCCGAAATCCCTCTCATCGTGGTGAACGTGCAGCGCGGCGGCCCTTCCACCGGCCTGCCCACCAGCGTGGAGCAGTCCGACCTCATGCAGGCTATCTACGGCAGCCATGGCGACAGCCCGCGCATCGTGCTGGCACCAAAGGACGTGGAAGACTGCTTCTACATCGCCCTGGAGGCTGGCATGCTGGCCAAGAAATATTCCTGCCCCGTCATCATCCTGAGCGATCAGGCCCTGAGCAGCCGCATCGAGGCCTTTGAAGAGCCTGACCTCGACAAGCACTGGGTGGAACCCACCCTCGACATCTCCACCCGCCCCGAGGGCTTCAAGCCTTATCCGCTCGATTCCATCACACAGCACGCACCTCCCGGCTCCAAGATGGCAGGCGGCAAGTACCCTGTTTCCACCGGTCTTGAGCACGACGAAATGGGCCACCCGAGCGGCAGCCCCAAGATGCACACCTTGATGACCAACAAGCGCCGCAACAAGCTGGTGCAGCTTTCCAAGGAACTCCCGCTGCCCGTCATCCACGGCGACCAGACCGGCGACGTCCTCGTCATCGGCTGGGGCAGCACCTACGGCCCCATCAAGGAAAGCGTGGACCGCATGCGCAGCGAAGGCCACAAAGTGGGCGCCCTGCACCTGCGCCACCTGCACCCCATGCCGGACGGTCTGGACGGTCTCTTCAAGAAGTTCAAGCACGTCGTCTGCGTGGAGATGAACGACTCCGGCCTCTACGGCTACGGCCAGCTGGCCACCCTGCTGCGCGCCAGCCTCGCGGACCCGCGCATCCAGTCCGTGTGCAAAACCGACGGCCTCGCCTTCCGCATCCGCGAGATCGTCACCGGCGTGGAAAAAATCATGAGCGCCTAGTCCGGACCCGCAGCACTTCCAACCTTTTCATTTTTCAAATCATCATGTCCACCGCCCTCGTCACTCCAGCAGCTCCTGCCACGGACAAGCTCACCAAGAAAGCCCTCACCGCCGACCATCCCACGTGGTGCCCCGGCTGCGGCGACTTCGCCGTGCTGAACATCTTCTACCGCGTGCTGGAGAAGCTCCAATACCCGCATGAAAACATCGTCTGCGTGGCCGGCATCGGCTGCTCCAGCCGCTTCCCGTATTTCATGAACACGCACGGCATCCACTTCATCCATGGACGTGCTTTGCCCCTGGCCACCGGCATCTCCCTGAGCCGTCCGGACGTG
>NZ_JBAQCR010000107.1:0-40129 GCF_049294395.1 Prosthecobacter sp.
ACGCCAGCCAACTGCAGGACCGGCTCATGGAAGCCCTGCGCTCCATGATCGACCAGCCCTCCGTTCTTCAGTCCCAATGCCGTCCAAAGATGAGTTTATGACAGGCTTTCTAAGAACCGGTCTAACCGAGCGATCTTCCCCTTCCAACCCGCTCCAGGTTCCTTTCCACTTCCTGCACCTGCTCCTTCCGCACGATGACATGCGGAACGGGCGTGGGCTGTGCCCCCACCAGGAGCGGACCCAGACTCACCAGAAGCCCGAAAACATAGCAGAACTGCATGCGACCGGCCATAGGCATGGGCAAGTGAAGAGGTTGCACACTCGTCGCATGAAGCTACGGCGTAGCAATTGGCTCTAGAAACCATTTTTCTAAACAGAAGTTTTTTAGATCTGGAGGTGCCGCGTGTTGTACCCATCGGGCATGCGTCAAAGTTGCGAGCCACTAAATCGAAATGGCAGCTCAAGAAAGAAACTTCCCCCATGGCTCACACCAGGGTGGGGTAATCCGCACGGACTGAGGGCCTGATTCCCGTCTGTTCCGCAGGCCCCATTCCGCTTCCACGCAGTGCGATCACAGCAGTTGGCCCCATTCCCACCCGTGGCCGTCCAAAAGACACCTCCGAAAACGCAAGCAACCTGCAGGATTGCCGGATCCGACACAGAAAATTTCCTTCTGTTCCCCAAAATGACCATGACGATTCTTGATCTTCCCAACCTCCCGCCCGCACCGGTGGAATGCCAAAGAGAGGGAGGGATGAAGCCATGGCTGTCAGTGTTACAGGGGCGCACTTCACCGAAGAAAAGGCATGACTCATGCGCGGAATCTCTCTAAAAAAGACCCACGTAACGATTCGGCTCCCGGAAAAGCATCTATGTTCATCAAGTCCACAAAAATTACTAGGGTGGTGCTGCTTGCAGGCTTGTTTTGCGCGGCGGCACCGCTCGTGGCCAAAAGCCTGAAGGAGACGCGCACGGAGGCAGAGCAGGGGAATGCAGAGGCGCAGCACGCCATGGGGCTGCGCTGCGCCAAAGGGAACGGCGTTCCCAAGAATGAAGCGGCGGCGGTGGAGTGGTTTCGCAAGGCGATCGCCCAAGGCCATGTGGATTCCCAGCGGCAGCTGGGCATGTGCTACCTGCTGGGCACGGGGGGGCCGCAGGACGCAGCGGAGGCGGTGAAATGGCTGCGTCTGGCGGCGGCGCAGAATCACGTGGCGGCCATGAAACAGCTCGGCGTTTGCTACAGCCTGGGCTCCAGCGTGCCCAAGGACATGGCCGAAGGCGTGAGGTGGTTTCGCCAGGCGGCGCAGCGTGGCGATGCGGATGCGCAGCTGGAACTGGGCATGGCCTATTTTGACGGCGAGGGAGTGGTGCAGGACGCAGCGGAGGCCGTGAAGTGGTTTCGCAAAGCCGCTGAGCAGGGCGATCTCAATGCGCAGAAGCTTCTCGGCATCACCTACGCCCAGGGCCTGCGAGTGCCGCCGGATCTCGTCGAAGCGGTGAAATGGTTCCGCAAGGCGGCGGAAAAGGAAGACCCTGAAGCTCAGCTGCGGCTGGGCGTGGCCTATTCCCTGGGCGCGGGTGTGGCTCAGGATCTGAAACAGGGGCTCAGCCTCATCAAGAAGTCGGCGGCGCAGAAGTATGCACTGGCGCAGCTCGAGATGGGCGAGTGCTACATGCACGGCGCTGGCGTGCCGAAGGATCCTGCCGAGGCCGTGGCCTGGTATCAAAAAGCGGCGGAGCAGGGAGATGCACTTGCGCAGACAAAGCTGGCTGTGGCTTACTTGGAGGGCATAGGCGTGGCGCAGAACACCGCAGATGCTGTCGTATGGTTTCGCAAAGCGGCGGAGCAAAATTTTCCCATTGCCCAAGTCGGGCTTGCGGGCTGCCTCATCAGCGGCAAAGGCGTGCCCAAAGATGAGGCTCAGGCCACCAGGCTGTTTCGCGCTGCGGCGGAGCGCGGTGATGCCGACGGGCAGTTTGCCCTGAGCCTGATGTATGAAAAGGGAGAAGGCATGGAGAAAAACCCGGTGGAAGCCCTGAAGTGGTGCCGCCTCGCATCTCAGCAAGGGCATGACATCGCCTTTGTCCATCAGGCCACGCTGGAGGCGTCCATGACGCGCGAGCAAGTCATCGAGGCCGTGCGGCTGGAGCGCGAGTGGAAGCCTGCGAAGTTGGGTCCCGTAAAAGTTAAATCGGAGAAGGCGGAACCGGCGAAGTAAAGACAGCACGACCTCCGCGCATTTCAATGCACAGAGGCAGGGGAGCCCATCGCATCTTCGCCATTGTCCGGTGCTTCGGAAGTTTCAGGCGGGTACGAACGTTTATGCGGGGAGCTCTTGAGCAATCACGACGAGGCACCATGCCACACGGTCGTTCTATGAGTCCAGCCCACCCGCCACAGCGCACCGCCATGAGTGATGACCCAGACGATCTCAGCAAGGACGGATACCCCACGCACATCCCCACTCCAGAGCAGTCCTCTGGAAGCTGGTCGTTTGGAGCAGTGCTCTCCGTCCTCGGAGCGATTATGCTGGCGTTCATTCTGCGGCTGGCGGTGCCCAAGGAGGACAATGCCATTGAGCTCGGTATCCTGCTTATCGCCGTGGGCTTTGCGCAGATCTGGCTGATCTTCAATTTCCTGAAGTCCTTCCGAAAATAATGACGCAGGTGCAGGTTTGAAACGAAAGGTCGCGCGGCTGCGGCGTAGTCATCGCGCATGTTTGTTTCTTCACGCTCTCTTCTTCCATCGCTGGCACTTGGTCTCGCGCTCACGGCTTTGGCTTCTGCCAAAGAACCCTTCAAGCCCAATCTCGGTCCCGAACTGCCACGCATCACCGTGACCTGCGGGGATGTGACGCTGCTGCTGCGCCAGGCCACGCAATGGACTCCGGGCCGCATTGATTTCCGTGGCAAGGCCATGACCACCGAGAGCAGCGCCTACGGCACCGTGTTCTCGTTTCCCGATGTCGGCTTCATCGGCACCGCGCATCTGGAAAACGAACCCGAGAAGCTGCAGTCACTCGACTTCTTCCTTGATGACAAACGAGTCGAAGCACCCATGGCAGAGATGAAAGGCGGTGCGTTTCGTTTGGAGCGAAAGTCACGCATCCGCGCCTTTGAGCTGATCAACGTGACCGAGATCAAGGACCACCGTCTGCATGAAACCACCACCGTGCACACCGCCGAGGCCGTGCCGCTGAAGCTGGTGTACCACTTCATGCACGCCTGGCGGCCCACGGTCAGCGCCTTTCTGGCTGGAAATGATGCCATGCCAGAAAATACCATCTCCGGTCCGCTGCGCGATGACAAGGAGGTGGCGCGGAAGTTTTACATCAACCAGCCCGTGGACTGGATGGCGGTGTATGAGCCGCAGAGCGGGCAGTTTGCCGTGAGCCGCCTGCTGCAGGCGCCGGAACTGGGCGGGCATGTGTCCACCATTTGGAATGTGCCGCCCACCTACCGGAAGTTTTACCTGAAGTGCTTTGAGGGGAAGACCGTGCCCGCCGGATTCACCGGCACCTGGCGCATGGTCACCGCCTTTGGCAGCGCCACGCCGGAAACTTGGGAGGCTCAGGCCCGCACGCTGGCCTCCGAGCTGAAAAACGAGAGGTAAATCCGCCGCGAGTTTGAGGGCGCGGGGAACGTTGAGGTGTCTCCATGCGCACTCTAATCGCCGCCCTGCTTTTCGCCACCGTACTGAACTCCGCCGCCGAGGACCGGCCTGACCTGCCTCTCGCGGACATTTCGGGACACAAGGACCGCCAGACCGTCATCGCCCAGGGGACGGCGGAGGTTTATCAGGGGCACCCGACGACGACATTGCTCGCGGACGGCAAGACGATCCTCTGCGTGTGGTGCATCAATCACGGCGGCGCGGCGGGGCCGATGTCGCGGAGCGATGATGGCGGCGTGACGTGGACGCGGATCGACGAACTCATGCCGCCGGGCTACAAGACGCATCTGAACTGCCCCAGCATCTACCGCATGACCGATCCGGCGGGCAAGGAGCGAGTGTGGGTGTTTTCCGCTGCGAAGGGCACGCGCAAAGGCCCTGGCATGCCGAGCATCATGAGCGAGGACGGCGGCAGCACGTGGAAGGAGATGCCACCACTCGGCTTTCCCTGCGTGATGACCTTCAGCAGCATCGTGCGTCTCAAGGACGGCGCGTACCTCGGCCTCTATCACCGGGGGCCCGGCGGCGCAGACAAGGCCCCGCTGGAAGTGCTGCAAACCCTCAGCAAAGACGGCGGTTTCACCTGGAGCGAGCCGCATGTCGTCGCAGCCGTCGAGGGAAAGAATCCCTGCGAACCCTTTGTGTTTCGTTCGCCGGATGGTTCCGAGCTCTGCTGCCTGATGCGCGAAAACACGCACAAGGAGCGCAGCCTCATGATGTTCAGCCGTGATGAAGGCAAAACCTGGACCACGCCGGTGAACACGCCGTGGGGACTCACCGGAGACCGCCATGCCGGCGTCTTCACCAAGGACGGCCGCATGGTCGTGGCTTTCCGTGATCAGGCGCTCAACAGCCCGACCAAAGGCCACTTCGTCGCGTGGGTGGGAACTTATGACGACATCAAGAACAGCAGGCCCGGCCAGTACCGCATCAAGCTGCTTCACAGCTACGCCGAACGTGCCGGCGACTGCGGCTATCCCGGCGTGGAGTTGCTGCCAGACGGCACCATCGTGGCCACGACTTATATCAAGATCACGCCCGGCAAGGAGAAGAACTCCGTCGTGAGCGTGCGCTTCAATCTGAAAACCACGGACGCCCTTGTGAAGCCATGAAAGCCCTTGCCGCCGCGTTTCTCACACTCTCGTCGCTGCATGCAGCGGATGCCGTTCTCGTAGAAGACGGTCAGCCGCGCGCGGAGATCATCCTTGCGGAAAATCCCACGCGCATGCAGCGGGTCGCTGCGCAGGAGTTTCGCACGAACATCGAAAAGATCAGCGGAGCGCGGCTGCCCATCGTGACGCAGCCGAGCGGGAAGGCGGTGAAGGTTTTCATTGGCGCGAGCCCATTGAATCCCGTGAAGGCGGAGGGCTTGAAGGACGGCGCGTATCGCATCCAGTCTGGCGGCGACTGGCTGGCGCTGGTGGGAGATGACAGCGACTTTGTGCCCACGGAGCCCTGGGCGAAGAGCAACAGCGACATCCCACGTGCCCGGGCTGAGTTTGAGAAGATCGTCGGCGCACCGTATGGCATGCCCAATCCCGGCTTGTATAAAAACCGCCTGCGTCTGCCGGGAGACACGGGCAAGCCCGACGGAGCCACCACGGCCAAGAACGAGTGGCTGGAAATCTGGGGCCTGGATGAACGCGGCAGCTTCAATGCGGTGACGGCGTTCTTTGCATCGCTCGGTGCGCGCTGGTATCTGCCGGGGGAGCTTGGCGAAGTGATGCCCACCATGAAAACCATCGCGCTGCCAAAGCTCGATGAGACCGTGCAGCCGGACTTCCCGCTGCGGCAGTTCAACTTCCGCTTCAGCACGGCGGGCTATGACACGGCGATGTGGATGATGCACCTCGGCACGCGCAATGATGACCATTATCAGATCGCTCATGGCATGGACGGCATGACGGGCAATGACGCCACTTTTGCCGCGCACCCGGAGTGGTTCGCGCTCTACGGCGGCAAGCGCGACTACCGCCCCGGCGACAGCAAGAACCAGCTCTGCTATTCCAATGAGGAACTCTTCCGCGAGACCGTGCGCTACACCCGCGCGCTGCTGGATACCTATCCGCTGAAGACGGTCTCCATCATGCCGCCGGATGGCTACACCTCCATCTGCCAGTGCGAGAAGTGCAAAGGCAAAGACTCGCCGGAGCGCAATGAGCGCGGCCTGCTGAGCGACTACGTGTGGGACTTCGTGAATCGCGTGGCAAAGGAGATCGCCAAAACTCATCCTCGCGCGAAGTTGCTGAACTGTGCGTATGGCGTGTACACGCTGCCGCCGTTGAAGATCGACAAGCTCGAACCCAACGTGATTGTCTGCATCGTCGGTGGGCGGCGGCCGATGAACAAAGCTGGCAGCAAGGCAGAGGGCGAGGCTGCGCCGGAAGCCCTGCGCGCGGCCTGGGCGAAGAAGACGAACAACCTCATCCTGAACTTTGAAAACTATCCCTTCACTGATCGCGGCTGGTACCTGCCCTTCTTCGCGCCGCATGCCATCGGCGACTCTGTGAACGCCACGAAAGGCATCTCTCAAGGCGAGGACATCTGGCTCTCCGCACGGCAGGATTTCAAGGAGGTTGGCATCGGCTTCAATCACTTCATGGTCTATTTCACCGCGCGCATGTACTGGGGCGGCAAGAGCGCGGATGTGGACGCGATGTTCCGCGAGTACTGCCATCTCTTTTACGGCCCCACCGCGCAGGAGATGCAGGCTTTCTTCACCTACTGCGAGACGCATTGGAGCGCGATGGAGAACGACAAGGTGCAGGCGGATGAGGCGCTCGCGCTGTTTGCCAAAGCACAGGCCAAAGCCGATGCCGCGAGTGTTTATGGGCGGCGCATCGCTCTCATCGATGACTTCCTCAAAGGCATGCGCATGAAGGCCCTGCAGCTGGGCCAGCAGCGCGGTCCGGTGCCCACCGTACGGCTCGTCGGTGACGCGCACGACATCGTCATCGATGGCAAACTCGACGACGCCTACTGGCAGAACTGCCCCGCCGCCGCTACGGGCAAATTCCGCGAACTAGAAACAGGCCGCGTGCCGACCTTTGGCACTTCCTACAAAGCCGGATGGCAGGGAGGCAGCGTCTATTTTGCCATCCGCTGCGATGAGCTTCCCGGCGACAAACCCAACACCACCTCCACGCGCAATGAGGATCAGGCGCTGTGGCATGGCGATGCCATCGAGATCGAACTCGCTACGGAAACGCACTCGTATTATCAGCTCGCCGTCAGTCCTGCGGGCCACATCGTGGATCTTGACCGTGGCGCGTCGCGTGGCCAGTGGTTCGGCTGGGACTCAAAGGCGGAAGTGGCCACGCACATTGCGGATGATCACTGGACCGTGGAGATTCGCATCCCTGTCACGCAGGACGAAAACGATCCGCTGCATCAGGTCATCGGCCGCAAGCCGACGCCAAGCCTGCCGTGGCACATCAATCTCTGCCGTCAGCGCATTCGGGAAGACGGCCAGGAGCTCAGCGCCCTCTCACCCACCGGCACCGAGGGCTTTCATGAGCCGATGAAGTTTGCGCACTTCTACGATGGCAAATCTCAGGTGTTCCCTGCTGACCCCAGCGTCACCGATTTCGTCATCGGCTTCCGCGACGCCACGCAGAAACGCAAAGTCGCAGACTTTCTCGCTCTGGCCGATGGCAAATTCAGCGACCTGCAAAAAGCCGCCGCGCTGGAGCAGGCTGCGCTGCTCAGCCGCGCGGAGGCCGGGCCGATCATCGAGCGTATTTCTGTCGATGTGGTGAAAAAGACCGCGCAGATGCAGTACTTGCTCGCTTCGGCCAAAGCGCCGGAGGTCATCGCGCAGTTCGCGAACGAGGACTTCAAAAAGTGGCCTTTCTGGAAGCGTGGCGCGGGGTATCATGCGCGCGGCTACGCTTATTCGATCATCAAGGCAGGCGACAAGGCGGAGGCGGATCTGAGCGCGGCCCTGCCATGGACCAGCGAACCCCGCGCACGTGACGCCCTCCTTCTCGCCTTGGCGCAGAACCGTGAGCGCAATTTGCAGAAGGATGATCAGGCCCTCTCAGCTTATCAGTCTATTGTGGCAGATCGCACACGCATCGGTGGTGCGGATGAATACGCCGCGCTCCAGGGCATCGCGCGCATTCTGACCCGGCGCGGCAAGTTTGATGAAGCCATGAGCGCCCTGAACCGCGCCGAGCCCGCGAAGCTGCAAGGTGTCTGGCGGGAGAACATCCTGAAATCCATCGCAGAGGTGCAGAAGGCGCGGGGCCAGTGATTCAAAGATGCGCGCATTTTTGGCGTACCTGCTTCATGCGCGCGAATCCCACTGCCCTGACACGCCGGCGAATGCTGCAAACCACCACGGGGGCTTTGCTCGCGGGTGTGGCGGTGCAGGCTGAGTCTGCGAAGAAGAAAAAGGTCATTGTCATCGGCGGTGGCATCGGCGGTTTGAGCTGTGCGTTTGATCTGATGGAGCGCGGGCATGAGGTGACGGTGCTGGAGGCATCGCGCCGCACGGGCGGGCATGTGAAAACGATCTATGATCCGCTGCCGGATGGGCTGTATGCGGATGTGGGCGCGGAGCAGTTCACCAATCCGGGCTACGACACCTACCGCGAGTGGGTGCAGAAGTTTGACCTGCCAGTGCTGGCCTATGAACGGCGGCGGAAGATGTATGCGAATGTGCGCGGGAAATGGCGCACGGAGGAGGAGCTGGCGGATGCGAAGACGCAACGCGAGTTCGGCTTCAACGAACGCGAGGTGGCCTACATGCAGGAGCATGGCTGGAAGAACATGTCGCGTCTGTATTTCGGCCCCATGGCGGACAAATTTAAAGACGAGTATCAGCCCTTCGGCATCGGGCTGGATAAGCTGGACCATATGGTGCTGGGTGACTGGCTGGCGGAGCAGGGCGCTTCTGAAACCGGGCGCGGGTACTGCGGTGGTTCGCGTCTTACCAGCAAGGAGAAGCCTGCCACCGCGAGCGATGTCTCCGCGCTCTACCGCATCTGGCAGGAGTCCATCGTGAAGATGCGCGGGCTGCCGGTGTTCAAGCGCGAGGTGTTTCGCCTGAAAGGCGGCAACCAGCTCCTGCCGGACACCTTTGCCCAACGTCTCGGTGATCGCGTGCGCAAGAACTGCCTCGTCACCGTGTTGGAGCATGATGCGAACGGTGTGACGGTCACCTTCGCCGAAGGGCCGGACAAGAGGGAGCAGACGCTGAAGGCGGATTACGCGGTGATGTGCGTGTCGCCGATGGTGATCGCGGGCATCAAGGTCTCGCCGGGGTGGCCGGAGACGAAGAAGTTTGCGCTGGAGCACACGCCGATGGGCATGCAGTCGCGCATCGTGCTGCAGGCGAAGACACGTTTTTGGGAGGGCGACAACGTGCCGAGCATCAATTTCGAAACTGGGAACAGCACGATGGGCCTTGTCTATGAATGCGCGGGCGAGGTAGCAGGAGACAGCTGCGTGCTCATGGGCAGCGGTCCGCCCGCGCTGGCTCCTGCGGATGCGCTGGCGGCTTTTCGCAAGTTTTACCCCGGCAAGAACAAGGACACGATTGAGCAGGTCATCGTGCATGAGTGGTGGAAGGAGGAACCGCTGGCGCTTGGCTGCGAGCGGCATGCCTTTGCGTTGGGCAAGCTCGCGCAGGTGTGGCCGCACCTCATTCAGCCTGTGGGGCGAGTACACTTTGCGGGAGCGGCGTATGACAATCTGCCCTGGGGGCAGGATGCTGCGACGAGGTCCGCGCGGCGGGTGACGCTGGCGATCGATGCGGCGTAGTTACTTTTTCTTCTCCAGCGACATCAGCTCGATCTTCCGAAACCATACCGGTTGGCCTTCGGCCTGAAGGGCGATGTGGCCGTAGCCGAGCATCACATCGCCACCGGCTTCCACGATGTCGCTTGCTGGGGCGATCTTACACGCGGCATCAAGCTGCGGGCGCTGGTAGCGTAGTACTTCGACGCCGTTGATGCGGTGGATGATCTCATCATTGCCGCGCACTTCCACTTCGGCACGCACCCATTCCTCGGCGGGAAAAGTCGGCGCACTGGATTTGACGATGTGCTTGGTGATCAGCTCTCCGCCCATCTCCACATGGGTGCCGGGTGTGCAGAGATTGGCCGTGGAGCGCGGGCCTTTCCCTTCATCCGCCAGAAACTGCATTTCGAGGCTGGAGGGGAAGCCCTGATCAAAGCGCATGCTCTGCGGCGGCTGGGCATGCAGCATCACGCCGCTGTTGAGGTTCACATACTTTGGGGCGTCCGCCATCATCTTGCCGGTGAAGCGGTACTCCATGCGCAGGATGTAGTGGGAGTAGGCCACGTTGGTGAAGAGGTGGCCGTACTGCTGGTCAAACTTGTCGTAGCCGTCGTAGCTCACCTTCAGGATGCCATCCTCCACCTGAAACGTTTTTGCGAAGTTTTCGCCGAGCGGGTGCTTGGCGATCTTGATCGTCCAGCCCGTGAGGTCCTTGCCATTGAAGAGCGGGATCCATTTCGGTTCGTCGGCCATCGCCACGGCGGTCAGGCATGTCAGAGCGAGCAGGAAGGTTCGAGTGGTTGGGAACATGGGGTCATCTTGGCGGTGGCAGCGCTGTTTCCAATCAGAACCTTTCACGGCGCGTGGCACAAACGGCTGAAAAATTTTCACCCAAAATGAACGCTTCATTCGACGCCTCGCGAAGTGCCGCTAGGGTCGGCGGATGGACAAACAATGGAACGACAAGATCGTCATCGTCACCGGTGGTGGCGGCGGCATGGGACAGAGCGCAGCGAAGCGGTTTGCGGATGCTGGCGCGAAGACATTTATTTTTGGACGCACGCTGGATTCCCTGCAGGCGACGGCGGCGCTTTCCCCGCGCATCACCTCCATCGTGTGTGATGTGGCGGACTCGGCCAGCGTGGCCGCCGCGCTTGCGCAGGTGCTGCAGCACGGGCCGATTGCCGCCTTGATCCACACCGCCGGGATCAACACGCCTGACCGTTTCATGGCGCATGCCGACTCCAGCAAACTGGCCAGCGAAGCCAGCTGGCGCAGCGTGCTGGACGTGAATGTGATGGGCGTGGTGAACATGATCCAGGCTGTTTCCAAGCCGATGGCCGAAAGCGGCGGCGGCAGGATCGTCGTTGTCTCCTCCACAGCCGGGCATGGCTTTGACTCTTTTGCCGGCGTGCCTTACACGGCCAGCAAGTGGGCCGTGCATGGCCTGCTCTTCACCGCCCGCATGCAGCTCAGCGCGCATGGCATTGTGCTCTCTGAATATGCCCCGGGTGAAGCTCTTACTCCCCTCGTGGAAAAGCGCCCTGTGAAGCCCGCCGCTGAGCACCGCAGCGCCATGATTCAGACGGAAGACTGCGCCGAGTCGCTCTTCTTCATCGCATCGCAAGCGCACTGCATGAGCATCATCCAGCTTCCTGCCTATCAACCTTTCGGTGGCATGCCGCCGCAGATCACGGCGCCGTGGCTGGCCGGACTCGATATTGGGCCGAAGCAGTGAAGTGATGCGGGCACTGCCTCGCTTCACGAGACCTTCGGCTAGCTATCTTCGCTTCGCTGCGGTTTTTGCCCGCGATTCGGAGCCCCCGGGTCGTTCGTTGCAAGCAAGAGTGCCTGCATCACTTCCCGGCAGACATCGGCTGAAAAGACATCGCCTCACTCGCGTTCACTCCGCACTCATGATCCGCGCCCTGCTGCTCTATCTCGCTCTCTCGACCTTCACGGTCAAAGCCGCCGACCTCTCCGTCGCGGCTTATCCCTCCATTCAGGAGGCGCTGAATGCGAATCCGAACCGCATGCTCTTTGTGCCGGCGGGGGATTACGTGATCACTGAGAAGATTCGCATCCGTGGCGAGCGCAGCGGGTTGTTTGGGCCGGGGCGCATCATTCAGCAGAGTGCGGATCAGCCGATCATTGAGATTGAGAATGCGAATGGGGCGGAGATTCGTGATCTGACGCTCAAGCGGCCGGAGGGCAAGATGGAATCCCGCAACGAAGGCGTGCTGGCCATCAAGTGCCGCGATCTGGTGATCGAGAATGTGCGTGTCATCGACAACCGCAGCCCCGCCGCTGCCATCACCGTGCGTGAGAGCAAAGACACGCGCATCAGCCGCTGCGTGGTACGCAACTACATGCGCGTGAGCATTGATGACCGCACGCAGAGCAAGGACTGGGGCTACGCCTTCAACTGCACCGACGGCACCGGCATCAACGTGGACTACAGCACGGGGACGCTGATCGAGGGCAACCGCGTCATTGAGGACAACTTCGTTCCCACACCGGAAGTGAAGGCCAAGTACAAGCTGGGCGACTACGTGAAGAAGAACGCGGTCAAAGGGGGGATCATGAGCCAGCAGGCCTGGGACTCCAACTACACCGACGCCTGGCAGCAGGGCTCAGGCATCGTGGTCAATGCCCCGGAGGTGAATGATCTGACGCGTGTGATCGGCAACCACATCGAGAACGCCGCGCAGGGTTTGGACATCCATGCGGATCACGTTATTGTCTCACAGAACATCATCACGAATGCCTTCATCGGCATGAAGGCCATGCACGGCTCGCGCAATGTTCTCATCACCGGCAATCAATTTGTGCGCAACTCGCTTTGGGCCATCGGCCTCATGCCCGGTGCCGGCGCGCATCCAGCCACAGATGGCAAGCCGGAGAACGCCGACGGCGGCTCCATCATCAGCAACAACATCATCTCCGACTTCGGCCACGGCGACGCGCATTGGATCTGGGGCGATGAACGCTCTCCTATCAAATTCGACAACGGGCAACAGCCTGATGATCCGCCTCTTACGGATGTCATCATCAGCGGCAATGTGGTTCACAGCAGCGGCAAGCCGCGCTACAAGTATGCGGTGATTATTCCGGGTGGTCCGAATGCGCCGAGAGGGCTGCATTTTTCGAACAACCTATTTCATCCGGGCACGCAGGGGGTGTGCAATGGGGAGATGGCGGAGTGAGGCGTTGACGAACGATCATCTTGATCTCAGCATCCGGGAATCATTTCAAACATATGATCCCCGAAAATATTAAAGACTACGTCGAGGACACTGTTCACCACCTCAATGAGTACGTTTTCGGGCCGATCTACCAGGCGTTGAAAGCCGATCCTTCACACAGGAGGCACCTGAACCCCGCGTTCCCATTCCCTCGAGTGCTTCGCATTGGGATATTGAAGGGCTTTGTGGCCATAGAATACGTTGGCCCGGAAATCGAAGAGCAAGATACCATCAAGGTTGAGGTAATGTTTGCTCCGAAAAAGAGCCCTTTTGACTTTTTAGGTTTGGACGAAAGCTTTCAGGAGTCATCAATTTCAATTCCTCCTTTTGGCCATATATTCAACACGGCGGTTTTCGAGGGGGAGTCAATAAGCCGTATATGCGACTACTTTTACGATTTTCATGAGATGCCCGTGGAGGCGCATGTGTTTGGTCATTTTGACTTCAATGCTGTAACAGAGTTATTGCTTGTCTCCAATATGACTTTCTTTTGGACAGAACGAAGTGGGAGCCTTCGAGTACGCCATGTAAATTACATGGAACTCATTCCACTCAAGCCGGGTCATCTTCCATTTCGTGTGACAGATGCTGGAGGCAAGATGGCGCGTTTCATTCTTAATTTAAAGGTGCCTTTTTATGATATTGAGCTTCATGGCATTCTGAACAAGTTTATCGAGTTGGTGAATCAAGATGTTAGCGAGCTTGAAATCACAAATTACATCGAACAGCATACCGAGATACTTGGCTTAGTATTTGGGTGCCATAGAATCGAGCCACAAGTCGAGTTAAAATGGCAGTTTCAAACTGAGAGGCCTAACTTGCAGCCCGACTTCATGATCGAAGGCATGGATGGTTTCTTTGACATAATCGACTTCAAGCTGCCAAGACTAAATAGTAAGCCGATTGTCGGCTCTGCGAATCGTGAACATCCCTCTTTCGAGGTCGACTCTGCAATTGCTCAAGTCACGGCTTACCAATCATGGTGTGAACAAGAAGTGAATAGAAGGTGGCTTGAAGCTGAGAAGAAAATCAAAGTTAAAAACCCCAAGACAATTCTTATAATGGGGCACAAACATCAATTTAGCGCGGAATCGCGGCAAGAATTGCAGAAGAGCAGAAACACTCGGATTGTCACATTCGATGAGGTGATTGAGATGGCTCGCTATCAACTCTATAGAGTGCGCTGAAGTTATTGCCGTTACCGCCGAAATTCGCTGAACCTCACCTTGAGCTTGTCTTCGAGCTGGGTGATCTGCCATTTTTCCTTGGCGTTGATCAGCGCGAGTGACATGCCTTTCTTCCCGGCGCGGGCGGTGCGGCCGCTGCGGTGGGTGTAGTATTCGAGCTGGTCGGGGAGCTGGTGGTGGATGACGAAGGAGAGGTCTGCCACGTCGATGCCGCGTGCGGCCACATCGGTGGCGACGACGAACTGGACGCGCTGCTTTTTGAAGGCGCGCATGACTTTGTCGCGCTCCTTTTGCATGAGATCGCCCTGCAGCACATCCACGGGCAGGCCGAGGTCGGCGAGCTCCTGATAGAGCTCCATGGCACCGGCCTTGGTGCGGCAGAAGATGATGCCGCGGCGGTCTTTCTGGCGCTGAAGGAAGTCGAAGATGTAGGCGGTTTTTCCGTCCGCTTTGCAGATGGCAAAGCGGTGGTCGATGTCACGATTGACCACGTTCGCCTGATCAATCTGGATCGAGTGGGCATTCGCAGACATGCAGCCTTTGATGAGGTCCTGGATCCCCGGGGGGAAGGTGGCGGAAAAGAGCCAGGTGCTGCGGCGCATGGCGGCGAGCTTGAGGATTTCAGAGAGCTGTTTTTTGAAGCCCATGCTCAGCATCTCATCGGCCTCATCCAGCACCACATAGCGGACGAATTCCAGCGTCAGCGCATCGCGCTCGATGAGATCCAACAGGCGGCCTGGTGTAGCGACGACGATGTGCGTGGGGCGTTTCAGCGCGTCGGTCTGGCGGTCGATGTTATCGCCGCCGCTGACGACTTCGATGAAGATTTTCTCCGTGTACTTGGTGAAGCGAAAGAGCTGCTTGCCGATCTGCTTGGCCAGCTCGCGGGTGGGCGCGAGCACCAGCCCCTGAATGTCCCGGTGCTTGGGGTTCATCTTGGTCAGCAGCGGCAGGCCAAAGGCGGCCGTTTTGCCGGTGCCGGTCTGCGCCTGCGCGATGAGATCACTGCCGTCCTTGAGCAGAAAAGGGATCACCGTGGACTGCACCGCCGTGGGGGTGACGATGCCCAGTTCCTCCAGACCACGGATCATCTCCGGTGGAATTCCGAGGGCGGCAAAGGGATGGGGGTCGGTTTCTGACATCCTGTGTCTTCCATCACAATGGCCCGGAATGCCAGCAGCAATGCGGTTTAACGCGGCAATCTCCACTCGCTGAAACGGCCGGATTTAACGATCGCACTTGGAATCGAAAGTCTCACGGGCCCTTTCGTGGCGGGTAGTCGTGCTGCCAGCGAATACCGGTCATGGACAAAGACCTCGACCCTGTCGTCTTCGACCACCAACCAGACCTTCAGCAGCCGCCCCTTTGGCAGATCGACGGGCAGTTCGCTCCAGCATTCGCCAGCGGCATCGAGGATGCGGAGTTGGTCGCGCTTCAAAAGGACCTCGCCAAGAGGATCGAGGCTCATTCGCACCTCACCCGTGCCTTCAGGCAGCGTGAGCGTGAATTCAGCGACGAAATGGCTCCATGCACCGGCTTCACGCTGCCAGGGCAGTTTCTCGAAGTGCTTCAACAGTTTCGCAGGCAAGCGCGTGCCGAGCCTGCCATCTGGCAAGGCATGGACCTCACGAGGCAGCGCAAGATGCCCGCCCCAGGGCTGTTTGCCCGGTTTTGCGGGTGTGAGCGGTATCCAGCCAAACAAAACGGGCGTCTCACCATTGAAGGCGATTTGTGCGGCACAGAGGTCTTTGCCGTCCAGCACGCCGTCGGGCTCATTTTTCCACGGCCCAAGCGGAGAGGTACTGCTCCAATACACAGGCTGGCCCACCGCACGGGTATAGATGCTTGCGAGCAAATACCAGCGCCCCGCCAGCTGAAACATCTGCGGGCACTCGGGCTCGCCGATGGTGCCAGGATCCAGAATGGGACCGTGATCTTTCCAGTGCACCAAATCGGGCGAGGTGGCGAGGCTTACCGCTCCGCAGGTTTCCTTGGGGCGTCCTTTCATCCAGGTGGTCATCACACAAGCGTACTGCTTCATCTCGGGAATCCAAAAGATGAAGGGATCCCGGCGCCGCTGGTAGTAGCCAGAGGCAGGCACATGAAACTCCTTCGGCGCGCAGGCCCAGTGTAGAAGATCGTCGCTCACAGAACTGACCATGCGTCCCTGTGCATGCCCGTAGAAACTGCGGAAGACCCTGGCCACCGGGTCATGAAAGACGCCGAGCACGAAATAGGGACTCATCCAGTCCGCAGGTTTGACCTCATCGTGTGTGAGCGGCGTTTCAGTCCAGCGCAGCCAGTCTTTTGACCGCGCAAGCACGGACTCATACTTCCCGGGCTTCAGGTAGTAGAGGAAGCACTCCCCCTGATGGAAGAAGGGGTGTACATCGCCCAGCGCATGATCGCGCGGCTTGAAATGCAGCATCGTCGCCTCTTCCTGCGCTTTGATGGGCGGCGCGAAAAGTTGGAGGACAGCAAGGAGCCAAAAAATGCGCATGAATAACAGAGGTAAAATGATGCCTGCCGAGATCGTTCATGCATTCATCCATTTCATGAAGTTTTTTCTCCTCACGTTTTTCATCAGCAGCGTATCACTCCTAGCGGCTGAGAAGCCCATTGTGCTTTGGCAGGCGGGAGCTCCGGGGGCTCTGGGCACGGCGCCGAAGGACATCTCGACGCTCACGCCTTATGTGCCTGAGAAAGCCAGCGGTGCGGCGATGCTGCTGATTCCGGGCGGTAGCTACTCAGGCATCTATGAGGGGCAGGCGGAGCCATTTGCGCGCTGGCTCAATGAGCAGGGCATCACGGCCTTCGTACTGCGCTACCGGCTTGGCAGTGCGGGTTATCGCTACCCCGCGCAGCTGCAGGATGCGGTGGAATCCATGCGGCAGATCCGCGGCAATGCCGCACGCTGGAAGATCGACCCCGCGCGCATCGGCGTGATGGGTTTCTCCGCTGGAGGACATCTCGTCTCCACCTTGATCAACCACCCTGAAGACGGCGAGATCGAAGGCCGCACCCCCGGCATGAGTCCACGGCCGGATCTCGCCATCCTCTGCTATCCCGTGATCAGCATGATCACCAAGCCGCATGCGACTTCGCGCAAGATGCTCATCGGTGACAAGCCCAGTGACGAACTCGTGCGCCAGACCTCCAGCGAGCTGCAGGTGCGCCCCGGCCTGCCGCCCTGCTTTCTCTGGCACACCAGCGAGGACAAACTGGTGCCCGTGGAGCATGCGCAGCTGTATGCCGCTGCGCTGCATCAAAACGGCGTGCCCCATGAGCTCCATCTCTACCAGCATGGTGACCACGGCACCGGTCTCATCGGCACGCAGCATCCGTGGTTTGCGGATCTGGTGTTCTGGCTGAAGGCGCAGAAATGGATCTCTGCGCCTTGAGTTCAACTCGCTGACACAAATCCCGCACCTTCACGTTCCTTTAAGAACATGAAGTTTGTACTGACCAGTCTTGTCCTTCTGATGGTCCACACTGCGGCAGCCGCAGCGGGGCCGAATTTTGTGTGGATCATCGCGGATGATATGTCGCCGGACATCGGAGCCTATGGATTGAAGGAGGTGAGCACGCCGAATCTTGACCGGCTGGCCGCCGAGGGGCGGCGCTACACACGGGCCTACGCCACGGCGCCGGTGTGCAGCGCCTCGCGTTCGGCCTTCATCCTCGGGTGCTATCAAACGACGACCGGGCTGCATCCGCACGATGTGGAAAACCCACAGCCGCTGCCTCCGCGCTACAAACCGCTGCCGGACCTGCTGCGCGAAGCGGGGTGGTGTGTCACGAATGCGGCGGCTCCTGATACGGTGCGCAACGGACGTCCCGTCACCAAGGCCAAGACGCACTACAATTTTGCCCACGATCCGGCGAAAATGTATGATGGCAATGACTGGCGGAAGCGCAGCCCCGGCCAGCCGTTTTTCGCGCAGTTTCAGATCACCGAGCCGCACCGGCCGTTTCCGATTCCGGAGGAGTATGACGAGGCGAAGCTGAAGGCCATCCAGATCCCGCCCAACTACCCCGATCATCCGCTGGTGCGCCGTGACTGGTATGCGTATCAGCGCAGCGTGGAAATGGTGGACCAGCGTGTCGGCGTCATCCTTGATCAGCTCAAGACGGAAGGCGTGCTGGACAACACGATCGTCATGTTCTTCGCTGATCACGGCCGGCCAATGCCCTGGGGCAAGCAATGGCTGAGTGTGGAAGGGCTGCAGGTGCCGCTGATCATGCGCGGCCCGGGCGTGGCTGCCGGGGGCGTGGAGGAGAGGCTGGTCAGCCTCATCGACCTCGCGCCGTCCATGCTCCAGCTCGCGGGTCTGCCCGTCCCGCCATGGATGGAAGGCCGGGGTATTCTAGGTCGTGAATTCCCCGAACGCAGCAGGCTGTTCGCCGCGCGCGACCGCTGTGGTGATGCGATGGACCGCATCCGGGCGGTGATCGAGACAGACGCGCTCTTTGTGCGCAATTTTCAGCCTTCCCGCTCCCGGCTGAACTGGTCTGGTTACAAGGAGTACAGCTATCCCGGCATGCCGCTCTTGCGAGTCCTGAACGAGACCGGCAAGCTCAATGAATTTCAAGCGCAGTGGCTGACGCCACGCCGCGAGGCACTGGAGTTTTACGATCTCAAAGCGGATCCGCAGGGGCTGCACAACATCGCCAAAGATGCCAAGGTGGCGGACCGGATGGCGGCCATGCGCAGCGCCATGGACAAGTGGATCAACACCAGCCCGGACCATGGTGCGCAGGGAGATCCGCCCACAGATCCGCCGCTGAGCGCCATCCAGCGGGTCAAGCGCCTCGAATACGAACGCATCTGGAAATCCCGCGTTAAGAAAGCCCAGCCCAGCGATGCCGAGCGCGTGGCGTGGTGGGAGAAAAGCTACGGGCTCTCTGCAGACCCACGCATTCCCTGATCTCAGGCGGAAGATTGGCGGCGCTGGCTTCGTTCGCAGAGGTTCATGAAATCTGTTTTCGCTTTGTTGTCCCTGGGTTTGGCGGCGGTGTCTGCTGCTGCTGAACCGTCACGCCCCAACATCCTCTTTCTCTTTGCCGATGATCAACGGTGGGACACGCAGAGCTGCGCGGGGCACCCCATTGTGCAGACGCCCACGGTGGACAGTCTCGCGGCACAGGGGGTGCGTTTCAGCAATGCACACGTCACCACGGCAGTGTGCTGGGTCAGCCGTGCGGTGGTGCTGACAGGCCAGTGGGCGCGGTCCCATGCGCAGCGCGATGCCATCCCCACCGTGAAACCTGAGGCGCTGGCCACCATGTATCCCGTGCTGCTGCGTGCGGCAGGCTACCGCACCGGACACATTGGCAAATGGCACATGATCTCGCCGCAGGGCTTCAAGCCGCAGGAGCAGTATGACATCTATGAGGCCATCGGCCGCAATCCGTATTTCAAAACGATGCCGGACGGCACCAAGCGCCATGAGACGGACCTAGTGTGCGACAAGGGAATCGAGTTCATTAAATCTCAGCCTAAAGACAAACCCTTCGCACTGAATCTCTGGTTCAATGCGGCGCATGCTGAGGACAACGACCACCGCCCCGGTATTGGCCTCTACCCCTGGCCGCAATCGGTCGATGGCATGTATGAAGACCGCTCCATCCCGCCCGCGCGTTTGGGAGATCCCGCCATCTACGAGGCGCACCCGCAGTTCCTCAAAGACTCCATCAATCGCGAGCGCTGGTTCTGGGGCTACGACACGCCGGAGAAATTCGAAACGAACGTGCGCGCCTACTACCGCATGATCAGCGGTGTCGACAAAGCCATCGCGCGTGTGCTTGCCGCGCTGAAGGAGGCCGGGCTCGCGGACAACACGATCATCGTCTATTCCGCCGACAACGGCTACTACCTCGGGGATCGCGGCTTTCAGGGCAAGTGGTCGCACTATGAGGAATCGCTGCGCGTGCCGATGATCGTCTATGATCCGCGCCTTCCCAAGGAGCAACGCGGCCGCGTGGTGGATGACCTCGTGCTCAATGTCGATTTGCCCGCCACCTTCATTGACTGGGCCGGAGTGAAGCGCCCGGACGCCTGCGAAGGCCGCAGCCTTTCGACGCTCATCGAAGGGAAGGGGAGCGACAAACCCTGGCGCACGCATTTCTTCTGCGAGCACCTCGACCTCGCGCCCACGCTCACTTGGGAAGGCATTCGCGGCCAGCGCTACGTGTATGCGCGTTACTTCGATCAGAAGCCTGCGTATGAGTTTCTGCATGATTTGGAGTCCGACCGCGATGAGCTCAAAAACCTCGCATCAGATCCCGCGCATGCCGAGGCCTTGCAGAAAATGCGCGCGCTGTGCGATGCTGAGATGAACGCACGTGGTGGACCGCTGCTGCCGATGGATCAGCGAGGTGCGCGCAAATTCACCCCCAATAAAAAAGGAGCGGTCAAAAAGGCCAAGGCCAAACAATAACTGGCAGGCGCTCTCAACCCTGTTTCCCCGACCCAACCATGAAAGCCCTCGTTCTCATCCTTTCGTCATTCTGCCTTTTGGCTTCGTCATTTGCCGCTCCTGCAAAGCGTCCCAACATCTTGTTTATTGTTGTGGATGACCAGTCACCCTTTGACTTCAAGTTCTACAACCCGAAGTCGCCGTTGCAGTCACCGAACATCGACAAGCTTGCGGCGGAAGGCATGGTCTTTGATTCTGCGCGGCACATGGGCTCGTTCAGCGGCGCGGTGTGCACGCCTTCGCGGCACATGATCATGAGCGGGCGCACCGTGTGGCATCTGCCCATCGGCCCCGGTGCCAAGGAGCACTGCCCGCCGAATCTCGAGCTGAACACGCTGGCGGCTGTCTTCAATCGCGCCGGGTATGACACCATGCGCACCTGCAAGCAGGGCAACTCGTATGAGGGCGCGAACAAGCAGTTCACCGTGCGGCATGATGCCACCAAACGCGGCGGTACCGATGAGACCGGCAGCACCTGGCATGGCGACCGAGTGATGGAGTACCTGAACGAACGCGAGGCGAAGAAGGACACCGACCCCTTCCTCATCAACTTCGGCTTTTCCCATCCGCACGACACCCGCGACGGCCGTCCCGAGTTGTTGGCGAAATACGGCGCGACCAATCATGAAGATCCCAACACGCTGCCTGCATTGAACCCCAAGCAGCCTGCACTTCCCGCGAACTACCTCCCCGCGCATCCCTTCAACAACGGCGACGCCAACGTGCGCGATGAAGTGGAAGTCAGCGGTGTGTGGAAGAACCGCGATGAAGCCACCATCCGCAACGAGATCGGCCGCGAGTCCGCCTGCAATGAGAACATCGACATCCAGATTGGCCGTGTGCTGGAGAAGCTCAAAGCCATGGGTGAGCTCGACAACACCTACATCGTTTACACGGCTGACCACGGCATCGCCATCGGCCGCCATGGATTGCAGGGAAAACAAAACCTCTACGAGCACACCTGGCGCGTGCCCTTCATCGTCAAAGGCCCCGGCATCAAGCCCGGCTCCCGTGTGCCGGGAAACATCTACCTGCTCGACATCGTGGCCACGCTCTGTGATATCGCCGGAATCCCCGCACCAGAAAGCAACGAAGGGCTCAGTTTCAAGCCGGTGCTCGAAGGTCAAAAGACGGCCATACGGGATGTGATGTACGGCGTCTACTGCGGTGGCACCAAGCCCGGCATGCGCTGCGTGCAGCAGGGCGACTGGAAGCTGATTAAATACGACGCCATGAACGGCGCCGTGCATGAGACGCAGCTTTTCAACCTCGCCGCGAATCCCGATGAACTCCTCAAGGAGCATGGCAGCAAAGACCCGCTGAAGACCAACCTCGCCAGCAATCCTGAGTACGCCACCAAGCTTGCCGAAATGGAGGCACTGCTCCTCAACGAGATGCGCCGTCTTGATGATCCTTATCGTCTTTGGAACCAGCCGGATGATGGACTGCCGCCAGTGCCGGAGCCTGCGCCGAAGGCCAAGAATGCGAAGAAGAAACAGGCCAAGCAGCAAGCTATCAAGCCATGAAGCCCCTCGTTCTCATTCTTTCGTCATTCTTCCTGTTAGCTTCGTCATTCGCTGCAGAGCAGCGCCCGAATTTTCTCATCATCTACGCTGATGATCTCGGTTATGGCGATGTCTCGACTTACCATGCCTCGGACTGCCGCACTCCGAACATCGACAAGCTGGCGGCGGAGGGCATGCTTTTCCAGAACATGCGGGCGAACTGCACGGTGTGCTCACCTTCACGGGCCGCGCTGCTCACCGGGCGCTTTCCAGATCGTGTGGGAGTTCCCGGTGTCATTCGAACGAATCCGGAGGACTCGTGGGGTTATCTTGCGCCCGGCATTCCGACGATTGGGAATGAGTTGAAGAAGGCTGGCTACCACACGGCGGTGATTGGCAAATGGCATCTTGGTCTCGATTCGCCCAACACACCGAATGAGCGCGGCTTTGACCTCTTCCATGGCTTTCTCGGCGACATGATGGACAGCTACACCACGCACCTGCGCCAGGGGCACAACTACATGCGCCGCAATGCGGAGGTCATCGACCCCAAAGGGCATGCCACGGACATCTTCGCGGGCTGGGCGGCGGATTACTTTCGTGAACGGGCGAAGGAGAAGCAGCCCTTCTTTCTCTACCTCGCTTTCAATGCGCCGCATTTCCCCATCGAGCCGCCGGAGGAATGGGTGGCCAAGGTGAAGGCGCGTGCGCCGCAGCTGGATGAAAAACGCGCGATGAATGCCGCGCTCGTGGAGCATCTGGATGATCGCATCGGGCAACTGCTGGCCGTGTTAAAAGAAACCGGGCTCGACCAAAACACCGTCGTTGCTTTCGGTTCTGACAACGGCGGCTCGTTACCCCATGCGCAGAATAATGATCCGTGGCGCGATGGCAAGACCAGCCACTATGACGGTGGCCTGCGCGTGCCCTTCATGGTGCGCTGGCCGGGGCACATCAAGGCAGGTTCACGCAGCGACTACGCAGGGCTGAACTTTGACCTTTTCCCCACTTTTCTCGAATTTGCTGGTGCGAAAGCTTCACCTGGCATTGATGCCATCAGCCTCGTGCCGATCCTCAACGGTGGCAGCATCGACGCGCCGCGAGATCTCTACTTCGTCCGGCGTGAAGGTGGTGCGGCCTATGGCGGCAAAAGCTATGAGGCCATCATCCGGGGCGAGTGGAAGCTGATGCAAAACACGCCTTACAGCCCGTTGGAGCTCTACAACCTCAAGAACGATCCGCAGGAGAAGACCAACCTCATCGGCAAAGCGCCCAAGGTTTTCAAAGAACTCTCCACCGCATTGCGCACGCATGTGCAGATCGGCGGCGCCACACCTTGGCAGAAGCCTGAAGCCCGCGAACCATGAAAAGCCTCCTCTTGATTCTTTCGACGTTCGCCATCTGGCATTCGTCATTCGCGTCGCAACCCAACATCATTCTCATCATGGTCGATGACTTCGGCTATGAATGCGTCACGGCGAATGGTGGTGAATCGTATCAGACTCCGAACATCGACAAGCTCGCCGCGAGCGGGGTGCGTTTCGAAAATTGCCACGTGCAGCCGCTGTGCACGCCCACGCGCGTGCAACTCATGACGGGTCGCCACAACGTGCGCAACTACATCAATTTCGGCACGCTGCTGCGCACGGAGACGACCTTTGGCAATCTCATGAAAGGCGCTGGCTATGCCACCGGCATCTGCGGCAAGTGGCAGCTCGGGCACGAGGTGGACTCACCGCAGCACTTCGGCTTTGACGAATCCTGCCTGTGGCAGCAGACACGCCGCCCGCCGCGCTACGCGAACCCCGGCCTGGAATACAACGGCGTGGAGAAAGATTTTACTCACGGCGAGTACGGCCCCGCGCTGGTGAACGACTTCGCGCTCAGCTTCATCACGAAGAACAAGGAGAAGCCCTTCTTTCTGTACTACCCGATGATCCTTACGCACAATCCGTTCCAGCCGACGCCGGACAGCCCGGACTGGGATCCGACGATCAGCAGCGAGAACAAGCAGCAGTCGCCCAAGCACTTCGCCGAGATGACCGCCTACATGGACAAGATGGTAGGCAGTGTCGTTGCCAAGCTCGAAGAACTTGGCATCCGCGACAACACACTGCTGCTCTTCCTCGGCGACAATGGCACCAACTCCGGCATCACCAGCCGCTTCAAAGGCGCGGACTACAAGGGCGGCAAAGGCAGCACCACATCGCACGGTACCCATGTGCCGCTGATCGTCAGCTGGCCCGCCGTGATGAAGCAGGGCCGCGTCTCCGCCGATCTGGTCAGCAGCACGGATTTTCTCCCGACCCTCTGCGCCGCCGCAGGTGTGAAGGTGCCTGAAGGCACCGATGGAGTGAGCTTTCTGCCGCAGCTCAAAGGAGAAGCAGGCACGCCGCGCGAGTGGCTCTATACCTGGTACTCACCGCGGCAGAGCCAGGATATGACCGTGCGTGAGTACACCTTTGACCAGCGCTTCAAACTGTATCGCACCGGCCAGTTCTACGATCTGAGTACGGATGAACTGGAGAAGCAGGATATTGCCGCTACCACGCTGAGCAGCGAAGCGACCGCCGCCAAGACCAAACTGCAAACCGCTCTCGACCAATTCAAAGACGCCCGACCCATTGAGCTTGATCGCGAGTTCCAATCCTCGGGCAAAGGCAAGGCTGCGAAGAAGGCCAGGAAGAAGAACAAGAAGGAGTAGCGCAATGAGTTCTGAAATTAATTCCAAGTCGACGCAGAGTTGGATCTCAGGCGGGTAATCCATTCATAACGATCCATCACTCCTATGAAACACTCCATTCTTGCCACCTTCCTCTTTGCCTGCCTGCTTTGCTCTGTGACTCAGGGCCAGCCCGCACCTTCTGTCCCCAGCCCAGCAGCTGTTCCTGAAGTTCAGCTCATGGGCACGCTCGAACAGCAAGTCGCCATCGGTGGTGAAACCACCGGCTGGGTGCTGCGTTACGGTGAAAAGCAGCGCGTGCAGGTGCTGCTGCCGCCGGCGGCTTTTGCGTGGATCAGAGATGGCGTGGTTGTTTCCGTCAGCGGCGTCCATGCCACGAAGCATTACCCAGAGCGCGGTGATGTGGCGGTCTTCATCGTGAAGAAAATCAGCGAAGTGGTGCAATGATTCATCCGTGGTATGTTTGAATCTGCTGCTGCGTGTGCTGCGGCTCTGTTCTGAACCTCATCCCGCCGCACCCGATGTCCGACAAAAAATGGCAGATCAAGTGCCCGCATTGCCAAGGCAGCACGCAGCTCAATGCGGATCAACTCAGTGCGCGGCACATGATCGGCGCCATGTCGGCGATGAAGGACCCGGCCAATGCGCGGCGCATGCTGGAAGACTACACCCTCGCCTGCCCGCAGTGCGACGCGCTGATGCCTTTTGAGCCGCGCAGTGAATACCGTCGACGCAAGGCGCTCGCTGTCAGCCGGCGTATTGAACGACTGATGGCAGAGATGGAAAGCCTCACGGGCAGCGAGCGCGACTTTCACGCGATGGCCGGCCAGCTGGGTGCGGTTGTCCTGCAGATGCTGGAGACGGACATGCCGCTCGAAACACTCTTCGACAGCGAGGACAAGCTGCTCTCCGTCTTTGCCGATGAAATCCGCAAAACCGATGCCGAGCCCAAGCGGCACCGCGCGTGGCGCTGGTTGCAGGAGACCTTTGCCATCGCCTGCTCCGGCATTGGCGAGCGTGATGATCTGCCGGCAGCGCCAGTCGAAGACGTGGAGGAAAAGCGGGAGGCCCTGCTGCGCTCTCTGGATGAGCTTCATCAGGAGCAGCGCCAGCCAGCGGCCATGGCTCAGTCAGCTCCCGCGCCTGCGGGAAAGGCGCAGGGAAGCCTGCGGTTTCAGTTCAAACGGGCGCATGACAACAACGTGGAGGCCTTGGCGATTTCGCGTGATGGGCGCATCGGGCTCTCCGTCGGCTGGAACTCTTTCGTGCGTGTCTGGAATCTGGAGACCGGCCAGGAGCTGCCGCCCTTGAAAGCGGACGGCAATTTTCTCACCTCCGTGATCTTCCTGGGTGATGAAACACGCGTGGCCGCTGCGGGTCAGAGCGGTGCGGTGTGGATCTGGGACCTGGCGAGCGGCCGGGTGATTCACTGCCTGCGCAAGCATTCCTTCACCATCTTCAGTCTCGCGGCATCGGCTGACGGACGGCTGTTGATCACTGGCAGCGGCGACGGCACCGCGCGGCTGTGGGACACGGTCAAAGGATCGCATGTGCGGAAGTTTGGAGGCTTCTTTGGAGGCACTCTCAATGGCGGCGTGGCGGCGGTGGCCCTGTCCCCTGATGGCGCGTGGGCGCTCACGGGTGGCGGAGACCATGCAGACACGGTCAAAGTCTGGGATGCCAGCAACGGACAGCTGGCCAAAACGGCCCACTTTCCCGAACGTGCAATCAGTGCGGTCGCTTTTATGTCCGTGCGCTGGAAGGCCCTTGTGCTTTCGGGGTCCAAGCTGTGCGTGATGGATGTCACGGAAGGCAAGATCATCGATCGCCTGGCGGATTCCAATGACGATTATTTCATGGGGTTCCAGCTCGCTTCCGGGGGCCAATGGGCGGCAGCTGGATCTGGCGCGGAGGTTTGTGTCATCGAAATGGGTGCCGATTCAAAGAGCAGCATCCGGCTACGCCTGCGCGGCCATGAGCCGGGCATGTCCATCAATGCCTGCGCAATTACGCCCTCCGGTGGACGTGTCATGAGCGGAGGACATGACTGCTCGGTGATGGTGTGGGACACCGGCCTTTGATGGCCTCAGTGGCACAGCACGCAGAGCACTGCCAGTCCCAGGCTGCCAGTTAGGAGACCCAGCGCGATCACTACGCAGCCAGACTTTCCAGACGACCCAGGGGCGGGTCCGATCATGAGGGTGCCACCCAGCTCAGTATTGGCGGAGCCGTACCAAAAGACCTTTTGCTTTTTGGTCATGTCTTCGTCCCATTTCAGGCTGGGCTGGGCATCCAGCAGCTTCTGGTATTCGGACGGCACCTGGGTCTCCGGTGACATGCGGCGGATCACGCTGATGAGATTGCCAAAGCAGAGAATCCCGTCGTCCCAGCTGTGAAACAAACGTACCGCCACCACGCGTGCGCGGATCTCTTCGATGAGCTTCGCGGCATCACGCAGGTTGCCCGCCTTGGCCAGCGCAGCGGCTTGATTGAGTTGCTCCGCCAGCCATTCTTCACTCGGTGAATCCACATGTCCGCGACTGGCGGAGTTGCAGAACCTTTGGCGGTCATCATCCCAGTCGTAAGCCATGATCAGTGCAGGGTGAAATCATCGGAGCCGGAGCAGCGCAGTTGTCGCTGGGTGATGATCCGGCACTGACACATGCCATCGGATAATCGACGGCGGTGCAGTCGTCAATCCACCTCCTGCAAACATGGGGCAGCCGTCTCTGCGTCACGAAGTGAAATTATTTTCAGGCCTCACGCAGAGTCGGCGCACGGACCGGTAATCCATCTGCAGAGAGGCAAATCAGCCGATCAAACTTAACCAACAAAATACAAACAACATCCGCATCCCATGAAAACGAAACTCATCCAAACCCTGCTGCTCCTTGTCACCGTCTCCTCCATCACCGGAGCCCAGGCCGGCGAGTCGCTCTCCGATCGCATCAAGGAAATCTGCAAAGACCCACCCCGCCCTCGTGGGCCCACCGCCGTCGCCGCCGTCCGCGGATAAGACTCATCACATCCCTCCACCCTTCAACCACTCCATCCCATGAAAACATCGATGCTTCACCTCTGCCTCATCACCGCCGCCACACTCGCCTTTCATCCGAGCGCCCACGCTGACACATGGATCCGCCCGCTGCCCATCAGCCCGCTGCCTCTGTGTCCGCCACCCATCTACCCGGCCCCCACCCCCGAATTGCCCAAGCCATGCCGCCCCTGCGTGCCGCTGCCACCTACCGCTGATCCCTGGGATCAGCTGGCAGTGACCGGGACAGACGAGGGGTGCGTCAGGCTTCCGGGGAAACCCACCCGTCCGTCTCTCACCAGCACATCCATGATTCCTGCATGAACCGCCCCTGCATCAAACCACCTATTTCTCTACCCATTATGAAAACATCCTTTCATCTCGCGCTTCTCCTGCTTGTCAGCCTGAACGCATCGCTCTCAGCAGCGGATTCCGATGACAAGCTCGACGCCGCCAAGAAACTGGTGGAGCGCATCAGCGAGGCGCAGCCTCCACGTGAAACGGGCAGCGGGCGCACGCCGGAACAGGCCATCAAGGAATACAAGGAGTCTGGCAGAGCGCCCGGCATCCGCCTGGAGGTCCACCCGGTGCCGCCGCCTGCTCCCTGAGAGGCCGCGTCAAACACAACGGCAAGCCCGGTTCCATGCGGGCTTGCCGTTTTCGTTTTGCCTCGTAGCCTGCGCGGCATGAGCAACGACGGCGAGATGTTTCCGCAGACGCGCTGGTCACAGCTGGCGCGGCTGAAGGACGGTGATGAAACGACCAAGAGCGAAGTGCTCGGCACGCTGTACCAGCTGTATCGCAAGCCGGTGCTGGCCTATCTCGCGCGGCGTGGCTTTGGCCATGAGAAGGCCGAGGATCTGGTGCAGGACTTCTTTCTCCACTCCATGCAGCATCAGTTGTTTGAAAAGGCGGAGACGGCGCGCGGGCGTTTTCGCGGCCTGATGCTTTCCGCTTTGCAGCATTACGCCGCCAATGCGCACCGGTATGATCAGGCGCAGCAGCGGCGGCCAGCGGGCGGATTCATTTCCGCAGATGAAGTGCTGGAAGAAGGCGGCAGCGCTGCGGTGATGGGTGTGGACAACCACACTCCGGAGGATGCCTTCACCCAGTCATGGGCGCGCATGCTCCTGGCACGTGTGGTGGACGCTCTGGACCGCGAGTGCCAGGCCACTGGCAAGCAGACACACTTCAGCATTTTCAAACGCTTCATGCTTCTGCCCATTCTCGACGGCGTCGCGGCACCCTCTCAGCGCGACATGGCGGCCGAGTTCGGACTCACCGAAAAAGAGGTGGCCAACCGACTCGTCACCGCACGGCGCGCCTACCAACGGCTGCTGCGCGAGGAGATCGCCCAGTATGCGACGGACAGCGATGAAGTGGACGCGGAGGTCCGCGATCTTTTCGCCGCGCTCAGCCGCCCCGCCTGAATTCCGCCATGCCACCTGATGCCAACTCCCGCAGCCTGCGCGATCTGCTTTCCGCCTTGAAGCGCGGGCTGATGGACGCACGGGAAGCGCGTTCGGCGGTGAAGCCGGACGGCTCGGTGATCGCGCGCTTGGAGCGCGGTGATGCAATGGAGGCAGGCGGGCTTGCGGACTTGCTGGGGCTGGACAGTGCCCGGCAGGGTGAAGCCGAACTGCTGCAGCAGTTTCAGCGCGAGTGCCGGTTTTTGGAGGAGGTGCCGTTTCAGCCCGGAGCGTGCATCGGCGGGACTTATGAGGTGCTCAAAATCCTGCATGGCGGCTTCGGGCTGGTGTATCTCTGCCGCAGCCTCGGACCAGAAACCTATCAGCGTGGGGACTCGCTCGCCGCATTGAAGAGTCCGCTGCCGCAGCATCTGACCGACCCAGATCTGTGCGAGCAGTTCGTGGCGGAAGCCGTGAACTCCGTTGCGCTCACACCGCATCCCAATCTCGTGCTCGCCTACGGCGTGGAAATGCACAACCGCATTCCCTTCCTCGTGATGGAGCACATCACCGGCGGGCGCACCTTGGCGGAGGAGATCGCGAAGGGGCGCACGGACTGGCGCAGCACGCTGCAGCATGGCCTCGGCATGGCACGGGGTCTTGCGCATGCCTTCAAAGAAGAGCAGCTGGTGCATGGCGATCTGAAGCCTGCCAATGTGCTGATCACCGCCGATGGCGTGGCGAAGGTCAGCGACTTTGGGCTTTCACTCACCGGAGGCGATACGGGTCCTGCGGGACTCATCGCCGGTACGGACGGCTTCATGGCTCCTGAGATGATCGCGCGGCGCTCCGGCCGCAGCACGGCGGCGGACGTGTATGCCTATGGCGTCACGCTGCTGTGCGCGGTGCTGGGTCATTTTCCGGAGGCAGCACGCCCTGCAGAGCTCTGCACCGCCGCCCGCATGCCGGAGCCGCTGGCCGCGCTGCTGCGCGAATGTCTCGCCGTCGATCCTGCTGCACGGCCCGCGAATTTCCAGGTCATCGCTTCGCGCCTTGAGGACATGTTCACCTCGCTGCTCGGAGCACCGCCTCCACGCACGACGGCTCCTGATTCACCGCTGCAGACGGATGCTATGGTCAATGCCGCGCAGACCTGGCTCAATCTCGGTCAGCCGCGCAAAGCCCATGCCGAGGCTGAACGTGCGCTGCGCCTGAACCCCGCGAACTGGAAGGCGCATCAGATTCAAAGCTGCATCCACATGGAGAGGCGTGAGTTCGACGCCGCATTTCGCAGTGCCGCGAAAGCCCACCAGCTGGCCTCTGACGAACCCGGCCCTCCGGCCAATCTCGCGCAAGCCGCGATGGGTCTTGGCCGCCGTGAGGATGCTTTGAGCTGGCTGGATCAGGCGCTTGAGCTTGCCTACGAATCCAACCGCATGGGCGAACTCGACGGCACCTCGCATCTTTGCATCGAACTTTTGCCCGCAGAGCAAGCCTGCAGTGTGCTGGATGCCATCGTGGCTTCTCAACCCGGCGCAGCGATCACTTGGAACAATCGCGCGATCCTCATGCGGCGCATGAAACAGCCCGAAGAGGCGCTGGCCAGTGCCGACCGCGCCATTGCCCTCAATGCCGCCTATGCCAAGGCCTGGGTGAACCGCGCCAATGCGCTCATTGAGCTGCACCGGTTCGCGGATGCGCAGACCTCTGCCTCCAAGGCGCTCGATCTCGATCCCTGCCTGCCGGGTGCCTACTGCGCCAAAGCCACGGCACTGGCCCAGCTCAATCAGCTTGCTGAAGCCCGCGCCGTGATCCGCAGCGGCCAGTCCATTCTTCCTGCCGACCCGCTGCTCCAGAAAGCAGCGCAAATGTTTGCACGGTGATCCCGGCTGCGATCAGGCATGCTCCTTCAATTTGCCGAAGGAACCTCTCCTGCGCATCGTTCCCTCGGCATGCGCCAACCAGCAGCCCTCATCCTTTCGTCAATTTTAGTTTTGGCTTCGTCATTCGCAGCAGAGCCACCTCCAAACATCCTCTTCGCCATCGCTGATGACTGGGGTCCGCATGCGAGTGCCTATGGTACGCCGTGGGTGAAGACGCCGAACTTTGACCGCGTGGCGAAGGAGGGGCTGCTCTTCAGCCAGGCCTACACGCCGAATGCGAAGTGCGCGCCTTCACGTGCGTGCATCCTCACGGGGCGCAATTCATGGCAGCTCAAAGAAGCGGCGAATCACATCTGCTACTTCCCACCGGAGTTCAAAGGCTGGGGCGAGGCCCTGGCGGAGAAGGGCTGGAATGTGGGCTACACCACCAAGGGCTGGGGCCCCGGCGTGGCGGTGGATGCGAATGGCAAGCCGCGCCAGATGACGGGCACGCCCTACAACAAGCGCAAAGCCGAGCCACCCACACCCGAGATCCTGAACTGCGACTACGCGGCGAACTTCAGCGACTTCCTTAATGCCGCACCGGCTGACAAGCCCTGGTGCTTCTGGTATGGCAGCGTGGAGCCGCACCGTGGTTATGAATTTGGCAGCGGGGTGGCGAAGGGCGGCAAGAAGCTCTCCGACATCGATCACGTGCCCGCCTACTGGCCGGACAACGAGGTGATCCGCAATGACATGCTCGATTACGCCTTTGAGGTGGAGCACTTCGACAAGCACCTCGGGCGAATGATCGCTGATCTGGAAAAGCGCGGCCTGCTGGATAATACGCTCATCATTGTCACAGCAGATCACGGCATGCCCTTTCCGCGAAGCAAAGGCAACGCGAACGTGCAGGCCAACCATGTGCCGCTGGCGATGATGTGGAAGAAGGGCATTCTGCAGCCCGGTCGCACGCTGGCGGACTTTGTGAGCTTCGTCGATCTCGCGCCCACTCTCATCGAAGTGGCGGGCATGAAGTGGGCGGACACCGGCATGGCGGAGTCGCCGGGCCGCAGTCTCATGGATCTCTTTGCCAACAAGCCCGCACATGTGCGCGATCATGTGCTCATCGGCAAGGAGCGCACCGACGTGGGCCGCCCGCATGACTGGGGCTATCCGATTCGCGCCATCGTGACGAAGGACAGTGTCTTCATTGAAAACTTCGAGTCCACGCGCTGGCCTGGTGGCAATCCGGAGACCGGATACTTGGACTGCGATGCCGGAGCTACGAAGAGCTTCATCCTTGATGCGCACCGAAAGAATCCCGCCGATCCTTTTTGGCAGCTTTGTTTTGGATTGCGCCCGGGCGCTGAGTTCTATGACCTCAAGTCCGACCCCGATTTCGTGAAGAACTCACCCGCTGACCCACGCGCCACTGCCATGCGTGACCAGCTTCACGCCGAGCTCAAAGCACAGGGCGATCCGCGCATGTTTGGTCAGGGCGAGATCTTCGACAAATACGAGCATGCCTCCAAGGCGAATGTGGGCTTCTACGAGAAGTTCATGAGCGGCAAGCCCATGAAGGCTGGATGGATCAACCCCAGCGACATTGAACCCAAGCCCGTCCTGCCATGAGATTTACTTTTCTGCTCATCCTTGTTTCGTCGTTCATCAGTCTGCATTCATCCTATTCGGCTGCGCCGAATATTCTGTTCATTCTCTCCGACGATCACAGCTACCCGTTCATCCACTGCTATGGACGTGAGGAGATGAAGACGCCGAACCTCGATCGCTTCGCTGCTGAGGGGACCATGTGCCGGCGCATGTTCACGGGTGCGCCGCAGTGCGTGCCTTCGCGTGCCACGATTATGACCGGCCGCTCGCCGGTGGCCTGCCGCATCACGCGGTTTTCATCGCCGCTGCCACGGGATGAGATCACCTTTCCGGAGATTTTGCGGAAGGAGGCGGGCTACTTTGTCGGTTGTTGCGGTCGCACGTATCATCTGGATGGTTCGGGGCGCGGTCCGGAGGCATCCGCGCAGGTGTTTGATGAGCATCACCTGACCACCTTCAAGGATCGCTTCAACTACGTCGATGCGAGCGGTCAGGAGAATGTACCGGCGAAGATGAATGAGTTCTTTGACCAGCGGCCGAAGGACAAGCCTTACTTTCTTTGGGTTGGCTTCAGCGATCCGCATCATGCCTGGAACACCGGCAAAAATCCGCCTGACCCCGCGAAGCTCAAGGTGCCCGGTTTTCTGCCGGACCTGCCTGGCGTGCGCAGCGATCTCTCCGCCTACGAAGGCGAGATCGAGCATTGCGACGGCGACTTCCAGCGTGTGCTCAACATCGTCAAAGAACGTGCCGGACTGGAGAACACGCTCATCATTTTCATGGGAGACAACGGCATGGCTTTCCCCAGCGGCAAAGGCTCGCTGCATGATCCGGGACTGAACGTGCCGCTGCTCGCGTGGTGGCCGGGTGTGATCAAACCGGGCGGCGACTCCAGCGCGCTGATCTCTGGTGAGGACATCGCGCCCACCTGCCTCGAAGCTGCCGGACTGCCGGTGCCTGAGCGCATCAGTGGCGTGAGCTTTCTGCCGCTGCTCAAAGGCGCGAAGTTTGAAAAAGAGCGCCAGCACATCTTCGCCGAACGCGGTCCGCATGGCAGCGCCACCTTCAATGAAAGCACCACCGCCAGTGGCGTGGACTACAGCCGCTGCGTGCGCAGTGCGCGCTACAAACTCATCTACAACGTCACCCCGAACCTGCGCTACGCGCCCGTGGACAGTGCGGGCGACCCGAGCTGGAAGGACATCGTCAAAGCACACGAGGAAAAGACGCTGGCCACCGAGTTTGAAGATCTCTGGTTCACCAGTCCGCGCCCGGTGTATGAGCTTTACGATCTGAAGGAAGACCCGAATGAGCTGCACAATCTCTACGGTCAGAAAGGTCTGGAGGAGGCCACGATGGAGCTGAAGACTGCGCTGCAAAAGAAGATGATCCTCGACTTCGATTATCTGCCCTTGCCCATCGCTGGTGAGGCGAGGACCAAGGGCAAAGCTGCTGCCAAGAAGGATCCGAACCGCGCCGAGCAGTTCAAGAGGCTCGACACGGATCACGATGGAAAGCTCAGCCGTGAGGAGTTCAGCGCCAAACGCGATCCCGCCGATGCCGCCGCGTGGTTCAAAGCCCGTGATGTGGATGGCAACGGCTCCATCGACGCCGCCGAATACACTGCCAGCACTGTGCCCAATCCACCCAAGCATTGATGTCATGAAACGAATCCTCATCTTCCTCACCCTCGGCTTCTCCCTCCGCGCCGATTTCATTACGCCGCTCTTCTCCGACGACTTTTCTCGTGATGAAGCCACACCGGGCAAGGAGGACATCGGCAACGGCTGGACCAGCAACAGTGCGTGGCGCGCCAAGGGGCATCAGCAGGTGGATCTCATCGACGGCTACATGCACGTGACCAAGCATGCCGAGGCCGATCATGGCGTGGCCATTTTTCACGCGGCTGAGTTTCAGGACGGAATCGTGCAGCTGAAGTTCCGGCTTGGTGAAGGCGATGATCTCGGTGTCGATTTCGTGGATCGTGAGCTCAAGACCGTGCATGCGGGCCATCTCTGCATCGCACGCGTGACCAACAAGGCGGTCACGCTCACGGACTCCAAGACCGGAGGCATGGACAATGAGATCCGCGCCCGCCGCGAGAAAGGCGACAAGTCACCTGAACTGGCCGCGCTGCTCAAATCCAAAACCAAGTCCTTCAAGCTCGACCTCAAGCCCAACGAGTGGCACAGCATGAACATCAAGATCGTCGGCGATCAGATGACCGTCCGCATTGACGATCTGGAAGCTGTTTCCTTCAGCAGCGAAGGCATCGCTCACCCCACGAAACGCATGATCACCTTGGCCGTGAACAAGTCGGCGGATGTGGATGACGTGAAGGTTTCGAAGTTGAAGTGAGTATTTTACTCCTTCCATGCGCTTCATTTTTTTCCTCGGTCTCTTCGCCACGGCTGCTTTGGCGCAATCCCAACATGAGGTTGTCCTTGGCTGGCCGCAGTTGCCGGAGGGGCATGTGCTCGGCCTTTGTGCGGGGGTCGGTGTCGATGCGCAGAACCGCGTGTACGTTTTTCATCGCAGCGGCCGGGTGTGGTCCAAGCCCTTTCCCAAGGAGCCTATCGCTGCGCCGACCGTGAGCGTGTTCGATGGCGCGACGGGACGGCTTCTCAGCAGCTGGGGGGCGAACCGCTTCATCATGCCGCATGGGCTGACTGTGGATCTTGAGGGCAATCTCTGGCTCACGGATGTGGGCCTGCATCAGGTTTTCAAGTGTTCGACGACTGGCGAGGTGCTGCTCACCTTGGGCGAGGCGGGTGTGCCGGGCAGCGATGACAAACATTTCAATCTGCCTACGGATGTGGCGGTGCTGGCAGACGGCTCCTTTTACGTGAGCGACGGCTACCAAAACACGCGCGTGATGAAATTCACCGCTGACGGCCGCTTTGATTTTCAATGGGGCACGAAAGGCCGTGGGCCGGGCGAGTTTCATCTGCCGCATGGCATCACCGTGGATGCGCAGGGACGCGTCATTGTCTGTGACCGCGAGAATGAACGGCTGCAGGTCTTCGATGCGAAGGGGGCATTCCAGCATGAATGGAAAGGCCCGCAGATCGGCAAACCGTATGGCATTGCTACTGCTCCTGACGGCCATCTGTTCGTCATTGATGGCGGTTCTCCCTCCTTGAAGCCGCAGATGCGGGGCAAGGCGGTGGAGCTGGATCCCGCAGGGCAGGTGCTTGACACCTTTGGCAGCCATGGCAAAGCAGCTGGGCAGTTTCAGCTCGGGCATGACATTGCAGTTGGCCCGGACGGTGCGGTGTATGTTGCTGAAGGAACCGGTGCGCGGGTGCAAAAGTTTGTGCGTAAGAAAGCAGCGGAGTGACAGTTGCCTTGTTGCTGTGCAACAAGGAAGGGCACCTGTTCCACAGGAACAGGGCAACTTTGTGCTGCCGCATATCTCTCGCTGGTTCGGTGTTCGGACCAAGGGTTTGCTGTGAAAGCAAACAGAGCGCTCGCGTAATCTATAGCACCATGACCAACCGCCGCCGCTTTCTTGCCACCACGACCTCCGCACTTGCCTTTCCCTTCATCGCACGTGGAGCCGCGCCGACGGCGAAGATCATTGAGACCAAGGTAATCTCCCAGCAGCCGGAGTTTTATCATGGCTGGCCTACCGTGGTGCGCAGGCAGAATGGCGAGCTGTGGGTCTCGTGGTCCGGTGGCCGTGAATCGCATGTGTGCCCCTTCGGGCAGGTGCATGCCATGACCTCGCGGGACAACGGCGCCACCTGGACCTGGCCGCGCGTGCTGCTGGACACTGCCACGGATGACCGTGACTCCGGTGTGCTGGAAACTGCGAAGGGCTCGCTCATCGTCAGCACCTTCACCTCGCTGGCCTACGAAGATCATTTCAAGAAAGCCAGCACCTTTGCCGAGCACACGGACAAGGGCTGGACTTCCAAAACCATGCCGCAGGAGCAGTTTGTGAAGTGGAAGGCCGCGCACGAGCGCCTCAATGATGAAGAGCGCAAAGCGGAACTCGGCGAATGGGTGATCCGTTCCACCGACGGCGGCAAGTCCTGGTCCACTCGCATCCCTACCATCGTGAACAGCCCGCACGGCCCCATCCAGCTCAAGGATGGTCGCCTGCTCTATGCCGGCAAGCAGCTCTGGACCGGCGATAAAAAGGTCGGGGTGGCGGAGTCGAAGGACGACGGCCAAACCTGGCAGTGGCTGGCGGAAATCCCCACACGCAAAGGCGACAACGCAGTCAGGTCGTATCACGAACTGCATGCGGTCGAGGCCGCCGACGGCACGCTCATCGCGCAGATCCGCAATCACAACGACGCCAACAAAGGCGAGACGCTGCAGACGGAATCCAAGGACGGCGGCAAGACCTGGAGCGAGCCGCATGGAATCGGCGTGTGGGGCCTGCCCTCCCACCTGCTGCGCCTGCGCGATGGCCGTCTTGTGATGACCTACGGCCACCGCCGCAAGCCTTACGGCAATCAGGCGCGCATCAGCAGCGACAACGGCCAGAGCTGGAGCGAGGCCATGATCCTCTCCGGCGATGGCATCGGCGGCGATCTCGGTTATCCCAGCACCGTCGAGCTGGCCGATGGGACGCTGCTCAGCGTTTGGTATGAGACGATGAAGGAGCCGAAGCTGGCGGTGCTGAGGCAGGCGACATGGCGGATTGAGTGAGGGAGGCTCAAGGAGGAGCGCGCGGGATGAATTCCGTGCGCCTTGTGCAGCATCACCGGCCCGCGCTACCTTCCGATCCTGCCATGAAATGTTTTCTGTTCTTGTCTGCCTTCCTCGTCGCGCTGTGCAAGCTGCATGCGCAGACCCCACCACCCGAAGCCGCGCCTGCCCAGCTCAAACTCAACGCACCGCTCGATTACCAGGTCTTTCAACGCAGTGATGCTCGCCAAGGGAGCATCACGATCTCCGGCGTGTTTGCACAGATGCCCAACGAGGTATTGGTGCGATCCGTGGTGAATGGACAAACCAGTGGCTGGACACCGCTCAAGGTAGCGATCAATGACTTGTCATTCAGCGTAGGATATGAACTGCCCGCCGGTGGCTGGCACCGGCTCGAACTTCGCACCAAACTGAATGGCAAGGTGATCGAAGAAGCGACGGTCGGACACGTCGGCATCGGTGAGATTTTTATTGTCGCCGGTCAGTCAAACTCGGCGAACCACGGTGAAGAAAAGCAATCCACGCAGACGGGTCGTGTCTCCGTCTGTGATGGTCGGCGCTGGCAGCTTGCGAACGATCCGCAGCCCGGCGCCAGCGGCCAGGGCGGCAGTTTCATGCCGCCGCTCGGCGATGCACTGGTGAAGAAATTCAATGTGCCGGTCGCCTTCATCCCCTGTGGTATCGGAGCGACCAGTGTGCGGGAATGGCTGCCGAAAGGAGTGCCGTTTCCGCAACCTCCAACGATCGAATCCCGTGTGCAGAAGCTCCCCGGCGGTCAGTGGGAAAGCAACGGCACGGCCTATGCCAGATTGCTTCAGCTCATGCAGGGCGCCGGCCCGCATGGCTTTCGCGCCGTGCTCTGGCATCAGGGCGAGAGTGATGCGAACCAGAGGGACCCAAATCGCACCTTGCCAGGAAAGCAGTATCGCGAGTATCTGGAAAACATCATTGCCAGCTCCCGCCGCGACATCGGCTGGCAGGCCCCGTGGTTTGTCGCACAGGCCAGCTACCATGTGCCAGGAGATGAAGCCTCCCCCGACATCCGCTCGGCACAGGCATCCTTGTGGCGAGACGGCATCGCTCTCGCAGGGCCGGACAGCGATGCTCTCAAGGGCGAGCTTCGCGAGAGACACGGCAAGGGCGTGCACTTCAGCGGCGCAGGCCTGCGTGAGCATGGCAGCCGTTGGGCCGCTCAAATCATCCCCTGGCTGGAGCGGGAGTTGAAATGAAGTGTTCTGCGCGAAAGACTCGGGCCTGCCGCCCGCTTCTTATGTCCATGTTCCTGCGCCACTTTCTGTTCTCCACGCTTCTCATCACAACCTGCCTCGCCGAATCCAACTGGCCGCAGTTTCGGGGTGAGGGCGGGCTTGGGCTCGGCACGGGGAAACCGCCGGTGGAGTTCGGTGCGGAGAAAAATTTGAAGTGGCAGGTGGAGGTGCCGTTTGGGCATTCGTCTCCTTGCATCTGGCAGGACAAGATCGCGCTCACAGGTCTCGATGGCGGCAAGCTGGTCACGATTTGTCTGAGCCGGAAGGACGGGCATGAGCTGTGGCGTGCGGCGGCTCCGGCGGAGAAGGTGGAAGGCGCGCACCGCATCGGCAGTCCTGCCACACCGACGTGCTGCACGGATGGCGAGCGCTTGATCACTTACTTCGGCTCTTACGGCGTGCTGGCGTATGACTGGAACGGCAAGGTGCTGTGGCAGAAGCCGCTACCTCCGCCGATCGTGGAGTTTGGCACCAGCGCCTCGCCCATCATCGCGGATGGAAAGGTAATCATCGTCGCGGATCAGGATGTGGGCAGCTACATGATCGCGCTGGATGTGAAGACGGGCGCTGAAGTGTGGCGCGTGGACCGCAGCGAATTCCGCCGCAGCTTTTCCACGCCATTCATCTGGCGGCATGATGGCATTGAAGAACTCATCGTGAGCGGATCGCTCAGGACGCGCAGCTACGATCTCAAGGACGGCAAATTGCGCTGGTCTGCCAGTGGCATGGCACGTGTGTCCAACACCAGCCCCATTGCGGTGGGGGATGTACTGATCGTCTGCGGCTGGAATGCGGGGGGTGATCCGGATGACCGCGTAGAGATGGAAACGCATGAAGCCTTCCTTGCCGTGAATGACGCCGACAAAAACGGTTTGCTAAGCGAGAAGGAGTTTCCTGAGGGACCGCTGCGCGACCGCTTCACCATCATCGATGCGGACAAGAACGGCACGGTCAACCAGGCCGAATACGATGCCATGCGCGACATCTTCGCCAAAGCGGCGAACCAGCTCTTTGCCATCAAGGCCGGAGGCAGCGGCGACATCACGGACACGCATGTGATCTGGCGGCAGACGAAGCAGCTGCCGTATGTGTTTTCTCCGGTCATTGCGAACGGGCGCGTCTTCACCGTGAAGGGTGGCGGGCTCGCCTCTGCGTATGATGCGAAAAGCGGCAGCCCGATCTTCCAAGCAGAGCGGCTTGATGCTTCCGGCGAGTACTATGCTTCTGCGGTAACTGCTGATGGGCGCGTGTATGTGACGTCGCAACGCGGTGTGATCTCCGTGCTCGATGCGGCGAGCGACACGCTGAAGGTGCTGGCGAAGAATGACCTCAAAGCGCCTGTGTTTGCCTCTCCTGCCATTGTCGATGGTGTGATCTACGTGCGCACGAACAAGCACTTGTGCGCGTTTGGTCACTGAGAGATGCGCTCATTTCGAATCAGCAGCCAAAATATGGCGGCAATGATGTAAAGCGCGCCAAAGCCTGCCAGCACGGCATTCCAACCGCCAGCGTGGGCGAGCAGCCAGGGCACGAGGATCGGGAATGCTGCGGCGCCCAGATTGCCGCACATGTTGGTCGTCGCGCTGAGCGTGGCCACATGGGGGCCGCCGATGTTCATTACGGTGGCGCCGAGGCAGGGATTGGCCGTGGCAGCGCAGAACATGCCCGCGCTGATCACCAGCACGGCGATGACCGGATTCGCGACAAACCAGGCGCAGAAAATCAATCCGGCACACAGCAGCAGGGCGGTGGCGGTCAGACCC
>NZ_JBAQCR010000108.1:0-15184 GCF_049294395.1 Prosthecobacter sp.
CTAGTGGTGCCGTCTGTTTCTGCAACTGGGTGACTTTCAAAAATCACTCGTTCTATTTCTTCTAAAAGCCTGTCGGTCATTCCTTCAGCAGAACAGAGTTCATCAACAAATTGTTGAGAAAGATAGCGTGCTCGGGCATATTCGCCAACTTCGTTCCGCGATGTCTCGTCAAGATTCCTTTTCACTTTTTCACCAGTGCCCCACGTTATTGTTATGGTGGAGCCTGCTAAATGTTCGTTAGCGCGGTTCAAAAATGAGGCTGGAGCAAATGGGAATACCACGGCATCACAAGCAAGAGCTATCATATCGGCTAAGGCGGTTTTTCCCGAGCCCCGAGCGCCGATGATTGCTACAAGTCCTGGATTTAGTTCCAACTCAGGTGTAAGTGCCCATTGCGCATTTTGAATTTTCAGTGATGCGATTACCTGCGAAGATGAAGCTCCGAGTGGTACCGTCGGGCCTACAAAAGCTCTTCCGGATGGATCGATACAAGCCTGCCGCAAGGTATCAAATTCCAATGATCCTTTAATCCATGAATAACGATCAGCAGTTGGCACCCCTACGGTATCCATTTGGTGTGCATCGCATCCATGCATGCAAGGTTTTAACCCGCCAAACCTGACTTTGAGTTCCGCTACAGAAGTGCTGCGTTCTCCAAGCCAAAATTCTCTTTGGGCAGGGCTGCTCGCAAAAATAATATGAGCAAATGCTTCGATCTCTTGGCGAAGAATTGTGTCAGCCGGATCCCGAACTCCGGAGGTTCCGTCAGTTTCACTGCCTGCGACAGCAATCAATATGTTCTCTCTAGCCCATTTGCTTTGATTGTATGCTGTTCGCAATTGACTCAAATTTATTTTGAACTGCTCAGCCCCAGTGCGAAGTATCGCCATTCCCGTTTTTGTATCATCAAAGCGTTTTCCAAGTCGTATTAAATCCTCTTTTGTACAATCAAAAGTGTCGCTGAATGCTTCGAATGTCAGGCGGCCAAGAAAGCGTGTCAATTCTGTCAAATGTTGCGGATCCTCGGGACTGACAAGTAAATGAATATTAACTTGCCGACCGCGCTGAGTTGCGATGTCAAGTCTTAGCTCAATATTTGGGAAAATGAGGTCGCAATTAGGAAGTCTGCCTGAGTCTTTTGCACTCCGGACTTTTTCATAGCTATCTGTAAGGTAGTAATCAGTAACTCCAATTGCCCTGATTGGAGGGGAAGCGTCTTCCAGCTTTGTAAGATAATCCTCGAACTTATCAACACCTCCAAATTGATCGTTAAATATAGTTCCGGGAGCATGAATGTGCGGTTCCCAACGATACCAGCGTGCACCTGAGTTTAATTTGGACATGGCTTATTACGTGGTAGTTCAATTGGTTGGAATTCTACCTAGTTCGAACTCGATATTTATTACACTCTTTTAAGCATCGCAGCAGTGGGATGAGGGCAGCGTGTAATTGATTGACAAAATTCCCCTCATCACGTTCTCACCTCGGCCTACCCACGACAATCCCCGCATGGCTCTTCACTGAGTTCAAATACTCATGGATCGTTTTGTCCACGACGACCTTCTTATACGTCGCCGAGGCGTGCATGAAGTGACAGGCCCCGTCACCCGTCCGTAGCGCCAGCCCCACGTGCGAGCAGTACACATGTGCACGGTTCGTCACGATGCCAATGATGTCGCCGCTTTGAATGCGCGACTCACACGCCGCCACCTGGTCTTTCGGAATGAAATCAAACGGCACCTTCTCCAGCCTCGCCTCCAGCTGCCTCAGCTGCGGCACCAGCGCCGGATTCGCCCGCAGATAGCGGTACAGCTTCGGATTCAGCGACATCTCATCATTGCCACGTCCCGTCAGCCTCACCACCGGCCCCACCTCACGCGTCACTGTGCGAATGTTCCCCCGCGCCGCGTTGTCCGTGTACCACTCATCCAGGTAATGAATCCGGTCCAGGTAGTTCCCACGGCACACACCCCCGCGATACCGCGTCCACTCAATCTCCCTGAGCAGATCGCTCGGCGCATACGCACGCTGCCTCTTCCCAATCATCCGCGCCAGCCCCAGTGAAATCTCAAAAAACGTCCAGCAGTCCAGCCCCGTAAAATTCGCCGAAGGCGACTCAATCCGGTCGTCAATCTCCAGCGTCCAGCCCACATATTTGATGCCCCGCAGCGCCTGCCCGAACTGCGCCACACGCGCCCCTATCGGCAGCGCCGCCCAGTCACCCGCCACGGCCTGCGCCACCACCTGCTGAAATTTATCCACCCCTTTGAAAGTCACCGACTGCGGCAGAAACTCCGCAGCGCGGAGCAGGGGAGAAGCCCCTCCACTCAGAAGGCTCAAAGACAAAAAGTGGCGGCGTGTCAGCATGCCACATCAATACAGATTTTCCGCCATTCCCAAAGCATCTTCTCCCGCAGCACACGCATTCAGCCACTGCGCCTCCGGCACCAGACCAAACTGCTTCGGCACCAGACGGCACAGCTCCACCAGCTGCCGGTCCAGCTCCCGCGCAAACGACTCAATCGCCTGCGCATACCGCCTCCGCCGCAGCGGTTGCTCCGCCGCCTGCAGGCAGGATTGCAGATGCGTCTCCTGCATGAACGGCTCCAGGCCATAGCCCACCATCGTGATCGCACGGTCCGTGCTCGTATCAATGAGCAGCATCACCAGATGATTCGCCCCCCCCTTGTCCACCGCACTCGACAGACTGCCACGGTTGAACAACCAGAACGCATACGGCAGCAGTGGCGCCTGCGCCGGCACATCCATCAGCACCACCGCGATGCTCAACTGCGGAAACCGCCGCTCCACCTCCCCGATCACATGGGCCGCACGCCTCAGCGAAAACGCCCCCAGCACCCCCGTCATGTCCGCAATCGGACGCTGCAACGCCGGAGCAATCCCAAACGCCCGGTCCGCCGCCTCCAGCGAAAACCCGCACTGCCCGCAGGCAGCATCAGTTTCAATCGCAGGAGCTCGGCAGGCAGGACAACGCACAACTCAAATGTACATCACCCCACCACCCCCGCGCAACGACCATTAAAAACCATCTCACCTCACGATCCATAGAAACAAACCCGCTCTCTCCAAAAGGATGTCTCCCGAAGCCATCAATCCAAATCATTTGACCCTCCAACATTCTACCAATCCGTCACTCCTCCCATCCGGACCAAACTCTCGCATAACAATCTCATTCCACACACACGGCATAAACCCCGAATCCCATCACCAGCTCATTCCTTCGTACTCCGTCTCCGCAGCACCCACCGCATGATCCCCCGCGGCATCAGCCGAAACACCCGCCCCGCAATCGCAACACCCACACCCGGAAACACACACGCCCGCCCCGCCTGAAGCGCCCCCAGCGCCTCACGCACCACCTGCGCAGGCGGAATCCGCAGCAAAGCCTGCCCATCCCGGTTCGTGTCACTCCCGTCCGACCGCTTCGCCGTCTGACTGAAATTCGTCGGCGTCGGTCCCGGGCACACACAGCTCACCGTGATCCCCTTCGGCGCCAGCTCGATCGCCAGCGCCTCCGAAAAACTCGTCACAAACGCCTTGCTCGCCGCATACACCGCCAGGTCCGGCATCGGCAGCGTGCTCGCCAGCGAGCTCACATTTAAAATCCCCCCCGGCGTCTCCATCAGCGGCAGCAGCGCATGCGTCAGCATCGTCAGCGCCGTAATATTGAGCTCGATCTGCGTCCGCGTCTTCTCCGCCGAAGAACTCGCAAAGCTCCCATAATCACCCATCCCGGCATTATTGATAAGCAGGTTCGGTTTCACCCCATTCGCCGCCAGAAACGCGCACACATCACTCCGACCCGCCTCCGTTGCCAGATCCGACACACAGCACAGCACTTTTGTCCGCGTCCCCGACAGCTCCATTTTCACCTTTTCCAGCGCCTCAGCCCGTCGCGCCACCAGCACCAGCACCTCCGCCCCCGGAGCCAGCTGCCGAGCAAACTCAGCCCCCAGTCCGGAAGAAGCTCCCGTAATTACGGCACGGCACTGTTCGAGGGGAAATCCATGGGGCATGGATCAAGGAGTAGCCAGCAGAGGTGCTCCCATCAACTCGCATTCCTTTGAAAGGGAGAACGCGGCGGCTCTTTGCCAAGCGCCCCGGTTGCGATGGAAAGGGCTTAAGACAGAAGCAACCCAACTGCTAAATCCAGATTTAGCATCTGAATCGCGGTTAAAAATTGGGCAAAGCAATGCTTATATTAATTTACAGTAATTATAAGTAATGCTAAATTTACACAAACAAAATGACAAAAGTCACCGTCCATCGCGCTGAAAAGGGGCTGCTTGCGAAGCACAACACGCAAGGAGGGGCAGCATGTACTCGATAGTCGGCCGCAAGAATTCGGAGCTGGCGGCAGTCGAGGAGGAGCGTACCGCGCGACTTTACCGCATTTCCCAGCGCCGCAATCACATCCTGACGGACCGCCTGTTTGCCAAGCTGATGGTGATGCAGTGGCTGGGCGGGATCGTCATCGCCATGTGGATTTCCCCCATGGCATGGAGTGGGTCCAAGATTCAGCCTCTGTGGCATGTCTGGGCGGCGATTTGTTTAGGTGGCGCGATCAGTGCTGCCCCTGTGCTGCTGGCTTGGCGGCGACCGGGGAGGGTGGTCACGCGCCATGTCATCGCGGTGGCGCAGATTCTGACCTCGGCGCTCCTGATCCATCTCACAGGCGGTCGCTTTGAGACTCACTTCCACATCTTTGGATCGCTGACCTTTCTCGCGTTTTATCGGGACTGGCGAGTGCTGGTGACGGCCACCCTCGTGGTGGTGGTGGACCATGTGGTGCGTGGGACGATGTGGCCGCAGTCCATCTTTGGCGTGGTGGATGCCGGCCAGTGGCGGTGGCTGGAGTACGTCGGGTGGGTGATGATTGAAGATGTCTTCCTGATGATCTCGATTCAGCAAAACCTGACCGAGACCTTGGAAGTGGCCAAACGACGCAGCAGGCTGGAGAGCATCAATGCGCAGATCGAAAACCAGGTTATCGAACGTACGGCGGAACTGACCGAGGCGCACAAGCAGCTGCTCAAGACATCGCGTCAGGCAGGCATGGCCGAAGTGGCGACGAATGTGCTGCACAATGTGGGCAACGTGCTCAACAGCGTGAATGTGTCTGCGGAGACGGTGGCCGGAAAAATACGGCACTTCAGGATCTCCAGTTTGAAAAATGTGGCCCAGCTGCTGCGTGAGCATGAGCACCACCTCCCGTTTTTTCTCACGCAGGACTCCCGTGGCAGAGAACTGCCCGGCTATCTGGTGCAGCTGGCGGACAATCTTGCTGAACCTCAGAAAGCGATCCTGGACGAGGTGCGGCATCTGCAAAACAACATCGAGCACATCAAGCAGATCGTCTCCATGCAGCAGAACCACGCACGCGTGGCGGGTGTCCTTGAAACACTCGACGTGGTGGAAATCATCGAAGACGCCATCAATATGACAAGCACCAGTCTTTCGCGTCACGGAGTTTCCCTGGTGCGTGAGTTTGAGGAGGTGCCGCCCGTCGTGGTGGACCGGCACAAAATGATGCCGATTTTGGTAAATCTGCTGAGCAATGCCACGCAGGCGCTCGCTCAGCAGGAAAATGCCAAAGAGATGAAGGTGCGAGTCGCGCTGAGTGGTGAAGACACCGTCCAGATCAAGGTCATCGACAATGGTGGTGGCATAGCGCCGGAAAACTTGACGCGGATTTTTCAACACGGATTCACCACCAAGAAAGACGGCCACGGATTCGGCCTGCACAGCGGCGCGCTGGCGGCCCGTGAAATGGGCGGAAAGCTCACGGCCGAGAGCGACGGCGTCGGCTGCGGCGCTGTTTTCACCCTGGAACTTCCCCTGTTGCCCTTAACCAAACAATATGATGAAAAAAACGACCGATAATCTCAACCGCCGAATTCTTGTCATCGATGACAACCTGGCCATCCATGACGATTTTCGGAAAATCCTAGGCGAGTCTGATTCTGAAGACGCCGCACTGCAGGCGGCCGAGGCCCGGATTTTTGGCGCTCCTGCGGCCATGCTCTTTGAGATCGACACCGCCTCGCAGGGAGAGGAAGGCCTGAAAATGGTGGAGAAGGCGCTGGCTGAGGGCCGCCCGTATGCCATGGCATTTGTGGATGTGCGCATGCCTCCCGGCTGGGACGGCATCGAAACCACGCAACGGATCTGGAAGGTCTGCCCGGATCTGCAGGTGGTGATCTGCACGGCGTTTTCGGATTGCTCATGGAATGACATGCAGGACCAGATCAATCCCCAGGACCGGCTGCTGGTGCTGAAGAAGCCTTTTGATACCATCGAGATCCTGCAAATGGCCAATGCGCTGACGCAGAAATGGCTGCGACTGCAGGAATCGAAGGTCGAGTTTGGCGATCTTCACCACATGGTGAGTGAACGCACCCGCGAGCTGGAGGAGTCACAAGCCGCAGCCGTCAGCATGATGGCGGATGCCGTGCGCCATCGTGAAAAAGCGGAGCAGGCCTACGAGGAGCTGAAACGCGAGATGGCTGAGCGGCGCATGCTTGAGGAAAAATTCCGCGAGCAGGCCTCCCTCCTCGACAAAGCGCAGGACGCCATCCTTGCGCATGATTTGGAACAACGCATCACTTACTGGAACAAGGGTGCCGAGCGGCTGTATGGCTGGAGCGCGCAGGAGGTCGCTGGCCGTCCGCTGGCCCAGCTGCTCTACAAAGATCCGGAGGCGTTTTACCGCGCCAGCGAGCAGGTCATTCAGACCGGCGAATGGGTGGGGGAACTGCAACAGATCGGCAAAGACGGCCGCGGTTTGGTGATCGTCGGTCACTGGACTCTTGTGCGCGATGCCGCAGGTCAGCCCAAGTCCGTGCTCGCCATCAACACCGACATCACCGGACGCAAAAAGACGGATGAAGCCCTGAAGATGCAGGGCCGGGTGCTGGAAAGCATGGCCGAAGGTGTGACCGTCTGCGATGAAGACGGGATCATTGTTTTCAGCAATGACTCCTGCAACACCATGTTTGGCTACAAGAGCGGAGAGCTGATCGGTCAGCACTACTCAGTGATCAAAAGCCTGCCGCATGATGAAGGCCGGCGTGCCATGGATGAACTCTTCGGCGTCCTGCGTGAGAAGGGGGCCTGGATGGGGGAAATGAACTCCCGGAAAAAAGACGGCACTCCATTCATCACGCGCTCGCGCATCAGTGTGCTGGAAATGGATGGCGTGAGATCCTTCGTCGCCGTGGTGGAGGACATCACCGAGAAGAAAAACATGGAGGCGCAGTTCCTGCGCTCTCAGCGCATGGAAAGCGTGGGGCGGCTGTCCAGCGGCATCGCCCATGACATGAACAACATCCTGACGCCCATCTTCATCTCCTCCTTCATGCTGCGCCGCAAGCTGCCGCCGGAGGACTTTGAAAAAATGCTCGGCAACATTGAAACCAACGCCCAGCGCGGCGCGGATCTCATCAAGCAGCTGCTCACGGTGAACTGTGACATGAGCGGTCAGCGCCACGTGGTGGAGACCAGCCAGCTTGCCTCGGACATGATGAAGATCATGTCAGGCACCTTCCCCAAAAACATCACCCTTTCGGCCAGCACGCCCGAAGACGTCTGGCCAGTGATTGGAGATCCGACCCAGCTCCATCAGGTGCTGCTCAATCTCTGCGTCAACGCGCGTGACGCCATGCCCGCGGGCGGTGTCCTGACGCTCACCACGGAAAACACCCGGCTTGATGAAAACTTCGCCGCCATGAACGTGGACGCCATGCCCGGCCCCTATGTGGTGATCCGCGTTTCCGACACTGGAGATGGCATCCCGGCCGATGTCATTGACAAGATCTTTGATCCCTTCTTCACCACTAAAGAAACCGGCAAAGGCACCGGGCTGGGACTTTCCACCGTGATGGGCATCGTCAAAAGCCACCAGGGATTCGTCAATCTGCGCAGCCGTGTGGCAATGGGCAGTGTGTTTGAGATCTACCTGCCTGCCGCCCCGGATGCGGTGGCTGCCAGCAGCGCCGCCCCCGCCATGCAGGCCCCACGCGGCCAGGGAGAGCTGATTCTCGTCGTGGATGATGAAGAGGTCATCCGTGAAGTCGTGCAGAAGACCCTGTGCGCGCATGGTTACCGTGTCATCACCGCAGGAGACGGCACGGAAGCCATCGCCCAGTTCTCCCAGAACCGCGGAGAGGTCAAAGCCGTGCTCACCGACATCATGATGCCCTTCATGGATGGCGTCACTCTGTCGCGCACTTTGAAAAAGATGGACCCCACCATCCAGATCATCGCCACCAGCGGCATGGGCAGCGCCAAAGGCCGTCAGGACAAGGCCGCCGCGCTGGCGTCGCTCCAGATCAACACCTTCTTGAACAAGCCCTACTCGGCCAACGAAATCCTCACCGCCATCGGCGACCTGCTCGCGTCCGACCGTTCATCCCATGCGTGTTCGGAGCTCGGGCTGGTGGCCTGAGTTTTGAGAGAGGAAAGCCTGAAGATTGACCACGGAACACACGGAATACACGGAAGCCAGAATCTGGTTCCCGTGTCTTCCATGGTTGATCCCATCTGATTTACTCTGCGGCCATCTCATCCTGACGGAATGCAAATCCGTGTTTTCCAGTCTCCCTATTGAGGCTAAGAGTGCGCTGCATGACCCTCAATCAGCTTTCCCAGCAGACGCCTTTCACCACCAAGGACGGCAGCACCATTCGCAGCATCCTGGACCGCACCAACGCGCCGGTACAGAACCAAAGCCTCGCCGAGGCCACCGTTCCCGTGGGTCAGCCGACCGACCGCCACTACCACAAGCTCAGCGAAGAATTCTACTTCATCCTCGAAGGGCAGGGGACCATGGAGATCGACGGCGAAACCCGCGAGGTGGGTCCCGGAGATGCCATGCTCATTCCACCCAACGCGTGGCATCAGATCACGGCTTCACAGACACTGCGCTTCCTCTGCTGCTGTGCGCCTCCCTATTCGCATGAGGACGTGTTTTTCAAGTAAGGCTGACAACAAATTCAAAAAATCAAGTCGACCTTGTCCGTGATGAGTGGTTGTGAGGAATCCGGCACAGGAAAGCCATATGGAAGTGCTTTGGACAGGGCAAGCGACGTCATTGCAAGCACCTTGATCTTCTGAACAAGGCCGTGAACTTCGAACCTCATGGAACGGTGCCCGCATTGTCGCCAGAAGCGAAGGCGGAGATGAAGACCAGTGGATCAGCAGCCCAGGTGAGAGAAGATGACATGCAGAGAGAGCCGAAGAGGATTGAGAGAGTGTGCTTCATGGTGGGAGGTTCTATTTGCCAGTCAGCAGGAAGGCGAGCAGGTCGCGGAAGTCGTGGACGGTCATGGTGTTCTCCAAGCCGAAGAGCATCATCGAGAGGGGCGATGTGGTGTGACGTGTGATCTGAGCGGTGGGGATGCGTTGGCGGCCAGTGCCGAGGGCGTTGATCAGAGGGGAGCCATCGAGGCCAATGTGAACGAGCACGCCGGAGTAGGTGGTGCCGGACTTTGTTTCGACGATGTGATGCTCGTATTGCGGTGCGACTTCGCGTGAGGGATCGAGGATGGCTTCGATGAGTTTGGCGCGATCAAATGAGCGGGCGACGTTTGTCAGCTCCGGGCCGATGCTTGTGCCGCGTCCCTCTGCTTGATGACACATCGTGCAGCCAGTTTGCACGCTGTGGAACACGCGGCGGCCGGACTCGGCATCACCACCCACGGCCACAGCTTTGCGCCAGTCGGCGGGAGTGGCAGGACGCTTGGCTGCACTGGACGTGAGCGCAAACTGAAGCTGCTCGGCCAAGGCTGAAGATGTGTCGCTCAAAGAGGCGAGCTTGTCTTGCAATGCCATGCGCACTGGGGCTTCGCTCATCGCGAGACGCAGGGCGCGCGCGGTCTCCAACTGCACATGTGGTTCGCTGTCATTGAGCAATTCGGTCAGCGCGGGGAGTTGCGTCGCATCGCGTCGGGCGAGTGAGAGGATCGCATCGGCTCGCAGTGAGGACGTGAGTTTGGTGTCGAGTGCGAGCGACTTCAGCACACCTGGCACGTCGGCATGAGGACAGGCGGCGAGAGTGCGGATGGCTTCTTGTCGGAGTTTCGTGTCGCCGTTGCGTGCGAAGTGCAGCAGGCGCTCGGCGGTCTTCGCGTCGGTCAAAGTGGAGACGGTCGCTGCGGCCATCGCGTGAAGCGCGGCGGGTTGCTTGTCATCATAGAGAATGCTGGCGAGCAATTGCTGCCGCACGGGCACCGGGGGCTTGGTGAGCGCTGCTCTTGAGGCAGGCACCGAAGCGTCCGTGGCGAGCATTTCGGCGGAGGCGAGGTAAGCCTGGAACAAGGTCGGAGTCGGTTCCTGTGCGACGGCGCGGCTGAGATCATTTGCGAGCGCTTTGATGCCATCTTCACCTGCCCACCAGAGCGCGAGAAAACGCACACGCTCGTCTGGGTCGGACAAATGCTTGCGGATCAGCGGCACCGGATCTGCAACCTGACCACGCCACAGCGCGGACAATGCGCCGAGCCGCACGGCGGCATCCGCATCATCCGCAGCCTTCAATGCTGCATCGCGGTAGGCGGGCTTGGCCAGCGAAGTGATCGCGGCGGAGCGGATGAAGGGATCGGCATCAGTGAGCGCGGATTTGAGTTCATCAATCTGCTTCGGCGAATCAGCGGCGAGCAATCGTTGGAAGCGCAGCGCGGCGGCATTTGTCTCGGCGAGTGGCTGCTCGTGAGTTGGCGGCTCCACTTTCACACCCTTCTTCTCCGCGAGCCGCCAGATGCGGCCCTTGCCATGAACGGGATACGAGGTGCGGTCGGCCCAGTCGGTGACGTAGAGCGAGCCATCCGGCGCGGCGGCGAAATCCACGGGACAGAAGGCTTCGTTAAACTTCTTCTCGCCCACAACGAGATTTTCCTTCGTCGCGCTGAACGATCCGCCCAGCGGCTTCAGACGATACAGTTCGATGGTGGCATCGCCCCATGAAGCGACGAGCAGTGATCCCGCGTAGCCGGCTGGAAGCGCAAGTCGGTCGGTGGAAATGACACCGCAGGGCGCCTCGCCCGTGCCTTTGAGCATCGGCAGCGTGCCGGGTAGTTCTCCATCCCAACCATTAAAAACATGCGTGTCATCGTAGCGGCGCTTGTAGCCATAGTCGCCGCCGGGCACGACGTGAAGCAGGCGGCAGGGCGGACGACCGCCAGGATCGTTGTCCACGCAGAAGAGACGACCCGCGCGATCCAGCTCGAGACCGAAGGGATTCCAGAAACCGGTGGCGACCTCCTGCAACTCGCGCCCGTCAGCACGGCAGCGAAAGACTTTTCCGCCACGTCCAGGACCGGCGTGAACCTCGCTGCCGTCCGTTCCGCGCAGCGTGTATTCGGCGCTGAAGTTTTCGCCAATGCCGAGATAAAGCCAGCCATTGCGGCTAAAGACAATGCCGTTCAATCCATTGTGCGGATAATCCGTAGTGGTCACCAGCTCCACGATTTTAGTGCTCCGCTCGGAGACACCATCGCCATCCGCATCGTGCAGCAGCACCACGCCGCTGCGGTGAACGAGGTAAAGCTCATCTGCTGGAGAAAGCACAAGATTCATGGCGGTCTTGAAGCCTTCCGCGAACACCTTCGGCGTGTCGGGAATGCCGTCGCCATTCGTGTCGAGAAACACCTTCACGCGATCCGTCTCCGGCCCCTTGTAATCGGCGGGGCGATGATGCGTGTGCGACTCGACAACGAAGAGTCGATTGCGCTTGTCGATCGCGATGCCGATGGGCGTGACGATCTGTGGCTCGGATGCAATGAGCGTGAACTCGAGCTGCGGATCGCTCGACTTCGGCATAGCAATCTTCGCGTCAGGTGTGGCGGCGAAGCTCGACAAGCAGAGACCGAGAAGAATTGCGAGGCAGGAACGGAAGGGTTTCATGAAGTAAATGAGGAGGATGGAGTTCAGTAAGTCGCGCGACCGCCGGAGAGATCGAACACAGCGGCGGTAGTGAAGGAGCAGTCTTCGGAGCAAAGCCAGGCGACGAGAGCGGCGGCTTCTTCTTTTTTACCGAAGCGGCCCATGGGGATCTTCGAGAGCATGTAATCAATGTGCGACTGCTGCATTTGCAGGAGGATGTCCGTGGCGATGACGGCGGGCGTGACGGCGTTGACGGTGATGTTGGAGGTGGCGAGTTCCTTGCCGAGTGACTTCGTGAGCGCGATGACAGCGGCCTTCGAGGCGCTGTAATGAGCGGCGTTGGGATTGCCCTCCTTGCCAGAGATGGAGGCGATGTTGACGATGCGTCCGTAACCGTTCTTGAGCAGATGCGGGACGACGCTGTGGCAGCAGTAAAATGGGCCATTGAGATTGATGTCCATCACGCGCCGCCAGTCAGCGGGATCGAGTTCCCAGGTCTTGGCATTGCCGCCGGTGATGCCGGCGTTGTTGACGAGGATGTCGAGTTTTCCAAAGGCCTTCATCGTGGCCTCAGTGGCGGCTTGGACGGAGGCAAGGTCGGCGAGATCCACGGTGGCTGTATGCACGGTGTCAGGCGTGCCCATTTCAGCGGAAGCCAGCGCGAGCGCTGCCGCATCCACATCCCAAAGCGAGACACGAGCGCCAGAAGCGAGGAGACGTTCGGCGATGGCGCGGCCAATGCCACGCGCCCCCCCGGTGATGATGGCGTTGCGGTTATTGAGATCGATTTGGTTCATGTTTCGGATTTTGGATTTTAAAGACGGCCCATCTGGCAGACGGTAAGGCCGCCATCGATGACGATGATCTCGCCGGTGATGTAGCTGGCGGCGGGGGAGCAGAGGAATATCACCGCACCGGCGCAGTCCTCGGCTTTGCCGACGTGGCCGAGCAGGATTTTCTTCTCGTAGTGCTTGAGCAGATCATCGTTGCGCGACTCCATCCACACGGAGGTCAGAGGTGTCTTGATGAGGCCGGGCGCGATGCCGTTCACGCGGATGCCGTGCGGCGCGAGCGAGACGGCGAGCGATTTGGTGAGCATCACGAGGCCACCCTTGCTCACGTCGTAGGCCACACTGTCGGACTCGGCTTGGAAGCCATTCGTGGAAGACATGATGACGATGCTGCCACCGCGTTTTTCACGCACCAGATGCTGCGCGAATGCCTGTGCGGTGAAGAACATCGTGCGCAGATTCAGGTTTATCGTTTTGTCCCACAGCTCCCCGGTCATCTCCAGAAACGGCACATCGAAGAAGCTGCCAGCATTGCAGACGAGCGTGTCCAGCCCCGGCTCGGCGGCGATGGCGCGCTCAATGAGTTTTCCCGGCGCACCTGAGTCACATAGGTCGCAGGCGACATAGGAAACATCGGCCGGCAGGTCGCTGGGCCGCGCCTGCCGACCGTGCGCTACCACACGCGCGCCTGCTTCATGCAAGCCGAGTGCGATGGCGAGCCCGATGCCTTGCGAGGAGCCTGTGACGAGAGCGGCGTGGCCGTTAAGAGAGAATGCTTTCATCATGAAGTTTCAAGAGGTTGCGGGTGTTGGTGTTGGCGATGCGTTGCACCACATCAGGCGGACTGGCTTTCAGCGCGGCGACCTCGGCCTTGTAGGTGCTGATCAGCCGAACGACCTGGCCGTTGATCTCGCCCGCGTAGCTGTAAAAAGGCGAATCGCTGCCCCACATGAACTTGTGCGGATACGCAGCGGCGAGGTCGGCGATGACGCGGCCTGGGTTGGTGAAGTCGGAGTCAAACCGCCGCGCTTTCGGCGCGATGTAAGGCAAGTCCTTCACTGCACCTTCGCAGTGGATGCAGTGTGCGGAGCAGTCGAACCAAGTGTTCGGCAGTGCATTCACGCGGTCGAGGCATTCCTTGTCGTAACGACACGAGTGCGCGAGGCAGAAGCGCAGGTGCGGATTCGCTTCGGCGATGTCGAGGATGTTGCTGGCCTGCGCCCAAATATCACTTTCCGCGACGCTGGAATGAATCAGGAACGGCAGATCCCACTCCGCTGCGAGTTCGAGGAAAACTTTACCGCGATCATTGAGGTGCTTGATGTTGGCTTGCAGGATCGTGGTTTGCAGCTTGATGCCGTAGAAGCGGTAGTCGGCGCGCAGTTTTCTCAATTCCTTCGCCTGCGCGGCCACGTTGCGCATGGGATCAACCATAACGAAAGGGAGCATGTGTTTCCCTTCCTCGGGGAACATCACGTTGATCTCCTTCAGCAGCCTCCGGTTCTCAAAGGCATACGGCACGTCATGCAGACGGCCTTTTTCGTCCTTGATCTTGTTGTCCATGAAGACGGTGACATCCAGCGCCAGATGACTGACGAATGGAAACACGATCCAGCGATCCACGCCAAGAGCGCGACCTTCATCGTGCATGGCGACGAGGTGCTGGGCATAGGGGAAGTCGCCGTGAAGATAAAAGAGCAGGTCGGTGCCGACATGGTTGTGGCAGTCAATGATCCTGGGTGGAGAGGTGGGTTGTTTTCAAAGCTCCGTCCACTGGCCGGGCACGGGTACCGGGTAGCGGCCTTTGTCATCGGACTTGATCGGCGGATCGCTCTCATGCGTGAGGTGGTCGATGCCAGGGAACCATTCGAACTTCGACGCGAGCGCTTCGTCCCACGTCACGGTGCGGCCCATGTGCATGGCGGCGCGGCCCATGATGGCGGCGAGATTCGAGTGCGCGGCGCGCTTCGCCTGGTTGAAGGGTTTGTTCGTGCGGATCGCTTCGAGGAAATCATTCCACTGATTCTGCCACACGGTGTTCTTCTCCTTCGGCGCGCGCCATTCAATGTTCTTCCGCGTGGTGTTCTGATCCTTGTAGATCTCCACATCGGCGGCATGCGTGTTGCCGGAGAACTGCGCGGCCTTTTTGCTGCCATGCACATAGGTGGCAAATTGGCTCTGAGTATTCGCGGTGTAGCGCACGGTGTGCATGGCGCGGGTGCCGTTGGGGAAGGTCCATTCAACATTGAAGGCATCGAGATTCTGGCTGCAATCCTGGCTGTTCGCAGCGCGTCCGCACACGCCCTGCGCGGAGACGGGCAGCGCATCGTGCAGCCAGCACAATTCATCAATCTGATGGATGTCCATCTCGGCCCAAAGGCCGCCGCAGACCCAGTAGAACTTCGTGAAGTTGCGCAACTGCCACTCCAACTCGCTCTTGTCCGCAGGCTTCGGCCTGAGCGCCCCTGTTGGACCCATGCGATAGGCGCGGG
>NZ_JBAQCR010000109.1:0-8681 GCF_049294395.1 Prosthecobacter sp.
GTGCCAGCCCGCGCCTCGGTGCGCAGCATCGCGGCCCAGCCTGCGGCCTGTTTGCCTTTGGCCAGTCCTTTGAGCCAGGCGTGCATGTCCTTGAGAGTATCCTGATCCCGGGTCGTGGTGCGGAACAGCGCGGCGATCTGCGCCCGCCCGCGTTCGGGCGCCCAGTCAGCTGCTGCTGCCAGCACCTTAAGCTGCTCCAGCCGCAGTGTGAAACGTTCATGGTCTCCCTTGATGGTTCGATCCGCCTGCGTGAGCAGGTTCAGCGCCTCGGCTGCACGGTCATGAGTGCGCAGCCCCGTGGCCAGCGCCACCACGCAGGGCAGGGATTTACGTTCGACACACAGCGTCATCAGATCACGCACATCATCCCAGGCACCGGCAGCGGTGGCGATCTGGCAGCGCAGTTTCAGCAGGTCCTGAGCTACAGGGTCCAACGGCTCGGCGAGAGGCACCTCACGCAGAAGTTTGAGTGCGGCCTGAGGTTGCGCAAGGCGCTGCAGAATCTGACCCCGATGCAAACTGGCCTCGATGTCGAGATCCGTGCCTGCCTGATCATTCGCCACATAGCAGGCGTGAAGACGATCCCAGGCGGAGAGAGCCGCCTGGTCGTTCTGCATGCGTTCATGCAGCAGGCCGAGTTCACGCAGGTAGGAAACCTCATGCGGGCGACGGCGTTCGAGCACCTGGGTAAACTGTTCGCGGAAACCCTGACGGCGCAGCTCATCCACATTGAAATTGCGCGCGAGGAACAGCGCATGCTTTTCGCGCAGGGTGTCATCACCCGGTTGCGGCGGCTTGAGCGGGGGCTCGGCCAGCAGCAGCTTCAATGAAAAGCTCAGCCCCGGCTCGATCTCCATCGACGTTTCACACACGCGCAGCAGCCACAGCGCATAGTCGGGATTCGACGGCGCACGGTCTGGCAGCATGCTGTAAATGTCGATGGCCTCACGCACAAAGCCCGCGCTCTCCAAACGGCTGCCGAGGTTGCCGAGGGTATCCACTGAGTGCTCCGTGCGAAGATCGACCGCTGCCAGGTGCTCGCGGATGAGGCGCCGACGCGTGGGGTAGTCCACGGCACGCAGCCTGCCCAGCAGGTCATTGATGCGCCATTCGCCAAATTCCGAATCCGAGCGTGGGCCCAGCATGGTGGCTCCGTAGTGCTTGGCCAGGGCGGCGTTCGCGTCTTTAACCACACCGCCAATGCCCTGCTGCACCAGCAGCGCCTCGATCTCCCGCGTTTCCTCCCACAGACTGCGCAGATGTGGAGGTTCTTCATAGCGTGACGATCCTTGAAGTTGCAGGCTGCCTTTGGAATCCGTCATATCACGTTGGGCGATGAACGGCCCGGAGAGAAACCGGCCCAGTGATTCGCCACCGGTTTGATCCGCACCCGACAAGCCCGCCACCGCCGCCTTGCGAATGGCCGTCAGCGCCGAGGGCTGGGTGCGTTGCAACCTGCGCCAGGCATCCTGCAGCGCCTCCCCGCGTTGCCCCTCAGAGCTGGTCATGCGGCTCAGTGAAGACAGGCTTAGCAAAAAGGGATCGTAGGTGGTCCGGTAGTTTTCTGCGGACACCGGGCCGCGCACCGCCACATCAAGATACTGCCGTGCCAGTTCCCAACGCTCCGCGCTTTCCGCGATGCGCGCGAGGAACAGCGAGTAGTCCATTTCCATCTCCGGTGAATTGATGGGCAGGCTCGCGCCCAGCGCCAGCGCCTCTTCATATCGCTGCTTGTCCTGCAGCTTGCGGGTCAGTTCCACGATGGCGGCGTTGCGCAGCACCCGGCAGCTGCCTAACTGAGCGAGACTGCTGGGACGGAAGCGGAAACTGTTCACATCCACCAGCATGGAGACACAGGCCTGCAGCAGGCTGGCCCGTGATTTCAGCACTTCTGGCGACCAGCCTTTTTCGCTGGCCCAACGCACGGCCTCATCCATCCCATGGCTGTGAAGCATCAGCCAAAGCATCGCAAACTGCGCCTCCAGCGTGGTGGTGTCTGGCAGCACCTTCTTGAGCACCACGCGAAACTCCGTGCCTGCACCCGCATAAAACAGCGCCCAGAGTTTCTCCACTTCATTCGCCTGTTCACTGGTGCTCCATTGATGGATCCACTCGTTCAGTTTCTCCCCACCATGGGTGTTGCGCAGTTTTGCCAGCTCTTCAATCGCCCGCAGTCGAACCAAAGCAGCGTCTTCCGGCAGCTCAGCAAACTCTGCTCTTGGCTGGCCAAGGAACGCTCGCAGTGAGTCCAGTTCCTTGCGCTCCAGACCAGGGGCGAGATCCAGCAGCGAGACGATGTCCCCCGTTGTTACGCCCCCGCTTGTGCGCCGCGTGTCCGTCAGTGGCAGCGGCGCGCGAACACCCGTGGTTGGATAATTGAGCACTTTGACAGGCGTGGCCAGCACCGCCTGAAGCTGCTTCTCAGCCTCTGTTTCATCGGCAAATCGCAGACACTTCAGGGCCAGGCGCAACCGCGCACGGCCATCCCACGAGCGCACTTGGGTCATCTGCTCATACACCCTTCGTTCAGCCTCATCTTGCCCCGAGCTTTGATAGTACTTCGCCAGTTCCTCCAGCGCTGCCGCATCCTGGGCAAACCGGCTCTCAAGGCGTCGCCTGACGCGGTCCGCCTCGGTGATTTGAAACGTCTGTTCCAGCAGTTCCACCAGCCGCCGCGACTCGGCCGCGATCTCCTTGGGTGGAGCCACTGCCGCGATCTGTTTCTGGAAATAAATCGCCGACTTCAGGTCTGCCACCTTCAGCGCCGCATCGCGCAGTTGGTCCAGAGAAAAGGGGGTGTCCGGCGCGGTGTAATACGCCTGCTTCATGCTCGCGAACGCCTTCACATGATCGCCACCGCGCTCATACACCTGCGCCAGTGCCTCATGATAAAATCCGTCAAACGGATGCCGCTGCACACGCTCCAGAAGTGCGTGTTCCAGCAGCTTCAGGAGGTCGCGCATCACACTCGGTGCCAGTTCGCCGCCGCTTGCATCAGAAAACGTCAGCCGGTCGATGCAGCGGCGCAGCACTTCGCGGCGGCGCTTCACATCCGTCTCACGTTCCAAAATCTGCGCCTGCACTTCCACGTGGTCCGTGATGCGATGCTGCCGCAGCAGGATGTCCGCATAGTTCTCCAGCAGTGGGATGGCTGCCGGGCCTTCGATCCGCTTCACCGCCTGCTTCCACAGCGCCAGCGCATCATCCGCACGGCGTTGCAGGAAATAAATTTGGGATAGTGCGGAGAGAAGCTGCCCTGAGTCTGGAAACTCGCGATACGTGCTTTCCAGCAACTTCGCCGCAGCCACGCCCGGTGGCGGCAGGGGATTGTTGCTCTTCCACCCGGGGCTGCTCGTTTCCGAGTCCACCCGCCGCTCCGACTCCATCAGCAGTTCCGCCAGCCGCAGCGTGTACCGCACACGTCCTGCGGCATCCAGTTCAGACAGCCGCCGCAGCTGCCGCTCCATCAGTGCATAGTTTTCATCCTCCTGCGCCAAATCCAGTTTCAGCTGCTCCAGCACCAGTGAGGCTGGCTGTTTTTTCTCCATCACCGGATCAAATTCCAAAGCATTCAACAATTGATACGCATCTTCGAACTGGCTGGTCCGCACCGCCCACCAACAACCTCGAAACCTCGTGGCTTGGGTGTCTTTGGATTTGGGATCAATCTTCCGTGCGCTGGAAATGACTTTTTGTGCGAATTCCAGCACCCGCTCCGGCAGATTTTCACGCTTCGTGCCTTCGGTGTCGTCGCTCGCAAAGCCCGTGCCAGTAAATGCATCAGGCAGCTTGAACTCACCGTTCGTCACAGGCTTGACCGCCGTCTTGGTGTCTCCCATCAGGATCGAGAGCATGCGCTCATCCACATCCACGCGTTCCTCGTCCGTCGTGCTGGCATGCCAGGCCTTTTCGATCCATTCCGCAGCCTCGTCATTCTCGCCCTGCTCAGCGAGCAGTTCCGCCAGATGCAGCCAGGCACCACGGCTTGCACCAGGTTTCGAAACTGCTTCACGTGCCAGGATGATCGCGCTGTCGAGATTGTTGCTTGCCGCCAGGAAGGTCGAGGCGTCGCTCAGCCGCTTCTGCCGTTCCTCCGGAGTGGGCGCGCTTTCGGTAAATCCGTGCAGCAGCTTGTCTTCAGACACCACATCACGGCGTGCGCGGAAAAATGCCGCCAGATCAAAGACCGCTTCTGCTTTTTGTGGATCGCGTTCCACTCGTGAGCGGAGGATTTTTTCAATGACGGCGTCGAGCGCCCGGGTTTGAGCAAAACTCAAAACCTGCTTTTCCACGTCGGTGGAGCTTTGCATTTCGAGCAGCTTCAACAGGCGCTCTTTTGCACTGTTTGCATCTCCATTGCGCAAATCGGCCTCACAACGCAGCAGCACAATGGCGGGCACATCGCTGCCGTCGTTTTTAATGCGCTCATCGAGCAGCTTGGCAGCCTCTGCGGCACCTTCGTGATCCAGCAGGGTTCTCACCAGCTGCCAGCGGTAATCTTCCACCTGGGGAACTGCCTGGACCAGGGCGCGCAGCCAGCGGACCTGCTCATCGGGTTCGACGGTCAGTTCAAAGAAACGGGATGCATCCAGCAGGGTCTGTTCTGAAGGAGGGGAAGCCTTGGCGGCTTCCACCAAGGTCTTGCGGAGATCCTCCAAGGTTCCGAAGCGTTCATGAAGTCGCACTCGCCTGCGGAAAAAATCAAAATAACGACCGTCCCGGAAATGCAGAAGGGCCAGCCCGTCGGTGAGGGCTTTGTCAGCTTTGGCAAACTGATCGGCGTGTTCGTAGATGCGCGCCAGGTCGTAGAGGGCATCGAGTTTGCGCTGGGGGTCTTTTTGATCGGCCAGCTTGGAGAAGAAATTCGCTGCACGTTCTGGAAAACCCGCCTGCAAAAGGAGCTGCGCCACCTGGCGGGCGAGGTCGATGTCCTGCGGCTTTTGCAGCGCGGCGCGCTCATATGCATCGGCTGCCTCTGCATTTCTTCCACTTGCCATGGCAAGCCCCCCCAGTTCGATCCACATCTGGGGGGCCTGGGGATCTTCGGCGGGCGTGAGCTCAGCGGCTTTTTTGATGAGGGTGAAAGCCGTGGCGGGGTCGGAGAGTTCGCGGGCGACTTCGGCGCGTGATTTGAGAAGGATGAGGTTGTTTGGTGCAGCCTTGAGCAGATCGTCGTAAAGTTGTGCAGCGCGTTTCAGGTCGCCGCTGCGGCGGATGAGGTGGGCTTCGACGATTTTGACGGCTTCAAACTTGGACTTCTCGGCCTGCTGGGAGACGTTTTCGACGAGGAGCTTGGTTGCGTCGTGTTTCTCATAAAGGGCCCAAAGGAGGTCCAGGACGCGTCCGTATTCCGGTTGTTGCACCAGAAGTGACAGATATTCATTGGCCAGCTTTGTTTCGCGCTCGGCCCAGGGTTTTGGGGTGGTTTGTGCGTTGATTTTCAACGCCAAAGCGAGGGCCAGCGCCCATGCAAGGCACCGGAATCTTTGGAACTGACGCGGCATCAACTTCACGGCTTGGATCATAGACGTCTTTGCGGGCTGCGCCAAGCTGCAAGACGTTGCACTGAGTTACTTCAGGAGCTTGGCGAGATCGGGGGCCACTTTGTGGAGTTCTTCGGCGATGATGGCGGCGATGACTTCGGCGCCGTGGGCGTTGAGATGGGTGCGATCGGTGGTTTGGGCTTCGGTGGGGGGGCGGACAACTGTGGGGTTGAATGTGTCGGATTCCGCAATTCCGAGCTTGTTGTGCAGGTTTACGCTGCGCGTGAAGAGGTCGACGAGGGGGACCTGCTGTTCGGTGGCGACTTTGGTGGCGGCGTCGGCCCAAGGTTTGAGTTCGCCGCGGATTTTGTTGTTGTCGAAAATGCGGCGGGTGAGGGAGGTGACGAGGATGGGTTTGGCGCCGATGGCGCGGGCTTCTTCGATGAAGCGGGTGAGGTTCTGCGGGAAGGTGGTGGCGGGGTCGGTTTCGCGTTTGGGGCCTTTGCCGGGCATGTCGTTGTGGCCGAACTGGATGAGGATGTAGGCGGGTTTGGAGTCGAGGACTTTTTTCCAGTTGCCGGTGTCGCGGAAGCTTTTGGAGCTTTGGCCGCCGGCGGCGAAGTTGAGGCACTCGGCGTTGGGGCCGAGGAGTTTGGCGAAGGCGGCTCCCCAGCCGGCTTTGTCGGTGACGGTGGAGTCTCCGGCGAGGGCGATGCGGGTGCGGGTTTCTTCAGCGTGGCTGATGCTCAGGCTGAGGCTGAGGCTGAGGGCGAAGAGGAGGAGGAGGCTGCGGCGGAGCATGGTCGGACTTTAACGTCCGATTTTCTGCCATCTCGCACGGTGAATGGTGCGGCCCATGTGGAGCCAGTCGGTTTCGAAGTCGGTGGTGGGATAGAAGAAGGCGTCGGCGGGCCAGTCGATGCGGGTGAACTGGTGTTCGCGGGTGGCGAAGCTGGCGAGGGCGTCTTCGAAGTAGGGCTGGTCGTCGGTCTTGAGGAGGAATTCGCCGCCGTCGGTGAGGATGCGGTGGAGGCCGTCGAGGAATTCGCTTTGATTGACGAGGCGGCGGGCGGTGTGGCCTTTCTTGGGCCAGGGATCGGGGCAGAGGAGGTGGAGGCGGGAGACGCCGGAGGTGGGGAGGAGCCAGCCGACGGTGTAGGCGCTTTCGAGGCGCATGATGCGGGCGTTGGGAAGCTGCTGGTTGTCGATCTTGCGCCCGGTTTTGATGACGCGGCCGAGCATGCGCTCGACGCCGAGGAAGTCGCGCTCGGGGTGGTGGGCGGCCATGCCGGTGAGGAAGGTGCCGTCGCCGCAGCCGAGATCGACTTCGAGGGGGCGGGCGGGGTCGGGGAAGATTTCGACGCGCGAGAGTTCGCGGAAGTGATCGGGGGGCGTGAAGAGGGCGGGCACTGAGCATGGAGTGCCGATGAATGGGGGTTCTGCCAAGTGAAGATTTACGGAGGGGGAGCCAAACTTTGGATGGCCTACGGAAAGCGCGGAACAGACGGAAGCCGGAACTGACAAGTGAAGGTTTAGGGAGGGGGGGACTGATTTTAGGACGCAAAGCAACTGAACTCAAGGCGGCTGGATTGTGGAACAAATGGTAACTACCGCGCTGGGAGGGGGAGGGCGTGGAGCAAACGATGGAGTCCACGGAGCTGAAACGGGTAAAATGATGAGGGGTAAAATCATTTTATGAACAGAGCCTGTGGGATGGGGGGAACTCAGCGTGAGTTATTCAGGAGATGAGAAAACCGCAGAGATGAGTTCTGGAGATTGAGGCTCTGGGATTTTGCTCTGGAGGATGGCAGTGGTGTTTGGGGGCGTTTTTGATGAAGCACGCTTCCAGATTCCGGCTAAAGCCGGTACTACCATACGTGCGCTGGCTCATTTGAACTCTGGGGTGTTGTGGCGCTTCCAGAGCGGGCTACGACCCCCACTACGTGCTCTGAATGGAGACTGATTTTGCACCGCAGAGATTGGAAAGCCGCAGAGATGAAGTTTTGGGAGGGTGGGACTGCGGAAGGCGTGGGAAGGACGGAAAGGGCGGCGGATGTTTTGCGGGGCTTGAGGGGTGGAGTGGGCTGGCTATATTTGGAGGAAACCTTTTTCCAACCTTACCTCTCATGCCGATTTACGAGTTCTACTGCCCTGACAACAACAAGCTGTATTCCTTCCTGGCGCGTTCGCTGGCGTATCGGGACAAGCTGCCGGTGTGTCCGGATGGCGAGGGTTTGAGAATGGAGAAGCGGGTGTCGGCGTTTGCGGTGATCGGGAAGGCGAAGGAGGAGTCGGCGGATGATCCGTTTGCGGGGGTGGATGATGCGAAGATGGAGAGCTTCATGGCGGACATGGAGCGGGAGATGGGGAGCATGAACGAGGAGAACCCTGATCCGCGTCAGCTGGGCCACTTCATGCGCAAGATGACGGAGATGATGGGGGACAAGACGCCGCCGGAACTGCGTGAGATGGTGCGTCGGCTTGAGGCGGGGGAGGACCCGGAAAAGCTGGAGGAGCAGTTTGGGGGGATGGACGAAGGGGACGCGGGGGATGCGCTGTTTTCACAGATGATCTCGCGCGCCAAGGCTGCGCGGAAACAGCCGGTGCGGGACCCGAAGCTGTATGAGATGAGGGATTTTGTGAAGGAGTGAGGGTGACCGGAATTGGGGCCGCAAAAGGGCGCAAAAAGTCGCAAAAAAGGGGGAGAGGGAGTGGGGTTCTTTGTTCTTTGTTCTCTGTTCTGGATGCTGCGGGGCCGCTGATTTAGGCAGAGGAATGTTAGGCAGAGGAATGACTGAGTTTAGACTTTGAGAAAGTGGTGGCTCTGTCGGGGAGTTGGGGGCTGGAGCCGGAATTGGACCACTGACTGTACAATGACTGGCACTGATATGGAGCCGGAGCTGGGGGCGTTGGTTTTTTAGCAAGGGAATGGAGAGCAAGGGAATGACTGAGGTTGGTGATTGAGATGGCGGTTTTCTGTCAGGGAGTGACAGACTGGTCTCAATTGCCTGGCTCCATGGACTCGATGGTGCTGGAGGAAGAGGGGGCGTTGGTTTTAGCAAGGGAATGTTATACCACGATCAATTGAAAACAGGTCTGTATCTCAGCAATGAATCCACCACAGAGGCACGATGAGCGCAGAGATCTGAAGCCGGTCTTGATTGCAAACCTCTGTGTCCATCGTGCCTCTGTGGTTGA
>NZ_JBAQCR010000110.1:0-6679 GCF_049294395.1 Prosthecobacter sp.
CCATTTGGACTGCGGTCGCGAAGTGAGGAACGAACGCAGCTACCGCTTTCGCCGTCTCCGGTGACTCCCGCATACCACAAACCACCCGAAAGCGGCAGCGAATAGCGCCTCGCCAGCCAGTCACCCCACGCCCGCCAAGAGACGCTCGAAAGCGGCAGCTTCACCCTTTCAGGGTTGCGCAGCCGCACTCCAAATTCGCGCTGCAAGCTCACGCCTCCTCATTTGGACTGCGGTCGCGAAGTGAGGAGCGAACGCAGCTACCGCTTTCGCCGTCCTCACTGACTCAAGCATACCACGCACCACCCGAAAGCGGCAGCAAATAGTGCCTCGCCAGCCCCCTCACCCCACGCCCGCCACCAGCCCCTCGAAAACGCCCCCCAATCGCAGCCGCACTCCACCCGCCCCCTCCTCAGTTCGGATCACCCTCATTGCGCCACGCCGCCATCGCCTGCGCATCCGTGGGTGCTTGCTGCATTCGTGTCAGCATCTCCCCTTCCCTGTATTCCGGCGAATGCTGGATCTCATCCCGCGTGAGGTTCACCGAGATGTTCGACTCTCCCCAGTTCACGCCTTCGATCGACTTCGGAGAAATCAAAAACCGTTTTCCCGGCAGCCAGTAGCGTGTGCTCACCACCACATGCGCGATCTCCCAGGTCTCATCATCCACGATGAAATCCTGCACATGCCCGATCTCGCCGTCCGTCGCCTTCACGTCGTAGTCCGTGACCTCAAACGTGCTGCGCAGGTGCGGATCCCAGGCCCACTTGCCGTCCACGGCGGAGTTCCACAGATCCCGGTCCCGCATGATGCCGGGATAATTCCCCCACATCTCCGTGCCGGCCCAGTACGTCGGCCAGCCATGGTGGCCGTAGTAGTCCTCCTCATACTGGCGGGACACAGGCTTGTCACTGTCCAGAGAGGGGCTTTCCTCGATCTGCTGCTTCGTCAGGTTCACGGCGATTTGCTCCCTGTCCCCCATCACGCCCACCAGGGCATGCGGAGAGATCAGCACCTGCCTGCCCGTCAGCCAGCTCCCCGTGTCCGCCACCAGGTAGCGCACCGTCCAGAAGCGGTCATCAAAGTAGAATTCGCGTACCTTCCCCATGGCGCCGTCCAGGCCTTCCAATGAGTATCCCTTGAGTGTGGTGGCAGAAATGAGCATGGTCTTGGATAATGGCGTTGAGGGTGTGAAAATCAACACACCCTGCCTGCCCCGCACCCCACCCGAAATGGGGTGAAACCCCACCTGCACCTCCACACCTCCGCGCTCCGCTATACCACACCCGCGCTCAGCGCTGCCCATCCTCCGGCTTGTTCAAAGCGGCGCTCAGACGCTGCTCCTCGCCCGCCTCGTCACTGCCTGCATCCACAAGCTGTTCCGCGATGGTCTCGTCCTTCACAGCAGGCTCGCTCTCCACGCGGTGCCCGGCTTCGTCCTCACTTTCATCCCATGCGGAGATGCGGTCATTCCCCGGCACGGTTTCCGGCTCCAGGAGGTCCTGGCTGTCGTTCGCCGCCGCATCCTCCATCACCTTGTCATTGAGATCGACTTCATCCCGAAGTTCCTGCGTCGTCCTGGTTGTGGGTTTCATAAGACAGCACCCTCCATCCTCCGCCGTCATCCAGCCATGGGGCCTTCACCCCAAATCGAAGATGGCTCCGCAAAACAAAGCCCCTCATCCCTCAATCCACCCCCTAAACCGCATACCACTCTCTAATACATTCCCCAGCATCCAGCATCCAGCCCCTCACTTCACCTTCTTGCCCCGCTTCGCCCGGCTCACTTCCTTCCCCACCGGAATCACCGCACGGATCGTCGTCCCCTTGCCGCGCTTCGACACAATGCTGAACACACCGTTGACCATCTCCACGCGTTCGCGCATGCCGGTCAGGCCGAGGCGGCGGCTCCACTGCGGGGAGGAGAGCAGGTCCACGTCAAAGGACTTGCCATCATCCGTGATCTCCAGGCACACACCGCCGCGTGCATGCCGCAGACTCACGTCCACATGGTGTGCATGCGCATGCTTGCCCACGTTGATCAGCGCCTCCTGCGCCACGCGGTAGAGCACCGTGCGCTTGTCGTTGTCCAGCGCCTCCACATCCGGCGATGCGGTGAATTTGATCTCCCGCCCTTTGTGCTTGGGGATTTCGTTGATGTAAGTGCTGAGCGTCGGGATGAGGCCTAGCTGGTCCAGCATCGCCGGACGCAGCTCCCGCGCATAGTCGTGGATGATGCGCACGGACTGCTCCACCAGCTCACGCACCGGGGCCATGGCCTTCTCATCGACCCCCGCCGTGCGCGTGAAGACCGCCAGCCGCACATTGATGCCGATCAGCACCTGGCTGATCTTGTCATGCAGCTCATGGCTGATGTCCTTGCGCTGATTTTCCAGGGCGAGGAGGCGCTGGTGGGAGGCCTCGCGCAGCTTTTTCTGCAGCTGGCGTGACTGGTTGAGCAGCTCATGGGCATGCTGCTCGCTCATCTTGAGCGCGGCCTCCACCGCCTCGCGACGGATGATCTCCAGCTTGAGCTTCGCGTTGGAGGCGGCCAGCACTTCCATGCGGCGCTGGGTTTCCTCCGCACGTTTGCGCTCCGTGATGTTGTTGAAAAAGCACACCACGCGGTGGTCGCCGGATGGCAGCGTCACGCGCTGGATCTGCCACTCATACGCCTCCTTCACATGGGTGTCCTTGCGCCGCTCCACAAACTCGGGCGACTGATACGGCTCCCCCGTCTTCAGCGTGTGCCGGAAGCGCCTCTCCGCGGCGTCCGCCACGCGCTTCGGCCACAGCAGGCGGATCACCTCCGCAAAGCAGCGCCCGATCAGCGGCTCGATGTTGCTGAACAAAGGCATCGCCCGGGGATTCACCTGCACCATGCGCAGCTGGTCATCCACCACATACACGCCGATGGGCGCCTGGCTCAGCAGCGCGGAAAAGAGCGCCTCATTGCGGCGCAGGATGTCCTCCACCTTTTTGCGCGCCGTGATGTCCACTATCACAACGTGGCATTCATGCTCGTTGCTCAGGCGCTTGGCCGCTATGTTCACGATCATCGGCGGCTGGTCCTGCCGCAGCAGTTCAAAGTCGGCGGAGTGCCGCGCATCGTCTTTAAAGACCTGCGCGAGGAAGACATTGAACTCCCGGCGCACTCTGGCCTCCAGCAGCGCGCCAAAGCGCTGGCCCAGCAGCCGGGAACGCTGCACCCCCACGATGCTGGTGCCGGTGAGATTCACCTGGCTGATGGTGCCGTCCACGCCCAGCGTGAAATACCCCACGGGCGCGAAGTCATAGAGGTTCGTGTACTTCTCCAGCCCCGCGTCCACCTCCGCCTTCGTGAGCTTGAGCTCCTCGTTTTGCAGCTCCAGCTCGATCTGGTGAATCTGCAGCTCCTGCAGCGCGCGCTGCGCATCCGCAGCGCTGGGGGCACGCTTGGTTTTGGCAGGCATTTCCCGCAGCTGGCTTTCAGCACGGCGGCGCAGGTCGATGACACGTTGTTTCATAATTTGTATTTCCGTTGCGGGGCGGCCACCCGGCGGCCCTTGGGTTTGCCGAGAGCTTTGTCCAGCGCGCGGCCCTGCTCCACGGCCTGCCGCGTCAACAGCCGGTGCTGCTCGCGCAGATCGGCCTCGATTTTCTTCGCAGCGGTGATGTCCGCAAAAGTGATGACCACACCGTCGATGCGGTTGTCCATCGTACGATAGGGCATGATGCGCACCGTGAACCAGCGCCCGTCCTGCGTGGCGATGGAGCGCTCGCTGAAGACCAGCGTGCGCAGCACCTCCTGCGCGTCCTTGACCAGCTCGGGATAGAGCAGGTCGGACGCCAGGTCCGTGATGGGCCGCCCCACATCGCTGGGGATGAATTTGATGATCGTCTTCGCCTGCAGCGTGAAGCGCCGCACATGCAGCTCGTTGTCCAGAAACACCGTCGCGATGTCCGTGCTGTTGAGCAGGTTCTTCATGTCGTTGTTCGTGCCGGAGAGCTCGTCCAGCTTCGCCTGCAGCTCCGCATTCACCGTCTGCAGCTCTTCATTGAGAGACTGCATCTCCTCCTTCGAAGTCATGAGCTCCTCGTTCGTGGACTGCAGCTCCTCATTGGTCGATTGCAGCTCCTCGTTCATGGACTTCAGCTCCTCCTGGGAGGTCTGCATCTCCTCGCGCCCCGCCTGCACTTCATCACGCGCATGCTTCAGCTCATTTTGCAGCTCCCGCTGGCGCGCGCTGCTGCTGCTGGCGCTGGCCTTGCCTTTGGCACGGTCAAGCCGGAGTTCGGCAGGGACGACGGTTTCAGTAAACACGATGAGCAGCATGCCAAAGAGCTCCTTCGGCTCCTCAATGGCCTGCACCATGATGTCCACGGCCCGCGTGTCGGCCGAGGGGCCGATTTTGATGCCACGCACGGTGACGCTGCCTTTTTTACGGATGACCTTTTGCATCGCGTTGGAGAGCTCCGTGCGCAGGCCGTCATGCGCCATGGCGATGACGTTCCAGTTCGCCTTGCCGGCGGCGGGCTCCAAAAATTTTCCCGTCTTGCCGCTGATGTACAAGATGTCGCCATGCTCGTTCACCAGCACGGCGGGCGGTGCGTAGCGCTGCTGCAGCATCTGGTCCGCGACCGCCTGCAAACTCGGTGCCGGAACTCGCGATGCGACCTGCGATTCCTGGCGGCTCGTGTGCGCCGGCACATACACGGCCGGAAAATCCAGGTGGCTGCCCTGCATGGCCGTTTCGTTGCGCTGAAAAATACGCTCCTTCAGCGCCAGCGCGGTGAAGAGGTGCGTGAAGTTGCCGATGCTCTCCGCACTGCCGAGAAACAGCACCCCGCCGGGATTCAGGCTGTAGTGGAAAAGCGGGAAAAGCTTCTTCTGCAGCTCCGGCGTGAGGTAGATCAGCAGGTTCCGGCAGCACAGGATGTCCAGCTTGGTGAACGGCGGGTCCATGATCAGGTTCTGCGGCGCAAAGACCACCATGGAGCGGATCTCCTTGTTCACGCGGTAGCCGCATTCTTCCTTGATGAAAAAGCGCGCCAGCCGCGCAGGCGACACATCCGCGACGATGTTCTCAGGAAACAAACCCAGGCGCGCCTTGTCGATCGCGTCCTTGTCCAGATCCGTGGCATAGATCTGCAGCGAGATGTTGTCCGTGATCTTGAGCTGCTTCAGCGTCTCCTTGAAAGTCATGGCCAGCGAGTAGGCCTCCTCCCCCGTGGAGCAGCCCGCCACCCATGCGCGCAGGGTGCTGCCCGCAGGCCGGTCTTTCAGCAGCAGCGGCAGCGCCTTGCTGGCCAGTTGCTCCCAGGCGGCCTTGTCGCGGAAGAAATTCGTCACACCGATGAGCAGCTCCTTGAAGAGGATGCCCAGCTCCTGCGGATTCTCCTGCAAGTAGCGCACATAGCCGCTGATCTTGCCCACCTGATGAATCCCCATGCGCCTCTCCACGCGCCGGTACAGCGTGCTGCGGCGGTACAGCGTGAAATCATGCCCGCTGTGCCCGCGCAGAAGGATGACGATCTTTTCCAGCGCACTCTGCACCTTCTCCTCCAGATGCAGCTCGGACTTGTCCAGATGCGGCAGATGCCTCCGGTAGACGATGAGTTTCTCCGGCAGCTCATCGGCGGAGGCCACGATGTCCGCCAGCCCCGCATCAATCACGCTGCGCGGCATCGCGTCAAACTTCGCCGTGGCAGGATCCTGCACCAGCACAATGCCCGCCTTCTCCTTGATGGCGCGCAGCCCCAGCGTGCCATCGCTGCCCATGCCGGAAAGGATGATGCCCACGCTCTGCTCCCGCTGATCTTCCGCCAGAGAGCGGAAGAAGAAGTCGATCGGCAGCCGCAGTCCGCGCATCTCCACGGGAGCCAGCAGGTGCAGCACACCCCGCAGCACGGACATGTCGCTGTTCGGCGGAATCACATACACGCAGTTCGGCTCCGCCCGCGTGCGGTCCTTCACCTGCATCACCTTCAGCTTCGTGGCACGCTGCAGCAGCTCGGGCATCATGCCCTTCTGCGTCGGGTCCAGATGCTGCACGATCACATACGCCATGCCGCTGTCTTTGGGCACATGGCCCAGGAACTGCACCAGCGCCTCCAAACCGCCCGCTGAAGCCCCGATGCCCACGATGGGGCACTCAACGGCTTTCTTCGGCGGTGTCTTCCGTGGTGCAGGAGCGGCTTTGCGCAGGGTGCGCTTCCGCGCTGGAGGTGGGGCTGGCTTTTTCATGAATCAATCACAAGCCCTGTCTTTTGGCCTGGGTGGCGCCTGTGCCTTCAGCAGACTCCACGAACGACTGCTTGTCGAGCACGGTTAGCAGCACTGAGAATAGGAAGTCACTCATGGCGATTAAGATGTGCGCTTAATTTCCCAAGCCGCGCGTGGCAGACTTTTCACTGCCCCTGGTCACGCCTCTGTTGCAGGTCGATGAGATGATCCGAGAGAATCGGCAGCAGCGTCCGCTTGATCAGCGTCTTCGCTGCCACGGACACGTCCTCATTGGCCAGCGCGTTTTCATACTGGCTGATGCCCAGCTCCTCGCCCGCCTGCAGGCATTTCAAAATGGGGGCTTCTCCCAGCAGCACGTCCGACTCCTTCAGCGCCTCTTCAATGCCGGCCCATGTGCCGCCGGCAGCCGAAGGCTCCATGGCAAGATCATAAATGAATTGGTTCAGCTCAAAGACA
>NZ_JBAQCR010000111.1:0-10288 GCF_049294395.1 Prosthecobacter sp.
ACACCAGCCCCAACGGGGCTGCGTAATTCAGCCCAGGGTCAGCCGAGCCTCAGCGAGGCGACCCTGGGTATGCCAATACACGACCGGGAAGCAAACCCAACGCCTTCGCCACACGCCCCGCTCGCCAGCAGCGTCTGCAATGAGCCCCGCCGCAGTAGAAGAGTGTGCTACAGCTCCAAAACTCACGATCAATGTCCTTAACCGAGTGCCATTCAGATCTAGGCCTCTAGCTACCAGCTCACATCACCATCCCACCATCCACGGCCAGCACCTGCCCCGTGATATAACGGGCCGCTGGACTGGCGAGGAAGAGAACGGCTTCAGCAATGTCTTCACCTGCTCCAAGATCACCGAGCGGGATCTTCTTCAAAATCTCACCCTTCACGGCATCATTAAGCACATGCGTCATGTCCGTGGCAATGAAACCAGGGCAGATGCAGTTCGCCGTAACACCACGACCAGCAAACTCACGCGCCAGGGACTTCGTGAAACCGATGAGGCCCGCCTTGCTCGCCGCGTAGTTCGCCTGACCCGCATTGCCGATCAAGCCGATCACAGAACTGATGTTGATGATGCGCGCGCCCTTTTGCTTCAGGATGCTGCGTTGAAACGCCTTCACCATGTTGAAAGCACCCTTCAAATTGGTGTCCAGCACCACGTCCCAGTCTTCCTCGCTCATGCGCAGCAGCAGACCGTCCTTGGTGACACCGGCGTTGTTCACCAGAATGTCCACGTGATCATAGTCCGCCAGGATCTGCTTGCCCACTTCGGCGCAGGCTGCCCCATCGGCCACGTCGAGTGCATAAGCCTTCGCAGCATCGGGATAGGTGGCGTTGATGGCATCCGCAGCGCTTTGCGCATTGGCCAGTGTACGGCTGACGACGGCCACTTTCGCGCCCTCGGCGGCGAAGGTTTCGGCGATGGCTTTGCCAATGCCGCGTCCGGCACCGGTGACGACTGCGATCTTATCTTGAAGTTTACCCATGCCTTCATCCATGAACGGCATGCTTCAGCGTGCAAGAAGAAGGTGCATCGACACCCCGCATGCGTAGGGTCCTGCATTGCCGATGAGTGACGACGCGCCGCCAGCCGACAAACCTATCCCTGTAAAAAAAGCCGTCTCACTGGGCGGGCTTTGTGATGCCATCGTCTTTTTGGCCCTCCCCTGCACCTGGCTCGGCAGCCTGGGCCGCTATGGCTGGGTGTTCGATCTCCTTTCACACTTCCGGCTTCAATACGTGATCGTCTGCGCCCTCGTGGTGATCTACGCGCTGATTCGTCGTCGCACCTGGCTGGTGCTCATCTCACTGATCTCCCTGCTCTGGAACGCCCAAATAATTGAAGCCTTCCACCAAACGGCCGAGGTGGCAGACACGACACGCGAGAAAGCCCTGCGCGTCATGACCTTCAATGTCCTGACGCAAAACAAAAACCAGACCTCAGCCATCACCCATGTGATGCAGACAGACGCGGACATCGTCTGCTTGCTGGAGGTCGATGACTCCTGGCGCGCATCCTTGGAGCAGCTTCGCATCAAATACCCGCATCACTTGGAAGAACTGAGCGACGGCCATTTCGGCATCGCCTGCTACACGCGACTGCCCCTGAAAAGCTCCGAAGTTCGCCGCTTCTCCATCTGGCGGCTGCCCACTCTCGTGCTCAATCTCGATCACCTTGGCAGACCTCTCACCTTCATCGGCACCCATGCCATCCCGCCGACGAGCGGCCAGCGGGCGCATGAATGGCGCGATCAGTTGTCAGGCATCGCCACTCTCGTCGCTGGCCTCACCGGCGAAGTCATCGTGGCCGGCGATCTCAACACCACGCCTTGGTGCGAGGGCATGCGCCTGCTGCGCGAAAAGGGCGGCCTGGACTTCCGCTCCGTCGATCCCGTCTGGCCACCCACCTGGGGGCTGCACCTGCCCATGATGATCCCCATCGACCACGTCCTCACAAAACGCGGCCTGACCATCCAAAAGCGCACCCTCGGCCCCGATATGGGCTCCGACCACCGCTCCGTGACGGTGGACATTGTACGAAGCGCGCCATAGCTCACGCGTACGCAGAGCGTCTTGGAGTGCGGCGGCAAGCCTAGGCGCGACGCCGCTTTCGCAGGCAGGACGGCGCGCTGAGCACACAAAAGCATTCCACACATCGCAGAGGCACTGCCGTGCGGCCACTTCAACAATCAAAAATCGATGGCTCGACAATCGTCAATCATTCAGGCCGCAGAGCGTAGTGGCTGTGCGTGATTGACGATTGAGGAACAAGGATGGTTGATTTTTAGAGTGCCTCACGCCAGCACCGCCTTCACCGGACTGTGCTCCTCCACCCCCGTGAGCCGCTGGTCCAGCCCCTGGAATTTGAAGCTGAACTTGCGGTGATCAATACCCATGAGGTGCAGGATCGTGGCGTTGAGATCATTGATGTGCACGGGATCTTTGACCACGTTGTAGCTGAAGTCGTCCGTCTCGCCGTGCTCCACACCGCCTTTGATGCCACCACCGGCCATCCACATGGTGAAGCAGCGAGGATGGTGATCACGCCCATAGTTTTCCTTGGTCAGCGTGCCCTGTGAATAGACCGTACGCCCAAACTCCCCGCCCCAAACCACCAGCGTGTCCTGCAGCAGCCCGCGCTGTTTCAAATCCATGATCAGCGCCGCACAGGCACGCTCGGTGTCCTCCACCTGACCACGCAGCAGCTTCGGCAGATTACTATGCTGATCCCACCCGCGATGCAGAATTTGCACCACCCGCGTGCCGCGCTCGATGAGCCGCCGTGCCATGATGGCGCTGTGCGTAAAGCTGCCGCTGCGGTTCACATCGGCCCCATACATCTCCAGCGTCGCCTTGCTCTCCTTGCTCAGATCCGTCAGCTCCGGCACACTCGTCTGCATGCGGAAAGCCATCTCATACTGGGCGATGCGCGTCTGAATCTCCGGATCCCCAATGCGGTCATGATTGATCGTATTGAGCCTGTTCAGCGCGTCCAGCATCGTTCGCCTGTCACTGCCATCCACCCCCGGCGGATTCTTCACATACAGCACCGGATCTCCCTGCCCCCGCAACGCCACACCCGTGTACTTCGTGGGCAGAAACCCACTGCTCCACATGCGCGTAAACAGAGCCTGCGCCTGACTCGCCGCAGGGAATGTCGGCGTAAACACCACAAACGACGGCAGATCATTGCTCTCGCTGCCCAGCCCGTATCCAAGCCAGCTACCAATGCTCGGCTTGCCCGGCACCTCGCTGCCCGTCATGACAAACGTGCAGGCCGGATCATGATTGATCGCCGTGGTGCTCACGCTCTTGATCACCGCGATCTCATCCACGATCTTCGCCGTGTGCGGCAGCAGCTCGCTCACAAACCGCCCGCACTGCCCGTGCTGGGTAAACTTGAACATGCTCGGCGCCACCGGAAACCGCGCCTGACCGCTCGTCATCGTGGTGATGCGCTGTCCGTTGCGGATGCTGTCCGGCAAATCCTTGTCAAAATGCTGCTGCAGCTGCGGCTTGTGGTCCCACAGATCCAGCTGCGAAGGCGCCCCATTCATGTGCAGGTAGATCAGCCGCTTGGCCTTCGGCGCAAAGTGCGGCAGCCCGGGCAGCGCCGGTTGCACCAGGCTGGAGGCACCGCTCGCAAACTGCTCACCCATCATGCCCGCCAGCGCCACGCCTCCCAAGCGCAGGCCGGTCTGGCCAAAGAACTGACGCCGGGTCTGGCTGCGGTGATATTCAAGGAAAGGATCCATGTCGAAAGAACGCAGGCAGAAGGCACAGGCTTGCGCCGGACCGAAAAATGAAAAACCTCCCGCCAGCTCACCGAAACAGCTTCTTCTCCGCCACCGGCCCGTTCACCAGCACACGGCGCTTCGCAAAATCCAGCACCATGATCGCATCCGCCTTCGCCCCCTTGATGTGCTGCTGCCCGGACTGCACCGTCGGGTCCCCCTCCAGCACCACCTCCGAAGATGAACTGCGAAAATGAATCCGCTGCGCGATGCCAAAGAACGTGCCGTCCTTTGTGATGACGGTGATTTTACTCCACTTGTCAGCACGCGCCAGGCGCGGCCACATCTGCTTGTCCGCCTTCACATAAACAAGATCCGCCCCCTGCAGCAGCACAAAGGGAAATTCATTCACCGCCAGCTGACGCCGCGTGTCGTCGATCGACCCCAGCTTGTCATCCGAAGTCGATCCCGCCGCAATCGCCAGCAGCGAAGTCACCATCCCCATCAGATCCCCCGCCTTGCCCGTCAGCCCCGAGCTCGGTCTCTTGGCCTTCGGCGATCCCTTCGGCAGCTCCTCGTCGCGAATGAAAAGACTGCGCGGAATGGCCTTGCCCCCCTGCACTTCCAGCATGGGTCCCGGAAGGGCCGCCCACTGCTTGAGATCCGGAAACGGCAGATAGTCCAGCGGCTCAGAGGTCAGCGGGTTCGACATGCTGTGCATGGCTCTGTAGGCAAACGAGCCCACGTGCATTTTGCAGGAGGTAAGTGAAAAAAGGCAAATGCTGAGCGCCGGCACCACGCGCCGAAAGCGTTTCCGAATCATCCCGCTAGGCTGCCGTTCCAGCGCACATGCGCAAGTCTGGATTGCCTTCATCCTGCAATTGAGCCCGATTTGCACGGCAAGATGCCCCGCAGACCCATCGTTCCCATCCGCCCATGATCCGCCGCCTCTTTCTCTCGCTGCTCGCCCTGCCCTGCCTGCTCTCCGCCGCCGATGCACCGCCAAACATCGTCATGATCATTTCGGACGATCAATTGTACAGCGACTACGGCTTCATGGGCCACAAAACCATCCAGACGCCAAATCTGGACCGCCTCGCCGCCGAAAGCCTCACCTTCACCCGTGGCTACGTCCCCTGCAGCCTCTGCTGCCCCAGCCTCGCCTCGCTGATCACCGGCCTCTATCCCCATCAGCATAAAGTCACCAGCAACGATCCTCCTATCCCCGTCGGCATGAAGCCGCGCGAGTTTCAAACCAGCCCGCAATTTGACGCCGGTCGCGAAGTCATCAGCAAGCACCTCGAAGAAGCAGGCACACTGCCCACCATGCTGAAGCAAAAAGGCTACCTGAGCCTGCAAACCGGCAAATGGTGGCAAAAGAGCTACGAGCGCGGCGGCTTCACCCATGGCATGACTCACGGCGGCCGCCATGGAGATGCCGGCCTCCACATCGGCCGCAAGACCATGCAGCCCATCTATGATTTCATCAGCGACGCCAAACAGCAGCAAAAGCCCTTCTTCGTTTGGTATGCCCCCATGATGCCGCACGATCCCCATACGCCGCCGCAGCGCCTGTTGGAAAAATACAAGGACAAAGCCCCCAGCGAGCATGTGGCCAAATACTGGGCCATGGTGGACTGGTTCGACGAAACCTGCGGCGAACTCATCAAGCACATCGACGACAATGGCATGAAGGAAAACACCATCTTCGTCTACCTCAGCGACAACGGCTGGATCACCAACCCCAAGACCGGCCGCTACGCCGAGAAATCAAAACAAAGCCAGTACGACGGCGGCCTGCGCACCCCCATCATGATCCGCTGGCCCGGCCACGTGCAGCCAAAAATGTCCGAAGACCTCGCACAATCCATCGATCTCGTCCCCACCCTTCTCAAGGCCGTCGGCATCGCCCCCGCCAAGACCTTCCCCGGCATCGACCTCCTCGACTCCTCGTCCGTCAGCGTCCGCAAAACACTCTACGGCGAATGCTTCACCCACAACTTCGTCGATCTCAACGTCCCCTCCACCAGCCTGCGCTGGCGCTGGATCATCAACAGCTATGACAAGCTCATCGTCCCCGACAAAACCAACCAGCCAAACGATGTCGTGGAGCTTTACGATCTAAAAGGAGATCCCACCGAAGAGAAAAATCTTGCCGCCGAAAACGCAGACAAAGTCAAATCACTGAGCGCAAAGCTCGACGCATGGTGGAAGCCATGAAGTACGACAGACACTCCTGTCTGTCGGCCAGCGCCCACGCCCTCCCTCAGCAGCCTCACGTTACAGCTCCGGCAACGTCTCGCTTTCATTCCGGCATCCACAGAACAAAGTGTCCGTAATGCTCACGTGAAATAACCTCTCGCTCCCCTTCCCCGGATCGACAGATTCACGGGCTACACTGACCGCCGAGTTGGCAGTCCCGGCCAACCTCATGCCCACTCGTTTCTACTCACAGAGCTCGACTCCACCCATCGAGTCCGACACCGAATTCCTGACCGCATTCAGAGATCACGAATTCGACCAGCACTATCCCGAGCACATTCGCGAACAATCCGCCTGTCACTGGACGCCCATGGATGTCTGCCAGATGGCCGCGCAAATGCTCGTCGAGAAGCCCGGCACCCGCGTGCTGGACATCGGCTGCGGCCCCGGAAAATTCTGCGCAGTCGGTGCCACCACCACCCTCGGCCACTTCACCGGCGTGGAGCAGCGCACCCGGCTCGTCAAAGCCGCACGCGACCTCCTGGAGCGCCTCCGCATCACGCGCGCTGAAATCGTTCATGGCAACATCACCACCATCTCCTTTGCCGCCTTCGATGCCTTCTATCTCTTCAACCCCTTCGAGGAAAACATCCTCCCCATGCTGCGCATCGACCACGATGTGGAAATGGAGTCACGCCTCTACGACGACTACACCCTCCACGTGCAGCAGCAGCTGGAGCTAAAACCCCTCGGCACACGCATCGTCACCTACTACGGCAGCTGCGCCGAAGTCCCCGAATGCTACACCTGCGTCAAAACAGCCTACGACGGCACATTGAAACTCTGGCTAAAAACACGCTCACACCTCGAAGACACAGAGGATGATGCGCCACCTGCCCCATGTCGCTTCCCACATCTCATCTAGGCGCGTTTAAAATCATGCAGTGTCCCCACTTCCAAGGCGGCCAAAGCCGTTCTCCCTCTCCCCGCCCCTGAGCCACGACAACAACATCTATTTTTCTTCGGGGAGAGGGCCGGGGTGAGGTGCCCAAAAAAACTTCGCCAGCTTGGAGTTCAGGCTTCAATAGCGCTACACATCCAACAAATCACTCAACACGCCGTCACACAAGGAACCCCACCCGCCACATCCGGCTCCACATACTTCCTCACCCCAGCGTTCCCACCACGCCGAAACACCAGCGCCACCAGCGACAGCGTGGCCAAAGAACTCAGCGGCATCAGAATCGCAGCCAGCAGCGGACTCAGATGCCCCATCAGTCCCACGATCACCGTGACAATATTATAAGTCACCGAAAACCCAAAGACCGCATGCACCGCACGGCGATGCGTGGCGGCGATGTCCAGCAGGCTGCTCATGAAGCGCATGCTGTGTCCCAGGAAATAGAAGTCCGCCTTGTGCTCCAGAAAGCTTCGCCCCGTCACCGGACTGCCAGCACAAGAGGCGGCGTCAAACGCCAGGCTGTCATTCGCACCGTCACCGATGTAGAGCGTGCCCTGCGGCTCATGGCCGGAGATCCACGCCGCCTTTTCTTCCGGTGTCAGGCTGTGCTGCCATTGCTCCGGCTGAAGATGCAGCTGCTCGGCGATCGCCGCCACCTTGGCCTCACGGTCACCACTGAGGATGCTCACGCGCAGCCCACGCGCCTGCAGTGCCTCCACCTGCGCCAGAGATTCCACACGCAGCGCATCACGAAAACGGAAGGCGCAGAGCGTCACTCCATCCCGTGTGAAGATCGCATCTGCAGACGCATCCTGCGGCCGTGAGATCGCCCACACCGCGCCTGCATGCTCGCAGCGCAGCCCCTGTCCCGGTTCCTCCCAGACTTCAGCATCCAGGTTTTCGCTGTGCATGCCGCCCAGGGCATCAAACAGGCTGCGGCTCACCGGGTGCAGGTTGCCGCTGGTCAGATGTCGCAGCATCTGGCGGGAGCTGTCATCCAGTTCATCCAGCACCGCAGGATTCATCAGCATCGGGTTCTCCAGCGTCAGCGTGCCGGTTTTATCAAACACCACCTGATGCAGCCGCGTAAGCTTCTTCCACAGCCCCAGCGTGCGCACAAAAACGCCTTGGTCGGCCGCACGGCTTGCGGCGATGTCATCCGCCAGCGGTGCTGCCACGCCGAGGGCACATGGGCAGGAGACAACGAACACGGAAATCATCACCTGCAGCCCCCGCGCCCATTCGCCCGTATGCCACCACCACCAAAGTCCACCGACCACGCCCGCGAGCACCACCACCACCAAATATCCACGCAGCAGTTTTTCCAGTCGTAGATCCCGGTGTTCTCCCCCACGGCGTGCATCCAGCAGCTTGTGCAGCGTCGATTCACTCCACGATTCCAGAGCCACCGCATTCAGCGCACGCGTGCCCGCGTTCAGCGCACCCGAAGGCAGAAGCTGACCGCTGCTCCGCGTGCAGGAGTCGCTCTCTCCGCTGATCCACTCCAGGCTGATGCTCGCATGCTCATCGGTCAGTTTCGCTGCCACCGGCACCGCCTGCCCGGGCTTCACGGTGAAGGTCGCGCCTGCTTGCAAAGATTCCAGCATCTCCGCCTCAGGAATGGAGGGGTCACGCAGCAGCCTGCGGCGATTTCTCGCCACGGCCATCTGCTGCACCAGCCTGCCGCCCAGCATCAGGAAAATGAACATCGCCACAAAGTCGAAGTACTTCAGCCCCGGCTCTCCACTCATCCAGCCGATGAGCGACCCCACATAGGCCGCCAGAATACCAAGCGTGATCGGCGTATCGATGTGCAGCACCCCAGCACGCAGCGCATGCCACGCACGCTGCGCGAAGTAGCTTCCACCCACCAGCAGCGAAAGCGTGGCAGAGGCCGCCGCCACTAGGTCAAACCAGTGCGCAAAGGGAAAGTCCGCCGGCATGCCAAAATAGGCAGGCAGGGAGAACGCCATCGCATTCATCGCAAAGGCACCGCACACACCGGTCCGGCGCTCCAGACCGTTGTCACGGGTCTGCCCACCATCGGCACGCTGCATGCCCAGCAGATAGCCAAAGCGCTGCAGCTCTCGCGCAAACTCCACCGGCTGAAATTTCCCGGGCTGCCACGCCATGCGCAGTTCACCGCTGGAGATGTCCACATGGATTTGCGTGCCACCCAGTTTGGCAAACACTCGCTCGATCAGCCAGATGCACGCCATGCAGGAAAGCCCCTGCACAGACACGCCCAATTCAGCGGCCACATCCTCACTCACCCGTGTGCCCTCTGCAGCCAGCGTGGCGGTTTCCAGCCACCCATAGTCCTGCTGCCGCATGGCCTGCGCAGGCACGGGCGGCAGGTTCAGCCCGGACTTGAGATCATAAAAATGTTCCAGCCCATTTTGCTGCAGCATGTCATGCACAGAGTGGCAGCCCGCGCAGCAAAAGCCGTCGCTGCGGGTGTTGGGGACCGGTGTCCCGCAGTGCTTGCAGGTCGTGTTCATAAGCTTCAAAAAAATCAGTTCATCGCATGGCAGCAGCTCGCCGCCTCACTGCTTCCAAAGTCCAGCGTGTCACGCAGCCGCCACGCAAGAACGACCGCCGTCACCAGCGCCAGCCCCCGCTGCACTTTCCGCATCGTGGCAGGCTGCAGCCGCCCTCCCATCAAATGAAGCTGCGTCTGGGCCAGAAACAGCAGTGGCAGCGTGCCCAGACCAAAGGCCACCGCAAATCCAGAACCCTTCATGGCGCTGCCATTCGCAGAAGCCAGCGCCAGCATCATGTACAGCGGCCCGCACGGCAGCAGCGGCGTGGCCAGTCCGAGAAGCGCAGCCCGCCAGGTGCTCTTCATTTGAAACGCCGCCGTCTGCACCCGGCGCAGCCCGGCGGAGAGAAAGTGCGGCTTAGGCAGCCAGGCATCCAGCCCCAGTCCCACACAGGCAAAGGCCAGCACCAGCAGCCATGGCAGCACCATGCCCGCCCCATGTTGGAAAAAAGCCAGCGGCACCGCGCCGATCGCTCCGGCGATCGCGCCCGCTGCGCCATAGGAAATCATGCGCCCGGTGTGGTACAGCGCCGTGCTGCGCATGAAGCCGCCACCTTTCGGCCCGATGGCCCACGAACACGACAGCGGCCCGCACATGCCCACGCAGTGGACACTGGTGACAATGCCGGCCACAAAGGCTGCGGCGCTGGTGTCGATCTGCATCATGCCGGTATCAGATGCTTGAGCGGCACGATCTCCGGCTGATTGTTGAGTGCGATGTAAAACAGCACGCTCCACGCGCTGAGAAGCACCACAAAGGCCAGCACAACCCACAGCCACGGGCGGCTGGCAATGCAGCCCAGGGTTTCACTTTTGGAGATATTGTCCGGGGTCAAGGTAGTCATTGGAT
>NZ_JBAQCR010000112.1:0-72072 GCF_049294395.1 Prosthecobacter sp.
GCACTTCATCTCCAGTCGCGTTGTCCAGGTTGAGTTCGATGCACGGGCGGGCCACCACCGCTTATTCATTACCATAATTCTAAAATGTACAGCCGGAATATGACATTCTTTTTGAGAACCGGTCTAAGTGTGAAAGGGTGACGGCGACAAGGAGGTGAGAAACGTGTCCAATTGCTCTACCACTGAGCTACTGCCATGCTGGTGCATGACAGGCAGGGCTCGAACCTGCGGCCGACTGGTTCAATGTAGTTCCTCGGGGCATTCGCCGTCATTTGAGAGTTGAGATGGAGCCTGGTGACAAGGATTGGAGAGACGCAACAGTTGGAAATGTAGTCCGCTCCAGCATTCACCAGGCTCCAAAGTTTGGGTTAAAGGGGTGTTTTTTCGATCTCACCCATCCAGTGGGCGCTGCTGAGTTCGCCACGGGCAAAGGCGGCGATCACGTTGAACACCGCATCGGAGAAGCCACCGATGTTGAGGATGTCCTCACGCTCCTGGGCCTGCGTTGTCGCATAGGGCTGGATGTCCAAGCACACGAGACGGGCTTTTGGATTGCGCTGCTTGAACTTCTGCCACTCACTCATCGTGCGAGTGGCCGAACCACCGAAGTGGCCGTGATAGGGGGTGTCCATCCACGACTCGTTGTCGGAGACGTAGATCACCAGATCCGCCTGCACCTTGCGGGCATTGAGATCGATGAGCACGGCGCTGCAGTTCGTTCCGCCGCAAGGCAGAGACGCGAGCTTCTGCGCGTTCGTCATCACGGAATCACGGGGATTCAGCGACACACGAACGACGTTGTTCTCGAATGGCAGCACTTCGGCATCACGATTCTGACGCAGGAAGGCAGCGGCCACCAGAGCGGCCACATCAATGCAGCGCACCTTGCTGGTGGCGCCCTTGCGGACACCGGTCACAGCGGAGTGCATGGACCCGGAAACGTCCGGAGCCACGACCACCTTTCCGGCCACCACGGGCACGTTGGAGACCGAGATCTCCATCGCATCCTGCAGGGCTTCCTTCACTTCGTGCGGGACTTCCGCGCCGACGTTGAGATAGGCGGCCAGGAGCTGGTACGGGAACACCTTGGAGCGGCGCACCTGGTCCTGATGGCGCAGGCGGCTGGCCACGAGACGGGTGATTTCCTTGATGGAGAACACGCCGTGGCGGGCAAAGGTGTTCAGGTTCATGCGCGTCATCTGCCATGGGGCACGACGGGCGATGGCCTGCCACTGCTCTGCCGTCAAAGGCAGGGCGGTGAGCATCTGAAACGGCACGTCCGGCGGATCTCCCGCAGGATCGGCTTTCCAGGCCTCGAACTCACGCACGATACGCGGCAGTGCCGAGGACTCATGATTGCGACCGATGAGGTAGCCATAGAGCGCCTCACGGCTTTTCGTGGCAGGGTGAGGGTGCACCATTTTCACGATGTCTGCTAGAGAAGGCGACTGACCCACGTCGGCACGGAAGATGGCCTCGTCTGAACGAGTCTCGAACCAGCGGCGCACGAGACGCTTTGGCAGAGAACCGAGGGATTTACGACCCGTCACTCCAGAGCGGAGGATCTGCACAAAGTTCCGCAGCATCTTGGCGTCGTCGATCACGCGATCAAAGATCAGTTCCAGACGTTCGGCATCACGGGCGGCAAGCACGGCGCAGAGCAGTGCTGGCACATCCTTCATGAAACCTTTCTGGCGGCAGTGAAGCGCCGTGCGGGCGATGAAGTCGGTCGGAACTTTCTCACACAGCTTCAGGACCTGCTGTAGCTGATCTTCCGCTGTGGCGTAAAAGGTGCTGTTGAGGCAGCCGGTGGCTGCATACTGAGCCAGCGCATGACGAGGCGTGAGCTGGTAGGCCAGGCCACCGGCTTCATTGAAGCTGTCAGCCTTGGGGGCCAGAGCGCCGCGGAGAGTCGAAAAGAGTGATTTGCTTGCCATGGTGTTGGTTTGGGTTGGTCGTTTGTGTGTGCCAATACCTAATGCTAGGGCCGTGCCAAGTTCTCTGGACCAGGTGTCCGGAGGACGCTGGAAGCCTTGTAAAACAAGGGGTCCAGGAATTTTCAGATCATTTTTTTGGGACAAAAAGCGATGTTTTGATTCCCGAATATTATCTCCAATGGGATATTGTTTTATCTTTTTGGATAGTGTATTCATTTGGTAATTCAGTGAGCTCTGCCGTCAGTTGCTTTACATGTGTTTTGGACCAACTTCATGAGTGATGCAGTCCCCAGTTCCAGCCCAAGAGAAACCCACGCAACGCAGCCAGAACAAGGCAGCGGTGGGTGGCTTGCGGATGCCGCAGCACTCCTCAGCGCAAGCACTGGAACTGATGCAACGGAATCTGGGACACTCGATGCCCTCGGTGATCGACAGGCTGCGGAGCAAAAACTAATCGAACCATGGGTTGAACTTCACGGTCTCTGGATGGAGATCGGGAATTTAAATGAGCTGTTGCTCGGCGGCACAGAGCACGATGTGGCACGTGTTGGCGACCCCATTCGTCACGTCCGCCGTGTCACGAAACCGACGGATGAGACCCGAGGTGTGGGCTACGGCTACACACCGGTGGTTGAGGGCGGATTGAGACTGGGGCCGGCGAGCTTGGGCGAATATCTGCACCGCTTGGTGCTGCTGAATGAAGTGTTTCCCGATGTGGCCATGACTTTGGAGGGATTCATCCGCACACCGCTCAGGCTGGAGGTGGTGACTTTGCAGGAGTATGTGCCTGGACGATTGCTGGGAGATATCGCGGCGGAGCTGGGTGGTCATGAGGTGCGGCGGCTGATTGATGGCTGGTTCACGCGGCGGGGCTTTGCCAAGCTGTATCTGAGCAACCAACCGGGGCCTTCGCATGCGTGGTATCGGGAGGAGGACAACACGGCGGTGTTTGATGCCAAGCCAGCGAACCTTCTGGAGTGGAATGGTTCTCTCCGTCCCATTGATGTGAATCCTGCACGTCCCACAGGCGCGTTGCTGCGAGCCATTCGAGCCGCGCTGTAACTTTCCCTGCTCTCTGCATGAAACCCATCATCACATTTGGATTCCTCGGATCGAACCTGGACCGAGCCTCAGGGCCGGAAAGATGGTCTAAATGGCGGCCCACGGTGGCGATGTGTCAGCAAGAGGATTTAGTGATTTCGCGGCTGGAATTACTGGCTGAACCGAAGTTTGCAGATCTAGCGCAGCAGGTGAAGGCGGACATCGAGAAGGTGTCGCCTGAGACGACGGTGGCAGTGCATGAGTTTCCACTGAAGGATCCGTGGGATCTGCAGGAGGTGTATGAGCGGCTCTATGACTTCGTGCGGGGTTACGCATTCGATCCAGAGAAGGCGGACTACCTGATCCACCTCACGACTGGAACTCATGTGGCGCAGATCTGCTGGTTCCTGCTCAACGAAGCGAACTTCATTCCTGCACGGCTGCTACAGACCTCGCCATCGCGTGAAGGCGGGCGTGATGCGAAGGCTTCGGGACGCTATGAGATCATTGATCTCGATCTCTCGAAGTATGACCGGCTTTCCACCCGCTTTGCGCAGGAGCAGGAGCGCACGCTGGATTTTTTGAAGAGCGGCATTGCCACGAAGAGCAAGGGCTTCAACAAGCTCATTGAGCAGATTGAACTGGTGGCAGTGAACTCCAAAGCGCCCATTCTCATCATGGGCCCAACGGGTGCAGGCAAATCCATGCTGGCCAGCCGCATTTATGATCTGCGGCGTTCGCGCGCGGGGCTTGGTGGCAGGTTTGTCGAAGTCAACTGCGCCACGCTGCGCGGTGATCACGCGATGTCGGCGCTCTTTGGGCATAAGCGTGGCTCCTTCACGGGTGCCCAGTCGGACAGGCCTGGGTTGCTGAAGGAGGCCGACAAAGGGCTGATCTTTCTGGATGAGATCGGCGAACTCGGTCTTGATGAGCAGGCGATGCTGCTACGGGCGCTGGAGGACAAGACGTTCCTGCCGCTGGGCAGCGACAAGGCGGTGCAGAGTGATTTTCAACTCATCGCGGGAACGAATCGTGATCTGCGCACACAGGTCGCGGCTGGCAAATTTCGTGATGATCTGCTGGCACGAATCAACCTGTGGACCTTCACGCTGCCGAGCCTCGCTGAGAGGCGAGAAGACATCGCCGCGAATCTCGATTTCGAACTGGAACACTTTGCGAAATCGCATCGACGGCAGGTACGGATGAACAAAGAAGCCCGCGAGGCCTTCCTCAAATTTGCCCGCAGTCCTGAAGCGAAGTGGAGCGCCAATTTCCGCGATCTGAATGCGGCGGTGACACGCATGGCCACGCTGGCCCCCAGAGGCAGGATCACCGTGGAGTGTGTGGAGACGGAGGCAGCGCGATTGCGCGAAGGCTGGCGGGATGCTGGGGATCAGGCATCAAGCCGGGAGAACGCCGCACTCCCCCAGGTGCAGAGGGAGGAGATTGATCCCTTTGATCTGGCGCAGCTGGATTTTGTTTTGCAGGTGTGCCGGGAAAGCAAAACGCTCTCCGATGCCGGGCGGAAGCTGTTCGCGGTTTCGCGTGCCAAGCGCTCGAAGATGAATGACGCGGACCGGCTGAAGAAATACCTGGCGCGCTTCAAGTTGAGCTGGGACCAGCTCATGAATTGACGCCGCGGCTTACCGCAGTTCCTGCGGCTCGCGTGATTTCAGGACTTCGTACTTTGTGAGCTCTCGCCACTGGCCTTTGGGCAGATTCCCCAGAACGAGCATGCCGATTTTGACGCGCACTAAACGGAGGACTTCGATGTTAAAGGCTTCGAGCAGGCGGCGGATGTGGCGGTTGCGGCCTTCATCGAGGACGACTTCCAGCCACATGTTCTTTTCGCCACTGCGGAGGATTTTGATGACCTTGGCGGAGAGGTGGTCGCCTTGCTCCTCGTCAACGACCCCTTCCTTGATCTGGGCGAGTCGCTTTGCATCGATGGTACCGCTGATTTGAACGTGGTAGGTTTTGTCGAGATGCGTATCGGGATTGGTGATGGTGTCTGCCCAGACATTGTCATTGGTGAAGAGCAGCATGCCTTCACTGGCCTTGTCCAGCCGACCCACTGGGGATAGATGCGGCAGCTTGGAATTTTCAAAGCAGGAAAAAACTGTCTCGCGGCCGAGTTCGTCCGAGGCGCTGGTGACGAGACCGCGCGGCTTGTTGAGCATGACGTAGAGACGCGGCGCCTGATTGATGCTGACGTCGTCCATGATGATGACGTCTTTTTTGAGGATCACGGGGAACTCGGGATTCTTCCGCACGACGAGGTTCACCTTCACCTTGCCCATGCGGATCAGTTCGGTGGCACGGCTGCGTGAGCAGAAGCCGAGCTTTGACATGGCGCGGGCGAGGCCGGTGCGAGTGGGAGGAGGCTGGGGAGGCATTGGTTGCAGACTACATGCGTGGCTTCAAATCGCGCTCGATATCCTCGCGATCGACGCGATTGCGCGCCTTGATTTTGTGATCGCGTTTGTTGCGGCGTTCGACGGTCATCTGGCGCTTTTTGCGCTGTTTGCGCAGCTTGGCGATTTCGTCTTCGAGCTTTAGATAACCTTCGTAACGCTCGGCATCCAGAGTTCCGGACTCCACGGCGGTGCGGATGGCGCAGCCGGCATCGGTTCCGTGCTTGCAGTCATGGTATTTGCAGCGCTGGGCGAGTTCTTCGATGTCGGCAAAGCGTTCACGCAGCGTGGTTTCATTCGTCCACATCTGCACCTCTTTGATGCCGGGGTTGTCGATCAGGATGCCGCCCCTGTCGAGCACGAGCAGTTCGCGTGCGGTGGTGGTGTGGCGGCCTTTGCCGGTGACTTCGTTCACTTCATCCACCCACTGCCAGTCTTCACCGAGCAGCAGATTGACGAGCGCGGACTTGCCGACACCGCTGGAGCCGATCACGGCCACGCTCTGGCCACGCTTGAGGTAGTCTTTCAGCACCTTGAGGCCCTTGCGCTTTTTCACGCTGGTCACATGCACATCAGCATCGGCATTGAGAGCTCGGATGGCCTCGGCGGCTTCCTGATTCTGCTTGTCGGGATAGAGGTCGGCCTTGTTGACCAGGACAACCGCTTTCGCACCACTGCGGGAGATGAGCGTGAAGTAGCGCTCCATGCGGCGCAGGCTGTAATCAGGCCCAGAATCGGTGACGACGATCACGGCATCCACGTTCGCGGCGATCACCTGCTCCTCGGCACTGAAACCGGAGGCTTTGCGTGAGAAGCAGGTCTGGCGGGGCAGACGGGCGCGGATGATGTTGTCGCCGTTTTCGCCGCCGACTTCGAGAGCTACCCAGTCGCCGACGGCAGGCAGCTCGGCATCTGTTTCAGCATCGTGATAAACTTTGCCTCCCAGGATGACCTCGAACTCATCGAAGCCGTTCGTCCCATCTTCAAGCAGAGCTCCGTAGCTGATCTTGTTGTCACGGATCAGGCGCGCAGGTTTCCAGCCCTGCTCGCGAAACGGTTCGAAGTGTTTCGCGAAGAACTCGTTCCAGCCCAGATCGATGAGACTTAGCGACGCCATTGATACATCCAGCGTTCAGAAATGACCTGCTTCTCGTCTTTCAATTCCATCATGATTTCCAGCAGGTTGGTGGTCTCAGGAATGTCGAGCTTGAAGAAGGCACGCCAGCCGCCGGTCTCGTTGTTGCGCATCACACGCTTGTCCAGAACCTTGCCCTCGCCGGCACTGAGAACGACATCGATGTCGGGCGTCCAGTCCTTGGGTTTGGCCGTGCCATTCTCGGCACCTTTGGCAAAATCCACGACATATAGATGGTCGTCTGAGTCCATCACAAAGCCACGACGTGAGCTGATGACTCTGCAAAGCGCGCCTGGCAGATGTTGATCGAGCCAGTGGAGCTTGTACTCGACTTTGAGCGGCTCTGCAGGTGTGGCGGGCAGGTGCGCCGGCTTCCACATGGCGACGATGTTGTCCCAGGTCTCTTCACCGCTGGAGAGTTCGACGAGGGTGACAGCGCCTTTGCCGAATCCGCTCACCGGTTCCACCCACACCGCCGGACGACGATGGTAGTTGGCTTCGAGATCCTGGAAGTTGTTGAAGTCACGATCCCGCTCCGCGAGACCAAAGCCCTTGAGATTGTCCGTTTCAAAAATGCTCAGGCGCATGTCCCGGCTGACATCCAGCGGACGCCAGATGGACGGGCCGTCCTTGATCTCGACCTGCAAACCGTCCGAATCATGCACTTCGGGACGGAAATCATAGGGCTTTGGATGCGAGTTCTCGCCGAACCAGAACATGCTCGAAAAGGGTGCGATGCCCAGCATCTTGACCGGCTTGCGCAGGTGCAAAGAGGCCTTGATCCTCATCTCGGTGCTGATCCCTGGTGTGGATTCAAACTCATAAGCGCCGGTGATGCTGGGGCCATTGAGAAGCGCGAGCAGTTTGAATGATTTTTCTCCTGCCTTGGGCTCCTTGAACCAAAAATGGGTGAAATCGGGGAATTCTTCGGGCTCGCCGCCGATCGTGTTCACCGCCACGCCGCGCGCGGAGATGCCGTAGCCGAGCTGCGTGGTGACAGCACGGTAGTAACTGGCACCCATGAACACCATGAACTCGAAGGGCCGCTTCACCAGGGAGTCCGGGGCCAGAACGCGAAACCCCGCGTAGCCGACGGGATTTTTGGCACCCGCAGGCACCTTGAGGTCACCATAGTCAAAGTGGCTGCCATCAAACGGCACACCGACGGTCTGGGGTTCCTTGATGTTGTAAAAGACGACCGGCTTCTTGAACATCCAGCCTGGGTGGAAGAACTCGACACGGAATGCATCTCCCTGCTCGGCAAACAAGGCTTTGTCGCGCAGGAACCGGATCTGCCGGTGGCCATCATATTTCAACCCCTCGAAAAACGGATCGAGCTGCTGCGTGGGTGCCTGGTAGGGCTGCAGTGCCAGTTGCGCTGCCACTTTTTCAAGCTCGGCAAAGCTTTTGACGGATTCCAGAGTGATTTGAGCCTGGCTCGGCGAAGCGGAAAGAACCAGGGCGGCAAACGGAAGGATGAATTTCATGCGGGAGGGGTGCGCTAGGATGCAGCACACAGAGTGCCAGTCAACCGGTGTAGCAGGAAGCTCTTGCCAAAGGCCCGGCCAGGCGTTGCATGCGTACCGCATGCCCCCTGCCCCTCCCGCGAAGCTGCTGCCAGTCATCCTGTTCAATGCCGCCTACATGATGGTGGCCATCATCGGGGCCATTGTTCAAGGCAACCGCGAGTTCATTTTCTACATCGTGGTCATGCTCGTCCTGATCGGGGTCATGAGCGCCGTCCATCGCCGTGTGCGGCTCACGACGCCGCTGCTGTGGGCCTTTTCGGTTTGGGGGCTTGCCCACATGGCAGGCGGCCTGTGCCCCCTGCCCTCCGGCTGGCCCTACAATGGGGATCAGGCGGTGCTCTACAGCTGGTGGATCATCCCGCAGTGGCTGAAATACGACCAGATCGTGCATGCTTACGGATTTGGCGTCACCACCTGGCTCTGCTGGCACCTTTTGAGCAAGGCCCTGCGTCAGCCGGATGGCAGCGCGGTGCGCCCCACGTTTGGCATGCTGATGCTGTGCGCGGCGGGTGGCATGGGTTTCGGCGCGCTGAATGAGGTGATCGAATTCATCGCTGTCTTGACGATCCCCAACACGAACGTGGGCGGCTACGAAAATACGGGCTGGGATCTCGTTTCAAACCTCATTGGGACGGTGATCGCGGCGGTGATCATCCGCTGCCGCTGCCAGGTCAGCCGCTGATTTTCAGGCCACGAAATTCCAGCGCGCCTGCTTTTTCGCCTTCAGGGCCACCGGAATCCCCGCCCAGACCGAAGGTTTGCTTTTCCTCGGCGATGCAGGGATGGCTCGCGGTGATGGTCTTGCCGTCGATGGTGGCGGTGATGGTTTCGCCTTTAAATTCAATCTTCACGTGATGCCAGCTGCCCACGGCAAGGATGTTGGGCTGTTTGAGCAGTTCCACGTTTTCGCCCTTTTTCGGATGAGCAAGGATGCGCAGCGTGTCCGTGCCCATGACAAGGTGGACGAGGTGCCCGCGCTCCTGCGAACCATTGAAGATGATGCCGGCAAACGTCGCTTTGCCCTCCAACCGGAAGTCACATTCGATGATGGCATCTTTGAGCGGAAGTTTGCGCATTTTGACCGGTCCGTGACGCCGAGGGCCTGATTCAAAACCACGCAGAACACCGTTCTTTGCCGTCCAGGTACCGAGCCCCCAGAACCAGTCTTTGGAGAGTTCGGTGGTGAAGGATTCTTCTAGCAGGGTCTGCGACTCGGCGCTCTGGATGTCACCACAGAGGACGCCCAGCAGAGCGAATAGGGCGCCGATAAAGTGCCTGCCGCTCATGGTTTCGCCTCGCCACTGATCTTGAGATTGCGCACCTTCACGGATTTACCGGCAGCCAGCCAGCTTCGAGCCTTGGGTGTCGCAAAATAAGGATGCTGTGCCTTCAGTTCCTGGCCGTCGAGATTGGCGGCCATTTGATCTCCCTGCCACTCGACACGGAGCTTGTGCCATTCGCCTGCTTTCACCGTCATTGGGAGCTTGGCTATGGTGTGGGAAGGCACCACGGAATCTTCCGCGATGCTCAAACCTGCCGCACCGACAACCACACGGCCCACATGTTTGCTGGAATCACAGCCCACGAGGAAGCTGCCCGGGCCTTCGATCAAGAACTCCACCTCGATGGTGGCGCTGGAGAGGCCCACTTTGTGATGCAGCACCGGGATGTGCTTCTGCTCCGGCAGATCCAGCACGCTGAGGACGCCGCCTTCGGGTGTCCATTTTCCTTTGGCAATGCTGAAACTGGAGTCGAGCGGTGTCTTGAAATCTGGCGTGGCCAGGACCGGCAGGACGTGATCGTGCAGCAGCGGTTTGGCTTCTTGAGCCAGAGCGACTGAAGCAAGGGTGATGGCGAGGGACGCGGCGAGAAAAGGACAGAGGTTCATGGTGTGGTCGGCACTGCTCACGACGGAGCTATTCAGGAGCAAACGCCATTCACCACATTTTCTAGCGGCTCATTGCGCACTGCGGCGAGAGCAATGCGGGCGGAGGTGCTGCGCATTTCGATCTTGCTCTCCACGCTGCAAAACGCGGCGTGACAGGTGGCGATGAGATTTGGCGTGGCGGCTTCTTCAGCAGTGCGAAGAGGCTCATCTTCGATGACGTCAAGCCCGGCGCCTGCGATGCGATTCTCGCGCAGCGCAGCAAGGATGGTGGTTTTTTTAATGACACCACCACGTGCGGTATTAACGACAAATGCCGAAGGCTTGAGCAGGGCGATTTCTCGCTCGGCAATGAGGTGGCGCGTTTCTTCGTTCAAAGGACAATGCAGTGAGAGGACGTCGGTTTGCGCGAGGAGTTCATCAAGCGTGCGCACGCGGGTGATGCCGACGGCTTTGTCGGCCCCATTGGGAAGGTAGGGATCGTAGAAGATGACACGGAAGCCGAGGGCTTTGGCGCGGAGTGCTGTCGCAGTGCCGATGCGTCCCAAGCCGACAATGCCGAAGGTGAGAGTGCTGAGGCGGCGGAGTTTTGGTGTGACGCGGATGTTCCAGCCAAGCTGCTTCGCCTCGGCATCCAGCGGCAGGATTTGCCGGCACAGTGCCATGGCGAGCGCGATGGAATGGTCGGCGACTTCTTCGGTGCCGTAATCCGGCACATTGCATACAGCGATGCCACGCTCGCGTGCGGCAGCGACGTCCACGCTGTCGAAGCCAACGCCATTGCGGATGATGGCGCGGCAGTTCTGGAGCTTTACGATACCCTTGGCCGTGAGCGGCATGTTGTGCCAGATGATGATGGCGTTTGCGCTGCAGATCTCGTCGGTCAAGTCGGCATCGGTTTCGCAGAGGGTGCGGGTGACATGTGCGGCACCGCCGATGATCTGGCGCTCGATGGTGGATTCGGGATCACCTTGTGGGGAGGTGGTCCAGTCGATGATGGCGATGTGGGGTTGGGACATGTGAAAATGAAGTGAGAGGCTATGCGAGGATATCTTTGATGACGTGCCCATGCACATCGGTGAGCCGACGGTTGATGCCGTTGTTGTAGAAGCTGAGTTTTTCGTGGTCAATGCCGAGCTGGTGCAGCGCGGTGGCGTGGAGATCGTAGCAGTAGGCGGGGTTCTCGGCCGCCTTGGAGCCGAGATCGTCGGTGCTGCCATACGCTGTGCCGCCTTGTACGCCGCCACCGGACATCCAGGCAGTGAAGGCACCGGGATTGTGGTCGCGCCCCTTGCCTTGTGCCGCAGGCTGGCGGCCAAACTCACTGGTGCAGATGACGAGTGTGCTGTCGAGCATGCCGCGTGATTTCAGATCGCGCAGCAGAGCTGCGGCACCGGTGTCGAGCACCTGACCCCAGTAGCCGTGATCGCGCACGAGGTCTTCGTGGCTGTCCCAGTTGGGGCGGATTTTTTTCGCGGTGGTGTTTTCTGCGCCGCAGTAAATCTGCACGAAACGCACGCCGCGTTCGACGAGCCGACGCGCGAGAAGACACTGCCGGCCAAAGGGACCGATGTCTTCGTGATCGAGCTGGTAGAGCTGCTTGGTGACATCCGTTTCGCCGCGAAGATCGGTGACTTCCGGTGCGCTGAGTTGCAGGCGTGCCGCGAGTTCATAAGCGGCGATGCGAGCTTCGAGCTCGGTGTTACCCGCACGTTCGGCGGCATGTGCGCGGTTGAGGGTTTGCAGAAAATCACGGCTAGTCTGCTCGGTGTCGCCACGCAGTTGCGCGAAGCTTTTGGGTGGGAACAGATCCGCGATGGGCGGCTTTTCGGCATCGGTCTGCAACGTCGTCCCCTGATGCACGGCAGGTAGAAAGCCCGCGCCCCAATTGATCACGCCGCCGGGCGGCAGGCCGCGCTGATCAGGCAGCACGACGAACGCTGGGAGGTTCTCGCTCTCGCTACCGAGGCCATATGTGACCCAGGCACCCATGCTCGGAAAGCCGGGCAGGATGAAGCCGGTGTTTGCCATGAACATGGCCGGGCCATGCAGCGCGCTCTTGCTCTGCATCGAGTGAATGAAGGCCATGTCATCGACGCAAGTCGCGAGCTGCGGGAAGAGATCGCTGATCCAGCGTCCGCACTGACCGTGCTGACGAAACGGCCAGTAGCTGCCCTGGCAGTTGCCTGGCTTGGAGGCGAAGAACTGCATTTTGCCATCGGGATCGAAGGGCTTGCCGCTGCGCTTGGCCAGCTCCGGCTTGTAGTCCCACGAATCCACATGGCTGAGGCCGCCGGGGCAGAAAATCTGAATCACTGCACGCGCCTTGGCCGGCAAGGGAGGTCGCTTGGCGGAAAGCGGATTCGACGCGGACTGGGCATCTTGTTCCAGCATGGAGGCGAGTGCGATGCTGCCGAAACCGCCGCCGATTTTCTGGAGGAAATCGCGGCGTGAGGGGCTGGAGAAGTGAGTACTCATAGAGATGTGAGTTAGCGAATCCAAATGCCTTTGCCTGTGCCGCCTTTGGGAATGGTCTTTGGGTAGTCAGGGTTGGGTTGCAATTCGATGACATGGACGACCTGCTCCATGGACAAATCGTTCGCTGCCCCTTCTGGGCGAACGCCAGAAACGCTCAGACTGCGTACGGTGCAGTCGAGGTCAGGGGAGAAGATTTCGGTCCAGGTGGCCGGGTCGTCTGCCTTGTGTTTGTAGGTCTGCGATTTCGGACCGAGTTCGATAAGGTGATAGTCTGCCGCGAGGGGAAAGTTGAGCTTCACGTCGCGGACGGTCAGGCCATCGGTGTTGGCGTGGATTTGAATGCTGCCGGGACGGTTGAAGGTGAGGTTTTCGAAGACGATGTCGCGCAACGAGCCGATGCCGGCGCTGGCGTCGTTGTCGCGTCCGACTTCTAGGTTGGGCTGGTCGTAGAGTTTGAAGTCGCTGATGTCGGTAATGCCACGCACGGTGATGTCGTGGATGGGACAGTCGAGTGTGGCGCCGTCGCTGAAGCGTTTCACGCCGGGGAGCATGCGGATGGAATTTGCGGCCGGGACGCCATCAGGCGAGCCTCGAACATCTTCGATGACGATGTGATGAATGGGCCCAAAGCTGGGCGCGTAGTTTTTCCATTCCCACGCGTTCAGAGCGACGGTGTCATCGTGTGAAACACCACTCACGCAACGAATGAGACCATGGCTCGCGGGCGCATTTACATGCACGCCATCGCGTCCGTGACGATCCAGCGTGACTCCATCGACGGTAAAGTCACTGACGTTGGCAAGGTGCACCGCGAAGGCGCGGCTCTGTCGCACGGTGATGTTGCGCACGGTCACATGGCGCACGTTGTGAAGAAGGATGACGCCATGCGTTCCGGGCACGGGATTTTTTTTCGACGATAAGCCACGCTGGTTGCCATTGCTGTCCTTCACGCCGTTCGCCAACGTCGTCCAGATGCCGCCTTCGATGGTGATGTGCGTGTCTGGCTTGGTGTCTTCAGGCACAGGTTCGTCAGCGAAGCCGACAATGTGCTCGTTGCGCACCATGCAGGTGTTGGAGCCGGGTTTCAGACGGATTTCGGCGTCCGGATCTGCTGTGAGCTTTTGACCGGACCTCAGGACGATCGGGCCATCGAGGTAGTAAGGCTGATCGCGCTTCGGCAGATGGACAGCGTTGTCTTTGTCGAGAGCGGTCTGGATGGCGTCGTTCCAGATTTTTCCCTGCACTTTGCGAGTCTGGGTCCTTCCCTCTGCATCAGGCCAGATTTCGGTCCAGACCGAAGCATGCGCCAGTGATGGATCGACATCCGCGGCAGGCAACGACGCAAGCAGTCCGAATAGGAATGGAATGAGCGGTTTGATCATGGGAGCACGGGGCAGAGAAAAGGGATGTTCATGGCAAAAGCATTGTTGTTTGCGACCGCACATTATTCTGTGCTATAATACATCTATGAATCTGGTTCTTGATCAAGACATCGTCAGCCTTACCGACTTCGCGCGCCGGACGCGTGAGCACACTGCGGAGCTGAAAAAACACGGCAGGCCTCGTGTGCTCACCCACAATGGCAAGGCGGCGGCGGTGGTGCTTTCCGTGGCTGCCTATGAGCAACTGGCCCACGATGCGGAGGAACGACGGGCGGACATGGAGCTGAAGGCTGCTATTGAAGCCTATGCCAAAGGAGAACGAGGAACCCCGGGACCTCTGGCCTTTAAGCAAATTCGAGCACGTGCAGCAAAGCGCAGAGCAGCCAAATGAGCTATCGGTGGGAACTTTCAAACACGGCCAAGGCTGCTGTCGAAGCTCAACTGGTCTGGTATGAATCCGATACCAGGCACGGAGGCGCAGAACTAGGCGACAGCTGGATTGAAAGCTTGGAGCGTGCTTTGTCAAAACTGGCAGAAGCACCGCTCCGACATGGCATGGCTCCGGAAAACGGTCGCTGGAATGCGCACCTGCAGCTCCGTCAGATGCTGTTTCGCCCGTGGAAAACCGGCATCGGCTGGCGCGTGCTCTATACCATCGACGAAGACGCCAAGCTGGTGAGCGTGCTCCAGATCCGGCACGAGCGCCGACGCTGGCTGTTCGAGGTGGAAGATGATGATCAGTCCACATAGACAAACTCGTTCGTGTTGATGAGCATGCGGCAGAGGGCAAAGAGGCCCTGCTCGGCGACGAGATGGGTGGCGGCGCTTTGTTCGTCAGTCTTGGGTTCCCTTTGCAGGCACAACAGGAAGGCCCGGCGGATGGCGGCTGCACGGGAGTCGGTTTCGTTTTCGATGCGGGTGACGAGGTTCGCGGCCTGCTGCAGCATGAACTCATTGTTGCTCAGCGTGAGCGCCTGCAGCGCGGTGGTGGTTTGTGCGCGGGCCGGGGTGAGATTGGCGGGATCAGGGCAGTCGAGCGTGGACATGAACTGATGCGGCGTGGTGCGCACCACGAAGCGGTAGATGCTGCGGCGCAGCAGTTCGGGTTTGTCGGGCGTGATGTAGTCGTAGATGGGCGCGTAGGCTTCGATAAAATTGAAATCGCGGTAGCCGGGGCCGCCCATGGCCGGATTCAAGGTGCCTGCAACGCTCAGCACCGCATCGTGCACGGACTCAGCATCCAAGCGGCGCGGGTTTTGCCGCCAGAGCAGACGATTTTGCGCATCCAGACGACTTGCGGTGTCATTGTGAGAAGCAGACTGCTGCTGATAGGCGGTACTCATGACGATGAGCTTGTGCAGGTGCTTCAGTGACCAGCCACTGCGTAAAAATTCATCGGCCAGCCAGTCGAGCAGTTCAGGGTGAGAAGGTTTGTCGCCGCCGAGACCGAAGTCGCTGGGTGTGGTAACGATGCCATGGCCGAAATGATGATGCCAGAGGCGGTTTACGAGCACACGGCGTGTGAGCGGATTTTTGGGATGGGTGATCCACTCCGCAAGCATGCGACGGCGCTGACCTTCGGGCATGGCGTTCGTGCCAAAATCCATGCTGGCGTGGTTAGCCCAGGCAAATGCACCGGGCTGCACTTCCTGCTGCGGGTCTTCGGGATTGCCACGCCGCTGCACCTGAATGGCAGGCGGTTGGGCTTCACTGATGATGGCATAGACTTTGGTGGGTTCCGGCAATGCTTTGAGCGAGGCGTCCAGTTTGATGGCTTGAGTCCTCAGGTGTTTCAACTGCTCCTGCTCAGCGTCAATGAGCCGGCTGTGCTCCACATCGGGCACGAGCCGTGCATCACCGAGGAACAAGAGGTCACTGCCAATGCCATCGCCGCCATCGGTGGCGATGAGTGTGAAGGTTTTCGCTGTCGCTGGAATGGCGATGTCCAGATGCGTGAACTCGTCCTTGCGCATTTTGAGCTTCTGAAACTTGCGCTCGGCATCCACATAGACGGTGAAGTCTGCGCGTGAGGCAGCGGCACTCGCGTCGGCACCGAAGCCGAGTGCGGCGGTGAAATGCATCATGCCGAGGCCGCTGCTCTGGCGAATCTTGGCGAGATCAAAGGTGATGCCGCTGTTGGCGTGCAAGCCGAGGATGGAGTGCTCTTTCTCCGCGTAATCCATGCCACCAATTTTGGTGCTGCGCTGGGCGTTCAGCGGGCCGTTGCGAATGGCATCCCAAGTGTGACCGCTGGTGGCGGGCAGTCCTTTGACCTCTTGTTTGGGGGCCACGGGCACCAGGTTCCGACCATCCGGCACAAAGACCCACGACACGGAGCGTTCCGGGTCCTTCACTTCGGCAGGCCACTCGATGCGTTGCAGCCGATTCGTCTTGATGTCGCGATGGTAGCCGAGTTTGTCGGTCGTCAGATTGCCGGTGCGTAGGTCGATACCACGACCTTTGACACCGCCACCCACCATGTCGGAAATATTGAGACCCTCGCCAGCCAGTTTCGCGATCTGAGCACGCGCTGCTGCCAGTTCCTGGGTAAGGCGTGCTTTTTCGCCGGCGATGCGTTTTGCTTCTGCGCTGTCAACCTCACGATCTCCGCGCTTCGCTCCGGCAAAAACGGCCCACAGTCTATAATACTCCTCCTGTTTGATGGGGTCGAGTTTGTGATCGTGGCAGCGGGCACAGTTCACTGTGATGCCCATGGTTGAGGTGATGACTTGAGTGACCATGTCATCGAGATCGCCTGCACGGGCGGCGCGTCTGAGCATGTCGCTTTTGGTTTCTACCTGACCTACATAGTCCCATGGGCCGGCAGCGAGGAATCCGGTGGCTATGACGGCTTGCGGATCATTGGGCGCGATCACATCTCCAGCGATCTGTTCGCGAATGAACTGGTCGTAGGGCTTGTCGGCGTTGAGCGATGCGATGACGTAGTCGCGATAACGCCAGGCATTCGGACGAAGTTGATCACGCTCAAAACCATGCGTGTCGGCGTAATGGGCGATGTCGAGCCAGTGCCGCGCCCAGCGCTCGCCGTAATGGCTGGAATTCAGCAGTTCATCCACCAGCTTTTCATAGGCCTTGGGATCGGCATTCTTCACAAACTGATCCACCCGCTCCGGTGTCGGTGGCAAACCGACCAGATCAAAGCTCAAGCGGCGAATCAAAGTACGACGGTCCGCTACGGGTGACATCACGAGATTTTTCTCGGTAAGCTTCGCATTGACCAGCGAGTCGATGGAGGCGCCTTTGACCGTTCTCACGGGCTGCACGGACCAATACTGGAGGCGTTTGTCCACGGCGGCGGCTTTGTCGGCGGCGTTTTCGGGCCACACGGCTCCGGCTTGAATCCACGCCTGCACCAAGGCGATCTGCGTGGGTGAAAGCGGCTCGCCTTTTGGTGGCATGCGCTCGTCGTCATCGGTGGATTTGATTCTTTGCAGCAGCAGGCTTTTGGTCGTGTCACCCGCCACGATGGCCAGACCATCGTGGCCGCCTTTGAACGCAAAGATTTTGGCATCGAGGCGCAGCTCGCCTTTCTGCTTTTTTTCGCCGTGGCATTCGACGCAGTGCTGCTGCAGCAGCGGGCGGATGTCCTGGTCGAAATCCACAGCCAAAGCCGGAGCGGCTGCCAGGAGGATGAAGAGCGTGGTTTTCATCGTTTGGTTTTCGCTTTGGCAGCCAGATCGTGTGCGGCTTCGTCCATGTGATGTTTCATCGCCTTGGCGGCGGCGTTGGCATCATGCGCGGCCACTGCATTCAAGATGGTGGCGTGGTGGTCGATGGCGCGCTGCCTGCCGACATTGCCAATCGTCACACGGCGGCTTTCACGCCCGAGGTCAGCCAGAGATTCGAGCATGAGCTTCAAGATCTCATTACCGGCGATGCGTGCCAAGGTGCGGTGGAAGTCGATGTCCGCCTCCACGGCTTCGTCGTGCGTTTCAGCTGCCAGCAGGCGCTCATGAATGGTCCGCAGCAGTTTCACATCAGGGGCTTTGGCCTTCAGGGCGGCCTGCCGCGCGATCTCCGGTTCGATGGCAGCACGGGCTTCGCTCAACTGGCGAAGGCGCTCCTGCAGTTCTGGAAGCAATATCGACAAGGAACCACTCAGCGGTTTGTGCAGCCGGTTCACTGCGCGGATGCCGCTGCCGTGGCGGATTTCGAGCAGGCCCTGGAGTTCGAGCCGCTTCGTTGCCTCGCGCAGCACGGTGCGGCTCACGCCGAGGCGCTCTGCCATCAGGCGCTCCGGCGGCAGTTTGCCATCACCGGAGTCGACCTCGTCGCGCAGCTGGCGCGCCAGGCGCGAGCAGACCTGCTCGACAAGCGAAGGGGTGGGTTTGAGCGGGGTAATCGTCATGCAATTGGTAGGAGGTCATACCAATTACGAGTTGGAGGCCCAATTCTTTCGTGTCTGATTTCATGGGTGGCGGCAGGCAGCATTCTCACCGCCGCAGCACTTGCGGCTTGAGCACCCGCCTGAACGCTGGACAGTAGGCAGGCTCCATCCCCGACCGCATGAGCATGCCTTTCCGTGACACATTGCTAAATCTCGCCATCACCTGCGTGCTGGTGCTGATCATCGTGCTCGTGGCGGTTTTGCTGAAAGAGAGCCGGCCCGCGCCGCTGCAGGCGCTGCCGGTAGCGGTGGCCCAGGTGCCGGCGGGGCAGACCGCGTCTGACGCCAGCCGCGCGCCGCTGCAGCAGTTCAAGATCTTCCCCAAGGCCAAATTGATCGAAAGCCGCGCCAACGAAGCGGACACGCTACGCATCAAGGTGAGTGACACGGAGGACGAGCACATCTTCGTGCTCTACTTTGTGGATGCACCGGACATTTCGCTGACTCATCCGCAGCGCGTGCAGGAGCAGGCGCGTTACTTTGGTGTGAACAGCCAGCGCGTGATCGAAGAGGGGCAGAGGGCGGCGCATTATGTGACGCAGCTGCTCAAGCAGCAGCCCTTCACGGTGATGACACGCTGGGAGGAGGTGACGGGACTCAGCCGCTACTACGCGCTGATTCTGGTGGAAATCAGTCCCGGGAAGCAGGTGTATCTGGCGGACCTGCTGGTGCAGCAGGGCTACGCCCGCGTGGCGGGTGTAACTTCGAGCCTGCCGGCGGATTCACGCTCGATCAATGACTACGCGCTTGAGCTGCAGGAACTGAAGCGCCGGGCCCAGCAGAGCAAGGCGGGCATCTGGGCGGCCTCAAAGCTCTGAAACCCCGCCCGAAATTCTGGCATTGATGTATCATGATGCGTTGATACGATGGACTCACCTTGGCCTCTGTACTCAAATCGCTCAGTCTCATTGCCGACCCGACGCGGGTGCGGCTGCTTTTGCTGCTCAAGCAGGAAGAGCTGAGCGTGGCTGAGCTGCAGGAGGTCCTGTCTCTGCCACAGTCCAATATCTCCGCCCAACTTGCTAAATTAAAAGCGGCAGGTCTGGTGACTGACCGCCGCAGTGGCAAGAACCGCCTGTATCAGCTCGACGAGCCTGCGGCGAAGGATCTGCCGACCCATGAGCATTTTCTCGCGCTGCTGGAGGCGGCGGGTACTGAGCTGCGGGAGGTGACCAAGGATGCTGAGGCGCTGCAAATCGTGCTGCGCAAGCGGGTGCAAACGGCGAAGGCCTACTTTGATGCGCTGGCGGGCAAGTTTGGCCGTCACTACATTCCCGGCCGTTCGTGGAAGGGTCTGGGCGAGACCTTGCTCAAACTCATGCCACCACTGGTCATTGCCGATCTGGGTGCAGGAGAGGGTACGCTTTCCCAACTGCTCGCCGAGCGGGCTAAAAAAGTGATCGCCGTCGATAACAGCGAGAAGATGGTGGCTTATGGTGCGGAGCTGGCCCAGAAGCACGGTTTTACGAACCTCGAATTCCGCCTCGGGGACATCGAATCACCGCCGATCCCGCCGCTGAGTGTGGATCTGGTCTTCCTCAGTCAGGCGCTGCATCACGCACAGAATCCGGAGAAGGCGCTCAAGGCCGCGCTGACCATCCTGAGGCCGGGCGGGCGCATCGTGGTGCTGGATCTCCTCAAGCATCAGTTTGAGCAGGCACGTGATCTCTATGCCGACGTGTGGCTAGGCTTTTCAGAGAGCGATCTGCACGACATGCTCAGCAGTGCGGGATTCAAAAAGATCGAGACGAGCGTGGTGCACCGCGAAAGCAAGAGCCCGCACTTCCAGACGATCCTGGCGCTGGCCGAAAAAGAAAACCGCCTCACTTCGACGGGGCACTGGTCGGGCTCTTGACGCGGGGTGCAGGCACAGTCATGCCGTTTTGCAGGAATGTGAGGCCGTTGATCTGCTTTTTATCATCCCGTGTGAATATGAGCACGGCTTTCACCACATCGAATTCAAAGCGGTCAGGTGCCGTCTCAAAGACAGGCAGCGCCTGCTGTCCTTCGATCTGCGCAAAGAGAGTGTCGGCCTGCACAGTAACGGTGATCGCCTTCGAACCCATCAGATCATACTTGCCCGCATAGGGCTGCAGCTCTTTGTCGGAACGAAGCTGATACTCCGGCGGTGGAGCGCTGCTGCGCCTGGCGGTGATTTCATTGCCGTTTTGAAACAGCGTCAGTGAATGGATCACACCTTCACGACGGTTGAATGCTATCTCCGCAGGGACCACTTTGTAAAAGAAACGGTCCTGCGCTTTGGCAAAGGTTTGGACAAATGGCTGACCAGTCAGGTTCACGTAGAGCTGGTCGTCACGCAGAAGCACAGTGAAGCGGAAGTCGCGGTCGAGATCATAGACGCCGGGATACTGTTTCAGCACATCGGCAGGAAGGGTGATTTCTTTCTGCGTGGCGGGATCAACCGGCTTGACCTCGGACGTACCGGCGATCACCTGGCTTCCTGCAATGCTGTTGTTGTTAATCAGAACCACGCGCACGATTCCCTTCGCGGGGATCACCTGCAGTCCGGAGCAAAAACCACCGGTGCCGCCGTCATGATGGAGGGTTGCCTCTCCCTCAAACTTCCCCATCAGCACCCCCAGGCCTATCTGCCCGCCCTGGGACGGTGCGTCAGCCTGAGGCTGCAGGACGAGCGCCAAGGCCTCCTTCAATGAAGTCTTGTCCGGATGGAGCAGTGCCTCACCGAATATCATCATGTCCGCTGCGGTGCTGCGCAGCGCACCAGCGCCTGCCAGCGAGATAAAATGCCAGGGTTTTGTCTCCTTGTCGCCATCATGCGGCATGGCAAGCCGCCGTTTCGTTTGAGGCCAAACTGCGGTGTCCTGCATACCTAGCGGCTGGCAGATTTTTTCCACCACCGCCTGATCCCATGACATGTGATACACCTCTCCCAGCAGATGCCCGAGCAGCCCTGCGCCGAGGTTTGAGTAGCTGAAAGTGATATGCTCTTTGCCATCAAGCTTGGCTGAAGACAGATAGTTCAGCATCAGTTTTCCATCATAGCTGGCATAGGGGTCCTCCTCCAAGGCTCCCGCCACGGCATTGTCCGGCAGGCGCGGCAGGCCACTGGTGTGGGTGGCCAACTGCTTCAATGTGATCCCTGCGACGCGGGGATCTGCAAACGTCACCTGCTTGGCCAAAAGAGTGCCGATCGTCGTATCCAGCGTGACTTTCTTTTCCACCACCGCCTGCGCCAGCAGCAGGCCGGTAAACACCTTGGAGATGGAGCCAATTTCAAAAACCAGCTTTTCCGGCTTTTCATCCCCGGCCTCGGGAGCCTTTCCGGAGATGGCGTATTTCACCTCGTCCCCCCTGCGCTCGGCCGTGACGATGCACCCGGCTTGGAGCTCCTTGGAGTACCGTGCAGCAGCCTCGGACAATGTGCGAGCTTGAACGGTATCCACGGCCATGATCAGACCCAGCAGTGCCCAGGAAATGAATTTCATATTTGGGAGGCTACAAAACTCCTGTGCAAACAGCAAGGCGTCTCGTTGACTAGGTGCGCTTTCCCGCCTCCAATGCCCTTCTGTGAGAGACACCCTGGAAGACATCGAAAACTTCATCATCGACGTGGTGATCAACAACCGCCGTGGCATACGCGCCTCGCTGCTGCGGGTGGTGTTCCGTGGTCTTTCCGGCATCTATTCTGCAGTGGTGCGGTCACGGCTCTATTTATACCGCCACCGCTACATTCATGACCATCACCTGGGTGTGCCGGTCATCAGTGTGGGCAATCTCACCGTTGGCGGCACGGGCAAAACACCGGTGGTGGAGATGCTGGCGAAGGCGCTGCATGAGCATGGCCGCCGCGTGTGCATCCTCAGTCGTGGCTACAAGAGCAAGCGTCAGAAGAAACTGCCATTCTCGAAAAAAATGGCCGCACGCCTGGGCTTCATTCCCAAGCCGCCTGAGCCGCTGCCACGAATCGTCTCTGATGGTGAGAACGTACTGCTCGATTCGCACAATGCAGGGGACGAACCCTTCATGCTGGCGAAGAACTGCCCGGGCATTCCGGTCGTGGTGGATAAAAACCGTGTGAAGGCCGGAGCGCATGCGATTCAGCGCTTCGGCGCCGATGTGCTCGTGCTGGATGACGGCCTGCAATACCTCAAGCTCAAGCACCGCCACGACATCGTGCTGATCGACAAAACAGCGGTATTCGGCAACAACGGCTACATGCTGCCACGCGGCACCCTGCGCGAGCCACCGCGCAGCCTGCGCCGGGCCAGCTACATCTTCATCACCAAATCCGACGGCGACAGCGAGGATGTGGTCAAACAGATCCGCCGTTACAACCGCGCGGCCGAAATCATCGAGTGCCGCCACCGCGCGATGCATTACGAGAACATCCATACCGGCGAGCGCCTGCCGATCGACGGCCTGCGCGATAAATTTGTGGGCGCTCTTTCCGGCATCGCTGTGCCAGAGAGTTTTGAAAACGGTTTGCGCAAACTCGGCGCGAAGGTCGAGGTGATCGCCCGATTCGCGGATCATCACCGCTTCCGTGGGCCGGAGCTGAAAAACTTCGTGGAACGCTGCGTGCGGCGTGACGTGCATTGCATGGTCACCACGGAGAAGGATTTCGTGCGTTTCCCCAAACTGCCCGTGGCGGACATCCCGTTTTACTTCATGCGCGTGGAGATTGAGATCATTCGCGGGCGCGACATCTTTGACAAGATGGTGCGCCTCATCGCCGAGCCGCGCCGGGTGCCTGCGGGAGTGCTTCCCGCTGATTTCATGGAGGCCTCGTAATGAGCGCGGAAAATTCAGCCATGGCCGCAGTGCAGGTGCACAAGGTGAACACTGCTGGCGGCAGCAGCGAGGTCGGCGATGTCACCGCCCGCGAGGAACCGCTCGAAATCCGTGTGGAAGGCCGCTCCGTGGCGGTGGTGATGCGCACGCCAGGGCATGATGAAGAACTCGCTGCGGGATTTCTCGTCAGTGAGGGCGTGGTGCAGCGGCCGCGTGACATTCTGGAAGTCTCGCAGTGTCCCAGCACCAACAACAAGCATGGCAACATCGTCGATGTGCTGCTCGGTGGTGCAGTGGTGAATTGGGACTCGCTCACGCGTCATGTCTTCAGCGCCTCCAGCTGCGGGCTCTGTGGCAAAACGAGCATCGAGAGCGTGTTTCAGCAGTTTCCCGCCGTGAAGGGAAACTGGAAAGTATCACCGAAACTGATCGCCAATCTGCCCGACAAGCTGCGTGCCGCGCAGGAAACGTTTGCCAAAACCGGCGGGCTGCATGCGAGCGGATTGTTTGACCTTGATGGCAACCTGGTCGTACTGCGTGAGGATGTGGGCCGGCACAACGCGCTCGATAAAATTCTCGGCTACGCTTTGCAGCGCGATCTGCTGCCGCTGGACCGGCACATCCTGCTGGTGAGCGGGCGGGTGTCGTTTGAGATCATTCAGAAGGCGCTGGCGGGTGGCATCCCGCTCGTCGCGGCCATTTCCGCGCCCAGCAGTCTCGCGGTCGATTTCGCGCAGGAAGCGGGTCAGACGCTCATCGGGTTTTTGCGTGGCGAAACGATGAATGTTTACACCCATCCGCAACGTGTGGAGATGTTGTCATGAAACAGGTTCAACTTCTCGTCTTCATCATCTGGGGGGCGCTTTGCGGCTCGCTCTGCCTTTATGCTGTCATGCTGAGTTCCATGACTTTTGCTCCAGCCAAAGGTGATGGCAATTCTCTGGGACAGATCATTGCGCTGGCGGCGGGCAGTGCGGCAGCCCTGAGTTTCTTCCTGCGCAAACTGCTGCTTGGAGGTTTCACCACGGGTGCGCTCCATCTGGATGATCCGGCGCAGCGCGGACGCTTTATTGCAGGCAATGTGGTGGTCTTTGCGCTGAGCGAGGGCGTCGGCGTGCTGGGCTTCGTCAATGGCATCCTCTCGAACGGCAAAGGAGACGCCTGGCTGCCCTACATGGGTCTCGCGCTTGCCCTGATGCTGCTGCACATCCCGCTGCCCTCCCGTTTCAAGACTGCTGCATGAACGGCTACTTTGATCACAACGCCACCACGCCGCTGCATCCCGCCGCACGTGAGGCATGGCTGAGAGCGAGTGATAAGCACTGGCATAATCCTTCGAGCTTGTATCGCGACGCGGGGCTGGCGAGCCAGCAGCTTGAATCTGCACGTGAACGGCTGGGGACGCTGATTGGTGCGGAGGCCGAACGTATTGTGTTCACGTCGGGTGCCACGGAGTCGAACAACGCTTTGTTTGCATCGCTGCCAGCAGATGCCCTTGTTGTGATCTCCGCCATTGAGCACCCGAGTGTGCGTGAAGCTGCGCGGCGTCGAAACGTGATCGAACTTCCGGTGAATGCGGATGGTGTTGTGCGAGCCGATGACCTGAAGCAGCTCATCACTTCCAAGCATCCCGCGCTCGTCTCCGTGATGGCGGCGAACAATGAAAGCGGGGCGTTGCAGCCCTGGCGCGAACTCGCCTCGCTTTGCCGTGAAAATGGCGTGCTATTTCACACGGATGCCGCGCAATGGCTTGGCAAGCTGGACGCCTCGGAGCTTGGGGAATGCGATTTTATCACCGGCAGCGCGCATAAATTTGGAGGTAGCAAGGGCTGTGGTTTCTTGGTGCTGCCCGAAGAGGATTCACGGCTCGGCTTCATCCGTGGCGGTCCGCAGGAACACGGACGGCGTGCAGGCACGGAAAACTATCCGGCCATTGAAGCCATGGTGACGGCTTTGGAGAAAATCAGCCCGCGTTCAAGCGAGGTTGCACAAACGCAATCCAAGCTGCGCGATACATTCATCGGGGAGATGCGCATGCGTTTCGACTCCCTGCGGGTGATCAGCGAATCCGCACCACGCCTTTGGAACACGGTGCTGATGGTAATGCCGGAGCATGACAATCTGAAATGGCTCACGCGCTTGTCGCGTCGCGGCTTCAGCATCTCCACGGGCTCGGCCTGCAGTTCGGGCAAGGAAGGTTCGTCAGTCGTGGTGACAGCACTGGGTGCCAGCGCGGAAGAGCTGAAGCGCGTCGTGCGCATTAGCAGCGGCTGGGACACGACGGCGGCGGACTGGCAGGCGCTTGCTGCCGCGTTCATCGAAGTGTTTGAGGAGCTGAATCGCGGCGGCAGACCTCAGTAGGCACTCATGCTCCCGGTCTGGGGCGGATCAGCAGCACGAGCAGGAGCGAGAACACGCAGACCATGGCGAAGACGCCGAAGATGACGTTGAGCGGTATCTCCATGTCGCGCATCCTGCCGAACCCCCAGTCGGCCAGTCCGCCGCACATCATGCTGACGAAATTCATGAGACCATAACCTGTGGCTCGCATGTGAGGCCGCACAATCTGGCTGAGGATGGGCATGTTGTTGCAGTCAAAGAAGCCCCAGCCGACGCCAAACAGAACCAGTGATGCGATGGCGAGCGCGAAGGAGTTCAGGGCGGGTGCATTGCCCACACCAAACATGGCGGGAACGATGAGCATCATGCCGATGGCGCTGACGTAAATGCGGCCTCGGTCGCTGTGCCGCATCCAGCGGTCAGCAAGCCAGCCGCCTAGAATCGCTGAGAGCAGCGCCGCGCCCTGCCAGTAGAGCGCAGCAGAAACACCCGCCTTGCCCTGACTGATGTCGAAGGCCTTTTGCAGGATGGCGGGCATCCAGTCGCGCACCACCCATGCAGCCAGAGCGGGCAGGGTGAAGTAGAACACGAGCAGGATGAAGTTCCGATTGCAGAGCAGTTCTCCAAGAGCGCCGCCGCGCGCGGTGGGGCTCAGCGCCTCCTGCGTGTCCACCTGACGTGGCACATCGCGCAGAAGCAGCAGCAGCGGGATGGCATAGAGGATGCCTGCCAGTCCTGTGAAATCGAACATGAAGCGCCAGCCAAGCTGCGGCGCATCCGCCACGAATCCGGCAAACCCGCCAACCATCACGCCGCAGTAGATGCCCATCTGGTGCACTCCAATGGCACGCGAACGCGTCCCGGCGGTGTGATAATCGGCGATCAAGGCCAGCGCTGCGGGAATGTAAAAGGCCTCGCTGATGCCCATCAGCGTGCGCGCCCAATAGAGCTCATTGAAGCTGCCCACATGTCCCGTAAGCCAGGTGATGAGCGACCACACAAACAAGCTGCCGCAGATCGTCAGCTTGCGGCTGAAGCGATCCGCAATGTACCCGCCGATGGGGCTGCAAATGGCATAGACCCATTTGAACGAAGCCAGCATGTGACCCCAGTTTTCCTCAGTGCCGATGTCCTTGATGTCGCCCATCACGGAGACCTTCATGGAGGCGATCATCTGGCGGTCCAGGTAGTTCAACAGCGCCACTGGAAACAACAACCCCACGACCAGCCAGGCACGGCGCATGAGTGGGGATGGGGCGTCAACTGAGGGCAAGGACGAAGACATCCCGCCATTAATCACAACAGTTCCCGGACGGAAAGCGTGAATTCATGCCCAGGCTTGATCAGCGCATGATTGAACCCACATCACAAGGGCCTCAAGGCTCTTCTAAACGATAGCCGATGCCCGGCTCGTTGACGATGCGCGGGCCGGCTTCGCCAAGTTTCTTGCGCAGGTGATTGATGTGCACGCGCAGGCCTTCGCTCGGATCGCTGGACTGACCGGCCCACACCTGTTTCATGATCTGGTTCTGCGTGACGATGCGCCCCGCGTGCTCGGCCAGCACCTTGAGCAGCGCGAATTCGGTGGGGGTGAGTTTGATCGGTGCCTCATCCAGCGATGCCTCATGATGCAGCAGGTCCAGCTTCAAGGCACCGACGACAATCTCGGCGCTCTGGCGCGTGAAACGACGGCGCTGAATGACCGTGAGACGAGCCAGCAGTTCAGCGGTGCCGAAGGGTTTTGTCACATAATCATCCGCGCCGATTTCCAGAGCTTCGACCTTGATGGTCTCCTGATCGCGCACGCTGAGGATGAGCACGGGGACATCGCTCCACTCTCGCAGCCGCTTCAGCACCTCAATGCCGTTCATGCCGGGCAGACCGAGATCGAGCAGCACCACATCGGGTCGGTGAAACGCCGCCTCCTGCAGACCGAGCTGGCCTTCGGCTGCCTCACAGACCTCATAACCGCGCGACTCCAGCACCATGCGCAGCAGGCGGCGCATCTGCTGTTCGTCGTCGATGATGAGGGCTTTGCTCATGCGGTGCTGCGGGTTTTCACGGGAAGGTGCAGCACGAATTCAGCTCCACCGGTGGGATGAGTGTGCGCTTCAATGTCACCTTTCATGGCGCGCATCAAGCCGCGTGCTATGGCGAGCCCCAGACCGGTGCCGCCAGCGGGTGAGTCAGGAGCACGGTAAAATTTTTCGAACAACTGGTCTTCAGCCCCCAGCGGCAGACCGGGACCGTGATCGCGCACGCGGAGTTCCAAAGTACTGCCGGCAAGCGAGGCTGCGATTTCGATATGAGTGCCTGCAGGCGCATAGCGCGTGGCATTGTGCAGCAGGTTGCCCAGCACCTGGGCGAGCAGGCGGCTGTCGAGCCTAAGCAAGGGAAGATCCGTGGTGCCTGTGATGAGCAAAGGGTGCGCGGCCAGTTCTTCCTGGATGGGCTTGGTGGCAGCGTGCAGCACATCGCCGATCTCGCACCAGTCGGGCTGCGGCTCCAGCGCCTCGGATTCCACGCGTGTCATTTCCAGAAAGCTTTCGACGATGCGCTGCAGACGGCGATTCGCGGTCTCAATCTCCCGGGCATACGGATTCCCCTGCCCCAGGCCGTCCAAAGCCGTGCGAATGATGGCGATGGGTGTTTTCAGCTCATGAGCCACGCTGTCCAGCAGCGTGCGGTGCAGGCGCTCAGACTCCGCCAGCAGCTCGGCGCGATGTTTCAGCTCCAGCAAATGCTCACGCTCCTGATGATGCTGCGCCAGTGCGGCCTCGCGCGCACGCAGCCGTGTGATGAGATGCCCCATGCTCAGCGCCACCACGAAAAACAGGCTGAACATCACCATGTCCTGCGGCTTGTCGATGTGCAGCGTAAACTGCGGCGGGATGAAAAAGTAATTCCACACCAGGGCGCTGACCACCGCCATCATCAGCACCGGCCCACGGTTCCACCATGTGCCCGCGAGCACGATGGCCATGAGAAAGACCAGTGCGACAAAGAGATCCCCCGTGTAGGGCAGCAGCACCCAGCAGGTGGAGGCCAGCACAAACACCAGCGTGAGTCCGCAGCTGTACTGGCCCACTTCCGCCAGAGAAACCGGCGGGCGGGGTGATGGTGCACTGGAGCTCTCGGTGGCAGACATGGCGGGGCTTGGTTTGGTCACCTTCACCGCAAAAGAACGGCCCGCCAGTAAACAGCCGCAGCGATGGCGTTAAGAAAGTGTAAAAGCAGCGCTCAAGTCTCCTCCAAACGGTAGCCGATCCCCGGCTCGTTTTTGATCTCCAGGGTGGAGCCTTCGAGCTTTTTGCGCAGGTGATTGGCATACACGCGCAAATATTGGCTCTGCTGCTCCGCCTGCGGGCCCCAGACGGCACGGAGCAACTGCTTCAAAGTAACAAGTTTACCGGCATGGCGCACGAGCTGTGCGAGCAGCGCATATTCGGTGGGCGTGAGTTTGAGAGAATGGCCATTCAGTGACGCCTCGTGATGCACGGGATCAAGCACGAGTGGGCCAAGTTGCAGATTGGCCGCGTCATGGGCTCCCTGTCGGCGCTGGATTGCGGTAAGGCGTGCGAGAAGCTCCGCCGTGCTGAAGGGCTTTGAAACGTAATCGTCCGCTCCGGCATCGAAGGCGGCGAGTTTGACGGATTCCTGATCGCGCACGCTGAGGATGAGCACGGGGACGCTGCTCCATTCGCGCAGCCGTTTTAGCACATCGACTCCATCCATGTCGGGCAGACCTAGATCGAGCAGGATGACATCGGGTTTGAGAAAGACCGCCTCCTGCAGCCCCATCTGTCCTGACTCGGCCTCCCTCACGGTGTAGCCCTTCGACTCCAACGCCATGCGCAGCAGGCGGCGGATCTGGATTTCGTCGTCGATGATGAGGGCCGTCATTGGGAAGATGGAACGAAAGCGGACACTCGATTGATCTCAATCACAAACTCCGCGCCGCCGTCAGGATGATTCCGCGCGGTGATGTCCCCGCCCTGCGCCTGAACGAAGCCACGTGCGATGGCCAGCCCGAGACCGGTGCCGCCTGCGGGTGATCCCTGCACACGGTAGAACTTTTCGAACACGCGCCGTTCCGCGCCAGCAGGCAGGCCGGGACCATGATCGCGGATGACCAGGCGCAACCGCTGATCTCGAATCGTGGCGCTGATGTCAATGGCGGTGCCTGCGGGAGTGTAGATGGCGGCATTGTGCAGGATGTTGGCGACGGCCTGGGTGAGCAGGGCGTGATCAATTTTCAGCAATGGAAATTCATCGGCCAGTTGAAGCCTTACTGCATGCGTGGTCAATGGATCGCCGATGGCGTGCTGCGCTGCGGTGATGACATCGCGCAGATCGCACCAGTCGAGATTGGGTTTGAGCACCTCGGATTCGAGCTGTGTCATCTGCAGCAGGCTGTCCACCACACGCTGCAGCCTCTGCGTGGCGGTGGTGATCTCGCCGAGGTAGGGGCTTCGCGAACCATGCATCCCTTCGAGTGCGGCGGTGATGATGGCGATGGGGGTTTTCAGCTCATGCGAAACGCTGTCCAGCAAAGTGCGGTGCAGTTTCTCCGACTGCGAGAGCATCTCTGCGTGGCTGACGGCCTGGATGAAGTGCTCCTTTTCCAATACGAGAGCGATCTGAAGCGCAAAAGCTTCGATCATCTGCCGTGTGACAAAGTCGAGGCGAGATGTGTCCTCAAACTGCACGCCCAGCACGCCCATGGTGGCGGTGGCAGTTTGCAGCGGGAACCAAGTGGCGGCGGACTCGGGCAGGGTGTCGGTGTAACGGCCCGCGCACTGCTTGTTCTCATAGCTCCAGGCCACGACACCCCACTCTTTGGGCGAGGGCTGGAAACTGCTGGCCTTGTGCGCGGCCTTCGGCAGCGAACGATCCTGCTCGCGCACAATAAGAGCGGTGTTTGCATTGAGCAGTTCGTTGATCGTGCGCAGCGCCTCGGCCAGGCCCTTTTCCGGCTCGGCGGCCAGTGCGGCGCTCTGCGTGACGCGCAGGAGTGCATCTGTCTGGCGAAGACGGCGGCGCTCCGCCACCTCGCGCATGCGCAGCCGAGAAGTGAGGCTGCCCATGCTGAGCGCCACGATGAAGAACATGCCGAACATGATCCAGTCCTCCGGCTTGCTGATGTGGAAGGTGAAAATCGGCGGGATAAAAAAGTAATTCCAGCACACAGCGCTCAGCGTGGCCATCATCAGCACTGGTCCGCGGCTGAAACGAAGCGCCGCGATCACCACCGCGAGCAAAAAAACCAACGCGACAAACATGTAGCCGGTGAATGCCACCAGCCCCCAGCACACGCTGGCGATGGCAAAAATGGCGACAATGGCCCAGCTGTATTCGCCAATGATCGAGTCCTGCAGCGGCTCCTGCAGAGGGGCGATGTTGCGCACCTTGTCTGCGGCGGCCAAAGGCCGCACGACACACACATCGATGTCGCCACTGCCGACAATGAGCGTGTCAGCGAGCGACTTGCTCCACATCCCTGCCTTCTCCGGCTTGCCGACGACAATCTGCGACACGTTGCGTTCGCGGGCGACCTGAAGCAGGGCCTCGGAGATGTTCTCCCCAGTCACGGAAACGACTTCCCCGCCGAGCTTGCGTGCGAGGCCGAGTGAACGGGTGAGGCGATCCTGCTCGATGGGAGTGAGAACACGCGAGCCTTCCACCCAGACAACGAGCCAGGGGCAGTTCAGCCGCGTGGCGGCGCGGCGCGTCCAGCGGATGAGGCTTTCGGCATAGGGACTCGGGCCGACACCCACCATGAGGCGTGCATTGGTTTTCCATGGGCTGCTGACACGTTTGACGCGGCGGATGTCCTCCAGATCCCGGTCCACATGCTCGGCGGTGAAGCGCAGAGCCAGCTCGCGCAGCGCAGTGAGGTTGCCTTCCTTGAAGAAGTTGCTCACCGCATGCTCCGCACGTTCGCCCAGATAGACTTTGCCGTCGGCCATGCGCTCCAGCAGCTTTTCGACGCTGAGGTCGATGAGCTGGATCTCGTGTGCGACATCGAGGATCGAATCGGGAACAGTCTCGGAGATGACCACGCCGCTGATCTGCCGCACGATGTCCACCTGGCTCTCGATATGCTGGACGTTGAGCGTGGTGTACACATCGATGCCCGAATCGATCAGCTCCAGCACATCCTGGTAGCGCTTTGCATGGCGTGAACCGGGAGCATTGGTGTGGGCAAGTTCATCCACGAGCACGAGCTGTGGCCGTTGTGCCAGCACGGCATCGATGTCGAACTCCTCCAGCGTGAATCCCCGATGTTCGAGCTTCTTGCGTGGCAGAAGACGCATGCCTTCGAGCAACACAGCCGTCTCGGAACGACCATGCGTCTCCACGATGCCCACAAGAACATCCACGCCTTCTTTCACCCGCTGCCTCGCAGTCTGCAGCATCGCATAAGTCTTGCCAACGCCAGGGCACATACCGAGGAAGATGTGGAGTCTTCCGGATTTGGACACGGCATCCGCCAGCCGCATCTGCGCTAGCAGTGCATCAGGGTCGGGACGGTGGTCGTCATTCATGGCCTGCGGCGGTTACTTCAAGGCATCGAGACTCAGATTCAACTTCAATACATTCACGCCAGCATCGCCAAAGATGCCAAGATCAGGCTTCTCAGTGCTGGCAGCGATGAGTTCTTTCACCTTCTCAACACTGAGGTTGCGGGCCTTTGCGACGCGGGCGGCCTGGAGCTCGGCGTTCTTCACGCTGATGTGCGGATCAAGGCCGCTGCCCGAGGCCGTGACGGCATCCGCGGGAACGGCGTCTTTGTCACTGAGGCCGTTGGTGCTGCGGTAGGCTGCGATGCGCTCTTTGAGAGCGTCGTTCAGCTTTTGCGAGGTGGGGCCAAGATTGCTGCCGCTGGAATTGGCGGCGTCATACCCGGCACCTGCGGCGCTGGGGCGCGGGTGGAAGTACTGAGCGGCGGCGAAGTTCTGGCCGAGGAGATCAGACCCGCGCACGGCGCCATCTTTGTCCGTGATGAGACTGCCATGGGCTTTGCTATTGAAGCCGGCCTGGGCGGCGCCGGTGACGATGAGCGGATACAAACCGCAGGTGACAATGGCCAGAACAAGGGTGGCGCGAAGGGAGACAAAGAGGGAGTTCATGATATTAAGCGAGGTGGAGGGTGGCGACGATGACATCAATGGCCTTGATGCCGATGAAGGGAACGATGACACCGCCAAGGCCATAGATGAGCAGATTGCGCTGCAGCACGGCGGCGGCTCCAGCAGCACGATAGGGAACCCCTTTCAGCGCGAGCGGAATGAGGGCGATGATGACGAGCGCATTGAAGATAACGGCGCTCAAAATGGCGCTCTGCGGACTGGCGAGGCCCATGACGTTCAGCGGACTGATCGCGGGAAACGTGACCATGAGCATCGCCGGAATGATGGCGAAGTATTTGGCAATGTCATTGGCGATGCTGAAGGTGGTGAGCGAGCCACGCGTCATGAGGAGCTGTTTGCCGATCTCGACGATCTCAATGAGCTTCGTCGGATTGCTGTCCAGATCGACCATGTTGCCGGCCTCACGGGCGGCCTGCGTGCCGGTGTTCATGGCCACGCCGACATCGGCCTGGGCCAAAGCCGGGGCGTCGTTGGTGCCGTCACCTGTCATGGCGACGAGATGGCCTTCGGCCTGCTCGGCACGGATGCGGCGCAGTTTGTCCTCGGGCGTGGCTTGGGCCATGAAGTCATCCACACCCGCCTCGGCGGCAATGGCGGCGGCGGTCATGGGATTGTCACCCGTGATCATCACGGTGCGGATGCCCATTTTGCGCAGCTGGGCAAAGCGCTCCTTGATGCCGCCTTTGACGACGTCCTTGAGTTCCACAACACCGAGCACGCTGCCGCCCTCGCACACGACGAGCGGTGTTCGTCCGGCGCGTGAGGCAGCTTCGACGACCTTTACAACTTCCTGAGGATAAACACCGCCCAGGTTTTCAATGTGGGCTTTGATCGAATCCGCCGCTCCCTTGCGAATGCTGCGGCCATCGAGATCGACACCGCTCATGCGGGTCTGCGCTGTGAAGGGAACAAAGGTGGCATGCGGTGCGGCAAGTTCGCGGCCGCGGATGTTGAACTTCTCTTTGGCCAGCACCACGATGCTGCGGCCTTCGGGCGTTTCATCGGCCAGGGAGGCAAGCTGCGCGGCGTCGGCGAGCTGTTGCTCAGTGACGCCAGGAGCGGGACGGAAATCGGACGCCATGCGGTTGCCGATGGTGATGGTGCCGGTTTTGTCGAGCAGGAGCACATCGATGTCTCCTGCGGCCTCAACGGCACGCCCGCTGGTGGCCATGACATTGCGGCGGATGAGACGATCAATGCCACTGATGCCGATGGCGCTGAGCAATCCGCCGATGGTGGTGGGAATCAAGCAAACGAGCAGGGCGATGAGCACGGGCGTGGAGAATTCAACGCCGGAATAGATGCCAAAGGGACGAAGAGTGATGCACACGAGCAGGAAGATGAGCGTCATCGCGGACAGCAGAATGGTCAGCGCGATTTCGTTCGGTGTTTTCTGGCGTTTTGCACCTTCCACCATGGAGATCATGCGGTCGATGAAGGTGTTGCCCTTCTCCGAAGTGATGCGGATGACGATGCGGTCGCTGATCACACGAGTGCCGCCGGTGACGGCGCTGCGGTCGCCGCCGCTCTCGCGAATGACGGGGGCAGATTCACCGGTGATGGCGGCTTCATCCACGCTGGCAATGCCTTCGATCACCTCGCCGTCAGCGGGAATCACATCGCCCGTTTCACAGACGACAATGTCGCCTTTTTCCAGTGCAGGAGCAGGCACGCTGGTCTCGACACCATTTTTCAAACGGCGTGCGAGGGTGTCCTTGCGCGCGGCACGCAAGCTGGCAGCCTGGGCTTTGCCACGGCCTTCGGCGACGGCTTCGGCGAAATTGGCGAAGAGCACGGTGAACCAGAGCCAGATGCTGAGCTGGGTGATGAAGCCGTGGTCCGCCCTGGCGGTGAAGATGCTCACCGTGGTGAGCACCGCGCCGACCAGCGTGACGAACATGACGGGGTTCTTCACCATCAGACGCGGATCGAGCTTCTTGAACGACTCGCCGATGGCCGGGACGAGAATGGAAGCATCAAAGAGAGATGTGGGTTTGTGTGACATGGTGGTGGGGCCGATGGCCTGCTGAATTGGATGAATGAGTGAATGGAAAGAGATGAGAGAGGCTCAGGAAAAACGGATGCTGAAGGATGCGAGGAGGGAGGTGCTGCTGCGTGCCAGCGAGTCGCCGCGCTGAAAGGCGGGCGAGCTGTTGCGCAGGTACCGCATCTCCACCCGGAAGAGCAGATTTTTGCTGATCTGGCGGTCCACGTTGAAGGACAGGCCGGTGAGAGATGTCCTGCCCGGCAGGCTGATGATGACACCCGAGGCGTCATTGTAGTGCTCCACCCGGAAGGCGGTGGCCCAGTGGTCATCCAGCTTCCATCTCACGATGGCATTCGGAGAGCACCAGATGTTGTTGCCGCTGGTCGCACGCTGCTGCCAGCCGATGTCAAAGCCCAGATACATGCTCACGGTGCTGCTTAGCACCATGTGCGCATACAAATTGTTGAAGTAGCGCATGCGGCGCTGGTCGTCTGGAAACTCGCTGCCGATGTAGGTGCTCCAATTCAGCAGCAGGCGGTCATGGGGCGTCCAGGCCACCTTGGTGCCAAAACCCGGCAGGCTGTTACCCGCCAGAGGGCGGACACGCTGCCAGCCATCCACCACGAGAAACGCGAGCTCCCACTTCTTGCTCGGCTTCCAGGTCAGGCGGCCACCTGTCAGGAAGTAGGGCGAGTTTTCCGCCATGAGGCTGCGGCTCAGCGTGTAGTTGTCCGCTGAGATGGCGCTTTCAAAACCGATGTGTGAGCTGAATTCCCCCACATCCAGCCAGAGGGTGCGGCTGCGGTTCAGCGCCACTCCGACGTAGGTGTCGTAGAAATGCTGCAGCAGATTCGGCTCCGCCGCCAGGTTCTCCCGTGAATAGGTTCCCGCCATGAGTCCCAGGCTGCCATGGTACCAGCCTCCATTGAGCTCGGCCTGGATGAGCGCCAGATTAATCGCCGGGGCGTCGGTGCTGGTGTGGTTGTAAAGGAAGGCTGGCCTGCGGTGGTTGGCAGGCTCGTTGAAGTCGTAGCCGTAGTAGCTGTCCAAAAAACCTTTGTAAGCCACAGTCGGCGTGTCGTTTTCCGCCAGCACCATGGCGGGTGCCAGCAAAAGCAGACTGAAAAGGGATGCTTTCATGATGCAGAATCTCCGTGGTGATTTGCCTGGTTTAGAACAAGCGGCCCTGCGCCGTGAGAAAATGCTCAACGATGGGACCGAGGGCGAGAGCAGGCAGGAAATTGAGCGCGCCAATGAGCAGCACGGTACCGATGAGCAGCGCGGTAAACGTGGCGCCGTTCACTGGAAAGGTGCCCGCGCTCGGGGGCACAGCTTGCTTGCCCGCGAGTGAGCCAGCCAGCGCCATGATGGGCACGATCATGAGGAAGCGGCCGACGAACATGGCAACGCCAAGCGTGGTGTTGTACCAAGGGGTGTTGGCCGTGAGACCTGCAAAGGCGCTGCCGTTGTTGCCAGTGGCGGAGCTGTAGGCGTAGAGCATCTCACTGAGGCCGTGCGGGCCGCTGTTGTTCAGACCGGCGACGCCCCAGTCACTCACACAGGCCCAGGCGGTGAAGCCGAGGATGCTGAGCGTGAGCACCAACAGCGTGAGCATGCAGAGCTTGACCTCCTTGGCCTGGATCTTCTTGCCCAGATACTCCGGCGTGCGGCCCACCATGAGTCCGGCGATGAAGACAGCGAGGATGACAAACACGAGCATGCCGTACAAACCAGCGCCCACACCGCCGATGACGACTTCACCCAATTCTATCATAAACAGCGGCACGAGTCCGCCGATGGCGGTGAAGGAGTCGTGCATCGCATTCACCGCGCCGCAGGAAGCAGCGGTGGTGATGGTGGCAAAGAGCGCTGAATTGAAGATGCCAAAGCGCACCTCCTTGCCCTCCATGTTGCCATCCGCAGCGGCGATGCCGAGCTGCTGATGGATCGGATTGCCAGCGGCTTCAGAGTGCGCGCAGACGAGCACACCGCCGACAAAGAGCACCATCATGGCGGCCCATACGGCCCAGCCGTGCGCTTGATTTTTCACCATGCGCCCGAGGTAGTAGGTCAGACCACTGCCGATGGCGAAGATCGAAAGCATCTGGATGAAGTTCGAGAGCGGCGTCGGGTTTTCGAAAGGATGTGCGGCGTTCGCATTCATGAATCCGCCACCATTGGTGCCGAGCATCTTGATCGCCACCTGCGAGGCCATCGGCCCCTGGGCGATCACCTGCTCCGCACCTTCCAGCGTCTTCACCTTGGTGTAGCCGTCAAAGTTTTGGATCATGCCCTGCGAGACGAGGAAGATCGCGAACACAACGCAGATCGGCAGCAGGAGGTAATAGGTGACGCGGACGAGATCGGCCCAGAAGTTGCCGACGGTCTTCACGGAACTGCGTGCAATGCCCCGCACCAGTGCTGCGGCGATGCCAATGCCGACGGCAGCAGAGGTGAAGTTATGAAACGTCAACCCGACCATCTGCGAGAAATAGGACATCGTGGCCTCACCGCCATAGCTCTGCCAGTTGGTGTTCGTCGTGAAGCTGACGGCGGTGTTGAAAGCCAGGTGATGGCTCAAAGCCGGCAAGCCCTGCGGATTGAGCGGCAGGACATCCTGCAAGCGCAGGATTGCATAAGTGAAGACCACGCCTACGAGGCTGAAGGCCAGCATGGCAAAGGTGTACTGCCGCCACGTTTGCTCGCGCTGTGGATCGATGCCGATCAGCTTGTAGGTGAGCTTTTCCACGGGTTTGAGCACCGGATCCAGCCAAGTGCGCCCGGAGGTGTCGAGCACCTGCATGAGGTACAGGCCCATCGGCTTGGTGATGAGTGTGAGGATGCCCAGAAAGAGGGCGAATTGCAGCCAGTCTGTGGAGTGCATGAGGGTATCAAGTTAGAATTTTTCAGGACGCAGCATCGCCACCGTGAGGTAGGCGAGCAGGGCGAGGGCGATGAGCCCGACGAGGATGGTTTCCATGGCGCGGGTGGGATTAGAGGGTTTCACAGCCACGGGCATAGAGCCCGGCGAGGATGAAGCAGGCCACTGTGAGGCCGAGGTAGATGAGGTCGTTCATGGCGTGGTGGAATGTTGTTCCACCGCCAAGATGCCTGCTCACCGGATCCTGCCGAGTTAAAGGCAGGACGTGCGGCGTCAAAAATGCGTTAAAGCGAGGCTTAAATCTCCACCTGCTGCCCCAGCTCGATCACCCGGCCCACCGGAATCTGGAAGTAAGTGGCGGGCTGCTGCGCCAGCTTGCTGGCGAAAGCGAAGAGGTGCTCGCGCCATCTCACCATGCCTGGTTTCGGGCTTGGAACGATGATTTCGCGGCCCAGGAAGAAGGTCGCTTTCTCCGCCGAGACCTCCAGATCTTGATTGGAACATTGGCGCAGCAGGCGCGGCACATCGGGCTTCTGCATGAAGCCGAAGCGGCCGGTCACACGCCAGAAACCTTCAGCGAGACGTTCGACTTCCACACGGCGGCTCGGCGGCACCCAGGGTTCGTCCTCGGTGATCAGTGTCATGAAGATGACGCGCTCATGGATGGCCCGGTAATGCTTCAAGCTGTGCAGCAGCGCAATGGGGGCACGACCGCTGGTGCTCGACATGAAAATGGCGGTGCCGGGCACGCTGATGGGAGGGCTGCGCTTGAGGCTGTCACAGAGCATTTCCTGACTGAGCGAGCTTTTCTCCATCGAGGCGCGCACCAGACGGCGGCCCGTGGCCCAGGTTGTCATGAGCGTGAAGATGATCACACCGACCACGAGCGGGAACCAGCCGCCGTCGAAGAATTTCACCAGGTTGGCGCTGAGGAAGGCGATCTCAATCGCGGCGAACAGCAGGCATAGCGGCAATGTTTTGAGCAGCGACCACCGCCACAGATGACGTGCGGCAAAGTAAAACAGGAAGGTGGTGATGAGCATGGTCATCGTCACGGCCACGCCGTAGGCAGCGGCCAGATTCGTCGAATTGCGGAAGGCCAGCACCAGAGCCAGGCAGGCCAGCATGAGCAGCCAGTTCACCAGCGGAATGTAGATCTGACCGCGGGCGTGTTCCGACGTGTGGCGGATGCTGAGACGTGGCAGGTAACCTAGCTGCACGGCGCTGAGCGTCAGCGAGTAGGTGCCAGTGATGAGCGCCTGCGAAGCGATCACCGTCGCTGCGGTGGCGAGCAGCACGAGCGGCAGTGTGGCCCAGGAGGGAGCCATTTGGAAGAAGGGTGCATGTGCCAGATCCGGCTGCTGCATGAGCATGGCCCCCTGGCCGAGATAGTTCAATGCAAGCGCAGGCAGCACGAGCGAAAACCAGCCACGGCGAATCGGCCCGGCGCCAAAATGCCCCATGTCCGCATACAGCGCCTCGCCGCCGGTGACGGCCAGAAACACACTGCCAAGGATCACGAATGACTTGTGGCCGCCGGTCGTCAAAAAATGCCAGCCGTGCAGAGGATTGAACGCCGCGAGGATTTCCGGGCCCTTGATCAGGTGCGACACACCGAGTGCTGCGAGTGACACGAACCACAGTCCGGTGATCGGACCAAAAAAGCGCCCCATGCGTGCCGTTCCAAGGAACTGCACCGAAAACAACGCGATGAGAATCACCATGGTGATGCCCATGATGAGCCACTCCCGCTGATCGTCCCATAACAATGCGGCAGCCGCATCCACAGGCGGGCTGCCGAGCAAGCCACCATCCTTGAGCCCCTCGATGGCGCTGAGCACGGAAATGGCGGGCGTGATGATGCCATCACCAAACAGCAGTGCAGCGCCAAACAGGCCGAGCAGCACGATGACAGCACGGCGTTTCAATGCCTCAGACATGCCATGCGACGCCAGTGCCATAAGCGAGAGCACGCCCCCCTCGCCCTTGTTGTCCGCACGCAGAATGAAGACGAGGTATTTGATACAAACGAGCACGATCAGCGCCCAGAGCACCAGCGAAACGACCCCCAGCAGATTTGCGTGCGTCGCGGCCACATGATGCGGGCTGTGCGGACTGAAGCACTCTTTGAGGGTGTAGATCGGGCTGGTGCCGATGTCGCCGAAGACCACACCCAGCGCCGCGATGACGAGGGTGGTGGTGGAATGCTTGTGGAGGCCGGGCTTGTCTGTCGTGTCGTTCATGACGGCGGGAGGATCATCAGAAACGTTCCGGCCTCCAGTGAACGCCCTTGATGGGTGAGTTAAGAATGTGTGAAGATGCTGACGCCTCCCGCAAAAGCCGGATTAATCCAGGAAGGAGCAGATGTATTCGCAGATGCCGGAGCTGACGCTGATGTCGAAGCCGCTGTTGGCTGGAACATCGAAATACTGTCCGCCCGTGTAAGTGGTCTTGGCATCGCCGCCATCGAGCTTCACGACGCAGTCACCGGCCACGATCTCCATGCGCTCCGCCTTGGCGGTGCCAAAATGGAAATCACCGGGATAGATGAGGCCCAGGGTTTTCTTGCTGCCATCAGGAAACAAAACGCTGTGGCTGACGACTTTGCCGTCAAAATAGACGTTCGCTTTGGTGACGGCGGTGACTCCGGAAAATTCGGCGGGGATGGCTGACATAGGGTGCGAGAAATAGGCGATCTTTTCGCACGCGGCAAGCACCGACCTGCTTATTGACTCACAACGGATTACTTCACCGGCACCCCTTGCAACAGGCCGATCGCGGCCCACGAACATCCCCAGTAGGTGTAAATGCCGGTGGCATCCTTGAAGGATTTCGCTTTGGCTGGGCCGCTGCGGTCGACCTGGCTGATGTGCGTTATGTCGATGGGCCAGCTGCCATCTGCGCGCTGGGTCTGGAGCAGCCAGAGCTGGGCACGCGCGATGGCGTTCGCCGTGGGTGGATCCGTGGCGTTTTCCTGCAGCACATAGAGCACCTGGCCGGTGGCGAGAACGTCGCTCATGTTTTCGCCAAGAATGTAGCTCCAGCCTCCATCGCCACGCTGTCGTTTGACGATGTCTTTGACCAAAGCGCTGGCTTCATCCGTTTTGCCAAAGCGGCGTGCATAGAGCGTGCGGAAAACGAGCGACTCCATGGTGGTGGGAGTGTCCTTCTTTTGCAGCGCTGGGGCGGCCTTGGTCTGCACCCCGGCGGCCTCAGGTGCCGCCGGCTGCGGCGTGGCGAGGGCGATCAGATGGAGGCGCAAGGCATTGGCCTGAGCATCACCCGCGCCTCTTTTCTGCATGCCGGAAAACTGCCCCGCAGGAGTCCATGAACCATCCGGCTTTTGATCCGCAGCAATCAGTTTGGTCAATTCAGACGCGGACCGCTCCGGGAGGGCCAGGATCATCAGCGCGGCTCCCTCAAGCCCCGACCGCTTGTCCGTCGCACGCTCGACCGCCCATGCCTGCCATTCCTCGAACTTTTTAGCATCCACGGCAAATCCACGCCGCTGGGCTTCGCGGTGGCTCCACAGCATCTCTGGCATGTGATGGCAGCCGTTGCAGTTTTTGGCAGTCATCCATTCCTCCCCTTCCCTCTCAATAAAGCCGAGACTCTTGGTGATGCCGGCGCGGAGTTCCGTCTCGCTCGGCGGCTTTACCGGCTCCGCAGTTTTCGCCGGAGCTTGCTTGGCTGCCTCAGCGGGATTCGCCGCTGCCGGGGCCTTGTCATCCGCGTGGACAATCGACACAGCGCCCACCATCAGCACGAGCAGATACGTCAGGTTGCGAGTCTCGTTCATACAGCCTTGAACGCTCTTGCGGCGGAGTTTTTGCAACTGCGGCCTGCCGCTTTTGTTGGACAATCGCAGGCTGACCGAAATTTCCCACGCGACAATCACTCCCACACGCCCAGCTTCACCAGTTGCTTCGTGGCGGCTCCGGCCCAGTCACGATTGGCAGCTGGGCTGGCAGGGCTGGGATGGAGGACACGGCCGGTTTGGAAGCTGCCGTGCATGGCTTCTTTGGCACGCAGGGCACGCTCTTCAGCGAAGGCACCGACACCGATCACCCACTCGGGCTGCAGGGCGGCAATGACGGCGCGCAGATGTGCATCACAGGCCACTTCCATGGCGGTGGTTTCGGCGGCGGGCAGTTTGTCCGGCGTGTGGTTGCGCCCGCTGGCCTCGATGAAAACGAGCGGGCAGTAGTTGGCGACGAAGTGGTCTTTGAAGAAGGCTTCCGCTTTGCCGAACCTCTGGGCAAACAGGCCCCACAGGCGTCTGCCGCTGACTTCGGAATTCGGGCAGTCAAAGCCGACGACGGGGCGCTTCGGATGCTCGCGCTCCGGTTTGCCCACAGGCTCATGGATGCCCATCCAGTCACGCACGGCGGCGATTTCCCCGAAGGGAACGCCTGTCTGCGTCATGCCAAAGGGGCCGGGGTTCATGCCCACGAAGACGACACGTTTTTTGCTGCCGCCAAAACGGCGCAGATAGGCCTCATGCGGCACCCAGGCGTAGTCGAGCGGCTGATAGACATGCTCGACCGGCGCGGCAAAGCGCAGCGGGCGCAGGGTTTCGCGCAGGGTCTGGGCGGCGGAGATGAGGGCGTTGGCGGGCATCAGTGCATGAGATGCGCGGAGATTCGTCGAGTCAAGATGTGCAAAAAGAACTCGTATCCTCAAACTCGTCCGCTAGAGTTTGAATCCGTAATGCGAAACAACCTGAGCTTCGGAATCCTGGTGGCGGCCTGCCTTGCGGCCTCATCGTTGTCGGCGGAAAACGTCAAGATCGTGCTCAAAAACGGCGCTGAACTGCGCGGTGAAGTGCTCAAGGACCGCGAAGATGCCGTGGTGCTGGATCTCGGTCACACCGTCCTGACTGTGCCGCGCTCGGAGATCTCCATTTTGGAAAAAGCTGGCTCGTCTGCCGCCAAAACTGCCGCCGTGCAGGGCGAGGACATCTACTTCGTGGAGCCTGCCCGCGAAGCCATGACGGTGGAAAAGAACGTCCAGCGCGTGGCGGAGTCCGTGGTGCAGATTCAAACGGCCTCCGGTCTCGGCTCCGGGTTCATCATCAACAAGCTCGGCTACGTCATCACCAACCAGCACGTCATCGCCGGAGAGCGCGAGATCACCGTGGTGGTGTATCGCAAAAAGCCCGACGGCCTGGAGAAGCAGCAGTTTACGAAGGTGAAGATCATCGCCATGAACGGCTTCCTTGATCTCGCCATCCTGCAGATCGACGACGCTGCCGTGGCCAGCCTGCCGTTCGTCCCCATGGGCGACTCCGATGCCCTCACGCAGGGTCAGGACGTGTTTGCCATTGGCAGTCCGCTGGGGCTGGAGCGCTCGGTCTCCAAGGGCATTGTCAGCATCCGTGCACGCGAGAGCGGCGGCCGCTGGTACATTCAAAGCACGACGCAGATCAACCCCGGCAACTCCGGCGGGCCGCTCTTCAACGCACGCGGCGAGGTCGTGGGCGTGAACAACATGAAGACCGCCGGTGTCGGCGTCGAAGGCCTGGGTTTTTCGATTCCTTCGAACGTGCTGAAGCTCTTTCTGAAAAATCGCGAGGCCTTTGCCTTTGACCCGCGTAATCCCAACAGCGGCTTCCGCTATCTTCCTCCGCCTGCACCACCCCAGGAAAAAATTAAGCCGGAATCTGTAACCACAGGCGGCTGATTTTTCTGTACTTCGTATCATCCTCTTCCTTCCATCTTCTATGAAACGCGCCTCCATCCTCTTTTCACTGCTGCTTGCCAGCATCCTCCCCGCCTCCGCCGCCGACCGGCTGGAGCAATGGTACAATCTCATGCCCAAGGACACGGTCGGGGTCATCGCCATCAAGAACACTCCGGAACTGCTCACCGACTGGGACAAGAGCAGCTACGCGAAGTTCATGCAGGACGACGAGGCCAAACGCTGGATGGCCCCCATGCGCAAGGACGGCGACACTCCCTGGGACAAGTTTTTCAAGGACACCTACGGCAACGGGATGTACGACACACTCAAGGATTATCCAGGTGCGCTGGCGAGCTTTCTGGTGATCGGAGACATCACCCAGTTCGACAAAAATCCGCCGAATGTCTCGCTGTGTGAAGTCGCCGGCAAGCAGAAGGAGATCGAGGCCCACAAGCTCGCCGAAGTGGAGGCCAAGAAAAAGGAGAACGCAGACGTCAAGCTCCGCACCGAGGACATCGGCGGCGTGAGCGTGCAGATCGCCGCGCTGTCTGACGCTGCGGATGCGCCCTGGATTCTGGCCTGGGCGGTGGTCGGAGACGTGATGATCGAGGCAAACACCCACGCGCTCATGGAATACATGATCGGCGCCCTGAAGAACAACGCCGGTGATCCACCCGGAGCCGCACGCGAGCACCTTTCCCGCATCGGCCAGGTGACCAACGGCGGCGGTGACATGCTGCTTTATTTCAACGGCGTGAGGCTGCTCGACCTCGGCGAACAGGCGTTCGCGGCTGCGGAAGCCAAAAAGAAAGCGAACGGGGAGAAGGCTGCCGCCGGCGGACTCGACATCTTCAAGCCGAAGATGATCATGGACATGCTCGGCGCGCAGGAACTGCAGGCCTTTGCCATCACGGCAGAATTGACGGACACCCAGTCACGCATGGACGTGACGATCCTGCATCCGCAGAAGCCCACGGGACTTCTCTCCTTGATGCGCGGTTCCAGCAACGAAGTGACGCTGCCCGCCTTCATCCCCGCCGGCATCCTGACCGCCAGTGTTTCACGCATGGATTTCGGCACGGTGTATGACGGCCTCCTTGGCATGATTGCAAAACTTGGCCCCATGGCGATGATGGTGACGATGCAGATTCCTCAGCTCGAAGGCCAGCTGGGTTTCAAGATCCGTGAGGATCTCTTCGGCAGCCTGGCCGATGAAGTCATTCAGGTGCAGGATGGCAGCGGCACCAAGGAAAGCCAGGTCATGGGCTTCAAGATCAAGGATGCCGACAAGCTCGGCGGCGCGCTCGAAGGTCTGAAGCGCTACGTCGGCGCCGGTTTCGGCGCGTTTGAGGAAAGCGATTACCTCGGCTTCAAAATCAACACGCTCAAATTGACCCAGACGGCCAATGCCGCCAACGAAGTCGCCTTCTGCAACACCGGCAAGTATCTGTTCATCTCTGTGGGCGGCCAGGACACACTGAACAAAGTCCTGGGTCGCATCAAGGATCCCTCCGGCCCCAGCGTCTGGGACGATCCGCATGTTCAGAATCTCCTCTCGCTCGTTCCCAAAAACTACAGCGGCGTCGGAGTCACGGATGCCGGTCGCTTGATGAACACGATCGCCACCGCCGCCGCCACGCTCGAAAGCAAAACTGGAGCCAAGGGCAAGGCGGCCGCGAAAAAGAAAGGCCCCGGCAGGAAAACCCTGGCTCCCGAGGAAGCAGCCTCCGCTGCTGCCAGCAGCTGGTTTGACGCCAGCGCACGTCCTTCCAATGAGACCTTCGAGCGCTACTTTGGCAGCCTTCTCAGCACCACTTATTCCCATCCGGACTCCATTCAGGTTCACTACCTGACCACGCCCGTCGAGGCCAAGTAAGTTCCCCACTCACTATCGCACGCCATGCGTCTCGCTTTCCTGCCGTTGCTCTTTGCGACCAGCGTTCTTGCTGACAAACCCGCACTGTATTTCGACGGCCCGGAGATCGTGAAACTCGACTGGAACACCGCCAGCCCGCATGCCGCTGACTTCAATGGCGATGGCCTGACCGATCTTGCCATCGTCAATGCTTCACGGGCGCGCATCGAGTTTCTCCTGCAGCGCAAGGACGGCGTGCAGCCCGGTGCTCCGGAAAAGTCCGCCCGCGCCGACCGCTGGAACCCGATCCTTGAAATCTCCCGCTTCGACAAGCAGCCGCTCGTCATCGGCCGTGCCGCGCTCGCCCTCGTCGTGGGCGACTGGAATGGCGACAAGAAGGCGGACATCGCCTTCCTCACCGATGAGGACAAACTCGTGCTGCGCATGCAGGACGACAAAGGTGCCTGGGCAGCCAAGCGCGAGTTCACCCTCGACTCCACCGCAGATGACACCGAAGTTCTTGTCGCGCGTGATTTGAACGGTGACGGACGCGATGACATCGCCCTGCTCACCAGCACGCGTTTGATGGTGCTGCTGCAAACCAAGCCCGGCGAGTGGGCGGAGCCGCAGAACTACGCATTGGGCGAAAGCGGCAGCGCTGGATTGGCCAGCACCGATCTCAACGACGATGGACGTGCCGACCTATTCTACACCGCCCCGGACGGTGACGCGCTGCTCGTCCGCCTGCAGCATGAAGGCACCACCTTTGGCGAGGAGTGGCGGCTGGAAATCCCCGCCGCGCGCCACTGGCTGCATGCCATCCGCCTGGGTGGCAAGAAATCCGGCGTCGCCTGGATCCAGGATGAAACGAACATGGTGGAAGTCGCGAAGCTCACCCAAGGCACCGCCGAACCCGACTCCGACCACGCCGCCACCATCCGCTATGCCATGCCGCCCACGGAATCCAAAAACGGTGCCGTGGCCTATGGTGACCTGACCGGAGACGGGCATGCTGACGTCATCATGTCCGAGCCCAAGGCAGCACGTGCCTGGTTGTTTCAGGGCAGCGCCAGCGGCGCCTTCAGTGAGGGGCGCGAGTTTCCCATCCTTAGTGGTGTGGAGTCCCTGGCCATCGCCGATGTGGATGGTGACAAGAAAGCCGAGCTCGTGCTGCTCAGCCCCGGTGAGCAGTCCATCGGCGTGGCCCACTGGCAGGACAACCGCCTGCTCTACCCCGAGATCATCTACCAGGCCAAAGAGGGCGAAACCCTGCTCACCCTGACCACCGACTCAGCCGTTCTTTGCGTCACCGAGATCAAGTCCAAGCCCCAGCTCGTCACGCTGCGCAAGACCGCCGGAGCCAAAGGTTTCACCGCCACCACACAGGAGCTCACCGTCAAGACCGGCCGCATCAACGGCATCCGCGTCGTCGATGCCAATCAGGATGGCCGTGGCGATCTCGCCTTGTTTTCCAATCTCGGTCCCATGCAGCTGTTGCTGAGCCCCACGGACGCCAAAGCGCCCTACAAGCGCGTCGAGGGCATCCCGGATTCCTTTGTCAGCAAACTCACCCCCGCCGCACTGACCACGGGCGATCTAGATGGCGACGGCAAGGCGGAGATCATCATCGCCCATCAGCAGCTGGCGCGTGCGTTCAAGGTCGATGCCGATGGCAAGGCGACCATCGTGGAGCAGTTCAACGCCCCCGATGCCGCCGCCGAGCTGCACAGCGCGCTGGTATCCCGCAAGGGCGGCAAGGTCTCCGTGCTGCTGATCGACGCCACGCACAGCATGCTGCACGAGCTCACCGCTGGCACCGACCGCGTCTTCCGCGCGGACCACACCCATGCGCTGCCCGCCATGACGCCTGAGCAGTGCATTCTGGTGACTGCGGAGCAAAGCACCAAGCTGCTGCTGCTTGGCAAAACCAGCTTCCAGATCGCTCCTTTGGATGGCTCCACGCTCAAACTCGAAACCGTGGCCACCTTTGACAGCGAATTGAAGGACACTACGCCCTCAGACCTCATGGCCGCTTCGTTCTCCGGCGAAGATGTGGATGACATCGCCCTGATCGACACCGCCAAAAGCCGCGTGGTCGAAATCTTCCAGCCCGCCGCCGGGCAGAAATGGGAGAGCGCCATGTACTTCCGTGTCTTCGAGACGGATCCTCATTTCCGTGGCAAAATGGGCCTCGAAAACGAGCCGCACGATTACGCCGCCATGGATCTCAATGGCGATGGCCGCCTGGACCTCTGCCTCCTGACGCATGATCGTGCGCTGCTCTACGTGCGGAAGAAGTAGGCCCAAAATTTGGCGATAAACTCCTGCGACCAGGGAGACCAGACCAGCCAGGACACCGTCGTGGCACAGGTGCCGCACCAGAGGAAGAGCCGGTAGGCCGTCAGCTTTGCCATGGAAAACTTGAAGGTGATCAGCATCATGGCCCACACGGACTCCAGCGTGTAGGCCAGCCACATCGCAACGGGAAAGCCTGAGTAGAGCAGGGCTGCCGTCCATACCGCCAGCAAGATCTCCACGAAGAACAGCAATCCGCTGCTGAAACCCATGAGATCGTCCCACCAGTCGGTGGTAAACACCACATTGCCGCTGCTCCGCTGGATTTCGAGTCGCCGATTCTCCACCAGCAGTGGCGGCCGGTTCCTGGAATAGGCCGCCTGGAAGGTCTTTTCATCCACCAGCAACCCGGAGAAAGAGCTTTCGTCAAAAGGCACCACGATCTCCTGCGCATCATGCCAGTTGGGGTCGAAATCGGCCTGTCGAGATTTGCACATCACTTTGGCGGGTGCCTCCCCCATGTTTTCCTCCTCGGCACGGTTCAGGATTTCGAGGGAAATGTCATCAGGGCTCAGAGGAGAGGCAGCATCTTGAAAGTCGATGTGTTGCATGACATTACGGCTTTTCATTTTGCGGAAATTTCACTAAGACCTGGCGTGAATACCCGATGTAAAATGAGACAGGCAATGCCTGCAAGCAGATAAAAGTCATGGTCTGCAGCCATGGCGCGGCATGATCCAATGGCTGAAGCCATGCTGCAACTCATGCCCAGCTATGCGCTGAGAAGCCAGCTTGCCTACACGGAGCTTCGCGGCATCATGGCCTGCAACGCATGAAACGCCTTTACCGCAACGCCCAGATCGCCAGCGAAGACAGTCCCCAGCTCCAGACAGCCGATGTGCTCGTCGAGGGTGGCCAGATCATCGGCGTGGCACCAAGCATCACCGGCGTCGAAAACGCAGAAATCATTGACTGCACCAGCCGCATTCTGCTGCCCGGGCTCTTTGACATCCACGTCCATGCCCGTGAACCCGGCCAGGAGGACAAGGAAAACATCGCCTCCTGTGCCGAGGCCGCGATCAACGGCGGCGTCACCGGCTTTGTCATGATGCCGAACACCACGCCCGCCATCGACAATGCGGGTGTCGTCCGCAGCGTGCTCGAGAGCGCCCGCCGCACGCGCATCGGCCCCGGCATCTACACCAGTGGAGCCATCACCAAGGGCCGCAAGGGCGAGGAACTCGCCGGCATCGCCGGCATGAAGTCCGCCGGCTGCGTCATGCTCACCGACGACGGTTACGCCGTGGACAACCCCCAGGTGCTGCGGCGAGCGATGGAATACGCACGTGACTACGACCTGCCGCTGTCCAGCCATTGCGAGCTCAAGGCGCTCAGCGGCAAGGGCTGCATGCATGAGGGCAAGATCAGCTACGCCCTCGGCCTGCCGGGCATCCCGAACATCAGCGAGGAGATCTGCATCTCACGCGACATCCGCCTCGCCGAATACACCGGCGTGCATCTCAACATCCAGCACGTCACCACCATCGAAGGCATGCGCACGATCAAACGTGCCAAGGATCGCGGCATCCGCGTCACCTGCGAGATCACGCCGCATCACTTGATGTTCAATCATGAGCACATCGGCGATTACGACACGCACTACAAGATGAACCCGCCGCTGCGCACGCCGGAGGACAATGCCGCGCTGCTTCAGGGCCTCAAGGACGGCTGGTTCGACGTCATCGCCACGGACCATGCCCCGCACACTCCGTTTGAGAAGAATCAGGACTTCGCCAGCGCCCCCTTTGGCATCATCGGCCTCGAAACCGCCTTGGTCTCGCTCTACGACCGCTTCATCGCCAAGGACATCCTCAGCTGGCAGCTCATCGTCAAGCACTACAGCGCCGAGCCCCGCCGCCTCATGAAGCTGGCCCCCGTTCCCATCAAGGAAGGCGGTGCCGCCGAGTTCATCGTCTTCAATCCCGCCCGCACCACCACCTTCAGCCGCGGCTTCATGAAGTCGAAAAGCATCAACACCCCCTTCCTCGACAAAACCCTGCAAGGCATGGTCGAGCGTGTGATGTATCGCGGTGAGGAACTGCTGGCGCGGTAATTTCAGCCCAGCCCGAGATCACGCGCCTTGAGCGCGGCTCCTGTGCGGTCGGCCACCTGCAACTTGTCCAGAATGCGGGTCATGTGATTCTTCACCGTCCCTTCAGTAAGGCTCAGGGCAGAGGCGATTTCCTTGTTGCTCATGCCCCGCACCAGATGCTGGAGAATCTCCACTTCACGCTCAGAGAGCATGCTGGCAAGGCGGCGCTCCTCACCACTCAGCGTGATGGGGCGGGAGAGGCGGTTGAACTCCGCCACCACGTGGGTGGCAATGGTGGGCTGCAGGTAGGTCTGGCCGGCAGCGACGACCCGGATGGCATCCAGCATCTGCGGCATCGGAGTGTTTTTGAGAATGTAACCGGAGGCACCTGCACGCAGAGCCTCAAAGACATCCTTTTCCTGATCAAAGACGCTGAGCACCAGCACCCGTATGCCGGGATGCCTGTCACGAATGCGCCGGGTGGCCTCTGCTCCGCACATCACCGGCATTTGCAGATCCATCAGCACGACCTGCGGCATGTGTTCCGTGGTCAGTTTCAGGGCCTCCTCGCCGTTGGCAGCTTCGGCAACCACCTCAACGCTGCTGTCGAGCTCAAGCAGGATGTGCATCGCTTCACGAAACGATGCCTGGTCATCGACGAGAAGGGTCTTGATGGGTGATTTCATGCGTTCAAGCAGGGATGATCATGCGACAGCAGCCTCCTCCCTGCTGCTCCGTTCCTGCGAAAAACTCACCATTGAGCAATGCCGCACGTTCGCGCAGACCTTTCAAGCCATGGCTGTTTTCCGGAATTCGGCTGAAGCCACGGCCATTGTCCGTCACACTTAGCATGATGCGTGCATCCGAAGTAAAATCCAGATGCACCGCGATTTCCGACGCACCCGAATGCCGGCACGCGTTGGTGATGCCTTCCTGCGCACAGCGATAGAGCGAAATTTCCACCAGAGATGGCAACGCACGTGACTTGCCAGACTGCTGCAGCACCAGCTTCAGCCCGGGCCGTTCAGCACCTGTGATCAGCGAAGTCAGCGACTCGGCGAGCGTGCGCTGCTCCTGCGGCGTCGCACGCAGGGAGGCCACCGAACGTCGGATTTCCGCCAGCCCTTCACGGCTGGAGCGCTGCGCCTTCTGGACCGCATCCAGAGCACGGGCGGGCTCCTGCTTCATCAAAGACTCCGCAACATCGAGCTGTGCCCCCACCACCGTCAGACTGTGCCCCACCGCGTCATGGATCTCCCGTGCCAGGCGGTTGCGCTCCTGCTCCACGGCGAGCAGCGCCGCCTGCTCCGCCTGCAGCTCGAGCTGGGCGTTGGCGGTGCGCAGTTCCGCCGCCAGACGCGCCGTGTTCATGCGCTGCCTCGACGCTTGCGTCATCGCAAAGGAACAGCCCATGATGAACACACTGGTGGAGATCTGGCCGCACATCCAAAACACCGCCGGATGCAGGCCACGCATGGTATGCTCATGCGCCGTGGAAATGGCCAGAGTAATGCAAATCACCAAAAACATGTGCCGGCGCCTTCTCAAAAGCACTCCAGAAAAACCAGCCACGGGCATCCAAAACCATTGCTGCATGCCGATGGGATTGAATGACCCGGCCAGATGGTTGCAGATGAGAGCAAGCAGGGCTTGCACGCCAAGAATCCCGACGACCTGCGCTCTGTTGTGGCCTATTTCCTTTCTAGGGCGCTCCTCCTGATAGAGGTCGAATAACAGTCGTTTGAGGAAAAAGCGATTCCAAAAAAACGTCAGCAATCCACAGATGATCAGCTTCGTCGCCTTGGCAGCCATGTTGCTTTGGAACATCAGACAGCCAATCCAGGCGATGGGCATCAGGCTGATCCATGCCAAGATTGCAGCCGCGACCAAAACCATCCAACTGGCGGAGAGATATTTACCTTCAGGACGTGCCCCTCCCACTTTTAAACCTCCCTGGCTGAATGATTTAGACACTTTTATTGATAGCATGAATCAGCTTATCTTTCACATATTTGTCTTATTCGCGACAACTCCCGGCATTACATGACTTTAGTCATATTCAGCGGAAGCCTCCGCATGGTGGCGATGGATGGAACCCGATCCTGGATCCCCCTCTCCTGTTAATCTCGCTTGAATTGAGGCGGACTCACGGCTTCACAATCACCCCATGTCCGATCTCAAAGAATACCTCGCCCAGCGCTGCCAGTTTGTTGATACAGCGCTGAACCGTCTCATCCCGGGCTCGGACACGCGGCCAACCATCCTTCACCAAGCGATGAGGCACAGCATGTTCGCGGGCGGCAAACGGCTGCGGCCGATCCTCTGCCTCGCGGCGGCGGAAGCCTGCGGCGGCACGGCGGAAGATGCGGTTTACAATGCCTGTGCGGTGGAATGCCTGCACACCTACTCGCTCATTCACGACGACTTGCCCTGCATGGACGACGACGACATGCGCCGCGGGGTGCCGACCTGCCACAAGGTCTATGGCGAGGCCATCGCTCTACTCGCGGGTGATGCGCTGCAGGCCCTGGCGTTTGAACTGGTGACGAAGACACCCATGTCATCGACTCATCCCACGGCGGTGATGGTGCTGGAACTCGCACGCACGGCAGGCAGCCTGCATCTTGTGGGTGGTCAGGTGGCGGATCTGGAAGGCGAGGGCAAAAAGCTTCCTTTGGAAGACCTGCGCTTCATCCATGAAGGCAAAACCGCCGCGCTGCTCACCACCAGCGTGAAACTGGGCGGCATGAGCGCCAGCGCGAGCCCTGAGCAGATGCAGGCGCTGCATGACTTCGGCATGGCCACCGGTCTGGCTTTCCAGATCATCGACGACATTCTCGACGTGACCCAGACGAGCGAAAAACTTGGCAAAAGCGCCGGCAAGGACGTCGCGGCAGAAAAGAGCACCTACCCGGCGCTGATGGGCCTGGAAGCTTCCCGTGCGGAAGCGCACCGCCTCACCGAGGTGTCACACCGCGCGCTGGATGTGTTTGGTGACGCCGCCTTGCGGCTGCGCCAGCTTTCCGACCACCTGCTGAACCGGGATTATTGAGGCCGAAACAGCTGAGCTAAATCGCCCACGAGTTTCTCCGGCGGACCAAAATTGAGCAGCAGCGTGGACCCATCTCCCTGCACCACGCGGAAGCCGAGGAGCCGCCTGCCGCCGGGCTCAATCTGCATGTCGAGCTGCCTGAGATACTTCTTAATGAGCAGCGGCCGCGGAATCATGGCCACGGTGATGTAGCTCTTCTCCTGCTGGGTGACTTTGAGTGTGAAATTGTTCGTCAGGGATTCAGTGTCCATTTCCCGGCCGCTGAGGAATTTCATCCAGATGCGCACCCGGCTGTCGTCGGGCTTCAGGGTCTGCCAGGAGGCGTCTGCGCTTTCTTTGAGGCGCACGGTTTCCTTGTCGAAGACCAGGATCGTCGTTGCGGGCGATCCCAGTTCCAGGCGAAAACGACCGTCGGTCATGCGCCAAAAACGACCGCTGGTGCTCACAGGCTCCTTGAGCGCAGGGGTGGTGCGGGTCTGCTGAAAGGCGACTTTGATGCTGCCAATGCCTTTCTCAGCCGCCATCCACTCACGCATCACGGGCGGAATGAGGGCAGGATCCGGCGCCGCCTGGGCGGGCAGCGTCAGCCAGAAGGCAGCGGCAAGAATGGATGACAAACGAATCACACAGCAAGCCAGACACCCAAAACAACCAAGTCTCAAGCTTTTCGCTGCCATGTTTTCCCTTGCCCCCCCGTGCAATCCGTGTTCTCTGAACTTTCGAACCAACCCCTATTTATACACATGAGCGAGCGTCGCGTAGTCATCACCGGCATGGGAGTTATCTCCCCGGTCGGCAACACCAAAGATGACTTTTGGAAGAACATCCAGGCAGGCAAGAGCGGCATCCGCCGCATCCAGTCCATGGACACCGAAAAGTACGACTGCAAGATCGCGGGCGAGGTGGTGGACTTTGATCCGACCGTCCATTTCAACAACCACAAGGACGCCCGCCGCGCCGACCGCTACTTCCAGTTTGCCATGGCAGCCTCGAAAATGGCCGCCAAGGACGCGGGTTTGAACCCAGACAGCCTCGACCCCCACCGCGTGGGTGTGATGGTCGGCAGTGGCATCGGCGGTCTCGGCACCCTGGAAACCCAGTATGAAGTGCTGCTGACGAAGTCCCCTTCCCGCGTCTCCCCCTTCATCATCCCGATGATGATCTCGAACATCGCCAGCGGCATGATCGCGGCGGAATATGGCTTCATGGGACCGAACATGGCCATCGTCACGGCCTGCGCGACTTCCAACAACAACATCGGTGAAGCCTGGCGGAACATCAAATTCGGCGATGCCGACGTGATGATCTGCGGTGGTGCCGAAGCCTCCATCCGCCCCTGCGGTCTGGCCGGATTCGCCAACATGAAAGCCCTGAGCATGCGCAACGACGAGCCTGAGCGTGCCTCCCGCCCCTGGGACAAGGACCGCGACGGCTTCGTCATGGGCGAAGGCGCCGGTGTCGTCGTCATTGAAGAACTCGAGCACGCCAAGAAGCGCGGTGCCACCATTTACGCCGAACTGGTCGGTTATGGTGCCACGGCAGATGCCTACCACCTCACCTCCCCGCATCCCGAAGGTTTGGGCGCGGCCAAGTGCATGGAGATGGCTCTGCGTCATGCCAAGCTGAACGTGACGGATGTGCAGTACATCAACGCCCACGCCACCTCGACCCCCGTCGGCGATTTGTGCGAACTGCGCGCCATCAAGCGCGTGTTCGGTGAATACGCCACGAAGGGACTGCTGGTCTCCGGCACCAAGTCGATGACAGGCCACCTGCTCGGCGCTGCCGGCGGCGTGGAACTCATCGCTTCCATTTACGCGATCAAGGACCAGGTGGTGCCACCCACGATCAACGTCGAGAACCTCGATCCCGAGGTGGATGTGGACGTGGTGCCAAACACCGCCCGCCCGGCCAAAGTGGACGCCGTCCTGAGCAACTCCTTCGGCTTCGGCGGTCACAACGCCGCGCTGCTGATCAAGAAGTTCTAAGACTGATCGCCGCAGCGGTGTCTTTTTGAATGTCTCGGGAGCTGTCATGCAGCTCCCGCAATTTCATGCTTCTCACACTCGCCCGGTTTTACAGCACGCTCTCCCTGGCGCTACCCCCCGTGGCTCTGGTGGTGATCGGAGTCATGATCGCCGGTTTCAAAGAGACCGGTCCTCAGTCCAACGGACTCGGGACCTTCATCCTGATTGCCGGCACCATCCTGGCGGGGCTGTCAGTCAACGCGGCCATTGCCGGCATCGTCGCATGGCGCTGGCCCAGCGCACGCACGACGTTTTTGTGCGTTGCCTGCATGGCAGGAGTATTGCTCGTCCTGGCCGTGATTCTCAATGAGGTGCTTCGCCTGCTTTAGATTCAACGCGTCACCTGCAAGTCCACATCCTTCGCACCCTCGGCAATGTCGAGGCTCCAGTCGCCTGCGCCGGGTTTTTGCTCCTTCGTGGTTGCAGTGCCATCTGCTGTCTCCAAGCCCGGAACATCGGCGGCGCTGTAGCTGACCGTCAGCTTCACTTTGCCGACGATGGGGCCGGTCTTTTCATCGAGCTTGAACTTGCCGCCCATGACTCGGGCGCAGGCCACGGGTGCGGAGGGATCGTCTGACGCGAAGATGACACTGCCCCAGCTCACGGGCTTGCCATTCACGGTGACCTTGCCGTTGATGGCGGTGCGCTTCATCGGCTTGAGGAAGCCCTGATTGCGCAGCCAGTCACGCAGGTGCCCGCTCCAGGTGCCCAACACGGGATCGCCGAGGAACAGGCCCACACCATGCGGACCGGGGCGGTAGATGTGGAGTTCGGCGGGGACTTTGTTTTTCCGGCAGGCGAGGTAAAAGGCCACAGCGTTTTCGGCAGGCACCACGGTGTCTTCGTCGGTCTGGAAGATGAAGATGGGCGGCGTGTTGGCTGTCACGCGAGTTTCGGTGCTTACATGCTTCGCCAGTTCGTCGTTGTCACCGGGGCCGAGCAGGTTTTTGCGCGAGCCTTTGTGGCCGTAGTCCTCGATCATCGAAATCACCGGATAGGTTGGCGCGGCCACATCAGGACGGGCGCTGACTTGATCAATGGCATCGTTCGTCGCACCGGCGGGTTTTTCATCAAACATCGTGGCAGCCATGGAGGTGAGGTGGCCGCCTGCGGAGAAGCCGATGATGCCGATGCGGTTCGGATCAATGCCATACTGCTGCGCATTGGCCCGCACATGCCGGATGGCACGCTGCACATCAATGAGCTGCGTGGGAAAATGATAGCCCTGGCTGCCGAGGCGGTAATGCAGCACGAAGGCGGAAACGCCGATGCCATTGAACCACTTGGCGACTTGGATGCCTTCATGGTCGGCTGCCAGCCCGCCGTAACCACCGCCGGGACAGACGACAAAGGCTGCACCATTGGCTTTGTCCTTGGCAGCCGCCCACACATTGATGAAGGGCTGATCCTTGTCCTCCGTGCCCTTTGCCCCCGGTGCGCCATCAGGCCAAAGCTTGACCTTGGTAGGCTCGGCGTGGGCCAGGGAGGTGAAAAAGAGGGCGGCGGCGAAAAGAGAAATCTTGTTCATGCAGGTGGAAGTCTGTTAATCCTGTCTTTTCAATCCGTTCTTTCATCCGCCATGATCTCACGCCGTCATTTTCTCTCCACCAGCCTTGGCGCGCTCAGCGTCTCCACCCTGCCTGCCATTGAGCCCATCAAGCGCCCAGGCAAGAGCCGCATGCAGCTTGGCGTCGCAGCCTACAGCTTCCGCGAGTACTTCCAGTGGATGCGCGACAAGGAGCAGAAGCCGAAAGGTGGCCGCCCGCTTTGGAGCATCCTCGATTTCATCGACTGGTGCGGTGACAACAACGTCCCCGGCGCTGAAGTCACGAGCTACTTTTTCCCGAAGGACGTGGACGAGGCTTTCCTGCTGGAAGTGAAACGCCGTGCCTACCTGCGTGGCGTGCAGCTTGCAGGCACTGCCGTGGGCAACAATTTCGCCCTGCCCAAGGGCGAGAAGCTGAGCGAGCAGATCGCTTACACCAAGAAGTGGATCGATTACTCCGCGATCATGGGTGCCCCGCACATCCGCGTCTTTGCCGGCCCCCAGTCCAAAGAGCTCAGTGAGGAGCAGGCCGTGGCCAACTGCCTCGAATCCTACCAGGAGTGCCTCGATTACGCCGCCAAGAAGGGCGTCTTCCTCGGCATGGAAAACCACGGTGGCATCGTCGCCGAGCCGGAAAACCTCATCAAGATGATCAAGGCCGCCAAAAGCCCCTGGGCCGGTATCAATTTGGACAGCGGCAACTTCCACACCGAAGACCCGTATGCCGATCTCGCGAAGATCGCGCCGTACGCCGTCAATGTGCAGCTCAAGATGGAGATCAGCCGCAAAGGTGCCGCCAAAGGCGTCAGTGAGCCCAGCGATGTGAAACGTGTGATCCAGATCATGCGCGACGCCAACTACCAGGGCTGGTTCACGCTGGAGTTTGAGACCAAGGAAGATCCGTTTGTGCGCGTGCCGGAGATTTGCGACATGCTGCGCCCCTTGCTGGCCTGAGTTTGCGGTGGTTGGCAGTTGTTTGCGATGGTTTCCCCTGCCAAGGCAGGTGCGTGCCCACGTAACTCTACATGCTCCGGGGAGCGGAAGGTCTTTGAAAACCACTGGCAACGACTGTAGACAACCGTCAACAATCGCAAACCTCCCCTCCCCCCATGTCCGTCACCCATGCGCCCACTGTCGTCATCGAGAACTTCTACCCCTGCCTGGATGGCGGACGGCATCCGGTCAAGCGTGTGATCGACGAGCCGCTGGATGTGTGGTGTGACATTTTCAAGGACGGGCACGATGTGATGAGCGCGGTGCTGCGCTGGCGGCTCACGGGATCGCGCCGCTGGTTTGAAGCGCCGATGAAGCTGACTGAAAATGACCGCTGGCATGGGCAGTGCAGCTTTTCCAAAGCGGGCCGCTGGGAGTACGTCGTTGAGGCCTGGGGCGACACCTTCCGCTCTTGGAAAAAGACGTTTGCGGTGCGGGTGCAGGCCAAGGATCCGGATGTGCCGATCGAGGCGCAGGAGGGTGCACGACTGCTGCGGGATGCCGCCAAGCGCGCCCGAGCCGCCGGCGTGCCGACTGCGGGAACGCAACTGGAGGATTGCGCGGATCTGCTCGCGTCGATGAAAGCTGCGGATCTCATGGACGTGCTGCTTTCGGACGAGATGCAGAGCCTGATGGATCAGTATCCGGACCGCTCGCAGTCCACCACTTCAGATACGCTTCGCGCCACCGCAGAACGCGAGCGCGCCCGCTTCTCCGCCTGGTATGAATTCTTCCCTCGTGGGGCCGAAGGCCGCAGTGACAAGCATTCCTCCTTCCGCGACTGCCTGGGCCGTCTCGACCACGCGGCCCACATGGGCTTTGATGTGATCTACTTCCCGCCGATCCACCCGATCGGCATCACGGCCCGCAAAGGCAAAAACAACACGCTCACGGCCAAGCCTGACGACGTGGGCAGCCCCTGGGCAATCGGTGGCCCGACGGGTGGGCATCGCAATATCGAACCCGCGCTCGGCACAGAGAAGGATTTTGTCTGGCTGGTGAAGGAAGCGAAGAAACGCGGACTGGAGATCGCGCTGGATTTTGCGCTCAACTGCTCGCCCGACCATCCTTACGTCAAAGATCATCCGGAGTGGTTTTACAAGCGCCCGGACGGCAGCATCCGCTACGCCGAGAATCCGCCGAAGAAGTATCAGGACATCTACCCGCTGAACTTCCATTGCGATGACTGGCGCAACCTGTGGAAGGAGCTGATTGACGTGGTGCAGTACTGGGTGGACCGCGGCGTGAAGATCTTCCGCGTGGACAATCCTCACACCAAGCCCGTCGCGTTCTGGGAGGAGCTCATCGCCACCATTCAGCGGAAGGATCCCGATGTGCTCTTCCTTGCCGAAGCTTTCACCAAACCGAAGATGATGCAGGTGCTGGGCAAGGTGGGCTTCACTCAGAGCTACACCTACTTCACCTGGCGCGAAGACCGCCAGTCGCTCACCGAATACGCCACCGAGCTCACGCGCACGGACATGCGCTGGTACTACCGCGCGAATTTCTGGCCCACCACGCCGGACATCCTGCCCGCCCACCTGCAGAATGCCAATTCGCAGATGTTCCGCATCCGCGCCGCACTGGCCGCCACCCTTTCATCCTGCTGGGGCATGTACTCCGGCTACGAACTCTGCGAGAACGATCCTTATCCGGGCAAGGAGGAGTACGACAACAGCGAGAAGTACGAGCTGAAGCAGCGCGACTACAATCAGCTGGGCAACATCACGTCTTTCATCCGCATGCTGAACCTGATCCGCCGCGACAATCCAGCGATGCATCTCTACGACAACCTCAGCTTCCATGGCGCCGATCACGGCCAGATGCTCTGCTACAGCAAGATCACTCCTGACTTCAGCAACCGCATCCTCTGCGTCATCAGCCATGATGCACATCATCCCGCCATCGGCATGGTGCATATCGATCTCGCAGCCCTCGGCCTCGACGGCAGCCGTCCCTACAAGGTCACCGACCTCCTGCACAATCAAACCTATGAGTGGCGCGGCGTGGACAACTACGTGGCGCTGCATCCCAACGGGATGTCTATGCACATCTTCCGGGTGGAGCAGTGAGAAGTCATTAAATGTCGCAAGCTGCAGTTGCTTGCGTGTCGGCTTGCAATGCCATCGTGATAGCGCCGCGAAATTCCAAGTCAGATGCGGTGGTTTCGATGCGTTCGTTTGTGATGCGTCCAACCCTTCTCAGTCTTCTTGCCCTCGGTCTGATTCACACCGCCTCCGCCCAGCAGACGCGCTGGTTCAAGGGCAACACGCACACGCATTCCCTGTGGAGTGATGGCAATGATTTCCCGGAGATGATCACGGACTGGTACAAGCAGCATGGCTACGATTTCCTGGCCATCTCCGACCACAACATCCTCCAGGCGAAAGAGGTGTGGATGAGTGAACCCGCGATCGAAAAACGCCGCCGGATCCTGGGCAAGACGACGATGGAAAAGTATCGCGCCCGCTTCGGCGATGAATGGGTGACGACGCGTGAAAAAGACGGCGTGACCGAAGTGCGGCTGAAGAAGCTGGAGGAGTACCGGCCCAAGTTTGAGGTGCCAGGGAAGTTCTTGCTCGTTCAGGCGGAAGAGATCAGCGCAGGCTTCGGCAAGATCCCGATTCATCTAAATGCGGTGAATCTGAAGGAGGAGATCAAGCCGGTCAAAGACCTCAGCAGCATCCAGGAAGTGATGCGCGCGAATTTGCAGATGGTGAACGAACAGTCCAAGCGCTTGGGCGTGCCGATGCTCTCGCACATCAATCACCCGAACTTCAGATGGGCGCTCTCCGCCGAGGATCTGGCGGCTGTCTTGGAGGAAAACTTCTGGGAGATCTACAACGGCCATCCCACCATCAACTACCCAGGAGATGCGTCCCGCATGGGCCATGAGAAGATCTGGGACGTGGCCAACACGCTGCGCATCGCCGAGTTCAAAGCACCGCCGCTGTATGGCGTGGGCACGGATGACTCCCACCGCTATCACGGTGAAGAAAACGGCCCCGGCCGTGGCTGGGTGATGGTGCGTGCGGCCAGCCTGGATCCTGCCGAGATCATCAAAGCCATGAAGGCCGGCGATTTCTATGCCTCCTCCGGCGTAACGCTGGACGATGTGAGCTTCAAGGATGGCGAGCTGCGCATCCGCATTCACAAAGAGCCTGGAGTCACCTACACCACGCAGATTCGCGGCACGCTGCAGGGTTACGATCCAACCACCCGCCCCGCTCCTCCCGTGGCCGATGATCTGCATCCACCGCGCCTGCTGTACTCGGATGACATTGGCAAAACACTGGCGACGATTGAAGGCGAAGAAGTCGTGTGGAAACCCAGCGGCAAGGAGCTGTATTTCCGCGCGGTGATCACCTCTTCAAAGCCCTATGCGAATCCGTCATTTGAAGGGCAGAAAGAAATGGCCTGGACGCAGCCGATGGGTTGGAAAAAGTAGACTCTCCCAGCGATTCGTGTGCGGTCGTAGGATGGGTGTGGCGACAGCCCGCCCGTCTATGAACGTTTAGCAAACACACCGGCATAGGAATGCCCTCGGAGTCGGGCGGTTTGGCGAAGAAGGCAATGAAACGCAGGAATACCATGCGCGCCAAACACACCCAACCTACACCCCAGAAAGCGCGCCTTGCTGTTCGAGCGCAAGGCTATTCTACCGCATCCGCATGCCTTGCATCCGCCCCTGCATGCCTTCCAGCATCGGGGCCATTTCCAGCTTCATGGAGAGCGGCGCTTCTTTGAAGAAGAGGCCCATGTCCTTGGTGAAGGATTTTTCAAATTCCGCCGGACTCTGATCCAACATCATCTGCATTTCGGGATTCTTTGAAGCCTTCTTTTTCATCTCGCGCTGGATGCCGCCGATGATGCGGCGGCGGTCTTCGGCGGGCAGTTTTTCCAAGCCCTTCATCACGGCCTTGAAGTTTTCCTCCACGGTGCGGTTCACGTACCGGCCCTTTTCTTCATCGGTCAGCGATTTGAAAAAGAGGTCCATGGTTTCCAGACCGTCCTCACGCATCTCGCTGCGCTGGTTGAAGTCGAGCTTGATGACGGAGCTGATGACCTTGTCCAGGTACGCTTTGCGCGGCGCGTCAGCGAGATCTTCGTCCGCCAGCCACGGCGCGTTCGCCATGAGTGCCAGCGTCTTCTCGGACGAAAAAACCGAATCCTCGGTCACCCACATGACCACGCCCACACCGGCCCACACGAGAGCAAGGAAGGCGGCAACCTGGAACCAGAAGCGTTGGAGCGGCATGCCCGGTTACTTCTTGCCAAAGCGGCGGCCTAGCAACGAGAGAAATTCACCGGCTTCCTCCACCTGGAGCTTCTTGGTGACCGCGAAATACGCGGCGGCAGCCACGCTGATGCTGACACCGAGCCCGGCGCAGCGCAGCAGGAAGTTCAGGTGCGACCAGTTCGCCATGATCGTGTACTTGGCCGCGAAACAAACGGCGGACATGGCGGCAATACCGATGAGCAGCTTGATGAGCGACTGCACCAGCGAGCCCGTTTCAAGCCCGGAGGCAAACTTGCGCATGCAGAGGTACAGCGTGAGGAAATTGAGCGAGAGACCAACCGCCGTGGCCCAGGCGAGCGCGGTGTGATCCCACTTGAAGACGAAGACGGTGATGGAGTTCACCGTGGCCGTGAACACGATGACGCCGATGCTGACCAGCATGGGAATGAAGCGGCGGTTGATGGTGTAAAACGCGGGCTGCAGCACCTTGATGGCGGCGTAGAAGATCAGGCCAAAAGCGTAGGCCTGCAGCGGTGCGGCGGTGTTTTGCACGTCCTGCGCATTGAATTTGCCGTGCTCAAAAATGACCGAGATGATTTCCTGTGACAGCAGGGTGAGGCCAACGGCGCAGGGCAGCGTGAGGAAGAGCACCAGCCGCAATCCCTTGGCCAATGCAGCACGAAACGCGGGTGTCATGCCTTCGGTGGCAAGGCGTGAGAGCATGGGCAGCGTGACGGTGGCCACGGCAACACCGAAGAGTCCCAGCGGCAATTGTTGCAGGCGCTGGGCATTCGCCAGCCAGGCGAGCGCGGACTCCTTGCCTGGTGTGTAGGAGGCGAAGATGGAATTGAGCAGCACCGCCACCTGCGTGCCGCTGGCGGCGAGCATCGAAGGCCACATGAGGTGCAGCACTTCCTTCACCGCAGGATCTTTGCAGCCGAAGTCGAAGCGAAAACGAAACCCGACGCGATGCAGCGAGGGAAGCTGCACAGCAAGCTGCAGCACACCGCCGATCAAGGTGCCGATGGCGAAACCGGTGAGACCTTTTTCACTGACGTGGCCATGGCGGAAGCCAGGATCAATGAGCCATGCGAGGATGACGCCACCGACAATGCATCCGAGATTGAAAAATGCCGAAGCGACGGCGGGAATGAAGAACACCTTCTTCGAATTCAGCATGCCCATGACCAGCGCGGTGACGGACACCAGCGCGATGAAGGGATACATGATCTGCGCCAGCCAGATGCCGAGCACCTTGGCCTCTTCACTGAGTCCGGGCGTCAGGATGCGGAAGATGATGGGCGAGAGCAGCACGCCCGCGATGGCCACGATGCTCATGAACCAGACCGAGAGCGAGATCATCTTGCGTCCGAGCACCCAGGCGGCCTCGTCGCCCTCGGTCTTCATCTTCTTGGAGAAGGTTGTGACGAAGGCCGTGGAGAGTGCCCCTTCGGCAAACAGGTCACGCAGCATGTTCGGCGTGCGGAAGGCGGCGGTAAAGATGCCGGTGAAGGCAGAGCCGAAGAAGCCGTTCAGCATCTGATCCCGCACCAGGCCGAGCACGCGGCTGCAGAGGATGGCGATGGAGACGATCCCGGTGGAGCGGGCCTGGGAGTTGGAGTCTGGCTTGCCCGCTTTCTCCGTCGTAGTGCCAGCCTGTGGCTTGCTCTCAGCCGGGCCTGATGAATTAGCGTCTTTCATGTGAGATTAATTCGTGATTCAATCTGATCGAATAGCGCATGGCGGATTTGGAGTGCGGCTGCGGTAGCTGCCGCTTTCGTGCGTCTCGTGGTGTGCGTGTGCTGACCGGCCTGCGGTCAACCACCTGCTCCCGCTTTCGGATGTTCCCTGCTATGCGGGCACCACTCGTCCCGTCGAAAGCGGTGGCTGCGCTCGTTCCTCGCTGCGCAACCGCAGTCCAAAGGGCCGGCATTTTCGGCGGCTGTCGCAAATGCGGGAGGTTGAAGAAGGACGTTTGCAATCGAAGCGATGATGCAGGTGATGAGACAAACTGCAACCGGGACGGTTGCGCTACTTGTAGCGGCCGCTCGCGCGCCGCAGTTTGTCCATCATGGCGATTCCCATGCCATGTTCATGCAACGGTTCTGCAATGATTTCGTCGACGCCGAGCTTGTCGAGCGCGCGGAGGACGTAGAAGAAGCGCACGGCGGCTTCGGGGAGCTTGCCGTTGCCGGGGCTGAGCATCATCACTTCCTCCCATTCGCAGAGATTGAGGTAGCCATCCTTTTCTTCGCCACGGTAGCTCATGAGGGCGTAGCGTTTGCCTTCTTCGGGGATGAAATCAGAAGGGCGCTCCAGCAGGCGCAGCGGGGTCTTCGGCGCGTAGTGGGAGGCCAGCTGGCCGGGGGCGGCGGTGGCTTCATCGACGACGGTGCGCGTAGTGTAGCGCACCTTGCCATAGGCTTTCAAATCCTCTGCCGTGATGGGACCGGGGCGCACGATGTCGATGAACATCTTCGGGCTGCCGGGCTCGATCTTGATGATGGTGGACTCCAGTCCGAACATGCAGGCGCCGGCATCCACGATGAGGTGGATGCGGCCATCGAGTTCCGAAAGCACGGCACTGGCGGACGTCGGGCTGATGGAGCCAAAACGATTCGCGCTGGGGGCCGCGATGGGTTTGCCAAGATCGGTGATGACGCGGCGGAAAATGGGATTGGAGCTGACGCGCACGGCGACGGTCTGCAGCCCGGCGGTCACGAGGTCGGGAACGATGGGCTTTTTGGGCAGCAGGATCGTCAGGGGGCCGGGCCAGAAGCGCTCGACCATTTTCTTCAGCGTCACAGCGATCTCAGGCGGCACATCGGCCACGAGGTCGATCTGCTCCTTGCTGGCCAGATGGACGATGAGCGGGTCAAAGGTGGGGCGTTCCTTGGCTTCGAAGATTTTCGCCACGGCTTCCGCATCGAGCGCGTTGGCCGCGAGGCCATAGACGGTTTCGGTGGGCAGGGCGACGACTTCACCCTCACGCAGCAGACGGACGGCCTCATCGACCGCCTGGTGCATCAGCGGTGGCTGGTCGGTGGGCAGAACGGCGGTGACGTAACTCATGATGGCGATGTGTGGCTTTCAATCACCGCCCAGGCGTTGTGATTGTGGATGGATTCGTAATTCTCTGCTTCAACGCGGAACCAGGTGATGCGCGGATGCGCCTTGGCTTTCACGGCGATGTTGCGCACGAGGTCTTCGACGAAGACGGGATTGTCGTAGGCGGCTTCAGTGACGAACTTTTCGTCGGGACGCTTGAGCAGGCTGTACAGCTCGCTGCTGGCGCTTTGTTCCACCAGTTCCAGCAGGTCTTCGATCCAGACGGGATCGTTGAAACGAATGGCGAGGGTGACGGTGCCGCGCTGATTGTGGGCGCCCCGGGCGCTGATGGCTTTGGAGCAGGGGCAGAGCGTGGTCACGGGCACTTCCACGGTGAGGACGAAGTCGGTCTTCTCCTTGTCCGTGTTCACTTCAAAGATCACACCGTAGTCCAGCAGACCCTCAGCGCCGGAGACGGGGGCCTTTTTGGCGCGGAAGTACGGGAAGCGCATTTCCACGTGAGCCTTGTCAGCGTGGAGCTTTTTCATCAGCTCACGCGGCATGGCGACGATGTTGGAGACGGTCAGTTCCTTGCCGTGGGCATGCAGCACCTCCACAAAGCGGCTCATATGAGTGCCTTTGAACTGGTGCGGCAGATCGACGGCCAGGGAAACGGTGGCGACGGTGTGCTGCACGGCGGCATCACGGTCGCGGATGCTCAGAGGAAAGCGCAGGCTGCGCACGCCCACGCGATCAATGGGCAGACGGCGTTCATCGCGTTCGTTTTGCGTGTCGGTAAGGGCGGACATGGACGAGGCTGGAAATGAAACTTCCCACTGCCGCGTAATGCAACAGTGGGAAGCAGATCAAAAGGGACCCTTTACGGGCAAACCCTGGAAAATCACGCCATGAGGTTCACAGCGCGGGAGCGCTTGATCTCACGGACGACCACGCGGTGCAGCCAGGCTGGAAGACCAGTGATGCGGCGGGGGATGAGCTTGCCGGATTCCGTGGTGAAACGGGCGAGCAGCTCAGGATTGGTGTAGGAAATCTTCTCCACCGGGATGTCCACTCGGCGGCGCGGCATCTTGCGATTCGCGCGACGGAAGTTGGACATGCGTTCTTTGGTCTTCGGTTGCATGGCAGTCTGGGGTAAAAATTAGCGGGTTTCGCGGTGAAGGGTGCGCTTCTTCATGAAGTGATTAAACTTCACCTTCTCAAGACGGCCCGGAGTGCGGACGCTTTTCTTATTGCGCGTGGTCACGTAGCGGGAGGGCGGCATACCTGCGGCTTTCGCTTCGGTGCATTCAAGGGTGATGATTTCTCGCGGCATAAATTTGGGGCGCAGAGGCTAGGTCACTCTTTGGAGAAGTCAAGCGATTCGCCTGAGTTGTTATTCGAAGAGCTCGGAGCGGCGTCATCATCGTCCTTGTCGTCGTCGGAAGCGTCGTCGGCATTGTCGAGGCCGAAGAGGGAATGTACAGGGCGGCTCCAGCGGCCGCTCATCTGGCTGCGCTCCAGCTTTTCCTGATAGGTGACGGAGAAGCGTGCGAAGGGCATGGCCTCCAGGCGCTCTTCAGGAATATCGACGCCGGTGCCTTCGCACAGGCCGTAGGTGCCGGTTTCGATGCGCTTGAGCGCTTCGTTGATTTCGTAGAGGGCGTCCTGTTCCTTGCCGAGGAGGCTGAGGGCGAAGTCGCGGTCATAGGCGTCACTGCCGGCATCAGCCTGATGCATGCCGAAAGCGGAGGAGTCGCCGTTTTCATTGCGGATGGTCTCACTGGCCACGCCTTCGATGGAGTTCAGGTAGGCGTCGCGCAGTTCGATCAGGCGCTGCTTCTGCTTCTTGAGGAAGGGGGTCATCTTGACCGGGCCCTTGGCGATGTCGATGGTGATGCCTTCTTCTTCACGATTGAGGCGTGAGCGCGGCGTGCCGGTGGTGGAAACGGAGGTGCGGCCTTTGGGAACCAGCGGGGCTGGCGTGCTCTTGGAGGACTTCGTCGCTTTGACTGGAGCCGGAGCGGCGACAGGGGCGGCCTTCACAGGTGCTGGGGCAGGAGCAGGGGCGGCTTTGGCAGCAGGCTTCTCAGCTTTGGCAGGAGCCTTCTTGGCGGGAGCAGCAGCTTTCGCGGCAGCTTTTTTGGCGGGGGCAGGTGTCTTGGCGGCAGCTTTTGTCGGGGCGGTTTTCTTCACAGGCATGGGGGAGGTTTTCTTCGGGGCGGGCTTTTGCGGCGTCGCCTTCTTCAAAATGGATTTGCTCTTGGACTTCGCCGCCGGCTTGGCGGGCTTGGCTGGAACGGGCTTGCTCTTCGACTTCACCGCCTTGGCAGGAGCCTTTTTCACGGGCTTGGCGGAGGGCTTCTTAACTGCGGGTTTCTTGGATTTCGCAGGCATGACTTTGACGGTGTTGGGTTGTCGATGAACTTCTCTGTTAATGCACCTGGCCACAGGGCGGAAAAAGAGGCGCGGATTCTGCCTGCGGTTGTCAAAACACGCAACCAGTATTCCAACGCCGCCCCAAGGTTCCCTCTTCCGGCGCATTTGGCGGGTTGCGCCCGCAGGGTCAGAGCCTACTCTGCCGCCATGAATGCCGAGCCCCCCTCCAGTTCCGCGCTTTCCAGCCTGTGGCAGCAGATCCGCGCCGTGCTCGACCTCGTGCTGGATCTCTCTTTCAAGCGCTTCGTCACTCCGCACCTCGTGCGCATGCTGTATGTGCTGAGCCTGCTAGCGGCCTTTTTATATGCCGTCAGATGGATGTTCAGCGGCTTCTGGGGCCTCATCATGGCGCCGGTGGCCCTGCTGTTTTACCTGATCGTCGCCCGTGTGACGGTGGAGCTGATCCTGGCGATCTTCCGCATCGCCGAGCGCCTTGCCCCCATGGCGGATGACACGGGCGCCAAGCCTGCGCCCAAGCCGCGCTCATTCACCGATCCGGTGAAGTGAGCCCAGCATGGCCGTAGGATGGGCGTGGCGACAGCCCGCCCGTCCTTCAGCGTATGGCAACGCACCCCAGCCTGCGCACGCCCTCGAAGTCGGGCGGTTTGGCGAAGAGGGCTCTGAAGTATGGGCAAAATCGGGGCACCAAACACGCCCAACCTACGTTCCAAACCGGAGCTTGTGAAATTTTTCACAAAATCGGGTTGCTGCTCCTCGCTGCGTCCTGATAATCGCCCTGCCGATGTTCACTCCCACGCTCGCCACTTTCGATCTCATTGCGCTCGCCGTCTCGGTGGGGAAGATCGTGTTTCTCACTTTTCTGGTCATCCTCCCGCTGGTTTCCATCGCGGTTTACTTTGAGCGACGCATCTCCGCTGTGATCCAGGACCGCGTGGGTCCGAACCGCGTGGGCGTGCCGCTGACGCTTTTGGGCTTCAAGAAAGACTGGCAGCCCTTCGGCATCGGCGGGCTGGCTCAGGCGGCTGCTGACGGCCTGAAGTTCATTTTGAAGGAAGACTTTGTGCCCGCCCATGTGCGCAAGTTTTACTACTGGCTGGCCCCCTGCATGACAGTGGTGCCTGCGCTGCTCACCTGTGTGGTACTTCCTTTCGGCAGTGAATTGAACCTCTCCTTCCTCGGCATCACCGAACCGGTCAAGATGGTGATCGCAGACCTGAGCATCGGGCCCCTCTTCACCTTCGCCATCGCCTCCCTCGGCGTGTATGGCATCGTCCTCGCTGGCTGGTCCTCCAATTCAAAGTACCCCTTTCTCGGCGGTGTGCGCGCCAGTGCGCAGATGATCTCGTATGAAATCTCACTGGGCCTGTCCATCATCCCGGTGCTCATGATCTTCGGCGAGCTGAACCTCACCAAGATGTCCGCCTTCCAGGATGCGAACGGCTGGCTGCTGCTGCCGCTCTGGGGCGAAGGCCTCAGCGTCGCACGCTGGGTGCTGCTGATCCCCATCGTCATCTCCTTCGTCATCTTCACCGTCTCCATGTTTGCCGAGACGAACCGCCTGCCCTTCGACCTTGCCGAGTGCGAAACGGAACTGGTGGCCGGCTACCACACCGAATACAGCTCCATGAAGTTCGCCCTGTTCTTCATGGGTGAATACGCCGCGATGATCATCGGCTCAGGCATGGCGGTGACGCTCTTCCTTGGTGGCTGGAGCATCCCCTGCTGGCCGCTGCTGGAGAAAATCATCCCGCTGCAGCTGCATTACACGCCGGACACCACCCCGTTCTATACCGGCCTGCTGCACATCGGCACCTTCTTCGCCAAGGTCTTCGCCTTCATCGTCTTCTTCATCATCATCCGCTGGACCCTGCCCCGCTTCCGCTTTGACCAGCTCATGGCCCTCGGCTGGAAAGTGTTCTTCGAGCTCGCCCTCGCGAACGTCTTCCTCACTGCGGTGCTGATGTGGTGGTTTCCGCTGAAGTAAGGAAAGCCACAGAGAATACTTTGGATATTTGGACTGCGGTTGCGCAGCGAGGGACAAGAGCAGCTATCGCTTTCGACGGGGTGAATGACGCACGCATGTGTGAAGCATGTGTGAAACTACCGAATGCGGGAACTGATGGGGATATCGCAGGCCTCTCAGCATACGCCCACCACAAGACGCTCGAAAGCGGCAGCTACCGCAGCCGCGCTCCAAAAACTGTCACGCCTTCATTGGAGCTCTCACCAGCCACTTCTGTACCCTCAGGGCCAAAAAAGCACCAATCAACCCGCCGCACAAATCAGCGATCCAGTCCCACACATCCCCGCCGCTGCGGCCCGGGGTGTAGGTTTGATGCCACTCATCAAAGCCGCCGACGGCGCCGCAGAACAGCACCGAGGCGAGAATGGCGATGGCCGTGGTTCGGGCACGCCCTGCGAGACGCAAGCTGAGCAGGAAACACATGCCGCCGGCAGAGAAAAAGATCGCATGCTCCAGCTTGTCCACGCCCTCAAAACTCGCGGGGGATGGCAGATGCGTTTGGGAGGACAGCCAGAACAGCACCCCAAACCACAGCACGACCAAAAAACGCCACAGAGCGGGAGAAGAGAGGAAGCGGGGCAGTGGCATCGTGCGCGGTGTATAGCAGACTTAGCACCCATTTCCATTTCAAGAAGATCACGATCTTGCTCCGCAGATGCCTTCGATGGCTCCGCCATCCCTGCCCCACCTCCCACTCTTTGCGAGAGCGACCCATCCTTCCGCCTCCTGCAAAGCGATAGACAACCCCGGGCCTGCGCGTTAAACCTCGCCCGACCACCACAACCATCCTTCATGAAACTGCACCTCGCTCTCGCCGCCTTGTTCGCCTCCCTTTCCTTCGCCAGCGCGGAAGAAAAAGAAATCTTCAACGGCAAGGATCTCACCGGCTGGGAAGGCAACAAGGACCTCTGGAGCGTGCAGGACGGCACCATCACCGGCAAGACCCCGGCTGCTCCTGCAGATCCGGCAAAGCCCGACGCTCCGGTCAAGAGCATCCTCAAGCACAACACCTTCCTGGTCTGGAAAGGCGGCACCGTGAGCGATTTCGTGCTGACGTTCCAATACCGCATCGAAAAGGGCAATTCCGGCGTGCAGTACCGCAGCAAGGAGCTCAATGCCGGAGAAAACGGCCCCATCATCAGCGGCTACCAGGCCGACTTCGAGGCCGGCAAGACCTACAGCGGCATCCTTTACGAAGAGCGCGGCCGTGGCATCCTGGCCAAGCGCGGTGAAAAGACCGTGATCAAACCCGCCGCCGACGGTGGCAAGAAGGCCGTGGTGGAAGTGACCGGCAGCGTGGGCGACAGCGCCGCCATCCAGGCCAGCATCAAGGAAGAGGACTGGAACGAGTACCGCATCGTGGCCAAGGGCAACCATGTGCAGCATTTCATCAACGGCCAGCAGACCATCGACGTGACCGACGAAGACGCCGCCAACGCGCCAAAGGAAGGCCTCCTGGCCCTGCAGATCCACGCCGGCCCGCCGATGGTCGTGCAGTTCAAGAACTTCAAGCTCGTCGAAACGAAGTAGTCGTGCTTTGTTAGCCTCATCATGACCCGCCTGCTTTTCACCGCGCTTCTCCTGCTCACCAGCGGCCTTGTCACCAAGGCCGCTGCAGACACCGAATACCTCATCGTCAGCGGTGGGCCTGCGGCACGTGGCTTTGAGGACTTGCGCCGGCCCGGAGAGCAGCACGACCGCTGGTGGGGCAACTTCATCCGCACCGCCCGCGTGCGCATGCAGGAGATCCACAAAACCGTTCCGGCAAACACCCGCATCACCTGGCTGGTGTACCGGGACGCCTACGTGCGCCGCGCCGCCGCCGAGCACCAGCCGCTGACGCAGAACGTCGAGTCCGTGACCAAGGCCTACCCTTATATCAACCTCGTCTGGTTCCGCAGCACGGACGAACTCATCAACTACATCAACAACGGCCAGTCCGGACGCGGCGGATTGAAGATCTCCGGCTTCGAGTACTTCGGCCACTCGAACAAGTACAGCTTCATGTTTGACTACAGCTCCGACGTGTACGCCACCTCCACCGCGTGGCTGCATGAGAATGATCTGCACAAGATCAGCCGCTGGGCCTTCAGCGGCAAAGCCTACTGCCAGAGCTGGGGCTGCCACACGGCGGAGAGCTTCAGCAAAGCTTGGAAACGCGCCACCGGCACTAAAATGGTGGGAGCCCAGGGCAAGACCGACTACTCAGACATGCACCTGCGCGACTGGCACGTAGGCCTCTCCAGCGGCGCACGCTGGGTGCGGTAACCGCGAAGGACCGACCGAATCAGGATCAAGGCCTGCCGCTTTGACGCCTCAGAAATGGTAATGGTAGGGAAGCGCTGCGCGGGTCCGTGATTTCGGGTCTGCAGCTTCGCAGGCGATCAAAAAGGTGCGCCGTCCTGCGGGTGCTCGATGGCGGAAGGCGGAAGCGCTCGAAAAGAGAGACTTCTTTGAGTCAGCAGCCCGCGCTGGGACGAAGGATTTCTTCGAACCCGACACATTTTCGTTTCCCGAGGTCTGAAACGAAGGACGGCCAAGAGAGCAAGTCACCTCGGCTGAATGATCGTAAACCGAACTTCCAAGTTCGGTGATGGGCTTCGGCTGGGCGCTGGGTGAACGAACTTGGAAGTTCGTTCTACGCTACTTCCCGCCCCACACAAACGTCACCGGCTTGTCGATGTCCGGGTGCACGCTGTGGTGCACGGGGCAACCGAGGGCGGTGGCTTCAAGGAGCTTGCGGTCCGGGTGGTCTTCCGGCAGCGGGATCTGGATGGTGATGGGCAGGCCAACGATGCGGCGTGGGCTGTCCGCGCTCATGTGCTTTTCCACGCTGACCTTCATGCCGGCGATGTCGTAGCCCTTCTGCTGGGCCTTGATGCCGATGACGGTGGCCATGCACGTGGCCAGCGCCGTGGCCACGAGGTCGGTGGGGCTGAAGGACTCACCTTTGCCGTGGTTGTCCACCGGCGCATCGGTGATGAACTGGTTTTGCGAAGGGCCATGCGTGGCCCGGCAGCGCAGGCCGCCTTCGTAATCGACGCTGATGGAGACGGCCATGGCTGGGGACGGTGAAAAATTACTGCGCGGTGAGGACGCCGTTCATGATGGCGACGTGTCCTGGGAAGGTGCAGAAGTAGGGGTAGTCACCGGCGGCTGGCACGGTGAACTCGATGGTCTCGCTGCTGCCGGGCTGAAGCAGCTTGGTGTGGGCGAGGATGTCCGGGGAGTCCGGGATGTAGCCTTTGTCCACCAGCGTCATGGCGCCCATGGCGATGCCCATCATCTTGTCCTTGGTGCCGAGCTTGCCGATCACGATGTTGTGCGGCTGGGGCAAGGTGGGGTGGGTGTTGGTGAAGGTGAGCTTGATCTTCTGGCCGGCCTTGGCGCTGATGGTCTTGGTGTCATAGGCCAGCGGGTTGGCGGCATCCGGCTTGATGGTGACTTGCAGCACGGGAAGATTGGAGGTGGGAGCGAC
>NZ_JBAQCR010000113.1:0-13306 GCF_049294395.1 Prosthecobacter sp.
TGCACGGGGATCATCGGACGCAATGGACTGGGCAAGACGACGCTGCTGCGGATGCTGATGGGGCAGCAGGCACCGAACGAGGGGAAGGTCACGATTGGCAAGCGCACGGTGTTTAACTATGTGGATCAGCAGCGACTGCTGCTGAACCCGGAGAACAGCGTGATGGAAGAAGTCGCGGGGCCGATGTCTGAGTTTGTGCAGTTTGGGCCGGAGAAGATGCATGTGCGCACTTACCTGCGGCGATTCCTTTTCACGGATGAACGTGTGACGATGCGGGTGAAGGAGCTGAGCGGTGGCGAGCAGAGCCGGGTGCTGCTGGCGAAGATTTTGCGCCGGGGTGGGAACTTCCTCATTTTAGATGAGCCGACGAATGATCTGGATCTGCAGACGATGCGGGTGCTGGAGGAGGCGATTCTTTCCTTCAAGGGCTGCGTGCTGGTGGTGAGCCATGACCGGTACTTCCTGGACCGTGTGTGCGACCGGCTGATCGCCTTTGAGGGCCAGGGGCGCATCCATGAGTGCGCGGGGAACTACAGCTATTACCAAGAAAAGCGGGCGGCGAAAGCGGCTGCGGAGCTGGCGCTGGTGAATGCGGCGGTGAAGAAGGAGAAGACGGTGGCAGCGAATGCGCCGAAGCCGAAGAAGATGTCGCAGAAGGAGCAGCGTGAGCTGGCGGAGTGTGAGGCTGCCATCACGAGTCTGGAGAGCGAGATCGCGGCGATGGAGGGGGAGCTGAGCAACCCGGAGACGTTTGTGAAACTGGGGGCGGGGACGAATGAGTTCATCGCGAAGCTCGATGCGAAGAAGCATGAGCTGGAAGGGAAGTTTTCGCGATGGGCGGAGCTGGAGGAGGTACGGGTGGCGTGTGCGTCATACTGAAAATGGATTCAAATACAGTGTTTTTAAAATCACGATGGATTTTAGCCCTGATAAAAAACCCAGTAAAGAAACTCGGTATAGGGATCATCTCCAATTTCTTCGACAAAGTTTTTCAGAATATCCTTCGGGATATTAAGCTGACTTACGACAGCTTCAAATTTGGCTTGGGCCGGGCCCTTGATATCCGCTGTTAATGCTCTCATGTCGCGCAACAACCCCATGACCTCATAACTACTGCGTAGAGATGTTTTCCTGAAGTCCTGAAATTTTTCGAGGACGTATATGTATAGGAGTGCTTGGCTCACGCAGTCCGTCAAAAAAGTAAATCCTAAGTTGGTGCGAATTGCCAATTTAACAGGATCGGCATAAGCCAATTGCAAAGGAGTAGAAATTTCTTCAGCAGCCAAGCGAGCTGCTATCCGCTTGTCTATGCCATCGAGTTTGAGTAATTCGCTATCTCCACTTTCTGGGACTGCCTCCTGTCCCAAAGCTTTCGCTCCCAACCGCTGTGAGAAGCTAATGATCGTGCTCATTGGAAATGCTCCGAGCAGAAAGGCGACTGGCGCAGCAATATCGGTTTTAACAGCACTAGTGAGCGCATATCCAGTAGGAATAGCAATCGCGAGCCTGAAAGCATACCAAAGAATATCCGCTGGCGAAAGCGATGAGGCATTCCAACGTGAAATGAGATCGTATACAAGATACATGTAAGCACCCATGATAGCCGCCACTGCCAACTCAGGCAGGTGCCCTCCCTGCGTTGAATTGCCAGCTAACCAATCCAAAACAGATAGTGCACTCCAATTAATAAGCACCAGTGCCACAGCTCCCAGGAGCACGGTTGGCATGATAAAATGACGCTTACCGAATTGTCCGTCATAGTATTCTTCGAAAGCACCCAACGCTGGCTTGCTTGGGTTCTTCAGTTTTCCACTTTTTAGATGCTCATCGAATGTTCCTGGTTGGTACTGCCTAAAATAAAGCTCTATCGACTTCGCGTTGAGTGCAGCTAAGACTTCATTGCGCCTACCTTTTAATCCTCCCAGGATATAAACTGAGAGAGGAGCCATTATCAGAGCAAAAAGCAATAGCTCGGCGCAAACTACATAGGCATTCATAGTGTTCAGTGGGCGGTTTTTCACTGAACGCTAGTCAATAAACCTTAGTTAAGCAACTTGATCTTCAGATTGCGGTAGTAGACGGGGGCCTGGGCTTTGCCGTGGAGGCCTTGGAGGCCGATGGGGCCGGTGCGGGCGTAGTCTTTGAGGGCTTTTTTGAATTTGTTGGGGGTGCCATCGGGGTTTTTGCCGACTTCGGACCATTTGTCGAGGTCGGCGTTGATGACTTCCTCGCCGTTGAAGACGACGCTGACGAGGGGGCCTTTGCAGGTGATGGTGAAGTGATTCCACTCGCCGACGGGCCTGGCCATGCTTTTGCTGGGGGGCATGGCGTCATAGATGGCGGCGACCATGCCGTATTTGCTGCCGTCTGCGGAGTCGTGGACCTGGATTTCGAGGGCGGAGAGGACGTCTTTGATGTTGCCGGAGCGGAGGAAGATGCCGCTGTTGGATTCCTTTTCGACTTTGAAGTCGAGATCGAGGATGAAGTCGCCGTAGGAGGCCTTGGTCCAGAGGGTGTCGTGGTCTTTGGCGACGAGGATGCCGTCTTTGAGCTCCCATTTGCCGGGGGCGACGGTGTTGGAGAGGTCGGGGGCGAAGAGGTCCTTCCAGCCGGTGGTGTCGGGGGGATCGACGGCCAGGGAGAGGGAGGCGGTGGCGAGAAGGGCTAGGAGGGTGAGTTTCATGGGTGGTGAGTGGTAACGTGGAGGGGATGAGGAAGATTCCAAGTCGTGGGTGGAAAGTTTGGCTTTGCGCTGCCCGACTACGGGGTCTGCCGCCTTGTTTAGGTGGATTCGGCGCGAAACTGTTCGGGGTGATGGATTTATAGGATTGCTTTTTTCTCCGGCTTGGCCAATTCTCCATAAAATAACCCGCCAGCACTCACATTATCCGTTCCATGAAATCCGCTCACTCCTTGGTCATCCTCTCGGTTCTTGCTGCTTTGTCTCTTACTTCCTGTGGTCATGACTGGAGCTGGGGTAGTGGTGGCTACAGGCGCGTCGCCCCGGGAGGCACTTACTACGGCAGCAACTTCAACGGAGCGCCGAGCTTCGGCGGACACGGCGGTGGCTATGGCAATGGCTACAGCGTCTGGCCACAGCCGACGATCAACTACGGTGAGAACTTCGCGAATGAAGACGATCCGAACAATGTGGGCAACAGCTGGGACCACGGTGGCTATGCGCTGCCGTCAACGAGAACGACCGTCGTTACCACCCGACAGGAAACGTACGACACCGTCCGCACCTCCGGCAAATAAGCCCTTTCCGTCAAAGGTGATGGTGGTCTGGAGCGGCAGAATGCCTCCAGAGGAAAAGGATTTGACTGAGCCGCCGCTGGCGTCCCAGAGGCGTGCCTGATTGTCGCGACCGGCACTGAGGAGTTCTCCTTGGGGGCCGAATGCGACGGCCAGTACGCCATTGGGGACCTTGCCATAAGAGCCCTGCGGGCGCTCTGGAGGATGGGCATTGGTTTTGGTGATGGCGGGCCAGCCGTCTTTGGCGTCCCACCAGATGAGGAGGCCGTCTTCGCCGCCACTGGCGAGCATTTTACTGTCGCTGCGCCAGGCGAGGGAACGAACGGAGGCTTTGTGCTCGGAAAGGGAGAGGAGGATACCGCCGCCGGTGGGGTCCCAGAGATGGATGCCGCCGGCACGGTCTGAGCTGGCGAGTTTTTTGCCGTCGGGACTGAAGGCGAGAGCGGTGATCCAGTCGGTGTGCTTGGTGAGCTTGTGGCGGAGTTTGCCATCGGCGGTGCTGTAGATTTTGACGACTTTGCCGGAGCCACCAAGGGCGACGAGCTGCTGATCGGGGCTCAAGTCTGCGGCGAGGACGGCGTCGGTTTCATCGCCGATGGTGGTGAGGCGTTTGCCGGTTTTGACGTCGAAGAGTACGACGCTGCCTGACTGGACGGGTTTGCCACCGGCGACCATGAGGACGCGGCCATCGGCGCTGAAGCGGATGACGTTGGGCTGGCCTTCGGGAAAGGCGAGGGCGCCGAGGGGCTGCTGGGTGGTGGCGTCCAGAAGACGCACATGCTCGTGACCAGCGACGGCGATGAGCGGGGCGCGCGGGCTGGCGGCCATGGCGATGATGGGGAGCGGGCGTTTCAGCGCGGGGGGCGTGAAGGGTGGCAGGGACTCGGGCATCGGCGGGGGGCCGTCGAGTTTGAGGTCGGTGGTGGGCGTGAAGGTGGTGTCGCGTTCGGCGACGAGGGATTTGCTGGCGGAGGATTCGCGGAGGCCGCCTTGGATCCACTGGCGGATGAGCTCGATCTGCGGGGCGGGAATGGCGGCTTTTTTGGGCGGCATGCGCTCGGCGTCTTCTTCAGCGGTGATGGCGGTGAAGAGGAGGCTTTGACTGGCGCGGCCGGCGATGACGGCTTTGTCGCCGCTGCCGCCTTTGAGGACGGCGGTGAAGTTGGCGAGGTTGAGATCGGCTTTTTGCTCGTCGTCGCCGTGGCATTTGAGGCAGTGCTCGCGGAAGATGGGCTTGATGTGCTCGTCGTAGGTGATGACGGGATCGGCGGCGAGCGCGGAGGTGATTAGAGCGGGAAGGAGGAGAAGGAGGCGCATGTTTTTCGCAAGAGAATGGAGAGCAAGGGAATGGGTCCGGAGGATTCTATTTCTGGATGGAATGGCGCTTGGTCACGGGCGTGGGTTTGGAAGCGTTGGAATACGCTGGCGGCGGCGGTGGTGCGTTGAGGACGCTGCTGGTGTGCGCGGCGTGTGAAGAAGGCGCTGGGTTTGCTACCCGGTCGGTGGGTGCCATACCCAGGGTCGCCTCGCTGAGGCTCGGCTGACCCTGGGCTGAATTACGCAGCCCCTTCAGGGCTGGTGTGTAGCGGAGCTTTTCGAGGACGCTGCTAGGGAGCGCAGTGTGAAGCGTTGCGCAGGGTTTGCTTAACGGAAACGGGCGTGGGTACCAGTGTAGCCTCGCCAAGGCTCGGCAACCCTTCGCTATGACGCGCAGCCCCTTTGGGGCTGGCCATGCGGATGGCATGGTTTTTGGAGGCAGACTCCGCATGGATCAATGATTGAAGATGAACTCGGTGGAGTTGAGGAGGCTCCAGAAGATGTCCTGGTAGGGTTTGCGGTCTTTGGTGTCGCTGCCGACGAGTTCGAGGAGGGCTTTGAGTTCTTCGGGCTTGGGTTTGCGACTGAGGGAGCGGAGGTAGAGATTTTCGATGATGGTTTCGGGTGGGGTGCCGGCTTTGAGGTGTTTTTCGATGACGTGCCCTGCCCCGACCTGGCTTTGGACGGTGTCGCCAGCGACCATGTGGAGGGTTTGTGAGAGGGTGGGTTCGAGCTTGGTGTCGCAGGCGCAGACGCTGGCGCGTCCGGCGCGGCCGAAGGTTTCGAAGAAGGGATCTCCGGTCATCGCGTGGGTGGTGTCGCCAGGGGTGCGAGGGTAGTGCTGGACGGCCTTGGTGCCTTTCGGGAAATAGACGAAGCCGCGTTCGCCATCGGTGGCTTTGACGATGGCATCGAGCAGGACATCGGCGCGCAGACGGCGGAGCTGGGCGCGGGAGAACTGGCGGGTGTCGTCGGCGTTGGTTTTATTTGGTTGTGCGGAGAGCTGGTAGGTGCGGGAGGTGGTGATGTCGCGAATGAAGGCGCGGAGATTGAACTTGGAGTCGGCAAGGTGCTGGGCGAGGGCATCAAGCAAGGGACCGTTGGTGGGAGGGTTGCTCACGCGCATGTCATCGAGAGGCTCGACGAGGCCGCGGCCCATGAAGTGGGCCCAGATGCGGTTGGCGAGGTTGCGGGTGAAGAGCTCGTTTTTCGGTGAGGTGAGCCAGGCGGCGAGGGCCTGACGTGGGTCTTTGCCCTTCGGCACGCTGCTTTCGCCGCCGAGAACGGTGGGGAGCATGGGGCGCTCATCGACGAGGTGTTTGGCGGGCGCGGCGGAGAGGTCGTTGAAGACGTAGAACTCGCGCGGCTCGACGCCGAGCTTGCGCTGGATGCCGGTGAAGAAGCTGACCCAGCCGTAGTAGTCGTCCATGGTCCAGCGATCGAAGGGATGGTTGTGGCATTCGGCGCACTGGATGCGCACGCCGGTGAAGAGCTGGGAGAAATCGGCGGCGAGGTTCTTGGGCGTGACGCGGACATCATGCACGAGCATGGTGTAGAGATTGGCGGGGCCGCTGTTGATGTTGCTGCCGGTGCCGGTGATTTGGTCGGCCACGAATTCATTGAGCGGACGGTTCTGTGCCATCTGATCATGGATCCATTCGTAGTAGACGTCGGCGGCTTTGACATCGGTGGCGGATGGTGCGTAGCCACCGCCTTTGACGCGGAGCATTTCGGCCCAGAGATCGGTCCAGAGATCGGTGAAGCCGTCGCTTTTCAGGAGGCGGTCGATGAGGACGGCGCGCTTGTCTTTGGCGGTGTCCGCTATGAACTCCTGGTAGTCTTTGGTGGTGGGGAGTGCGCCGCTGAGGTCGATGAAGATGCGGCGGAGGAAGGTTTCGTCGTCGCAGAGTTCGGAGGGGAGGAGGCGGAGCTTTTGCAGGCGGTCGTGGATGATTTCGTCGATGTAGTTGTTCGCGACGGGATTGGTCCATTGGTAGTTTTTGTCCTGAGGTAGGACGATGACTTCGGAGCCGATGGTGAAGCGATTGAAGCGGGCGAAGACGTGGGTGTCGCCACGGCCGGTGGCGGAGACGAGGCCGTTTTTGTCGATCTTGGCGGTGGAGGGATTGTTGGTGGCGAAGAGGGCGAGGTCGGTGACATCGCGCTTCGTGCCGTCCGAGTAGCGGGCGGTGACGGTGGTCTTCTGGGTTCCTTTGCCGCCCTCGAAGACGATGCGCTCGGGTGCGAGGGTGATTTCGACAGGCTGGGGGACGGATGCGGCGTCGTCGGGGGTGCCGGCTGCGATCCATTTTAGCAGGGTCTGGTAGTATTTGGTATCGGGCTTGAAGAGCTCGCCGCCGGTATGGGGGACTTTGCCGATGGCCTTGAGGAGCATGAGGCTTTGCTCGGGGGCGGCGAGATTCACGCGACGGCCGACCATTTCCTGGGTGATGCGGTAGTAGTCGCCCTTGGCATCGTAGCCGAAGAGGGAGAGCATGAAGCCGTCCTTGCCGCGAGCGGAGCCGTGGCAGGTGCCTTGGTTGCAGCCTGAGCGGAAGAGGATGGGCATGACATCGCGGCGGAAGCTGGGGGCTTCGGAGGCTATGACCTGCAGAGGTAATAGCAGGGCGAGGAAGAGGGTTTTCATTTTGGCAAAGGAATGAAGGAGCAAGGGAATGTTCCGGAGACTGAATTAATGGCTTTACTGGAGGAGAGTGGTCAGGGTGATGTCCTGGTGATTGAAGTTGATCCAGTGGAGGCACTTCAGAGGTAATGAGGCGAGAAGGCGCTGGAGGTGGGGGCGCTGTTGCTCGATGTAGGTTGTGTAGGAACTGACATGGAAGGCAGTGTGTCCGGCGAGCATTGGCAGTGTATGGGTGCCGAGTTCGATGTCGTTGCTGGTGACAGCGAGCCGGGTTTCGGGAGCGGTGAGAAGGCATGACAGGGCCTCCCGATAGAGACTGGCTTCGAGGAAGCCGCCGAGATCATCAACAAGGCAGGTGAGATGGTCTCTGAGAAGACGGCATTTTGCCGAAAGAGGCTGCCAGCCGTTTGTCGTGATCTTACATGCGTGACGCTGAGCTTTTGTGACCGGAGCCATGCGTAGTTTTCCATTTACTTTGTGATCGCTGAAGTTGAGCAGTTTGATGCAGCGAATGCCGAGGCACATGGCGTAGTTGAACACTTGGGCGTCATGCGCGGGGATAAAGTGTTCAACCGTCTTCAGTTCATAGACGGCATCGCTCGCCACCAAGTCGAGGCGATATTCCTTGGTGAATGAACCATGAGTTACTCGAAGCGGCACTTGGGTCATGACGTTCTTCATTCCAGCGGCGCGCAATCGGCTGGCCAACTCATTTTCATACACATGTTCATCGCACAGCCGTCCAAGATTGTTCTGAGTGGCGTAGGCGCACTTCATGACGAGTTCATCGCGCTCTATGAACTCATCCCGAGTCAGATTGGCGATGGGCATGGCGCAGTGGATCGGCATCAGTCGAAAGTAAAAAATTCAGTCATTCCATTGCTCCTTTATTCCTTTGCCGAAAAGAAGGCGTTCATTTCAGGGCTGATTTTTGCAGGGCGGGGTCGACGCGGAGGATGGCTTTGCCGGTGCGCTGGCGGATTTGCTGGTTGCGTTCGGTGACGGTGATTTCGCAGCTCAGTTCTTTGTACTGGCCGAGGAGGGCTTCGGTGGTGGCGGAGATTTCGAAGGTGAGGTGTTTGTCGCCGGACTTGAGCTTGGGGGTGTTGATGACGGTGACACCTTTGGGGAGGCCGAGGAGGGTGGCGGTGGCTTCGCCTTCGAAGGGTTTTTTGTGTTCGATGTCCCAGATGACCTGGGCTTTTTCGCCGCGACGGACGGCGGTGGGATTGCTCTTCAGGGCGATGTAGGGCTGGGCGATGGTGATGTCGATGAAGGCGCTGGAGGCGCGGATTCGACCCGCGCCGAGGTAATAGGAGCCGCCTGCGGTGGAGGCGGTCATGGCGAGGCGATACGTGCCGGGCACGGCTGAAGTGCTGGCGCTGAGGCGGAGGGTGCCTTCGTTTTTACCTGCGGGGATGGTGAGTGTGGGCTCGCCTTCGACACCGGGGGGAACCCAGTCGAACTGATGCTCGATGGCTTCATCAAAGCCGGGCTTGCGGGTGATTTTGACCGGCAGCGTGAGTTCACCGTTTTGGGAAAGCGGGATGGTCGGCTGTTCGACATCGATTTGATAAGGGGCCGGTTCGGTGACTGCAAAGGCGTAGTCATTGACGACGAAGGAATGCCAGGCGTGACCACCGCTGTGGCCGAGGAAGGGAAAGGACTGCTGGGAGCGGCTGAGCAGCGGCGTGCCATCGGTGGCTTTGCAGGTGATGGAGATGAGTGCGGTCTGTGGCTTTGTCCCGGCGTCCGCAATGAACTGTACCGGCACCTGACGCTGACCGGCGAGCAGACGCGGAGCGATCATGCGCACGCCTTTGGGCAAGCCATGCACGACAAGGTCGAGCTCGCCTTTGTAGCGAGTGCCGGGGGCATCAATGAGGTTCACGTTCACCGTCCAGCGGCCGCCCTGTGGCACGGCGATGCTGGTGAGACGTGGACATTCGACCATGTCGATGACACGAGCCTGGATGAAAGTGTTGATCTCATCGCGGACGGGTTCGACTTCGATGCGGTAAACGGAAGTGGGATCGCCGAGGCTGCGCATGTCGGTGATGTTGATGAGGTAATCGCCATCGGTTTTTGGTTCCCAAATCACAGCCGGGTCCATGAGTTCCTTGCGCTGAATCTGACGGGACATGGCCCAGAGATCGCGATCAGGGAGCGTTGAGTCATCAGCGGTGATGTCATCGGTTTCGGCGTCGGCTTTGCGAATGGTGAGGCGTGGATCGAGAGGTGTGCCGAACGACCGTGCAAACACGCGGACGCGCCAGCGATCACCGGCTTTGGCTTTGACGCGGAAGGTGTCGGCATCATTTGCGGCTTCAATGCGGCCATTCAGAGCGGCAGGAAGGGCGCTGGCGGTGGTTGACTCGGCCTCTTTGGTTTCGAGCACATTGGGGAACTCGCTCACACGCATCATCAGCGGCGAGGGCATGGTGTCGTTGAAGGCGAAGTCGCCGGTTTGTGCGGGGAGCGTGACGTGGATGGCTTCATCTCCTGCGGGATCGCCGAGAAGAGTGGCAGCAAGTTTTTCGCCTTTCATGCCACCGGCGGGATACACGGCCAGGGGACGGTGATTTGAGCCGATGTGCGCGAGGTAGTAGCAGTTGCCGCCCGAATTGAAGACGCGCTGTTTGACCTCAATGCGGTATTCGCCATCGGCGGGGAGAATGGTGCTGAGCACGGGGTCTTGCAGGTGCAGGGCGCTGTCGTCATTGCGGGCGAGTTCTTTGCCGGTCGGATCCAGAATGCGCGCAGTGAGATCGAACTCGGACCCGGCGTAAAATTTTTCGGTGAGCCACACGGAATCGACTTCCACGGAAAGGTGCTCGCCTTTGCGACCAGTGACGCGGTAGGTATCGACATCGCCGACTTGATTTGTGTCCATGCGGCCGAGCACTGCGCTGTTCATCGGCACGGGCTGGTCTTCCTGCGCTTCTTTGACGATGGGAAAGCGCGTCACCGCGAAGGTGCTGAGCGTGGTGAGCTCGGTGGCGGTGCGCAGCTTGAACGGGTGAAGACCGAGCGGGCAGTCGGCGTCGATCTGAAGCTTTGCCTGCACGCTGTCCTCAATGAAACCGCCGTGGATGGTGCTGCGTGGCTGCGGCAGCGAGGGCAGGCTTTTGAGTTCGATGCAGCGGATGCCGGGACGATAGAAGAGGATCTCCCGTGCCTCTTTGATGAAGGCACCTTCAATGGTGACTTCAACCGTGGTGCCGCGCTGGCCTGCGCGGGGCGTGACATACTCGATGTGATGTACCATGGGGCCTGCGAATGCCGAAGTGAGCAGGCATGCTGAACCCAGGAGGGCGGTGAAAAGTCGCATGGCGATTAGGAGATGATGCCTTTGACGACTTTGCCGTCTTTGACGATTTCGATGGGGCGGGTGCCGCCGAAGGCCATGAGCTCTTCGTTGGAGTCGATGCCGAGCTGGTTGTAAACGGTGGCGAGGAAGTCTTCGAGTTTCACTTCATCGCGGGCTGGTTCGGCGGAGGTGGCGTCGGAGGCGCCGTAGATCTGACCTCGGGTGATGCCGCCGCCGGCGAGGAGCATGGAGTAGACGCGGGCCCAGTGGTCGCGGCCGTTGCTCATGTTGACCTTGGGTGTGCGGCCGAACTCGGTGGTGACCATGACGAGGGTGCTGTCGAGCATGCCGCGCTGATCGAGATCGGTGATGAGGCCGGAGATGGCGTGATCGAGCGCGGGCATGAATTCGGTGCAGGTGCCTTTGATGTCCACGTGGGAATCCCAGGAGCCGTAGTTTACGCTGACGAAACGGACGCCGGATTCGACGAGTCGGCGGGCGAGGAGAAGGCGCTCGCCAACGGCGGCGGGGGCGCGTTGTTTTAGTTCGTAGTTGCGGCCGTAGAGATCGCGCATGGCATCGTTTTCATCGGCGAGGGAGAAGGCTTTGCGTGCGGCGTCCGAGGTGAGGAGGGAGTAGGCGCTTTTGTAGAAGTCATCCATGGTGTTCACCTTGTCGATGTCGGCGTCGAGTTTGCGGAGCTGGCCTTCGACGATGTCGCGCGCGGCTTTGCGGCGTTCGAACTGCTGCATGGAGACGCCATCGGGGATGCTGAAGTCGCGAACTTTGAACTCGCCTCTGGCGCCGGGGTCGGCATTGAGCTGGAAGGGGCCATATTTGCTGCTGAGGAAACCGGTGCCGCCCTCAAAGCCGCGCATGGAAGGGATGGCGACGTAGGGCGGCATGCCTTTGCGCACGCCCATGAGATGGGAGACGACGCTGCCCATCTGCGGGTAGTCGATGACTGTGGTGGGGGTGTAGCCGGTGTAGAGGTGGTAGGTGGCCTGCTGGTGATCGGGGATTTTGCCGGTGACGGAGCGGACGATGGTGAGTTTGTCGGCGATCTTGGAGAGGCGGGTGAAGTTCTCGCTGAAGACTTCGCCGGTGTTGGTCTTGGCCACACCGAAGGCACCGCGATATTCGGTGGGGGCTTCGGGCTTGGGGTCCCAGGATTCCTGCTGGGCCATGCCGCCGGGCAGGTGCAGATGGATGATGCTCTTGGCTTTGCCTTCCTTGAAGAAGCCGGGCTCGACGGTGGCGCGGGCTTCGTGCTTGAGGAGATCGGCCATGCTGAGGCCAAGGGCGCTGCAGAAGCCGATGCGCATGGCTTCGCGGCGGTGGAGATTCATCTGGCGGAAGCCGGAGCAGCCGGAGGGGGCGGGGAGTTTCATGAGGCTGGTGACGGGGATTGCGGGGAAAGGTGTGGTTGAGTTTACTGATTGAAACGGGGGTTCCTTGCGGGACCCCGAGAACTCGGGGGGGGGGGAGCTATGATGCGTGTGAGAGGTTTGGTTTTTGGCAAAGGAATGAAGGAGCAAGGGAATGGGGAGAGAGTTGATGGATCAGCTCTGGGTGGTGGTGAGCGTTGAGTTGAGGTCCATGGAAGGTGAACGTGATGCTGGCATGCCTCCGGCATGCGACCTTGAGGGGCGTGAGGGTGGGAAGTGAGGGTGGGAAGCTTTCCAGGGGGCATTCGCCCCCTGGCTACCTTCTGTGATCCTTTCAGGATCAGGCGAAGCATAGACCGTATTTGTCCGATTGATGTCTTCCACCTGCTGCGACCATGTGAGCTTTGCAAAGGCGGGCGGAGCGTTTCATAGTGGGGGATGAATTTGAATCTTGAAGGGCAGTCGGTTGCTGTGTTTGGAGCGGCGCGTGGTATTGGCCGGGCGATTGCGGATGGGTTTTTGGCGGAGGGGTGCGCGGTGCGGGGATTTGACCGGGAGAAGGCGGCGGATTTTGTCACTGCGGGGGATGTGGCGAGCTATGAGGCGGTGAAGAGTTTTGCGGGTGAGTTTGAGAGGGTGAACCACGTGGTGTTTTGCGTGGGCATTGGGTCGGGGAAGTTTGGTTTTCCGTTTTGGAATTTGGAGCCGGGCGACTGGGCGCGGGTGCTGGAGGTGAACCTGATCGGCGCGGTGAATGTGGCGCATGCGTTTGCGCCGAGGCTGATCGAGAGCGGGGGTGGATCGATGCTGTTTTTGGTTTCGGTGGCGGGGCAGATGGGATCGCAGACGGATCCGCCGTACAGTGCGTCGAAGGCGGCGCTGATTAACTTTACGCAGTGCGCGGCGAAGGATCTGGGGCCGCACAATGTGCGGGTGAATGCGCTGGCACCGGGGATGGTGAAGACGGAGCTGAATCAGTCGATCTGGGCAGCGGGGCAGAAGAAGCTGCCGGAGGACAAGCGGCAGAGCTTTGATGACTGGGCGGCGGAGAAGATCAAGAAGGTGTCCCACCTGGGCCGCTGGCAGATGCCGGACGAGTATGCGGCGATGGCGACGTTTCTGGCGTCAGATCATGCGAAGAACATCACCGGGCAGACGATCAACATTGATGGGGGGCAGGTGATGCATTCGTGAGGGGGGCGTCAGGCGCGTGGGCGGTGCCGGCAGAGATTGTAAACTGGGAACTGAAAACTGAGAATTGTAAACACAGTCGTCCCATAGGCCGTGCCGAATGAGTGGCAATCCTTGAAGTAACAAGGGGGACAGGCTGGAAAGTGGCGGAGGTCGAGTTGAGATTTTGGCGCGTTTGCCTGGCAAATCAGGCCGATGCTG
>NZ_JBAQCR010000114.1:0-14617 GCF_049294395.1 Prosthecobacter sp.
GCAGTTTTGGGAGCGGCGCATCCGGCGCATCCTGCCCGCGCTGTGCGTCGTGCTGGTGTTTGTTCTGGTGACCACCTGGATGTTTTACCTGCCTGAGGATTTCAAACAAGCAGGCCAGTCTCTTCTGTACCAGGCGCTGATGGCTGCCAACTTTTACTTTCGGGGAAATGGCGACTACTTCGCTCCGGCGGCTGAAACGAAGCCTCTGCTCCATACTTGGTCACTGGCAGTGGAGGAGCAGTTTTATCTGTTCTTTCCGCTGCTGCTGACCTTCCTCATGCGGTCCCGGTCCTCCAAATGGAAGCACTACATTCTCGGGATCACCCTTGGCTCATTCATCCTCGGGTCGGTCGGTGCCTATTCATCTCATAATTATCGTTCAGCCTTTTACCTTCTGCCATTCCGTGCCTGGGAGCTGCTTGTCGGTGTATTGCTGGCCATCTACTGCCCAAGACCCCAAGTCAAAAGGTGGGTGAGTGAGGCATCCGGCCTTCTGGGGCTGGGGCTGATCTGCATGACGATGCTTGCTTATAATGATCACATGCACTTTCCAGGCCCTGCAGCACTGGCCCCATGTCTCGGAGCGGCGCTCATCATATTTTCGAGTGGCTCAAGTCCCTCTATCGTCGGCAGACTGCTTTCATTCCCGCCTTTTGTCTTCATAGGACTGGTGTCCTACTCGCTGTATCTCTGGCATTGGCCTTTGCTGACATTGTCCCAGTATCTCTCCGCTCATGAGCTGAGCACTTCCAGCCGCATCCAGTTGCTGTTGCTGAGCTTTGTACTTGCCGTGCTCTCCTGGAAACTAATCGAAACGCCTTTCCGTCGTCGACAGTGGCTTGGTGAACGCCGCCAGATTTTTAAATTTGCAGGGATCACCACGGCATTGTTTCTCGCCCTGGCGTCCACAGTGTGGATTTTCAATGGCTTTCCTGCGCGATTCCCCGCCAAAGCACTCGCGTATGCCTCCACTCATATGGACAACCAGACTCAGGATGGTTACAAAAAGTTTCACGACCAGGCCGGCACGTTCCAAGGCAACGGTTGGAATTTCATCGAGTTTGGTTCTGACAAAGTCACCCAGCCGATCAGCCTGCTTCTGTATGGAGACAGCCATGCCGCAGCGGCCGCTCCTGCCTTGGACCTTGTCTGCCGCGAGGCTTCGCTGCGTGCTCTCATGCCAGCCCGTCGAGCGACTCCTCCGGCCGTGAAGAACAGCCCCACTCCCTATCAACCGCCCAGCAAAAGGGCGCCCAAAGTCTCCGAAGATATTGTGGACTTCGTTGCCGAGCAGCACATCAAACATGTCATCTTCATCTGCAGGTGGAAGCTCTATGGGCCATTGGACGAACTCAGAGACGATCTTGTCAACTCAACGCGCGCCCTCATGGCGGCAGGTGCCCAGGTGATCGTGTTCAAAGGTCTGCCCGAACATGACAGTGACGTACCCCGTGTGGCTGCTCTCACCGTTTTGCGGAAGGGCGACTTTGACACTCTTGGCACCAGCGAGGAGCAGCACCGAAAGGCCAGCGCCCCAATGGATGAGATCTTTGCCAAACTCACTGAGATGGGAGTCACGGTGGTGGATCCGTCCGATCTCTTTCTCAACAGCAGCGGCAACTATCGTGTGATTCAGAATGACAAACTCCTCTACCACGACAACAACCACCTCACACCCGCAGGGGCGGAACTCTTGGTTCCTTTTTTCAGGTCTCTGGTACAAAAGTTTTAAAGCATTCCATTCACGCTGAGGGCATCGAAATTCCACGAGAAGGGCCTGAGGTCGAAAGCATTGACCAATCCCGTGCATTGGCTTCTCGTTCAGCCGACCGGCAAGCCAGTGCTTCTCTACGGCCAAGAACGATGAAGGGCCGGCTGCGGACACCGGCGTCACTAATTGAGCAGGACTTTTGACCACCCTCGCAAGAATGCCTGATATTTCGCGTAGTCTGATCCTACCAATGACTCGTTTTACTCACAACTGCGCCGGTCATATGCGGCGTGATTTTCTGAAGCTCGGTCTCACCGCTGCCGGTGGCGGCTTGGGCTTCACAGATCTGCTGCGTGCACGAGCCATGGCGGCGCAGGCTCCGCAGCCTTCGATCGCTCGGCCCGTAAACTGCATTCTAGTGTGGCTGGATGGTGGTCCCTCGCACTACGAGATGTTTGATCCGAAGCCGGATGCTCCGAGTGAGATCCGGGGTTCATTGGGCACGATCCCGACCAGTGTTCCAGGGGTGCGCTTCTCTGAAAGTGTGCCTCACCTGGCCAAAGCAGCGGACAAGTTTACCGTGCTGCGCAGCGTGACGCACAAGGATCCGAACCACGGCGGCGGCAATCATTACATGATGACGGGTGCGCCGACACCGGTTCCGGTGGGCTGCGGTGCCTTTGTGACCTTTCATCCATCTTTTGGCAGCGTGGTGAGCTACAAGCGTGGCATCAAAAATGGCCTGCCAGCCTACATGACACTGCCGAGCATCACCCGCAGTGGTGGTCCGAATTTCCTCGGTGCAGAGCATGCTCCGTTCGTTGCCGGAGGTGACCCGAATTCGAAGGGCTTCAAGGTGCGCGACGTGGTGCTGCCTTCCGAAATCAGTGATGCACGTGGACTCGCACGCCGTGATCTGCGCCATTCGCTGGACCGCATGAAGCGTCTGAATGATGCCGTGGCGGAAGATCCGGCGGTGAGCTTTGACACTTTCTACGGTCAGGCAGTGGATCTGATCGCCTCCAAGCCGGCTCAGGAAGCTTTCGATATTTCGCTGGAAGATGAGAAGACGCGGGATCTCTCCGGCCGCAATGATTTGGGCCAGCGCATGCTGCTGGCACGTCGTCTCGTGGAAGTGGGCGTGCCTTTTGTCACCGTGAACTACGGTGGCTGGGATCATCACCGCGATCTGTTCAAGACCTGCAAAGGCGAGTTCATGAACAAGTTTGACCAGGGCATGGCAGGACTGATCACCGACCTTGACCGCCGTGGTCTGTTGGAAAGCACGCTTGTCGTTGCACTCGGAGAATTTGGACGCACGCCGAAGATCAACAAGGATTCGGGCCGCGACCACTGGCCGGGCGCGATGAACATCCTGTTCGCAGGCGCTGGAGTTCCACGTGGCGGCATCGTCGGTGCCACCGATCCGAAGGGCTACTACGCCAGTGACAACATCTATTCACCGGAAGATTTTGCCGTGACGCTTTACACCAAGCTTGGCATTGATCCGCACCAGGTGCTGCACACAGGCAGCGGACGTCCGGTGCAGTTGATCAACGGCGGCAGGCCCATCCGCGAGCTGTTTGCGTGATGCGCCGGGAACTGACGAATGACGAATGCAGAATGACGAATGGCCGCCGTGTGCTGGCTTTCGTCATTCTGTGTTCCACCTTCATCACTTCGGCCTATGCAGCTCCGCATGCGTTTGAAAGTCTGTTTCCAGCAGGAGGGCAGATTGGCAGCCGGGTCGAGACGCTAGTGAGCGGCAAGGGGCTGGAAAAGGAGACGCTTCTGGTCTGGAGCAGCGATCCTCATGTGGTGGTGCTGGGTGGTGACAAGCCGAAGAAGTTCTATCTGAACATCGCCAAAGATGCTGTGCCTGGCCCGTGCTTGATCAGGCTGTACAACGAAGCGGACGCCTCCCCGCCGCGCATCATTGAGGTGGGCAAATTTGAAGAGGTGCTGGAAAAGGAGCCGAATGACACGCTGGCCGATGCCAAGCAGGCTGAGGGCAAGATGAATGTGACCTTCAACGGCGTGCTGGAGAAGGCGGGCGATGTGGACACCTTCGCCATCCGGGCGCAGAAGGGGAAACGCATCCGGTTTGATCTGCATGGTTATGCTTTGGGTTCACCGATGGACCCCGCGATGCGGCTGCTGAACGAACGGGGCGTTGAGATCGCTGCCGGGCATGACACGCACAATCTTGATCCGCGCATTGAATACACGCCTGCTGCCGACGGCGCTTTGTTTGTGCAGCTTTTCGCGTTTGCACATCCGCCTGCGGCAGATGTCGCCCTCAAAGGCAGTGCCAGTCATGTGTATCGGCTCACGGTGACGGATGAGGCGAAGGCCGTGGCGGCTTTGAGCCAGCCGGGGAAAATCACGCTGCCTGCGGTGCTCAATGGCTGCATCAGCAAGGCGGCGGAAGAGGATGCCTATACGTTCACTGCGAAGAAGGGTGATGATTTGCAGATCAGCGTGCGCGCACAACGCATGCGCAGTCTGCTGGATGCCACGCTGCGGATCGAGGATGAAACGGGGAAATCTCTGCAACAGGCGGATGATGTCGACAAAGACAGCCTGGACCCCACTCTGCGCTGGAAGGCGCCGAAGGATGGTGAGTTTAAACTCGTCGTTGGCGACCGGTTTCAACATGGCAGCGCGGAACATCTTTATGAGCTGACGGTGAAACCTTTCGTGGCTTCGCTCACGGCCACGCTCGATACGCATGCCTATCGGCTTGAGGCTGGAAAGTCGGTGGAGGTGAAGATCACGGTAAAGACGAACGGCACCTACGCAGGAAAGATCAAAGCGCAGGCGGTGCAACTGCCTGCAGGTGTCACGGCGGAGAGCGTGGATGTGCCGGCGAAGGGTGGAGAGGTGAAGCTGACGCTGAAGGCGACAGCGGAGGTGGTGGTGAATCAGGCACCGTTTGCCGTGGAGATTGTGACCAGCGCACCGGATGCGGTTGAGACAGTGAAGGCGAGCTATGCGATTCCGTTTACTGAGCCGCGAGGGGATTTGCTGATCATGACTGACACGCATCCGTGGCTGACGGTGGTGGCGAAGAAGCCGTGAGGTGCGAGCTTCGCACAGGGCAGGCTTGTGCGGTGAGGTTGGGGATATTTGAGGGCGCTGGTCGACAGGCAGGAGTGCCTGTCGTACTTCAAGCGGCGGGGCCGCTTCCCCAGGCACCGCCGCCGGGGGTTTGGATGGTGACGCGGTCTCCGGGCTGGACGGGGAAAGAGGTGCAGCCTTCGAGTGTTGTTGATTGACCATCACGCAGCAGGGTTTGGTGGCCGGTCTTTCCTGGGCTGCCGCCATGGAGGCCGAAGGGGGATTCCACGCGATGCTGGGTGAGGAGGCTGACGGTGAGAGGGGCGAGGAATTCGAATTCGCGGATGACTCCATCTCCGCCGCGCCAGTGTCCCTGGCCGCCGGAAGCGCGGCGGATGGCGAACTGGCGGAGACGCACGGGGTAGCGTTGTTCGATGATCTCGGGATCGGTGATGGCGGTGTTGGTCATGTGCGTGTGAAGCGCACTGGCACCGTGGTAGCCGTCGCCAGCACCGGAGCCTCCGGCGATGGTTTCGTAGTAACCGAAGCCGGCTCCGCCGAAGAGGAAATTGTTCATGGTGCCCTGACTGCAGGCCTGGAGGCCGAGGGCTTTGATGAGGGTATCGACGAGGCGCTGGCTGACTTCGACATTGCCGCCGACAACAGCGGGATCGCGTGCAGCATCGCCAGTGAAGGTGGGATTGAGCAGGGATTCGGGGCAGATGATTTCCACGGGCTCCATCAGTCCTTCATTCAGCGGCAGGTCTTCCTGCAGCATGAGGCGCATCACGTACAGAACGGCGCTGCGCACGATGGCGGTGGTGGCGTTCAAATTGCGCGGATGCACTCCGGAGGTGCCAGTGAAATCGAGGATGAGTTTGCCCTCGAACTTGCACATGGAGACGGCAATGGTGGAGCCGTCATCGAGTTTCTCGGCAGCGGAGATGGCTGCGGGCAGGCGCTCGATTTGTGAGCGCATGACCTGGGCGGAATGATCCAGAATGCTCTGCATCATGGGCTGCAAGGAGTCGTCTGAAAGCGCACGCAGACGCTCGGTGCCGTGCAGATTGGCGGCAAGTTGGGCGTGCAGATCGGCGAGGTTGTCAGCGAGATTGCGCGTGGGATGGATGGCGGAGGTGAGCAGGGTGCTGATCTCATCGAAGCAGGAGACGCCGCCGCGAATGAGGTGACGTGGCGCGATGACGACGCCTTCCTCGATCAAGCGAGTGGCATTGGCGGGCATGGAGCCGGGCGTGATGCCGCCGATCTCGGCATGGTGCGCGCGATTGGCGATGTAGCCGATGAGCGAATTGTTTGAATCATGCACGGGCGTGATGAGAGTCACATCGGGAAGATGCGAGCCACCGTAGGCGGGGTGATTGGTGATGATGGTATCGCCCGGCTGCATGGCGACGGCTTGTGCGACTTCGCGCACACAGACGCCGAGAGCTCCGAGATGCACAGGGATATGCGGAGCGCTGGAGAGCAGGCGTCCGTGGGGATCGAGCAACGCGCAGGAGAAGTCGAGGCGCTCGCGGATGTTGGTGGAAATGGCGGTGCGGCAGAGGAGGGCACCCATATCGCTGACGATGGAGTGGAAGCGATGGCGCAGGAGATCGCGCCCCAGCGTGGGTGGCGGGCCTGACATCTGATCACAGCGCAGCACATGGCCAAAGCCTGTGACCTTTTCCACGCGCCAGCCGGGTGCGATGACAATGGTGCTGAAGGCATCCTGGATCAGCGCGGGGGCTGGTTCGAGAGGCTGGGCGTGAAGTGCTGACCCCAAAGAGGATCTCTGAGGTTCTCGCAGAATGATGCGCAGACTGACGAGTTCGATCTCGCGTCCGGCAGGCGGTTTGTAACCAAACAGGCGTTCGTAAACGGCGGCGTAGAGATGCGGCAGGTCGGCGGGATCTTGAAACTCCACCTGCAGCGGTGTGTCCTGGCCTTTGAGGCGAAGTTCGGCGATTTGTGTGCGCTCTCCGTGTGGCAGGGCTGCGAGTTCGGCTGGCAGGATGTTCAATGCAGACGTCAGCGGCAGACGGATTTCTTTTTCGATGATGCGTTCCGGCACGGCCTCCTGCAAGCCAACGGCGCTGAGGATGCCGGCGTGCTCAGGGACGAGGATCGTCTGCATGCCGAGGGATTCGGCCACGGCACAGGCGTGCTGAGGACCGGCACCACCGAAGGCGAGCAGCGCGTGATCTGCGGGAGCAAATCCTTCGCCTATGGAGATGCGGCGGATGGCATCGGTCATGTGCTCGATAGCGAGGCGCAGCAAGGACTGCAGGAGTTCCGCCTCCGTGCCTGTGCCACCGGTTTGTGCATGGAGTTCGCTCAAGCGTCGCTGTGCGGCTGAGATATCGAGTGGGATCGGAGCGCGTGCGGGATCGAAGCGGCCGAGGAGCAGATTGACATCGGTGATGGTCAGCGGGCCGCCTTTGCCATAGCAGGCGGGGCCGGGATTGGAGCCTGCGCTTTGTGGGCCAACAGCGAGACCGTGATGTGTCAGGTGGCAGATGGAGCCGCCGCCTGCGGCGACGGTTTCGATGGCGACGCAGGGCGCGAGCAACTGCATGCCGGCCACATTTTGGGAGAAGCGGTAACCCGGGCGGGTGTCGATGCGGGCCACATCAGTGCTGGTGCCGCCCATGTCGAAGGTGATGATCTTGGTGATGTCGAGGCGGCGTGCGGCATTGGCGGCACCGATGGCTCCTCCGGCAGGACCGCTGAGGAGCATGTCCTTGGGCCGGATGTCATCGGCAGATTTGAGGCCGCCAGCGCTGGTCATCACCTGCATGTCCGGGGACACGCGGCGGATGCCGTTGAGGAAGGACTGCACAGGCGCGTGCAGGTAGGCATCGGCCACGGTGCTCTGGGTGCGCGGCAGGAGCTTGGCAAAAGCGGCGGTCTGATGCGAGAGCGTGAGGTGCGTGAAGCCGCACTCGCGCAGGATGGCGGCGACGCGAAGCTCATGCTGCGGATGGGCATGGCCATGCAGCAGCGAGATGGCGGCGGTGGTGATTCCCTGCGCGATACACTCACGGGCGGAGGCACGCACATGGGTTTCGCTGAGGGGTTCGAGCACCTCGCCAGAGATGCTGATGCGTTCAGGCACTTCGCAGGCGATCTCGTGGAAGATCACGCGGGGTTCGTGCTTCAGCGCGAAGAGATCGCTGCGGCGCTGGTCGCCGATTTGCAGGAGGTCGCCGAAGCCCTGGGTGATGAAGAGGGCTATGCGGCCGCCCTTGTGCTCCAGCAGCGCATTGGTGGCACGCGTGGTGGCGATACGGAGGTTGAGGGAAGGAAACTCGCGCCCGGGCGGGGTGTTGGTGAGAATGCGCGCGCCGAGAACCGGAGCCTCCTCAGCGGTAGTGAGTTCCAGCAGGGTGCCGGGTTGCCATGATGGCGAGGCATCGAGTGTGATCTCTCCTGTGTCATTGTTGAAGGCAGTGATGGTGCGGACTTCCGTGCTGCCGACATCGTTGATGTGGAAGCCTGCAAGGAAACTGGCTGGCAGGGGAGGGAGGCCGGAGAGACGAACATGGATGTTCGTGCTGCTGGCAACGATGGCGCGCAGGTGACCGGTGGAGAGCACTTTGCAGCGTGATTCACGGCCCTGAGGGTCGAGAGCGTGGCAATCTGTGAAGGTGCCACCGGTATCGGCTGCGATGCACCACTTCACGGTTTTTTGGGCGCATCCGGGGGAGTTGCGAAGTCCAGGTCAGGCACCCAGCGCAGTTCCTTGAAGGCATCGTAGTACGGTTCGCAGCTCGGGGCTTTGAAAACAGCCACGCCACGCTTCACCCATTCATTGGCTTTGTTGGGATCGCCTAGGTCAAAGGCAATGGCTGCCTTGCTGAAATAGTAGGCCGGGGTGTCGTCCATGAAGGTGAAATTTTCCGCGATGATCTGGTCGGCGGCGGGGCGGTGACCGAGCTTGAGTTCACACAGCGCCCGTTTGTAATGCACGAGGTGGCGGATGACCATGGGCAGCTTGGGGTAGTCCGTGGCCAGTTTGGTGAAGGACTGGAGCGCGGTGGTGAAATCGTGTTTCACAAAGTAGAACTCAGCGAGATTGAACTTGGGCAGCGGACTTTCCGGCTGGAGCTGCGCGGCTTTTTCAAACTGGGGCAGGGCGAGGTCGAAATCACGACGGCGTGGTGACAGGTAGATGTCGCCGCGCAGGGCATAGATGTCGGCCAGATTGGGGTTGAGCTTCTCGGCAGCATCCAGCTTTTCGAGCGCATCGGTGTAGCGCTGCTTCACGCGCATGTCGCGGGCTTCCAGCAGAAGCTTTTTGACCTCATCTGAAACGGGAGCCTTAGCAGGGGCTTGCGCCAGGGCGGCGGAAACGCCAAGCATCAAAAACAAAAGGGGAAGAATCAATCTCATGGCAGGAGCTTAGAACGTGAATGGGAATCAGGCAAGGCGGGCGCGCATGCTGGTTTCAGCACCATCGCACAGGCTGCGGAGGATTTCAGGGCTGAACCACTCGGCTCCAAGTGACAGAATCGTTTCACGCACCATGCCGTCGGCGGAAACAACGCGCATGGGGCGCTCATGGATGTATTTGGCCACGAGGCGCTCGATGATGGTGTCCGCCGTGGTGCCGGGATCGGCGTAGATGATCTGCAGGCCCTGGGGCTCGCGTTCCTCATTGGTGCCTTGCCTGGCACCATCAAACACGACGACGACCTGCATGCCGCTCATGTCCTGAAGATTGCGCAGGCGTTTGAGCAGCTCCGTACGGGCCAGATGACGCCGGGAGGCGATACGATGCTCACGCTTAAGCTCCGGCCAGGCGTGGATGACGCTGTGACCGTCGACAAGCAGGTAGGTCAGCGGAGCGGGCATGGGGCCGAGTTAAAGGTTTAAGCTCAAGTTTTCAAGCTGGGAGCCAGTGTGCTGCCAACTTTAAACTTTTCGCTTAAACCTTCGAACTTGGAACTCAGACCGGAGTGGCTTTGGCCCGCTCGTATTCCTCATTGATGAGGCAGAGGTCGCCAAGAGCGTCTTTGAGGGGATCGATTTCTTTGGCGCTGAATCCGAGGTGGAGGTGTCTGCGCCAGCCTTCGGCGTATTCGAACCGGCCAGAGAGCCTGCCGATGGAGCGGGAGGACTCGTCCATGCTGATGAGGTAGGAGTCCATGCCCTGGCTGACATCGAGCCAGTGCTTCTGGCTTTCGTGGGCTGCGAGGGATTCGCGCTTGAGCTCGTGAACGCTGGTGGTGTCCACATACTGCCCGGCCTGGAGCTTCTGGCGCAGGGGATCGCACTGGCCGTGAGGCATGGCGTGATAGACGGTCACATCGTGCGAGTAGGAAGGGAGGTGAGGATCGGTCTGGAAATTGGGAATGCAGTGCGAGAACGCAGCGGTGACAGCGAGGCGGCATGCCTGCATGTGATCTTCCATGTAGTCAGCAGGGGCATGAGTGAGGACGATGCTGGGCTGGGCCATGCGCACGACAGCGGCGACTTTGCGCAGGTAAGGCACGCAGTAGGTCAGCTCCAGGTCATCACAGATTGGCGGATAAAAGGTGGCTCCAAGGATGCGTGCGGCTTCTTTTCCTTCTTCGAGACGTTTCTGCGTCGTGGTAGGGCCGTCCATCTGCACGGAGCCGCCATTTCCGGTGCAGAGATTGATGTAGTGGATGTCCCAGCCGCGCTCTTTGAGCAGCAGCAGGGTTCCGGCGGCGACGAATTCGATGTCGTCAGGATGGGCGAAGATGGCGAGGGCGGAGGGCATGGGGGGGATTGTTCTCGGTTCTCGGTTCGTGGTTCTCTGTTAACGGCGAACAGAGAACTGAGAACCGCGAAACTGTTTGTTACATGGCGAAGATTTTGTCCATGCGTTCGGTGAGCATCTTGAGGCCGTTGGGGTTGATGCCGCCGCGCTGTTCGCTGATGGCCCAGCCGGTGTAGCCCACGTCATCGAGGGCTTTCATGATGGCGGGCCAGTTGTTGTCGCCTTCGGTGAGGTCGCAGTCGAAGCCTTTGTAGATGCCTTCTTCCTTCATCTTCTTGGTACTGTACTCTTTGACGTGGATGCGGTTGATGCGCTTGCCGAGCACCTTGATCCACTGCTCCGGCCAGCCGAAGCGCAGCACATTGCCGATGTCGAAATGCCAGCCCACGATGGGGTCTCCCACTTCATCCAGATAGCGCACGGCTTCAAGTGGGCTGAGGATGAAGTTGTTCCAGACGTTCTCGATGGAGATCTTCACGCCGAGCTCTTTGGCCAGCGGCACGGCCTTTTTGATCTCAGCAATGGAACGAGTCCAGGCCACGTCATACGGCACGGTCTCGCTCACCACGCCGGGCACCACGAGGATGGAGTCAGCGCCGTAGGCCTTGGCATCGCGCAGGGTGGTGAGCACGCCCTGCAAACCTTCCTCGCGGATCTTGGGATCGTCATGGGTGAGCGTCTGCTTCCAATGCGTGTGGCAGCACACGCTGGCGGCTTGCAGGCCGGACTGGCCGAGCGCATCGATCACTTCCTGCTGATTGAGGCCGCCTGCAGGCTCGACGCCTTCATAGCCTGCCTCCTTGGCGAATTTGTATTTCTCAACCAGCGTGCCCTTGATGCCGAGCGTTCCGCCCATGATGGCCTTGCGCAGCTTGCGCGCGGGTTTGGCGGCTTCTTGAGCTGTGATGCCACCGGAAGCGGCAAGGAGAGCGGTGGTGGAGAGAGACTGGATGAAGTGACGGCGTGAAGTCATGGTGTGAGAATACGCATATCCATGGCGTGAGTTGTCACAAACCGTCAATACAAACTTCCCGCATTAGGCAATGCCTAATGCGGGAAGTGCAGTGTTTTGTTGAAGCAATGATCAGCGGTGGTTAGGAGCCACTGACTGCTATTGCAAACTCCCGGCTCAGCCGTTCTTGGCCAGCAATGCCTTGGCAGCTTTCTCGATCTTCGGCAGCAGGTTGGCTGGAAGTTCGGTGAGAAGAGGAAGAACGGGGCCGGTCTGGGCAACGCCGGAGAGCTCGACGGCGTGATGCAGCACGAGGATGGGGCTGTGGGCATTGCGCAGGTCTTCGAGGGCGACGAATTCCTCGCGGATCTTTTCGGCGGTGTCCCAGTCTTTCTTCAAGATGGCCTGGAGCAAAGCGGTGGAGCGGGAAGGGGCGATGCAGACGCAGCCTGCGGTGAAGCCGGTGACGCCGAAGTCACGCAGATGGATGATGGATGGCTGCTCGCCGATGCCGCTGACGATGAGCTTGGTGTCCACCAGCTTGATGAGCTTCTTGAGATAAGGGTCCTTCTTTGGATCAGGCTCGACAATGGCGTATTTGATCCAGGAGATCAGGCCGTCATTGACGAGTTCGGCGGCGAGCTCGGGAGTGATGTAGGAACCGTCCTTGATGTAAAGTACGGCCTTGATGCCGGACTTCTCCACGAAATGGCGAATGGCGGTGGCGACACCGGCAGGCTTGGAGGGGAAAAGCGTGGGCAGCAGCATCGCGGTGGGGAAGGCGAACTCGCTGAGAATCTTGGCCTGATCCATTGCGGTGCCATACATGGGTCCAACGGAGGGAACGATCCACATGTCCTCAGGTGCCACATCGACCAGCATCTTCAGCAGGGAGTGGTACTCGCTGGGGGCGATGTTGTAGAGATTGGCATTGCCTCCATAAAGCAGCGTGCGGATGCCGCCTTTGTACATGTGCTTGATCAGGCGGCTGTTTTGCGACTTGGCCAATGACAGATCTTTGTTCCGGCAAAGTGGCGGCACAGCGATGACGGAGGACTGCAGATCTTCAAAGGTAACGGGGGTGGTCTTCATGATATGTTCACAGGAGCGCAGACAGCGACGGCTGCAAAGAAAAACCGGTTCAGTTTTAGGGGATGGTTACTGTCCCTCAATGAAGCTAAGAAGATCAGCCATGTCTGCAACGCTCATGCCGGTCTCCAAACCTTCCGGCATCAGGCTCTGCCCAGTGGAGCTGCTGCCTTTGATCTCCGAACGCTGGAGTATCTTTTCAATGCCGCCCATCATCTTGAGGGACATGCTGGATGCGGTGTCATTCGTAATAATTCCAGCCAATGTCTGACCGTCCTTTGTATTGACCGTATAGGCAATGAACTGAGAGGCAACCTCCTTGTGGGGTTCAAGGATTGCCGTAAGAAGAGCCTCGCGTCCCTTGGTTTTTACCGTAATCAAATCCGGGCCCACCTGCAATCCCATGGTTCCTGCACGATGGCAGGCCACACAACGTGCCATGTACTGCATCTGGCCTTTCTTGGCGTCGCCATGGGCGGCGATGGCGGGTTTGAACTTCGCAGTCACCTCTTCACGCGATGGCGGGATGACGGAGGCCAGCGCTGTTTTTGCCGAGGCGGCGACTTTGGGGGACTTGTGCTTGAGGAGCGCCTGGACTTGGGACGCTGAGAACTCCGTCGGTTTTACCGCGCTGGATTCCAGCAAGGCCAGGGCGCGATCTTCGCGGGCGAGGAGGGCTTCGAGAGCGGCTTCTTTGGCTTTGGGGCCGAAGCTGGTCCAGCCTGTGATTAGCACCTTTGTCACTTCAGGTGAACTGTTCTGTGCCAGTACTCGAATCGCAGTTGCATGAATCGCGTCGGGCTCTTTCTCGCCGAGGGAATGGATCAGCGCGTCCAGCGACTCTTTTGACGAAGAATAGCCAAGAAGTTCAATGGCATTGATGCGAGATGCCTCAGTAGCCTTGGTGTCCTGAATGGCTGCTGCTGCCTTGGTGAATACCGCAGTCAAATGATGACCGGTATCTGCTTGTTCCATGGTCAAACCGCCCCGTTTAAATCCCCTGGCAAGTGCCGCAATCGTCTCTGGTTCTGGCCAATTTGAAATGACTTCAACTAGCGAGTCCGGAGTCCAACCGGAGGACTGAACATTTGGGGGTGCCTTCTTTGAAGTGGCCGCAACATAAGCTGCTGCGGCTTCAAAAATTTTTGCTCTTTGGGAGAGGGTGAAATTGATAAATGTCGCCTTCTTCTTGTTCATGCGAGAATTCAAAATGGGAAGTGCTGCATCCGGTGCCGATGCGAGATAGGCATCGAGAATTTTATCACTGCCCGCCAGCTGCATATCCAGTGAATGAATCATGTCCAAGCAGCGGGGGGCCGCCCCCAAACTTAACACAAATTGATAAAGCACGCGAGGGTCTGAGGAACGTTCGACATTTTTCCAACCTTGGGTGCCAGGCTTGGCTGGTTCGGAGGTTTTGGTCACATTGCTTTCACTCATCTGCAATCCTGCGATCTGGACATTGACATCGGTGTCTGAGATAGCCGCATTGACCACATTCCAGGTCAATTCCCCCATGCCTTTCAACACACCTAGTGCATGCAACCTTGCCAGCGCAGGAAGGGAGGTGGCTTCAGCGACTTGCTTGGTTGCCAGACTGTCAGCATTTCGGAAAAGCGCTGTCAGCAGAGGCACGGCCGCCTTGTCCTGCCGCTCAAACAGCAGACGCTGCGCGGTATCACGATGCCAGCCGTTTGGGTGGCCGAGGGTCTTCACGAGTTCTTCGGTGCTCATTTTACCCATCGTCACCTTCTGGCCGATGCGCTCTGCGCCCTTCTCTGGAACGATGCGGTAGATGCGGCCGCGGTTGTTGCCGTTGTTGAGGTCGATGTGTTTTTTGATCTCGTCGGGGATGCTCCAAGGGTGCTCGATGACCTCGCGGTACATGTCGCAGATGTGCAGGCAGCCGTCGGGGGCGTTGGCGAAGTTCACCACGCGCACCCAGGTGTCCTTGCTGGCGGCGAACTCAAAGCCGTGTTCGTCGGCAGGGCGTTCGCCGATCAGGCTGATGCCATCGGGCGAAGGCTTGATGAGCTTGCGATGCACGAGCTGGCCG
>NZ_JBAQCR010000115.1:0-1666 GCF_049294395.1 Prosthecobacter sp.
CTGCCAGAGAGGCCGAAACGCCCACAGCCTCCGGCACATTCGCCAGACCTGCCAGCAGGGCCTCGAAAGTGCGCTCACGCACACCGAGTCCTGAGATGGAAACCGGCAGTGAGGCCGCTGCATCGACGATAGGCATGGCCGTGAGCACATCCAGCACAGGTGCCGCGCCGCCGACCGCGCGCAGGCCGCAGTAAAAGCTCATGAAAAAAGCCGCATGCATGCCTGTGGAAACGACCGCGGCCGAAAGAGTGCGCTGCCAGAGCCGGGCAGCCACTTCATGAATCCGTGAGAGGCGTTCGATGAGTCCGGCCAGCTTGGGATTGCCCATGGTGCGGGGAAACGCGCGCCGTCCCCAGGCCAGCAGGCTGGGTTTGAAGGAAAACCAGCTGATCACCAGGCATACCAGCGCTCCGCCGACATACATGGCATAACCCGTGATCAGCATGCGCAGGTCATGGCCGATTTCATTCCAGTGAGAGGCCCGCGTCAGCATGCAGACCGCGAACAAGACGGCCACGGAGATAAGACCTGTGAGATGATCCAGCACGAGCGACACACTGACCGGCATCGTCTGTCCGGGCAGACGCCGGGAAAGTGACATGATCTTGTAGGTGTCGCCCCCCACCACGCCGACGGAACTGATGTTGAAGAAAGCGCTGACGATTTCCGTGGAGAGCACGACATGGAACGGCAGATCCGGCACCTGACCGCGCAGAATGATGTGCCAGCGCAGGGCTGCCAGAAACAGCGAGAGAAACGCAAAGGAGATCCCGGCCAGCGCCCAGGGCCAGTTCGTCACCAGGGCGCGGAGGCGCGGAAAAATGTCAGCGATGAGATCATGCTCCCGAAACAGCAGCGCAAGCAGCACTCCGCTGATGAGCAGACGCAGGGAGATGGAGATGAGGCGTTTCAAAACGCAGGGCTAGGGCAGGGAAGTCACGCTGCCGCCTTTTGGTCCACGGCCTCGGCGATCGAGTTCACACTCTGCAGGATGCGTTTGGCCTGATCCTGATCGGCCATTTTAAAGCCAAAGTGTTTTTCGATCATCACCACGAGCTGAAGGGCGTCCACGGAATCGAGGCCGATGCCTGCGGGTCCAAAGAGAGGGGTGTCATCGCCGATTTCATCTGCGGCCATGTCGAGCATGAGTTCGCTGATCATTAGTTCCTTGAGGCGCTGGCGGGTCGGCATGCAGGGGATACGTTTCGTAGGGTCCAGAGGGTAGGCTAAAGGAGGCCTCCGTCAATTTTTAGGGTCGAACCAGTGATATAGCTCGCATCCGGGCTCGCAAGGAAGAAAACAGCCGCTGCGATCTCCGCCGGCTTGGCAAAACGCCGCATCGGGAGCTGCATTTTGAGTGCTTTGAGGTGCTCCGGGGTCCAGTCGGCCGGCAGTCCTCCCTCAATATAGCCGGGGCAGACCACGTTCACGGTGATGCCCATTCGGGCTGATTCCTTGGCCAGACTTTGTGTCAGGCCGATCACTCCGGCCTTGGCGGCGGCGTAATTGGTTTGTCCCGCCGGCGAAGAAATGGCGCTGAGCGAAGCAATATTGACGATCCGCCCCTGCCGCTCCCGCATCATCCCCGGCAAAACCGCCTGACATCCGTGGAAGACGGCGTTCAGATTGGCGTCCAAAACGCGCGACCACTGATCCTGCGCCATGT
>NZ_JBAQCR010000116.1:0-35921 GCF_049294395.1 Prosthecobacter sp.
ACGCCAGCCAACTGCAGGACCGGCTCATGGAAGCCCTGCGCTCCATGATCGACCAGCCCTCCGTTCTTCAGTCCCAATGCCGTCCAAAGATGAGTTTATGACAGGCTTTCTAAGAACCGGTCTAACCACCACCTTTGGCGAATGCCGGAGCGGACTACATCGTAACCAGCGGGTGCAAATCCCGCCCCGCAGCAGTGCGGAGAAGTCTCTCCATCCTTGTCGCCATCCCTTCTTTTTCAGCCAGTCAGCGCTTTTCCCATTTCCCCCCAAATGGTGACGAATGCCCGATGGAACTACATGCATTATGACGCCTCATGCCGTGGGTTCGAGTCCCACCGGTCCCACCTTACGGGACCGTAGCTCAGTGGTAGAGCAGAGAAAAAACGTTTCATCAAACTCTTGTCGTCACCGCCATTTTTTAAACATAACCATGACCTCCCCATTCCACATCACCGCTGAAGCCGAAGCCTTCCTGCCTGCCCGCAACAACGCAGGTAAGCCGATCACCGTGATCGGTACGGAAGCGATCCGCTCCGGCTTTGACCAAACCTGCATCGATCAGGCTCTCAACTCCCGCTCCGCTCCGGGCGTGACGGATCTCGTGCTCAATCCTGACGCGCATGCCGGTTACGGTGCCCCTGTCGGTTGCGTGATGGTTTCGCCAACGCACATCTATCCAGGCCCTGTGGGCGTGGACATCAAGTGCTCCATGTCCCTGCTGCAGATGAACATCCCTGCCGATGCGATCGTGGACAAAGCGATCCGCCGTCAGCTCATCGACGCCATCCTGCTGCGCACCCCCACCGGCGCAGGTCGTGGTCAGCGCGAAGCGAAAAAATCCCGCCGCGTGTCCTCCGAGCTCGGTGTGCAGGTCTGCACCGAAGGCGCCAGCAAAAGCGTGTGCGAAGCACTCGGCATCCCGCCCGAGTGGGCGCCGCGCTGCGAAGACAGCACGCACCTCGGCCACGATGGAAACGTCTCCACGCTGCACGAGCGCCTGGACAAGATGCGCTCCTTCAACGGCTTCGCTGGTTTCGAAAACAAGATGATGCAGCTCGGTTCTTACGGAGGTGGAAACCACTTCGGTGAGTGCGAGGTCGTGCAACTTGCTGATGATCCAGCGATGCGCCAGACCGCCGAAGTCTTCGGCCTGCAGGACAATCACGTCGCCTTCCTCAGCCACTGCGGTTCGCGCGGGTTCGGCAACATCCTTGCGCAGCGTCAGTTCAAGTCACTGGAAGGCTTCTTCCGCACTTGGGGAATGTCGTTTCCTGCCGATGACAAACAGCTCGTCTATTCACCACTTGGTACTCCCGAAGCGGACGCCTATCTCGATGACATGGCTCTCGGGGCAAACTTCGCCACCGTGAACCACATGCTCATCAATGCCCTCGTGCTGGAGGCTTTCCAGGAAGTACTGCCAGGTACCAAAGGCCAGCTCGTGTACTTCATCAGCCACAACATCGCCCGTCAGGAAGTCGTGGACAACCAGCTCGCCTGGGTCCACCGCAAAGGCGCCACGCGTGCCTTCCCCGGTGGCCACCACGCGCTCAAGGACACCCCTTTTGCCGAAACCGGTCACCCAATCCTGCTGCCAGGAAATCCGCGCGATGGCTCCGTGGTGATGGTGGCGAAACCCGATGCCGTAAAAAGCTGCTACAGCGTGAACCACGGCGCCGGCCGCTGCATGGGCCGCAAAGCCGCCGCACGCACGCTCGATCAAAAAAGCGTCGATGCCGACTTCGAAACCCACGACATCCTCTACAACGCCCGCCAGTACCCGATCGACGAAGCCCCCAACGCCTACAAGGATTTCAAAGAAGTCCTCCGCAGCGTCGAAGCCGCCGGTCTGGCCCAGCAGGTCTGCAAACTCAAAGCCCGCTTCGTCATCAAAGACGCGGCGGAGGCGGATGATTGATGGGACCAAACTCAGCCATGCATGTAAAAAATGACAACTTCTCCATCAGGTTATGTCTGCCGCTTTTAACAAGTCCTGGGAAGGCCTGCACACAATCACATCAATAGGTGCCAGCCCTTCTGCCCCGTGGACGATGTTCTTCGGCTCTGCGTCAGCCACCAGCACATTGTCCTGTTTCCGATACCAGGCATCTCCATATCTCGTCCGATGAAGCACAAAGCCTCGCTCTCGCATGAAATCCGCGATCTCCTGCCGCGTGGCTGGAGTGCCAAGGAAGATGGGCTGGCTTGTCACAATGCGTGCCTGACGCCCGGAATCGTGAATTCCATGCACCTGCCAGTCCAGGCCGAAAACCTGAACCGTAAGACGGATGCGTTCGAGATACTCCTCCTGACTGGCAAACCGCGAGGGACCGAAAGCGCGCCCGCATTCTCCGGAGTGGGTGGCCTTGATCGCACGACCATTTTCAGAGAACCACACCTCATGCTCCGAACCACGTGTTTGTCCGAAGCCTTCAGGTATATTCACCGGGCTCATCCGCGGGTTTTCCACCAACGCTTCCAGAATGGCAGGCTGGAAGCTGTGTCTCTCCCTGCCGCCTCAAAAACCTTCACCTGCTTGTCCCAGGCTTCGCGCGTGACAGGCGGCTGCTCACGCACCATGCGCGCAAGACGCGTTCGGTCAGCGTCACGCATGATTTCGATCAGTGCAGCTTCTTGATTCACGACTCAAAGCTTAATTTCATCCCTTTCAATTCTCAATGACCAAATCCACCCCCATCCTCCAAATCTCCGGCGAATCCGGGGGCGGTCAGCTCCTCCGTTCCTCTCTCTCCCTGTCCCTCGTCACCGGTCGTCCATTTCGGATGACCAACATCCGTGGCAAGCGGCCAAAGCCTGGACTGATGCGCCAGCATCTCACCTGCGTGAAAGCCGCCGCAGAAGTGTGCGAAGCGAGCGTCGATGGCGCTGAGCTCGGATCGGTGGAACTCGTGTTCCACCCTGGGAAAGTCATGGCCGGCGCTTATTCTTTCCCCATTGGTTCCGGCGGCAGCACCACCCTCGTCCTGCAAACCCTGCTGCCCGCGCTCCTGCATGCGGAATCATCAAGCACGCTGCGCATCGAAGGCGGGACACACAACCCCATGGCTCCACCATTTGAATTCATCGAGCAATGCTATCTGCCGGTGATTCAACGCATGGGCGTGAAAACCACCGCCACGCTGGAGCGCCATGGATTCATGCAGGCAGGTGGTGGTATGATTACGGCAGAAATCCAACCCCTTAAAAAGTGGAAAAGGCTCAAACTCACCGAGCGCGGAGACGCGGTCGAAACGTTCGGTCGCGTCCTCCATGCCCATCTCCATCGCGACATCGCCGAGCGCGAAATCGCGACGGCCTCCGCCCTCCTTGCCTGGCCGGCCACCGACATTGAACTTCGCTATGCCAATGACAGCCCCGGCCCCGGCAATACCATCCTGCTGGGCGCCCGCTTTGCGAACGTGTGCGAGATCAGCAGCGGTATCGCGCAGCAGGGCAAATCGTCTGAAGCCGTGGCCACAGGCGCAGCGAAAGGACTGCGCTCATATCTCGCCTCATCCGCACCCGTGGGAGTGCATCTCGCCGATCAACTGCTGCTGCCCATGGCTTTGGCAGGCGGCGGCGTGTTTCACACGCTGTCGATCAGCGACCACACTCGGACGAACATGGCGCTGATCGAGCAGTTCCTGCCCGTGAAGTTCACGGTCGAAGAACTGGAGCCAGGCGTGAAACAAATTCGCTGCGGTTGATGCCGCCGCGTTGCATCACTCCGCCCACGCTTCACGCAGCAGGCGCAGATAGTTGCCATGCATGATATTGGCGATGTCCTCAGCCTTGTAGCCGCGCTTTTCGAGCATGGCGGGGATGTGGGAAAGATCGGCGATGGTGTCGAGATCCTCCGGCGTCTGCTCGGTGCCATAGCCACCATCCAGATCCGTGCCGATGCCGCTGTGCAAAGCGTTGCCTGCAAGCTGGCACACGTGATCAATGTGATCGCAGATGACCTCAAGCTTGAGGCCGACTTCCTGCGGCGTGGTCTTGCCACGGATCCAGCCCGGAACCATCATCCACGCATCCAGCGCTGCGCCCATGACCCCGCCGCGTGCGATGAGTGCTTTGATCTGGTCATCGGAAAACTGGCGCGGATCAGGAACCAGGGCTCGGCAGTTGCTATGGCTGGCCCACACGGTGCCCTGATGAATCTCCAGCGCCTGCCAGAAGCACTCATCGCTGAGATGCGTCACATCGAGGATCATGCCCAGCCTGTCCATTTCCTGGATCAGCTCTTTGCCACCGGCGGGCAGGGGCCCCACCTTGTCATGACCCAAAGCATAACGGCACACGCCATAGTGTGCAGGTCCCATGGCACGCAGCCCCTGCTCCCACGCTTTTTCAAGATGCCCCACGGTGCGGATGGAGTCCGCACCTTCGAGGCTGAGAATGTAGCCAATGGCTTTTTCGTCATCGGGAATCGAGTCGTTGTTCCAGAGCGCGATCATCTCATCGAGCTCACGTACATTGGTGATCTGGCGCATCTCACCCGCCTCCTCCATGGCGCGATACCACGAGAGCTGCCCCTGCGTTTCCGCCCAAGCCTGCTCCGCAGACATCCATCCCGCGATGGGAGATGGCCCTGGCATGCACCCCGCAAGCTGCGTGGCCACGCAGAGCCCCACCTTGCCACGCCTCATGTCCGGAAAGGCGGTGGTGCCACGGGCGCGGCCTTTGCCGGTCATGCCTTCCTCACGACGTCGAATCTCATGTACAGGCAGGCGAAGGTCGCGATTGAATCCGCCGAGGGCGTTGAGGCTGAGGTCGAGGTGAGCGTCGAAGGTAAGCATGGGAGAGAATGACTAACGTGAGCGTCATTCTACGCTGACGCAATCACATGTCATTCAAACCGATAGCCTGCACCATGCACAGTGCGAATAATTCTCGGCTGAGCCGGGTCTTTTTCGATGCGCTTGCGCAATTGAGAGATGTGCTGGTCCAGCGCACGGCTTTCCGGGAAGTAATCCACGCCCCACACCTCGTCCGCGAGAGTATTGCGATCAATGACCTTCCCTCGGCGGTCATAAAGCAGTCGCAGCACTTTCACATCCCGCGGGCTGAGGGCCAGCTCCACCTTGTCACGGTAGGCACGCAGCTCCGTTGGCACGATGCGCAGATCGTCCATCGTGAAATCATCATCCGTCCTGCCACCGCCACGCGATGCCGTGCGCCGCAAAATGGCGCGGATGCGGGCGATGATCTCCTTCACCCCAAAGGGCTTGGTCATGTAATCATCCGCACCGAGTTCAAGCCCCAGCACCGTGTCGATCTCCTCAGCTTTGGCCGTGAGAAAGAGGATGGGCACTTTTTCATCCTGGCGGCGGATTTGCTTGCACACCTCATAGCCGTTCAGGCCAGGCATCATCACATCCAGGCAGACGAAGTCGGGACTCTCAGCGCGGAAAAAATCCACCGCCTGCAGCCCATCGCTGGCGGGGATGACTGCGTAGCCCTCCATGGTGAGCACTTCACGCAGGGCATCTCGCGTGTGGTCGTCGTCTTCGGCGATGAGTATTTTGGTCATGACTGGTTGGGGAGGGTGAGAATGAAGCGTGCGCCGTCGCGGTAATTAGGACACACCGTAAGAGAACCGCCATGCAATTGTGCCAGTTCGCGCGAGATGGTCAATCCGATGCCGGTTCCACTCACACCTTCAGCAAGGTCGGAGCGGAGGCGTTCAAAGGGCTCGAAAACCGTGCGGCGCTTGCCGGATGGGATGCCTGGGCCGTGATCCTCCACGATGATCCGGGCATTGCGCTCATCCTGCTCCGTGTGGATGGCGATCCACTTGCCGGCGTTCGCGTATTTATCGACATTCGAAATCAGATTTCCGAGGATCTGTTCAATGGCGTCGGGGTCAGCCATGATAGTTTGCGGTCCGTTAAAAGAGGTGACGATTTCAAACCCCTTGGTCTCCAGCAGCGGCTTCCAAAAATCGGCAATGCGCGAAACGGTTTGATCCAGTGCCAGCGGCTTGGGCTGGATGGTCAGCTTGTCACGCTGCTGGCGCGCGTAGTTGAGCACGTTTTGGATCAGGCGGTCCAGACGGCAGGTCTCTGCCTCCACGACCCCGAGCTGGCGTTTCGCGATGGTGTCTCCCTGAGATTCCGCACGATGCGCCGCCATTTCAGCATAGAGACGGATGTTGGTCAGCGGCGTCTTCAGTTCATGAGAGATCTGGTTCACAAACGTCACCCGCTGCTGCGCCACGCGGATCTCACTGGCGCTCTCGTGGAAATAAAGCCAGCCCACCACAAAGACGAGCACGATGCCGGAACTGACACCAAGCAAAATCGGGAAAAGGTAGGGCTTGGGAAACTCCTCATTCGCGGGCGTATAAGCCATCTCCCATTGTGAGAGCGGCTCCGAACAGGCCCGATGCGCTGCAGGCGGGCGCTCAGACCCGGGCAGTCGCTTGCCCCATTCGTGCAGCGGGATGCCTTTCACCGTCGTTAGCATCATGCGGCCGGGCGGGATGGCCAGCCCCGGCTGCGGCAGGCGCTGAAACAAGGAGTTCATCAGCATCTGCGGGTTCAGCAGGGCACAGCTCAGGCTGCCGTCGGCAAACCGGTGCCAGTACATGAAAACGGAATCGCCCACATGCCAGCCGCTCCAGGACATGGGGATGTCTGTTTGCACCGGACGATCGTCGATGTGGTAGCCAAACATCTTGAGGTACGTCATCCATTCGGATGAGCGCCGTTGAAGGGATGAATGCTTGCCAGAAACATAGACACGCTGAAACGGCGGTCCTCCATCCTCTAGGACTGACACAAACTGCGGCATGCTGTCCGGGTTACGCGTGGATTCCAGAATGGCTTTGATGCGGTCCTCGGCTTTGAAAATCTGCCCTGGCTGATATCCGGCCAGTCCCTCGAAAGACTCGACCGGAGCGGTTTCCCCCTCGCCAGTCACAGACCATGTCTGGGCAATCCATGGGTGCTTGGCCAGCCTTTGGGACATCAAACGGGCTGATCCAATGCTCTGCGCACCCCACACATCCAGCCGGTCCGTAATCTGCCGCATGTCATGCAGAAGATGCTGATCAGCCGAGCTAAGTCGCTCAGCTAGAATGGCCTGCATGGAGGCGTCCGTTCGCTTCTCCGCATCACGAATGAGATACGTCCCCAGCCATGCCAGCAGAGCTAGCGGCAGGATCACCAGAATGATGAACAGGATCGTGGAACGGCGTTGGAGCATGCGCGAGATGTAAAATTTAGCCTCGCGATTTATCCGGTCATCTAAATTTTATAAAAACCATAAAAACAACCGGGGCGGACCTTTTGAGTCCGCCCCGGTGATTCGTAGAGTTTCCAACAGCCAGAAGGATAACCACACTTTGAGAAAAGGGTGATCATGAGGCCCGGGCCGCTGCCCGCTTTCCTTTGATCTATGGGTAAACATCGCATGAATGGAAAAGTTTGAGTCAGCGGCTTGTGAGTACGTTGTAAGGAAATTGTAAGACTCTTAATCGGCGGCCCAAACCCGAAAAAAATCGTCTCAAGCCCGGGCTGACATACTCACACAAAAAAGGCGGGACCTCATCGGCCCCGCCCTTGGTTGAATCCTTGGTTGAATCCTTGGTTTGGTCGGTCTGATTACAGCAGGCACTCCGCGATCTGCACCGCGTTCAGCGCCGCCCCTTTGAGCAACTGGTCGCCTACGACCCAGAAGGCCAGGCCATTGTCCAGCGCGCAGTCCATGCGGATGCGGCCCACGGCGCAGTTGTCCCGGCCCGCGATGTCGAGCGCCAGCGGATACTGCTTCGCGGCAGGATCATCCAGCACATCCAGCCCGGGGGCTTTGGACAAGACTTCACGTGCCGCTTCCACCGTCACAGGCTTCTCAAACTCCGCACTGATGGCGATGCTATGCGCACGGAAGACCGGGATGCGCACGCAGGTAACGGACGCACGGAACTTGTCGTGGTGCATGATCTTGCGCCCCTCGTTCTCCATCTTCATCTCTTCCTTCGTGTAGCCAGAATCGAGGAAGGAATCCACATGCGGGATCGCATTGAAGGCGATCTGATGCGGATACACGTGCGGCTTGCTGTCCAGCTTGGCAGCGTCCCAGGCGCGGTTTTCACTCGCCCATTCGCGGGACTGGTTCGCCAGTTCTTCAATCGCCTGCGCGCCCGTGCCAGACACCGCTTGGTAGCTGGAAGCAAAGATGCGCTTCACACCAAACGCCTGATGCAGCGGATACAGCGCCATCAGCGAGATCGCCGTGGTGCAGTTCGGGTTCGCGATGATGCCCTTGTGGCTCTTCACGTCCTCAGCATTGATCTCCGGCACCACCAGCGGCACGTCCGGGTCCTGACGGAAGAAGGAGGAATTGTCCACTACCACGGCACCGGCTTTCACCGCATGCGGCGCAAAGTCACGCGAGATTCCGCCACCCGCGCTGAACAGCGCGATGTCGATCCCCTTGAAGGAATCCGGCGTCAGCTCTTGAATGGTGATGTCCTCACCCTTGAACTTCAGCTTCTTCCCGGCGCTGCGTGCGGAGGCAAGGAGGGTAAGCTGGCCGACGGGAAACTTGCGCTCTTCCAGGCAGCGGATCATCTCCGCGCCCACAGCGCCTGTGGCTCCGACGATGGCGACATTCTTCAGGGTGCTCATGGTATTCTACTAACGAGGGGTTGGTTCAAAAGGGGGCTGCGATAGTAAGGCCTCACCCGCCGGATGCAAGGGCGGGTAAACAGTGGGGGAAGGCGCGGCGTTCCCCCAATCTTCCTCCTCCTCATACTCTTACTCATACTCTTCCTCCCGGGACTGCCCCGCATCATCCTCGTCCTCAATCCTTCCGCCCTCTGGGGCAGCGTCCCCACGCGTAGTTCGGGGTTCGCTCCATTGCAGCCCGTCCGGGGCCGGGCTCTTCGTATTGTAGTCCCGGGTTCGCTTCGCGGCTTCGCAACAGCCGGTTCCGGACAAACGTCCCAAGCCCCCGCATCCTGTTGCTCCCGCTCTGATTCGTCCTCGATCCACCTCCCCAAAAACTCCCATCTTGACTTCGTGTGAAAAATACACATTACTTCGTGTGTGAAACACACCTATGAATACCCAAGAGCCGCACTCACCGTGGACTGCGTCGTCTTCGGTTTTGACGGCGGCGCTCTCCAGGTCCTCCTCATCCGCCGCGGTCTCGCCCCCTTCAAAGACCACTGGGCTCTCCCCGGCGGATTCGTCCGCGTCGAAGAAACCCTCGATGACGCCGCCCGCCGCGAGCTCGAAGAAGAAACCGGCCTCAAAGACCTCTTCCTCGAGCAGCTCTACACCTTCGGCACCGTCAACCGCGACCCCCGCGAGCGCGTCGTCAGCGTCGCCTACTACGCACTCACCAAACCCGCAGACCACATCACCGCCGCCGCCACAGACGCCGCCGAGGCCCGCTGGTTCCCCGTCACCGACATCCCCCCGCTCGCCTTCGACCACGCCGAAATCTTCGCCGCCGCCCTCACCCGCCTCCGCGGCAAGCTCACCTACCAGCCCGTCGGTTTCGAGCTCCTCCCCCCAAAGTTCACCCTCACACAGCTCCAGCGCCTCTACGAAAGCGTCCTCGGCACCGAGATCGACAAGCGCAACTTCCGCAAAAAAGTCCTCAGCTACGACCTCCTCATCCCCCTCAAAGAACAACTCCGCGAAGGCCCCCACCGCCCCGCCCAGCTCTTCCGCTTCGATCCCGTGAAGTACGAGCGCCTGAAAAAGAAGGGATTCCTTTTCGAGATATGAATACAGAAAACTCACCTCCATCCACAACACCTCGCGAACGCGCATTGCTCTCCCTCGATGGCCTGTCAGTCGGCGATGCCTTCGGGCAAATGCTTTCGACGTGTGCTCGCAGTGCGCGGAGTGTCATTGAGCGTGATGGGCTGCCTTCCGGCCCGTGGTGGCACACGGATGACACTCAAATGGCGATGGCCATCGTTGAGGAGATGGCGAACCATGGTCAAGTCGCAACTGACTCTCTGGCCTGGCGCTTTGTCAGGCGGTATCAGGCTGATCCTGGCCGCGGCTATGGCAAAGGCGCACGGATGCAGTTGGATGAAATCGCACGCGGTGCGAGCTGGCGGGAAACTTCAACGGCGGCTTTTAGTGGACGTGGCTCGAAGGGCAATGGCAGCGCTATGCGCTCAGCTCCTTTGGGCGCGTGGTTCGCTGATAGTCTGGCGAAAGTCGTCACCGAAAGCTGGCAATCATCGATCGTGACACATGCTCATGCAGAAGGGATCGCGGGCAGCGTCGCAGTGTCATTGGCGGCCGCGATGGCATGGAATACCAGAATGCTTCCTCTGGAAAATGCGCGCAAAGCCATCTGGCAGAAAGTCCTGGAACTCACGCCCGCTGGAGAAACCCACGAAGGCCTTCGAAAGGCAAGTTTCGTGCCCTTGGAAATGTCCGGTGAAAATGCTGCGCGGATTCTTGGTTCTGGCTTTCTCGTTACCGCACCCGATACCGTGCCATTCGCCATCTGGTGTGCCATTCGCCATCTCGACAACTATTGCGAAGCCTTGATAACCACTCTCGAAGGTGACGGCGACTGCGATACCAACTGCGCCATCGTCGGAGGAATCGTTGTCCTTCGAGTCGGGCGTGAAGGGATTCCTCCGCTATGGCTGAAATCACGTGAACCTCTCAATTTAGAATTCAAATGAACCCCGAACAAACCACCCGCACCAGCAAGTTTCTCAGTCTGGTCCTGCGGCATCAACCCCAAACCGCTCACATCACCCTCGACGCCGCAGGCTGGGCGAGTGTCGAAGATTTGCTTGCCGGCTGCGCCAAAGCCCGGCGTCCCTTGAGCCGTGCTGACCTCGACCACATCGTCGCTACCAATGCCAAAAAACGCTTTGAGTTCAGCGCCGACGGCACACGCATCCGCGCCAGTCAGGGGCATTCCGTGGAGGTGGATTTGAACTATGAGCCCAAGGAACCGCCTCCGATCCTCTATCACGGCACCGCGACGCGTTTTCTCGAAAGCATTCAAGTGCAGGGACTGCTGAAAATGCAGCGCCACCACGTCCACCTGGCGGCAGAAACGAAGATGACCATGCAGGTCGGAGCGCGTCATGGAAAACCAGTTCTCCTCACCATCCTGGCAGCCGACATGCACCTGGCAGGTCACACCTTTTACCTCAGCACCAACGGCGTCTGGCTCGTGGAACATGTGCCAGCCAGCTTCATACGAATTTCATGAATGCCATGCTCAAAACCATCCAAGCCGACATCACCACCCTCGACGTCGATGCCATCGTCAATGCCGCCAACTCCTCTCTTCTCAGCGGTGGTGGCGTGGACGGTGCCATCCATCGTGCCGCAGGCAAAGATCTGCTGGCCGAATGCCGCATGCTCAATGGCTGCCGCACCGGCGAAGCCAAAATCACCCGAGGCTACAATCTCAAGGCTCGGCACATCATCCACACCGTCGGCCCCGTCTGGAATGGCGGCAAAAATGGAGAGCCCGAGAAACTGCGCTCCTGCTATGCGAACTCATTGCGAATCGCCGCAGAGCATCAGCTGGCCAGCATCGCCTTCCCCTGCATCTCCACCGGCGTCTATCGCTTCCCGGCAGATCAGGCGGCGCAGATTGCCGTGGAGACGGTGCGCGAATTCATCAGCAAACCTTCATCTCTGAAACAGATCATCTTCTGCTGCTTCGCGGCGGCAGATCGGCAGCGCTATGAAGCGCTGATACAAGAACAAGATTCACAAGAATGAAAAAAATCACTCTCTATCGCCCCGTCGGCCCCAAGGAATTGAAGCTGATTGAGGATTCAGGCTGGAAAGCATTTCCACCGCGTCTCCCTGACCAGCCCATCTTTTATCCAGTGATGAATGAAGACTACGCGATCCAGATCGCGCGTGACTGGAATGTGCCCGCATCTGGATCGGGTTTCGTTACGCGTTTCGAGGTCGAAGCGGAGTATTTGAGCCGTTTTGAGGAGCAGGTTGTTGGAGGCGCTGTGCATCGAGAACTCTGGGTGCCTGCCGAAGAGCTGGAAGAGTTCAACCGGCACATCGTCGGTCAGATTGAGGTGGCCAGACGCTTCCCGGAAACAGACTAATACAAGCCCCCCCCCTTCCATGAATTCATCACCACAAAAGCAAGCCATCCTGGGCTGCCTGCTGGGCACGGCGGTGGGGGATGCCCTGGGCCTTCCGGCTGAAGGAATGTCTCGCAAGCGCGTGGCGGCGATGAAACTCGGCTATCAGCATCGGTTCATCTTCGGGCGCGGCATGTTCAGCGATGACACGGAGCACACGCTGATGCTGGCAACTGCACTCATAGAGCACCCAAACGATCCTGCCGCAATGCAACGCGCACTTGGCTGGAAGTTGCGCTGGTGGCTACTGGCCTTGCCCGCAGGAGTCGGTTTGAGCACAGCAAGAGCCATCCTGCGGCTATGGATCGGATTCCCCGCAGCGAAAGCCGGGGTTCATTCAGCGGGAAATGGAGCGGCCATGCGCAGTGTGATCATGGGTGTGGTGTTTGGCGATGATGCTGCGAAACGACAGGCATTCACCCTTGCCGCATGCCGTCTCACCCACACGGATCCACGTGCGGAAGAATCCGCACTCTTGGTGGCAGAAGCAGCTTCCATGGCCGCACAGCATCTCTCTTCGCATGAAGCGCTGCCTGTCTTGGAAAAGCTCATTGTCAGTGACGAAATGAAATCGCGCTTTGCAGCATTGAAGACGGCGTTGAGCACACAGAAGAGCGTGCTGGAATATGCGGTGGACATTGGCTGTGGATACGGAGTGAGCGGCTTTGCACCCAACACAGTTGCAGTGGCACTGTTCGCATGGCTGCGGCATCGAGGTGATTTCGAAACGGCAGTGCGCTCAGTAATCCAATGCGGCGGAGACACGGACACCGTGGCGGCGATCACAGGAGCCATCTGTGGCGCCGAAACTGGAGAGGCTGGCATCCCGCGTGCATGGATCGACGCTATCTTCGAATGGCCACGCTCGGTCAATTACATCCGACGAGTGGCGCAGGCGCTCGTCTCGGGAAATCGCCGTGCTCCGCGCTATTTCTGGCCCGCTGTTCTGCTGCGAAACCTGTTCTTTCTTGTCATCGTCATCCTGCACGGCTTCCGTCGAATGCTGCCTCCTTACTAATCCATGACCACCAGCCCCCTCCTTACCGATCTCTATCAACTCACCATGGCCGCCGGTTACTGGAAATGCGGCAAGGCGGAGCAGGAGGCCGTATTTCATTTGTTTTTCCGCAAGCTGCCCTTCTCCGGCGGCTATGCCATCGCCGCCGGACTGGGAGATGTGGTGAAGTGGCTTCAAGGATTCCGCTTCAGCACCGCAGAGCTGGACTATCTCACCACGCTGCCGGGGCGGGATGGAAAGCCGCTCTTCGAGCACGGTTTTCTCGACTACCTAGGCACCCTCGAATGGCGCTGCGATGTGGATGCCATGCCCGAGGGCACTGTCGTCTTCCCCCACGAGCCCCTCCTGCGCATTAAAGGTCCCCTCATTCAGGCGCAGCTTGTGGAAACGGCCTTGCTGAACATGATCAATTTCCAAACGCTCATCGCCACCAAGGCCGCACGTGTGTGCCTGGCGGCCCAAGGCGAGCCCGTGCTGGAGTTCGGCCTGCGCCGCGCACAGGGGCCGGATGGCGCAGTCATGGCCAGCCGCGCCGCCTTCATCGGCGGCTGCGCCTCCACCTCGAATGTTCTCGCAGGCATGACCCATGGCATCCCCGTGCGCGGCACGCATGCCCACTCATGGGTCATGTCCTTCGACACCGAACTCGAAGCCTTCGAAGCTTACGCCGAAGCGCTGCCCAACAACTGCGTCTTCCTCGTGGACACCTACGACACCCTCGAAGGCGTGCGACATGCCGTGGAAGTTGGTTATCGTCTACGTGATCGCGGACACGAACTCGCCGGCATCCGCCTCGACTCAGGCGATCTCGCCTGGCTCAGCATCGAGGCCCGCCGCATTCTGGACGAAGGCGGATTCCCAAACGCCTTCATCGTCGCCAGCAACGATCTCGACGAGCACCTCATCGAGAGCCTGAAACATCAGGGCGCAAAAATCGGCGTGTGGGGCGTCGGCACCCAGATGGTCACCGGCGGCTCACAGCCCGCGCTCGGTGGCGTCTACAAGCTCGGTGCCATCCGCAATGCAGCGGGCGATTGGGAGCCCAAGATCAAGCTCAGCGAACAGGCCATCAAAGTGAACAATCCCGGCATCCAGCAGGTGCGCCGCTTCACCCTCAACGGCGAATTCCGTGGCGATGCCATTTTCGACGAGGAGCACGGCTGCCCCGCCCCCGTGGAAATCATGCACCCCAGCGATGCCACTCGCAGCAAACCCATTCCCGAAGGCGCGACCCACGAAGACCTGCTGCAACCGGTGTTTCGTGCTGGAAAACTCGTCGCCGAACTCCCCACGCTGCCGCAGATCCAAAGCCGCTGCTGCGATCAGCTCACACATCTTCACGCCACGGTGAAACGTCTCCAGCATCCGCATGAGTACACAGCAGGCGTGGAAAGAACGCTGCATGAGCGGAAACTACAGCTCATTCAGAAAGCAAAATCGTGAGCGCCTCCCTGAATGCCCCGCCGCCCCTGATCGCCGCCGTGGATGTGTGCTACCACGATCACGGCGCAGCGGCTGCCGCCGTTTTGTTTGAAAACTGGGCGGATGATCAGATCAAAGAGCAGCACCTCTGCCACATTCCTCAAGTGGCCGACTATCAACCCGGCCAGTTTTACCGGAGGGAACTCCCCTGTGTGCTCGCGGTTTTAAAACTGCTGCCTCAAGCGCCTGCGGTGATCGTCATCGATGGTCATGTGTGGCTGCGCCCCGGCGAGCCCGGCCTGGGATGGCATCTGCACGAGGCCACAGGAATCCCCGTCATCGGCGTGGCCAAGACTTCCTTTGATCAATCTCCCCACGCCGCACATGTGTTCCGTGGCGAGAGCATGAAGCCCCTCTTTGTCACGGCTGCCGGTATGGACCAGCAGGACGCCGCATGTCACATCCAGTCCATGCATGGCGCCTTCCGTCTCCCCACCCTTCTGAAAAGCGTGGATTCGCTCTGCCGCAGTGGCGCTCCCTCAGCCGTGGCCCCCCAATGATTCTCCTTCATGAAAACCCTCCTCCTCATCGACATCCAAAACGACTTCATGCCCGGAGGCGCGCTCGCCGTACCGGGTGCGGATGAAATCATCCCCCTCGTGAATGACCTCATGCCGCAGTTTGATCTCATCGTCGCCACCCAGGACTGGCATCCTGCGGATCACGGCAGCTTCGCCGCCAATCATCCTGGCAAAAGTGCCTATGACAATATCGATCTCGACGGCCTGTCCCAGACACTCTGGCCCATTCATTGCTTGCAAAACACGGATGGCGCGTCATTCGCTCCAGCTCTCGACGCGCAACGCATCACTCATGTTTTCACCAAAGGCATGAACCCACGCATCGACAGCTACAGTGGCTTTTACGACAACGGCCATCGAGCCTCCACCGGCATGGGCGAATGGCTGAAGGCCCAAAACGTCAGCGAACTCACCATCGCCGGTGTGGCTACGGACTACTGCGTGAAGTTCACCGTGCTCGATGCCTTGAAAGAAGGCTTCCAGGTGAACCTGATCGCTCAAGCTTGCCGAGGTGTGAATCTGCAGCCCGGAGATGTGGCGCGCGCGTTGGATGAAATGCAGGCGGCGGGTGCGCTCATCCAGGACTGATCGCGTCAAGCCACCATGGCCTCCCACATCGGGTGCGTGTCGGCAAACATGCGAAAGCGGGCGATCCGGCCATCTCTCAAATCATAGACGTGGGCCACGGCGGCTCTCATGGCTTTGCCGGTGTCGGGAGCAGATCCACTGTAGTGGCCGAGGACAACGACGCGGTCACCAGTGGCGAACATTTCTTCTTCCGTGAAAGCGAAGCCGGTCCAGCGTCTGGCATTGGCACGAAAAACATTTTCAATCACCGCAGCAGCACCGTGCCAGGTGGAGCCGCCGGGAAAACCCGCGCTCTGCTGCCAGACGAGGTCGTCGGTGCAGAGCGCGGTGAAAGCGGCGTCATCTCCCGCGCGCATGGCACGATACATTTCGCGGATGATTTCGAGCGGGGTCATGACGCGTTATCGTTACTGCGCAAGCAAGCCGCCATCAACCTTCAACGATGTGCCGGTGATGAAAGAAGCGGCGTCGCTCGCGAGGAAGAGCACGGGGTTGGCGATCTCCTCAGAGCGTCCCATGCGGCCAATAGGATGCAGAGAGCGCAGGTAGGTGAGTGCTTCTTCATTTCCATTGCCGGTGAAGCGCGTCATCATGTCGGTTTCGACGGCCGCAGGTGCCACGGCGTTCACACGGATGCCCTGCTTCGCATATTCCAGTGCCGCGGCTTTCGTGAGGCCTTCGACAGCATGCTTGCTGGCGACGTAGATGCTGGCACCAGCCATGCCAACATGCCCGGCAGCACTGCTGGTGTTGATGATGACACCCGCGCCCTGCTTGAGCATGACGGGAATCTCATGCTTCATGGAGGTGATCACACCCCACACATTGATGTCAAAGACTCGGCGATAGTCCGCCTCGGTGGCATCCACAATGGAGCCGGCAAGTTCGACGCCCGCGTTATTAAAAGCGATGTCAAGGTGGCCATACATCGCCACTGTCTTGGCCACGAGCGCCGCGACGTCAGCCTCCACGGCCACGTCCGCTTTCACAAAAGTGGCTTCACCACCTGCGGCTTTGATTTCAGCCACGACGGCCTGGCCTTCGGCTTCACGCCTGCCGCTGACGACGACTTTCGCCCCGGCTTTGGCGAAGGCGAGAGCACTGACTTTGCCGATGCCGCTGGTGGCTCCGGTGATGAGGACGACTTTGTTTTGGAATGTGGTTTGCATGTGAGTGGGGTCTTGAGGGATTGAGTTGAGGGAGTGAGTGAGTGAATCAGGCTTTGCCGCCGAATGAGACGTGGTCGTCGAAATCGAGGAAATCGAACCACGTGCCGATGTCTTCACGTGCAGAGCCTCCCGCCTTGGCGATCTGTGCGCTGATGTACTCTCGGCTCTCGTTATCGCTAGGCACGGCAGCTTCACGGTATTCGCTCCAGTGGGCGATCTCGTAGTCGCTGCGTTTGTGCAGCGCGCTCTTTTCGATCCAGGCAAACATGTCGGCGTCGCCCAGTCCCTTGGCCGCTTCGGCTTTCAGGGCTTCGTGGTCGATGCCGGTGAAGCTCAGGAAGCGCTGATCCAGCGGGCAGTTGTAGTGGTACTCGCCGTTTTTACCGGCGATCTCAGCACGGCATTTGTCGAGCAGGCGTGGGAGCAAAACATAGCCGCCAAGGCGGACGCGTGGGCTGCGTGGGGGACGTTGGGTGAGGTCGATGGACATGGGCTTGGGGTGGTTTGTGGCGTTGGTTTTGGGGTGAAAAAGAAATCAGGCGGCAAGCGCGGCTTCCAGAAAGCCTTTGCTCTTCACGCCGGTAATCGTGTTCACGGGCTGGCCGTTTTTGAAGACGATGAGCGTGGGGATGGCGCGGATGCCAAAGCGAGCTTGCAGGTCGGGGAAGGCGTCGATGTTCACCTTGGCGATGGTGGCGCGTCCCGCCTGCTCAGTCGCAAGCTGGTCGAGAATGGGCGACATCATCTTGCAGGGGCCGCACCACTCCGCCCAGAAGTCCACGAGGACAGGCTGGTCAGTGTTGGCAAGAGTGGCGTCAAAAGTTTCAGTGGTGAGGGCGATGGGTTTCATAGGAGTGGGTTGGTCTAGAATAGACCGGTCGGTTTACAGCGGACTAAAAAGAAAATCAGGGAGTGAGCAGCGTGCGAATGAAGTTCAGCGCTTCGCGTGGAGGAGTCGCGTCACGGCAGATGGCAGAGCGCTGCATGGCTCCATTCCACAGGTCATGAATGATCACGGCCGCTTCGGCAGGCCGCACGGTTTTGGCGATCTTCTTTTTCTCGATGCCTTCCTGCAGCACCTGCTCCAAGATGGCGATCGACTCGCGATTTCCAGCCGCAAGCACCTCGCGCATCGCCTCACTCATGTCAGCGACTTCAGCCGCCAGCTTGAGCACCAGACAGGGGCACTTCCCCTTCGTTTCCAGCACACGGCAGATCGTGCCTTCGCAAAAACTGAGCAGTCGCTTCAGCGGGTCCGGCTCAGGCGTGTCGGAAAGCAGCATCTGCTTCTTGTAGGCCGTGGCATCGGCCACGTAATGCTTCAGCATTTCCACGCCAAACTGTTCCTTGGATTTGAAGTGGTGATAGAAAGAGCCCTTGGGCACCTTCACGGCCTCAAGGATTTCCGTCAGCCCGACCGAGTGAAAGCTCTTCTCAAGCATCAGCCCTTCAGCTGCGTCGAGAATGCGTTCTTTGGTCGTCCGGTCGCTCATGATGGATGAATCATTAGACCGATCAGTCTAATCAATCAACCGCATTCTTTTATTTCTGCAATCTTGCCCGTTGATGCTATCAAACGAAGTTCCCGTCCGCAGTCGATCATTCAATCCCCCATGAGCCTCACCCACCCACACCTCGAAGTCAGCATCGGCATGCAGCGGCTGCGTTTGTTTGATGACAGGCGCCTCGTGCGCGAGTGGCCGTGCAGCACGTCGAAATTTGGCATCGGCTTCACCGAAGGCAGCAACAAGACGCCGCTGGGCCGCTTTGTGGTAAAGGAAAAGCACGGCGACGGCGCGGAGAGCGGCACCATTTTCAAGTCACGCCAGCCCGTTGGTCGCTGGACCCCTGGCATGGAAACAAAGTCCGATCTTGTCCTCACGCGCATCCTCTGGCTGCATGGCATGGAGCCGCGCAATGAGAGCACCTACCAGCGCTACATCTACATCCACGGCACCAACGATGAAAACAGCATCGGTCGCCCAGCCAGCCACGGCTGCGTGCGCCTGCGCAATCGCGAAATGATCGAGCTGTTTGATCTCGTGCCGGCGGGGACGCCGGTATGGATCGAGGAATGAGCCCCGGGCTCCCCGTTGTAGCACCTCATTTGAGCAGCCCCAGTAACTTCAAAAAGACATCCGTCTTCTGCAGGGTGTCCTCATAGAGGGCTTTGTTGCGCATGAGATAGCCGTGCACTCCGCCTTCATTGATGTCGAGTTCACAGCGGTTGCCTGCCTTCAGCATGGCCTCTTGGAAAGCCTTGGCACCTGCAAAGGGCGTGACAGTGTCACCGGTGCCGTGGAAGATGATCGTTGGGGGCACGCCCGGGCGGACGTGGTGCACCGGGGACAGTTCCTGCCAGCGCTCACCGATTTTCGCATTCCCGTAGCCCTCTTTGGAGGTGTCGATGACGGGAAAGAGCAGCACCAGGGCGTTGGGGACCGGTGAAATTTTGAGGTCGTCGCTGTCTTCATTCACAGGGTCAAAAAGAGCGGTGGCGGCGGCCAGATGACCACCGGCTGATCCACCGCTGACGATGACTTTTTGCGGATCAATCCCCAGCTCCGTTGCATGCCCGCGGATGTAGCGCACAGCAGACCGGGCATCCTTCACGCAGTCAAAGACGCTGACTCCGGTCTTCTTGCTGTATAGGCGGTACTGCATGCTGATGCCCACCATGCCGAGCTTCGCATAATGCGCCGCAAAGGAGTACATGCGCCGGGGCGTGCCGCCGGTCCAGCCGCCACCGTGGATGATGAGGAAGCAGGCGCGGCTGTCACCCGCCTTGAGGCCATCCGGTTCGAAGACGTGCAGTTCCAGTTCCTGCTCGGCGATCTTCTTGTACGGCAGGATTCGCGTGGGTTTCAGCCCGGTGGCCATCTGATCCACCGCATCAGGCGCTATCGGCTTGGCGGCGGGCTTTTCCGCCGAAGCAGGGCTTTGGGCTTGCAGGAAGGAGATGGCAAAAAGGATCGCGAAGCAGAGGTGTTTCATGGCAGGTGGCTTGAACGGCCAAAAAGGCGCAGCCATTTCACTCAAGGTTTGGGTCACCGTTCTGCTGCCGCCAGGTTTGCAGCTTCGCGGCGAGTCCCTCTTTCTTTGCGCGATGCACCGGATCTCCGCTCAGATCATGCATCTCGTCCGGATCACTCTTCAAATCAAAGAGCTGCTCCCGCCCCACCTTCGGGTAAATCACAAACTTCCAGCGCTCATCGCAGATCATGCGCTGGGTATCCGTAAAAACACCGGTGACAAAATCATGCGCGCGCTCGGCTTGATGCCGCAGCAACGGTGCCAGACTCTTTGACTGCACAGTGCCAGGAACTGCGGTGCCCACGAGATCACACAGCGTGGGGAAAAGATCGTTCAGGTTCACCAGTGCAGCACTGCGCTCATTCTTCGGCAGCCCAGGACCGCAGATGATCAGCGGGCTGCGGATGCTGTGCTCATATTCGTTCTGTTTGCCCAGCAGCCCATGGCTGCCCAGCGCAAGGCCCTGGTCGCTGGTGAAAATAATGATCGTTTCATCAGGCGCTGGCAGCGCATCCAGATCCGTGATCATGGCATGGTAGATGGCCAGTTCCTCGCGCACCTCGCTTTCGATGCGCGGCGTCTTCAGCAGCAGTTCATCGCGTCCGTCGATGTTGCCATGGTCAAACGGATGCTTCGGCGCAAAGTTGGCAGGCAGCGGCATTTTCGCGGCAGCGTAGCGGCCTTTCATGCCCGCCGGCCACTGGCGTGGGTCGTGAGGAAAAGCAAAATTCACATGCAGGAAAAGCGGCTTGTCCTTCGGGGCCGTTTGAATCCCATGAATCGCCCCATCAGCGATGTGCCGGCTGTTGTCGGACTGGAGTCCCACGCCTTTGCCGAGTTCTGCCTGGTTGTTTTCATCCTTGAAGGTCCAGCCGCGATACCCCGTGAGCGGCCGACCACGATCATCCATGTCCGGTTGCGTGACACCCTTCCCGCCGCCGCTGGAATAAAGTCCGTTGGTGGTGCTGTAGCCGCGCTGCGTTGGGTGGCCATCGTTGTGCCATTTTCCCGTGTAGCAGGTGTGATAGCCCGCTTTTTGCAGCGTCCCGCCGAGCGTGGCCAGGCGGGGATCAATCGCACCGCCAGGATACTTCGGCAGCGCTTTGAAAGCGGGGTTGCCCGTGAGGATCTGCGCACGGCTCACATGGCAGATGGGGTAGCCCGCATAGGCACGGGAGAATGAAGTGCCGCGGGCGACGAGGCGGTCCAGATTCGGTGTGTCGATCACGGCATTCCCCAGCGCATGAATCGTGTCCGGCCGCTGATCATCAGCGACGATGAGGAGAATGTTCGGCGCAGCGTGGAGGCTGATGCCGACTATGAAGAAAAGAAGCAGCGTGCGCATTCAAGAATAACGCTGCAAATCATCCCGCCCATCAAGCTTTCGGCCGGTTGCCCAGCGCTGCCAGAAACACTTCGTGCAGACGCTTGGTGAATGCCGCAGCACTCTCATCCGGCGGACTGGCCAGCGGTTCACCCAGCGTGATACGCATGCGGATCTTTTTATCTGGCAGATGCCACAGCGGCCAGCCCTTGGAGAGGTAGTCGCTGTTGGTTTCGATGAACACCGGCCATACCGGAGCGCTCGATTGCGTAGCGATGATGCCCAGACCGCCCTGAAGCGTGTTGATGCAGTTTTCCAGCTTCCGCGTGCGTGTTCCTTCTGGGAAAAACAAAAGCCGGTCTCCCTGGCGCAGCGCTTCGATGGAATTCTGCAGCATTTTATGCGCGGGCTTGTTGGGGATAAAGCCCGCCAGCTTGGCTGCGCCACGTAGAAACGGATTGTGCATCAACGACGCCTTCAAAATGCAGCGCAGCCCGTGGATTTTGGACAGAATGAAGACCGCATCCCAAAGCGCCGGGTGATTGGGCGCGATGATAAGCCCCCCTTTGACATCCTTCAGCGCATCGAAACCGATGTATTCGCACTCATACACACCGCACACGCGCAGGAATGTGAGGAAGAGGCGGAAGGCCACGCTCAGCAGCCACTGGCCCAGAGAGCGGGATTTTTCCACGGGAAGAACCGGCACCAGAACAGCACCGGCCAGCACAAACAACAAGCCCCCGATGGCCCAGTAGATCATGCTCAGCAGCAGCACAACGACGTGCCACACATGGATGAGCACACGGCAGAACGTCGGCGCAGACGCGCATCTTGTTGTTTGCTCTGTGAGTGAATCGTGAATAAGACCGCAGCATGCCATCTTCTGCCGACCTAATTCAAGCGCTTTCCTCCCTTCCGCACGGTTCTGAGTTTCGTTTTATTGACGAGCTTGTAGAGCTGATTCCCGGCACCTCCGCCACAGCGGTGTGGAAGCTCAAGGGGGATGAGGAGTTTCTCCGCGGCCATTTTCCCGGATCCCCGCTCATGCCCGGCGTGTTGATGATCGAGGCCCTGGCCCAGTTGGGTGGCATTCTCATTCAAACCCGGCCGGGCGAAGCCCCGCTCAAAAACATGCGCCTCACCGCAGTGCGCCAGATCAAAATTCTCGGCAGTATCACACCCGGGCAGTCACTCCACCTCAGTGGCGCGTTGCAGGGCATGCTGGACAATCTCGGGCAGGTCAGTGGCGAAATCCGTGATGATGCGGGCAATGTCATCCTCACGGGGTCTGTCACCTTGGCAGGAGAGCGCTGACTACTTCGGCAGGCGCAGCATGAAACACGCGCCGTCCTTGTGGCTAGCATCCAGCGTGATCGCTCCCCCCAGCGCGGTGGCCAGTCTGCGGCACAGGGCGAGTCCCAGCCCGACCCCGGGGGCCGAATGCGCCGCCTGATCGGCGCTTTTGTGAAAGGGGTGGAAAATCCGCCGCTGCTCGCTGCGGGAGATGCCGCCGCCGTGGTCACGCACGCGCAGCATGGCAAACTTGCCGCTCGTGTCCGCCTCCACGTGGATCACCGGATGCGCCGCTCGTGGGGCGGCGTATTTGCAGGCGTTGTCCACGAGGTTGAAAAGGATCTGCTCCACCGCCGCCGCGTCCACGTGCAGCTCGGTTTTGCGGTCCGTTTCCGTGGCTTGCACCTGCACCGTCATGCCGCAGTCATCGGCACGCTGCTGCAGCCGCGGCAGGATGCGGTCCAGCAGCTCGCCGATCGTGATGTTTTCGGCTCGCGCCTTCGCACTGCCACGCTCAAGCCGGGCATAGGCGAGCACGTTTTCGACGAGATGGCTCAGCCGGCTCGCTTCTCCGGTCAAGGTGTCCAGATAGGTCTTCCGCTGCGCCTCATCGGTCACCATGCCGTCTGCCAGCATCTCGGAGTAGAGGCGAAAAGTCGTCAGCGGCGTGCGCAGCTCATGCGTCACGGCGGAAACGAAGTCCGCGCGGCGCTCGCTCAGCGCCACCGTGCCGAAGAGCACCAGCCCCACCGCCGCGGCCGCCAGCAGGACACATGCAAGGGCGATGCCTAGAGACCTGCGCAGCGGAGTCCAGAACGGCAGCGGCGGCAGCTGGATGGCTCCTGGCACCAGTCGCACCGGCAGCGCCGCAAAGCGCAGCGGATCGTCATTCGGGCGTGTTCCTGCGGTGGCGTTCGCCGCTGGCTTCAGCTTCGCATCCGGAAACAGATCGGTGATCTCCCGCAGCAGAGATTCGCGCAGAGCAGGCCAGTCCAGCCACACGCCCTGCACCATGCGCACACCATCCACGAAGGCTTCGCGGGTCAGCATGAGGTTGCTGCCGATCCACACGCCCTGAAAAGGCCGCGAACTGTTCGCGGTCGCGATGTTTTTGAGTGGAGGCTGCACAGCGGAAGGAACGGCTGGAGCAGCGGGGGACTCTTTGCCCAATGCCCGGGCCGCACCATCCGCTTTCGGCTCCAACGGCATCGGTGCTGGAGCCGCCGCAGGGGCCAGATCCTGGGGTTGCTGCCGAGCCGCCATTTGCTTGGCATCCATCGACTTTGCAGCCGCATCTGACGAAGCAGCGAAGCTGGATCCATTGCTGCTGATCGACGGTTTCGCGGATTCTTTTTTCAAAGCCTTCGCTGCTGCAGGCTTGGGCTCGGCCGCCTTTTCGTTGTTAAGAACGAGGGTGCCGGTACCTTGCTTCATCTTGATCTGCGGCTGCTGCTTGATCGCCTCCTCGGCCTGCAGGTTGACTGCACGATTACGCGAGTAGTTCTCCGTGCTGTTCAGCATCAACTGCTGGGACGCCACCTGGCCCTGCTGGGTGTTCCAGGCCGGATTGCGTGGAAGATTGGCATCATTGGCTTCAGCCGCCTTGGAATCATCGATGTCAAAGCGGGCCACGCAGGCCATTTCGGCAAGCAGCTGGCGATTGAGCGGGGTTGCTGCGGCAGGGGCCATGGGGGCAGCGCGTCCGTTGTTCCAGGCCGAGGACTCGCGTTGTTGCGGCGGCGTGATCACCTGCACCGGCTTGGCGAGCAGTTCACGCAATCCGCTCAAACGTTGCTCGCTGCGAGTCAGGTCATCCGCATTGATGAACTGCGCCAGCGCCAGGGTGCGCTCGTTGTTTTGCGGCACCTGCGGGGACAAAACCTGACCGCGCGTGTCCATCTGAAAATACAGCAGCACATGCTCCGGCACCTCGGCGAGAAGCGGCGATGGCACCAGCACCTCGCCCTTCGCCACATTGTCGTACGCTTTGTTGATCAGGCCTTCCGGCGAATGAAACGGACGGAAATCATAGGGCGGCCGTGCATTTTCGCGGATCATGAGCGCGCTTGCCTGGAAATCGAGCCGCCACAGCGCCAGCCGAACGCGCTCCTGCTGGTCTGCCTCACGTGCCGCCGTTTCACGCTCACGCTCCAGCGCCAGCGTGTGCCAGCTCACCCACGCCATCGCCGCGAGCAGCAGCCCGAGACAGGCGATGAAGGTGATCCAGATGTGCAGCGGTTTGCGCATGGGGGAATCAGGTGAGTTGGTAGCCTTTCCCGCGTATGGTGACGATTACACGCGGCGCCTCTGCATCATCTCGCAGTTTGTGGCGCAGATTTGCAATGTGCATGTCCACCGTACGTGTTTCCGTCTGCTGGTTCTCGATGTGCCAGACGCGTTGCAGCAGCTCCTCCCGTGAAACGGGCCTTCCACGATTCAGCGCAAGGTAGCGCAGCACATCGCGCTCACGCTCGGAAAGCTCCGCGCTCTCACCATTCTCAAAACGGGCCACGCTCTGCCCGAAATCGACCGTCGCTGCGGTGAGAGTGAGCGTTTCACTCACGGGCTGGCGTTCGGGAGCACGGCGCAGCACCGCCTCCACGCGGGCGAGCAGTTCCCGCACGCTGAACGGCTTCACCACGTAATCATCCGCGCCCAGCCGCAGGCCGCGCACGCGGTCATTTTCTTCACCACGGGCAGAGAGGATGATCACCGGGGTACCGGGCCGTTCGCGGCGCAGGGCTTTCAGGATGTCAAAGCCGCTCGCATGGGGCAGCACCAGATCCAGCAGCATGAGGTCGAAGGTCGAACTCAGGGCCAGCTTCATGCCCTTCTCACCATCGCTTGCCTCCAGTGTCGTATGACCGGCGAACTTGAGCGCATCCAGGACACCGCGACGGATCGCGGCGTCGTCTTCAACAACAAGGATGGTGGCGGGCATGGCGAAGTTTAAAGGTTCATTTCTCCCACGCGATGCCTTTTTTCTCCGCCTGGGATCGCAGGGCCTTGGTCATCGCAGTGTCCAGCGTGTCGTTCTTGTTCGACTCCTTGCGCTTTGTTGCAACATAGGCCTCGCGTTCCTTGTTCAAGGCCAGCACCTGCTTCTGGATCTCCGCCCGTTCGGCGATTTTCTTGTCAAGGTAGGCTTTGCGCTCCTCGACGGTCATTTTCTTCATCTCCTCGGGGAGGTCGGCTTCCTTGACCTTGGTGATGTCGAAGTCCTTTTGCTGGCAGGCGTCCACCAAATCCCAGCTGATGTTGAAGTAGCTTTTGCCAACCTTGGTGATGACGCGTTGCACCTCCGCGCCGGACTGGGCGTTGGCGGCGGCGTTGCTGTCCTGGGCAATCTGCCGGGCCTTCGCGGCCGGGGCGGCGCTGCCGTAGTTGATGTAGGTGCTGTTGAGCTGCTCATTGAGCTTCACGATCTCCTTGTCCTGCGGTGCTTCGATGTGAACGATGGCCTGGTTCTGATCGATCACGAGGTATTTGCCGTCTGCGAGCAGGGCTCCCTGATTCCAGTGCTCTGCAATGCCCTGCGCCTCGCTGCCGCAATGGATCGTGTTCACGATGATGCCCTTCGCGATGGCGTTCTGGCAGCTTTTTTTGGAATCGATGGGCCCCTGGGTGAAGGGTTCGTTGCCGGCGATGAAGATCGCTTTGTACACTTTGGGATTCGCATCCCAGGCGAGGTCTTGTGTTGCACGCTGAATCACCGCGCCGCAGTATTCTTCACCTCCATTAGTCGTCAGGGCGAAAAGTTCTTCGGACACTTTGTCGAGATCACGCGTGAGGGGCTGGATCTGGCGGATCCAGTTCTCATCGGCCCGCAGCGAGGACTTGCCATACTCATACAGAGCCACCTGTACGACCGGCGTTTTGCCATCTTGTTTCGCCGTGATGAATTCATTCACAAGCTTCCAGAGCTGGGTCTTGGCCTGTTCAATGAGGCCGCTCATGCTGCCGCTGGTGTCCAGCAGCACGGCGATCTGCACCAGCGGGGTGTCAGCGGCGGTTGTTTCGACCTTGGCGATCTCCGCCACGGGGGCAGGCGGTTGAGCATCTTTGGCGATGGCGAGGCACGCGGACAAGGCCGTGGCGATGAGTATGGATTGCGTTTTCATGGATGTGTTTGATTGGGTGGGTTGACGGAAAATTTTCAGCGGACGAGGACCAGCTGGCCGCGATGCTGCAGCAGCAGTTCGCCACGCAGGGCCAGCAGGCCCTGACGGTTGTCGGCGGCGAGCTCATCGACAAGGATGCCAAAATCTGCGCTGCCGATCTCAATGGTGCGGTCTGGTGCGCGTTCGGATTTGGCGGCGCTGGCATCGGTCCAGCGGTTGCCTTTGTTAAAGAAGGCTCCGGCCTGGCATTGCTGCACGCTGGTGATCTCGATGGCCTGCATCTTGTCATCGAGGAAGCGATTGCGGACATTGAGCTGCTTGGATTCCACGGCTTTCTTTAAATTGCCTTCCTGAGAGACAGAGGCGGCTCCGCTGCGAATCTTCATCGCCTTGTCATTGTAATTGTAGGCAGCCTTGCTGGCATTGGCAGGTGCGGCGGCGAGTGAAGTGCCTTCTTCAGCCAGGAAGGCGGTGTATTCGGTGAGAATGCCGAACTGCGTCGAAAGCCGCACGATTTCATTCACCAGCTCCGTCGTGCTTCCCGTTGCGCCATCAGCACCCAAATCACGAATCGCTTCGCTGAGCACGGCGATCTTGTTGCTGGCCCAGAGGCGGGCCACAAAGGCGTTGGCGGTGCTGGCCTTGTCGAGGTTGAAGGTGAAATCGAACTTCCGTTCGCCCCCAGCGGCGGCTCCTGTGAGCTGGAAATGCAGCGGGGCTTCACCGCGGTAGGTGCCGGACAAGAGAATCTGCTCACCTTCAAACACATCGGGCAGGGGAGAGGGTATGAGATCGCTGACACGATTCGGATTTTCCACCCGTACGGCCGGTTTTGTGAGCAGCGGACCGCGCAGGCGCTCAAACACACGGCCGACTTTGACCTCAACATCCTCCTTGGGCAGCACAAACTCGGCGCTGGCGCGGGTTTCTCGGGCAATGCGGGAGAGCAGCGGTGTGTTCACATCCACGCCGACACCGAAGGTGAACACCCGGCGCTGGTGTGGATTGCCCTTGGCCACGGCCTCCCGAATCGCCTTCTCCGAGGTCTGGCCGATGGTGGGCAGGCCGTCGGTTAGGAAAAGGACGATGGGCAGCATGCCTTCGAGCGGCTTCTGGCGCAGTGCCTCGACGACGGAGTCATGGATGTTCGTGCCGCCGCTCACACGCAGGGTGCTGATGTAGTCGCGGGCCTGCTTCGTGGTCTCGGCGTTTTTGATCACCGGCTGCGGGGCAAACATCTCAACTGCCTCATTGTAAACGATGAGGTTGAAGCCCTCGCCGTCGTTCAGGCCTTCGATGACCTGCAAGGCGGCCGCCTTCACCTGATCGAGCTTGGGTCCGGCCATGCTGCCGCTGCGGTCGATGACGAGGGTGACCTCCCGCAGGATGGGCTTCGCATCTGCTTTGGGCTTCGGCGGGGCAATCATCACCAGGAAATAGCCGCCGCCGATCTTGGGATCTGGATAGGCCAGCAACGAGGCGGTCATTTCGTCCTTCGTTTCGCGCAGCAGCGACACACGGAATGCACCCGGGTCCTTGGTCTCGCAGGAAAGGGTGGCGGTGTTGCCATCCGGCTGCTTGGCGGTGATCTCGTGGCTTGCAGAATACAGCGAAGCGATGCGTGACGTGGATTTGACGCGCATGGAGAGCTTCCAGGGCACCGCATATTCCACCGCTTCCGAGCGTGGCAGGACGTAGTCGAGCCGCGCGCCATCGGCTTCGAGCAGTTGTTCATAGGTTACCCGCACTTTCTGCGTGCCATTGGCCGGGACCGGGAACACGCTCGATTTCACGACCGCGTTACCGACAAACTCCAGCAGCGCCGGATCGCGCGTCTGTGCAACGATAGTGTCGTAGATGCGTCGAGCTTCCTCACGCGGCAGCAATTTGGCCGTTCCCTCGGAATTGCCGCCCTCAAAGGCGAAGGCCTTCAGCACCGCTCCGCTCGGCACCGGGACGAGCAGTTCGGACTCCTGCGGACGGGCGGTCGGATTGCGCAGGGCGATGTCGAGCGTGGTCGTGGCGATTTGATCTGCAATGTCGATGTGGGCGTCCACCTGGGTCACCTGGACCGGCTGCGAGTGAATGATGCGCGAACTGGGGGAAATCCAGGCCCGCGCACGGAAATCCTGCGCAATCAGGGGCGTGGCGAGGAAAAAGGCATAAAGAATCGTCTTCATGCCACCATGGTGGTTTAGGCGGCGGGCGTCGTCTGTAAACGCACTGTAAAGGGGCGGAAAACGCCCTGACTGGCCCTGGACAGGGGAGTGAATCGGGCTGCTCAACTGGAACTCCCCCTTGCCAAGCCGGGAAGTCCCCCCATATTCGCGCCCCTTTTATGGACATCTTCATTGGAATTCTTACCGTAGTGGAAGTCATCGTCTGCCTTCTGCTCATTCTCGTCGTGCTTATGCAGCGCCCCCGTCAGGAAGGCCTCGGTGCCTCCTTCGGCGACGCTGCCGCCAGCCAGGTCTGGGGTGCACAGACGACGAACGTGCTGCAGAAGTTCACGGTCTATCTGGCCATCATTCTTTTTGCCCTGACCATCCTCCTGGCCGTGCTTGTGAGCCGTCACCAGACCGGCAGCAAGGCTCCGTCTCTCTTTGGCGATGCCAAGCCCGAGGCCGCAGCCCCGGCCGCCCCTACGGCTGAAGAGCAGGCCAAGGCCAAGATTCTGGAGAAAATCCAGGAAGCCGTGAAAAAGGATGCAGCCGAGGCTCCGAAGGCTGAAGCGAAGAAAGACGCGCCTGCTCCTGCCAAGACAGAGCCGGCCAAGGCTCCTGAAGCACCCAAGGCGGCTGCACCAGCCCCAACAACGGCTCCTGCACCTGCGGCAGCTCCGACGCCTGCTCCTGCTCCCGCAGCACAGCCGAAATAAGCGACGGTTTGCTTTGAATTTCACACCGAGGGCACGACGCGAGTCGTGCCCTTTGTTTTTTCAGGCGCGGATGGCATGTGCATTTCCGATAGTGTGCCGTGCGAAAACGGGCTTCACATCATGCGTTGGTTCTGCCTACCATCGAACCAACCATGAAACGTTTCCTTTTCTGTCTCGCACTTGCAGCGTCTTGCGTTGTTCCGCACTCGTCCTTCGCGGCGGAGCCGCTGCGCGTTTTCATTCGGTCTGGTCCGAAGTCCCACGGCCCGGGGGCGCATGATCATCCCTCCTTCCTGCGGGACTGGGTGCCGCTGCTGAATGAGCGGGGGGCGAAGGCGACGGGGGGGGATGCATTTCCCACCAAAGAGCAACTGGATGCAACGGATGTCCTTATTCTGCATCTGGACAGCGGAGGGGACATCAAGATCGGGCAGGAGCGGAAGGATTTGCTGGAGTATTTGCAGCGGGGAGGCGGCATTGTGACAATCCACGCGGCCTCGGTTTCCAAGGATCATGACTGGTTCAAGGGCATCATCGGCGGCTCCTGGCACCATGGGCAGACGAAATGGCGGGAGGGGCCGATGCATTTGTATTTCACCGACAGGTCGGACAAAATCACGAAAGATGTGTCGAATTTCGCAATGGATGACGAAATTTACTACGACATGGATGTATTGCCGGAGTGCCACATTTTGGCCGGGGCTTACACTCCGAAACCTGCGGGGGTGCGGAATGAAAAGGCTGCCAAACGCGCTGCTGAAATTACGAAGGGTGGCAAGGAGGTCAGCATCTATGACATTCAGCCGCAGGTCTGGACTTATGAGAAGGGCAACTACCGGTCTTTTGTCAGCATTCCGGGCCACTATTATGCGAGCTTCAGCCGGCCGAATTTCCGGGCGCTGCTGCTGAGGGGGATCGCTTGGGCGGGGAAGAGGGAGAATGTGGATGAGCTGTGCAAGCCGGAGGAGCTGGGGGACAATCTGCGGTATGTGGAGGGTGGGCCTACGCGGCCGGAAAAGGCGGCGGAGAAGCTGGAGGTGCATCCGGAGTTCGACATCTCGCTGGTGGCCAGCGAGCCGCTGATCAACAAGGTCATGAATGTGGACTGGGACGAAAAGGGGCGGCTGTGGGTGTGTGAGACGCCGGAGTATCCGAACGGGCGCCGTGAGCTGAATGTGGAGAAGTGGAAGGACAGCGGCTCATGGACGACCAAGTATGACCGTGATCCGATCGACCGGATTTCAATTTTGTCTGACACAAACGGTGACGGGGTGATGGACAAGAAGCATGTGTTTGCGGACAAGCTGGAACTCGTGACGAGCTTCTGCTTCTACAAGAAGGGTGTTATTGCCTGTGCTGCGCCGGACATCTGGTATCTTGAAGACACCGATGGTGATGAGACTGCTGACAAGCGGACGAAGCTTTACACGGGGCTGGGAACGGGAGACACGCATGCGGTGATCAACAATCTGCGCTGGGGTTTGGATGGGTGGGTGTATGCCACGCATGGGTACAGCTCCGGGCATGTGACATCGCCGGATGGCAAACAGGATTTTGGGACGGATGGGAGTGGGGTGGTGAGGTTCAAGCCGGATGGCAGCGCGTTTGAGCAGTATGCTTCGCGCGGTGGGAATACCTGGGGGCTGGACATCACTTCGGACGGGCAGGTGTTTTTCACGCAGCCGACGAGCGGGAATCATTTCCTGCATGTGGTGCTGCCTGAGTATGTGCTGGCGAAGGGCAAGCTGCCGGGGGTGATGGGCACGAATGGGATGCTGCCGAAGGAGCCGACGTATCCGCTGATGTCATGGCCGGAGCAGGCGTATGTGCAGATCGATCAGGTGGGGAGCTACACGGCTGCTGCTGGTTGCGCCATTTATGAAGGCGGTGCGTGGCCCGCGAAGTGGAACTACAGCTACTTCACCACCGAGCCGACGCTGAACATTGTGAGTCATTTCTTTGTGGAGAAAGACGGGGTGACCTACAAGGCGCATCGTGAAGCGGGGCGTGAGAAGACGGAGTTTATTCGCAGCAAGGATTTGTGGTTCCGTCCGATTGAGAACCGTGTGGGGCCGGATGGGGCGCTGTATGTGGTGGATTTTTATAATCAGGCGGTGATTCATAATGACACGCGCGGGCCGATTCATGGTCCGGCCAATGCGGCGGTGCGTCCTGACCGTGACCATTATTTTGGCCGCATCTGGAAGGTGCAGCACAAGCAGGCGACGAAGGTGGCGAAGAAGGGTGAAAACCTCAATGCAAGCATGGGCAGCGATGCCCTCAAAGCCTACGAAGCTGCTGAAAAAGCCGTGCAGACTGATGCGGGGCGCGAGCAGGTTCTGAAGGACTACGCGGCTGCAAAGGAGGACTGGAGCCGTTCTGCGCTGATTGCCGCCTGTGCTGATCAGGCGCAGCCAAGCATTGAAGCCGCGCTCGCCCATGGTGGGTCAGAAGCTTTCGTGGCAGCATTGCTTCCAGCGGCTTTGCCAGCTGGTGCTGACAAACTTATCAGTGCCTGTGCCAATGTGGACGCAAAAGCCGATGCGCTGAAAATTGTCATCCTGCAGGGCATCACCCAGCAGTTGAATGATGGGCCTGCGCTCACGCCGGAGCTGACGGCTGCTTTGAAGAAGCTTCTCACGCAGCCTGCAATTGCAGCGGCTGCGTTGCCGCTGGTGGTGAAGTGGGACAAGGCGGGGGTGCTGGCGGCGGAGGTGAAGGCGCAGGTTGCGAGTCTGACAGCGAAGCTGGAGGACAAGGCTGCGGCTATGGGTGAGCGCATCACGGCTGCGAAGTCGCTGATTGGCATCGGTGGTGAGGCGAGTGCGCTGGTGGTGGGGGCTTTGGCGCGTCCGGATTCGCCTGTGGCTCTGCAGGCTGCGATCATTGCGGCGATGGATGAGAAGGGGAGTGTCACGGAGCTGGTGGGGAACCTGAACGGGCTGAAGGCTGAACTGCGCACGCAGGCTTTTGATGCGATCTTGAAACGGCCTGAGGCTTCGCTGGCGCTACTGGCTGCTATCCAGAATGGGAAGATTGATCCGAAGGAGATTGGGCCGGGGAATATTGCGCGGCTGCGGACACATCCGAACAAACAGGTGGCGAAGCAGGCGAATGCGATGATCGACAAGCTGAACCCGAATGCGAAGGCAAAGAATGAGCTGCTGGCGCAGCTGACGCCTGAAGTTGAGAAGCCGGGCGATGCGGTGAAGGGCAAGGCGATGTTTGCTGCGGCCTGTGCTGTTTGTCACAAGCTGGGAGATTTGGGGCTGCGTGATGTGGGGCCGCAGCTCACGGGCATGGGGGCGCATGGTCCGGCGGAACTGCTGGTGCACATTGTGGATCCGAACCGTGAGGTGGATCCGAGCTTCTGGGCCTGGAACATCACGACGAAGAAGGGCGAGACGCAGGCTGGTGTCATCATCACGGAAAATCAGGCGAGTCTGACGCTGCGCAATCAGGTGGGTGATTTTGAAATCAAGAAGGACGACATTGTCACGCGGGAGAACACCCGCCGCAGTCTGATGCCGGAAGGGCTGGAGGCGCTGGGTGCTGAGACGTTGCGGGATATCCTGGCCTTTATCTGCGGAGGTGAGCAGAAGTTCCGGGTTATTGATCTGCGCACCGCCTACAACGCGGACAGCCGTGCGGGCATCTTCGCGAAGGAAGATGCGAAGGATCAGACGGTGACGCTGCACAAATTCGGCAATGTCACTGTGAAGGGGGTGCCCTTTTTCGTGATGGACCCCGAGAAATCGCAGACGGGCGCGAGCCTGATCGCTCTCAAAGGGGGGGGCAAAGGGACCGTGGCTGAGAACTTCCCTGAGAAGGTTGAGATCGCCACGAGTGCGACTGCCGCAAGCCTGCACTTCCTTGGCGGGGTCGCTGGCTGGGGCTGGCCCTTCGGCGGGGACAAAGCTCTCGGGCAGCCCGCGATGACGGTGCAGGTTGAATTCGCTGACGGCGACAAGGAAAGCATTTTGCTCAAAAACGGAGAGCACTTCGCCGACTACATCGGCAAGGCCGAAGTGCCGCTGAGTGATGATGCGGGCGACTTCACCCGGCGCGGACAACTGCGTTATTTCGCGATCAACTTGAAGAAGAAGGGCGCGCTGAAGAAGATCACGCTGGAGACGAGCGGCAGCATCGTCACGCCCTGCACGGTGGCGATCACGGCGAGCGCGGAGCCTGCGAAACTTGGGGCGGCGGCGCCCAAGCCCAAAACGAACGTGGACGTTCGTTCTACGCCGGAAGGCGGGCCCAAAGAAGGTGGCAAGGGTGATGGGCCGCTGGTGGGTGCGATGCCGGTGAACTGGGAGGCTGGGAAGACGAAGGTGCTGGTCATTGGTGGCGGGTCATCGCACAACTTCGCGAAGTTCTTTGGCGAGACGGATGTGGCGACGCTGAAGGCGGCCGGGTTCACGGTGCATTACACGGAGGACCGCGATCAGGCTGCGGCTGAGCTTGCGAACGCTGACGTGGCGGTGATCAGTGTGAACCGGAAGTTTTTTGACACGGCTGTGTATCGGAAGGCGCTGTTTGATTTCGCGGCGGCAGGCAAGGGGATCATCATGCTGCATCCTGGTACGTGGTATGGCTTTGGCGGATGGCCTGAGCTGAATGCGCAGATCGTCGGTGGTGGTGCGCGGGGGCATGACCGGATTCATCCGTTTGAGGTGAAGGCGGTGAAGGCGGATCATCCGATCATGGCGGGGGTGCCGGCGAGCTTCACGGTGGAGGATGAGCTGTACTATGTGAATGCGGAGCCGGAGAAAATTCCTGCTGGCACTGCGAAGATCACGGTGCTGGCTGAGACGAGCCCGAGCGACAAGTACAAGGCGGGGCATCCGAGCGTGTGGATCACGGAGCATGCGAAGGCGAAGATTGTTGGGATCGCGCTGGGGCATGATGCGCGGGTGCATGATCTGAAGGCTTACCAGACGATCCTCGCGAATGCGGTGAGGTGGGCGAGCGGGAAGTAGGGGCTGGGAGCGCACGGGCATGGCACTTATTCTTCGCGCTGAGCACCTCGAAGGACGAGGTGCTGAGTATTGTAAACTGAGAACTGAAAACTGAGAATTGTCAATTGCCGGAGCGGGCGGCGCGCTTTTTCGAGTTGGGCGCTGCGAGGGGCAAGATGGCCTTGCCATCAAACGAGTTTGCCGTCTAAAATGCTCGCATGGAATTTCTCCTGCCGTGTCTTTTTGGTCTGATGATCAACATGCTTCCTGCGGCTGATGTGGGCGGGAGGTGTGTCACCATGGGGTCGGATGTTGTCTTTCTGACCCGTGATGTGATTGCCAGTGATCAGCATCAAACAGACCGTTACCCCGAGGTTCAATATGATGATGCCGGGCAACCTGTTGGATTGAAGTGGCTCGCCAAAAACAGCAGCACTGTTTTCAAGACAGAGCTGATGGCCCGCGTGGGTGGGAAAGAGATCCGGCGATTTGTGTTTTGGAACGAAGGTGGGAACCCCGATGGTGATGGACTGGTGTGCGTCTGGCTGGGCATCCAGGACGTGGCACCCGGAGGAGGCATGGGTTTCCGTCCATTCCTGGTGTTTAATGGTGATGATCAGGTGCGTTGGTGGGAATCCTTTTGTGCGCATGATGAGAAGGATGGTTTCACCGTGGTCCTGGAGATGACCGTCAAAGGCAATGGCGTGATTCATGAGCATGCCACGATTCAAGTCAAAGAAGACGGCCCGGTGCCGCTGCGGCTTGAAAGCGGTGGACGAGGCCAGGAAGAGCCCAAGGTGAAACGATACCATACCGCCAGCACACCCCTATGAAATCCACCGTCATCCAGCAGGTGCCGCTGCGGCTGATCACGGTGAAGGCGCGGTCTTTTCCAGATGGCATTCGTGGGGCGTGGCAGGAGATCGAGTCGAAGCGTGCGATGAAGGGGCGGAAGGCCTATGGCCTGATTTGCACGACGGAGGCGGGCATGGAGTACCATGCCGGTCTTGTCTCGGATGGAGAGCTGGAGGTGCGCGTGACGGGGCTGCCGGTGAAGCGGGCGGGTGGGTGAGGACGGGGGAATGCGATGGGTGGAGCGGAGGTTTGTGTCACCGCTACGCGGTTCGACTGGATCCCATAGGCATGGGCGGCGCGATTCCGTGGGTTGGCACCCACGGCTACCGTTATGCCAGCGCTATGCGCTTCCGAGCCTGGCATGCGATGGGGAATTTGTGCTGAAGCAGCGCGATTCCTGGTGGTTGGTCCGGGGTGATTGGAGAGCGCTGATCGACAGACAGGAGTGTCCTATTACAAATTAGCTTTTAAGCCCTTTTTTACCTGTATATTTGAGAGTTGCGCCGGTTCTCCTTGCGGTTTTATACACTTGTTTTATACTCGCTCCGCCGCCCCTCTCC
>NZ_JBAQCR010000117.1:0-12823 GCF_049294395.1 Prosthecobacter sp.
GTCCCGCTCCTCTTTTGAAAAAGCACTCCATCAGGTGCGTGAGATGCGCACCATCCTTGCCAGGCAGTTAAAAACGACTCTCGCAGAGGACAAATCCACGCAACCCATATGACGACTTTTCTGCTAATTCTTCTCCTGATCGCAATCACGACAACGATCACTTTCTATGTGCAGAAATACAAGGCCGAGATCAAACTTGCCAGCGAACTTGCTCGCCTTTCCCAAGAAGAGGAACGGATAGTTGCTGAGGCGGCTGCGGCAAAAGCCATGGGAAAGAGAACCCTTGAACAAAAGACAGCTGAACTTGAGGCAGAGGCCAGGGTGGTACGAGAGCATTACGAGACCGAATCACGCAAGATCATCGAACAAATGCATCTGGAATTGGTGCAGGCAAAAGCAGAATTGGAGCCCCTACGTTCCCTCTCTGCTCTGCAACAATCTGAGGAGGAAGTACGCACAATGCTGGCGGGTGCGCTAGCCGAGGCGACTGCGCTCCAAGCTGAGGCTGTGGCTCTCATGGAGCAGTCAAAAAAGGAAGCCCTCGAAGAGAGAAAAGTGGCACATCAGCGAGCCAAGGAGCTTTATCAGCAGGGAGAGGCCATGCTCACCCAGGCAACACGCGATGCCGGGAAAATTATCTCGGATGCCGACACCCGTGCGCAGCAAATAGCCGGAGATGCTTACATAGCACTCAGAGACAAAGAAATGCTCGAACAAGCAGTCAAGGCCATACACAATGTCATCGAAGGTTACGGTGACCGCTACATCATCCCCACTCACAGCCTGCTTGATGAACTTGCTGCAGATTATGGTCATGCCGCAGCAGGTGAAGCCTTGAGAGCTGCAAGAGAACAATCCCGACGCATGGTAGCCAATGGGCAGGCTGCCACATGCGATTATGCAGAGGCGAACCGGCGTGGAACTGCCATCCGATTCGTGACAGATGCATTTAATGGACGAGTGGATGCGATTCTTTCCCGCGCAAAACATGATAACTTTGGCACTCTTGAGCAAGAGATCCGTGATGCATTCAGCCTGGTAAACTTGAACGGTGAAGCATTCCGCAATGCACGCGTTCTTTCAACCTACCTTGATGCGCGTATCGCTGAACTAAGATGGGCGGTCGTTGTTTACGAACTGAGGCTCAAGGAACGCGAAGAACAACGACGCATTCAGGAACAAATCCGCGAGGAGGAAAAAGCGCGGCGCGACTATGAACGAGCCATGCAAGAAGCCGCAAAAGAAGAGGAAGCCCTTCGTAAAGCCATGGAGAAAGCCCAAGCCGAGGTGGCAAATGCTTCAGCCCAAGAACGGGCAAAGTTCGAAGCGCGTCTTGGGGAACTGGGTCAAAAGCTTGCGGAAGCTGAAGCGAAAAATCAACGTGCGCTTTCGATGGCTCAACAAACCCGCAGCGGCCACGTCTATATTATTTCAAACATCGGCTCATTTGGAAGTGACGTCTTGAAGATCGGGATGACACGTCGTTTGGAACCAGAGGACCGTGTAAGAGAGCTCGGAGATGCCTCAGTACCCTTCACTTTTGATGTTCACGCCATGATTCGCAGCGATGATGCGCCTGCTTTGGAACGCCTGCTGCACACGGAATTCGACAGCTTTCGGGTTAACAAAGTAAACTATCGAAAGGAATTCTTCCGGGTTCCGATCCACAATCTGCGCGAGTTCGTCGTCTCGAAAAACCTGGAAGCGAGCTTCACTCTGGCGGCTGAAGCACGTGAGTACCGCGAAACACTGGCGTATGAAAAAATGACTCCTGAAGAACGCCTGAAGTATCATGCTCGTGAGACTGACGTGATTGACCTGAGTGAATGATACCGAATGCGGCACCTTTCTCTGTTTCACTGGGCTCAGGAATCTCTGTCTGAACGGCAGCTTGCCGATGTCGAAAACTTGATTGCGACAGGCTGCGACACCGAGTATTTACGCCAATGGTCAGCCGCATTGAACCTGACAGATATGCTGACACGGGTTTTGCCGTGAAGGACACCGCGCCCGAGATCAACACTTTGATCTTTACGGCCATGATGCGCAAGACTCAGGAAGAGCGGTTTTTGATGGGCTTGGACATGATGGCAACCGCGCGTGAGCTCGCCTGGAGCAATCTGCCAAACGCCACCACCGAGGAGGAAAGACGTCATGCCTTTTTCCGCCGCTTTCAGGGCCAGGAACTTCCTCTTTAGCGTCCCAACGGACGCGAGCAAGAAACCTTGCTGGCACCAGACTGAGTCCAGGCCGCCTACCCCAGCTCAAACTGCACACGCGTGTAATCCAGCACCTCAGGACACCCCGCATCAAAAGGAAACGGACGGGCGGCGGTGATGGCAACCACATCGCTGCCAGCGCGGCGGCCGGCCTCGATGCCCGCTGGGGCGTCTTCGAAGACCAGGCATTGGTCCGCCGTGGTGCCGCAGAGCGCGGCGCCCTTCATATAGCCTTCGGGATCAGGCTTGCCGTGAGCCACCATCTCGGCGTTGATCATGAGCGCGGGAATCGGCAGACCGGCCGCTTTGAGACGACGCGTGGCCAGCGCACGACTGGCCGAGGTGACGACGGCGAAGCGACCGACTGGCAGCCGCGCGAGAAGCTCCGCAGCACCCGCAATGGCGACGACGCCTTCCGTATCGTCAATCTCCCAGGCTTCGAGCTTCCGCGCCTCCGCTTCCTCATCCAGACCGGGGATGGCAAACTCACGCACCGTGTCAATGGTGCGCCGCCCATGACACACGGCCAGCACGGGGCCCGCATCACGTCCATGCCCGGCAGCCCATTCATGCCAGACGCGTTCCACGGCGGCGCGTGAGTCCAGCAAGGTGCCGTCCATGTCGAATAAGACGGCTTGGTACGGGCGGTCGAGCTTGAGAACAGGAGGTGTGGAAGAAGACATGCGTTGCTGTTGAAATGAGAGGGGTGTTGCCGGAACGGCCAGAGTGCTTTCGAGCTTTAGCTCGTTCTGGAGCGCAGGAATCTCCGCTCCTTCCAGACCGAGCTAAAGCTCGGAAGCACTTTAATCCCCGGATTCACATGCCGGCCACTGACGCCGCAGCCACTTCCGCACGCTTGTCCTTGCTGAAGCGGATATCTTCGGCGCGCTCGATGAAGATCGTGTCTTCGCAGATGTTCTTCGCATGGTCGCCCACGCGCTCCAGAAACCGCGCCACGAAGATGAGGTGGATGTAGCCTTCCAGCTCCGAGTGGTGCGATTCCATCACGGAGATGATTTCGCGATCCAAGGATTTCTCAGCGGCATCCAGCTCCTTGTCCAGCAGACGCGCGGCGGTTGCGGCATCGGGATCGGCATTGAGGAAGGCCTGCAGGCTGAGATCCAGATTGCGATCACACAGCGAATACACCGGCTGGATGAGCTTTACCTCGGGAAACTCGGGCAGGTTGTTGATGATGCGCGCGCGCTTGGCGATGCTCGATGCCTGATCAGCGATGCGCTCCAGATTGTTCGCCACGCGGATCGTTCCCATCACCTGCCGCAGGTCATGCGCGGTGGGCTGAAACTTCACCAGGATCTGCATGCCGTGTTTGTCCACGCTCTTCTCCAGTTCGTTCACGTCCTGATCGGCGGCGATGGCCGCGTTGCACAGGTCGGTGTCACGCTCCAAAAGCCCCCGCATCGCACTGGCGAGATTCTTGCGCGCCATGCTGGCCATGGCCAGGACGTCGCCGCGGAGCTTGTCGAGCGAATGGTTGAAGCTGGAGAGGATGTGTTCGTGCATGGTTGTTAAAATGACTCAATGTGACGGTTTCGCTACATTGGAATTGCGGAAGATTCCATGTGGGCCGGGAGTTCTTCCTCCACCTCGCCTTTGGGGTCTCGGTGGGTGCGCTCGCAGAATTCGGGGTAGCTGATGATCTCAAAGGTGCCGTCGAGATTCTCCCCGATGGCCGTCATCGACTCCACCCAGTCGCCGGAATTCAGGTAATGCGTGCTGCCCACCATCTTGTTGTCGGCCTTGTGGATGTGCCCGCAGATGATGCCGATGCAGCCGCGCTGCTTGGCCAGATTTTGCAGCTGCTCCTCGTACTTGCCCACCGCACCGATGGTGGACTTCACCTTCTGCTTCACCCACGCGCTGAAGGAGAAGGGTTCCTTCCCCCGCAGACCGCGATACGCATTGTACAGCCGGTTGATGCGCAGGAGAAAATTATACCCCAGCCCGCCGAGCTGCGCCAGCCACGCATGGTTCGTGCTCACGGCATCAAAACCGTCTCCATGCACCACGAGGTAGTCTCCCTTCGGCGTGTGGTGGATGTGCTCGTCCGTGATGATGAAGTGCTCAAACTGGATCGGGATGAAGCGGTCCAGCACGTCATCATGATTGCCACGCAGGTAGATGATCTCGGTGTTCTCCTTCTCCATCTTGCGCAGCACGGTGCGGATGAAGTTGGTGTGCCCCTTGTTCCAGCCACCCATGCGGCGGAGGTGCCAGGCGTCAATGATGTCGCCATTGAGCACCAGTTTGTCGCACAGGCAGTTGCGCAGGAAGTGGGAGGCCTGCGCCGCCTTGCTGTCCGGCATGCCCAGATGCACGTCGGAAATGAAGAGGGTTTTGAAGCGCAGCTTCGACTTGCCGGTGGCGGGATTGAGAACTGGGGCTGCTTCACTCATCACATCAAAATGTTCATTTTAGGCATCACCGAGGCCAGCTCATGCTCAAATTGTTCAATCACCCGCTCCCAGCCCAGATCAAACGCCGACTGCCGGGCGGCAAAGCGCAGCGCCTCGTTCTGCCATGCGGCGGCGGCCACGCGGGTCTGCGCCAGAAAGGCCCCCTCCTCATTGAACGGCGCCAGCCAGCCGTTTTCTCCGGAGCGGATCAGCAAACGCGGCGCCGCATAATCATACGCCACCACGCCCAGCCCTGCCGCCATCGCCTCCAGCACCACATTGCCAAACGTTTCCGTGATGCTGGGAAAGAGAAACACATCCCCCGAGGCATAGTGCGCCGCCAGATCCGCCCCCGTGCGCGCTCCGGCATAGTGAAACTCGGGCCGCTCCTCCTTCAGCGACTCCAGACGCGGCCCATTGCCCACGATGACCATGCGCGCCTTGGGCTGCACCTCTTTGAACACATCAAACGAGCGCACCACCAGCTCCAGGTTCTTTTCCGCCGCCACGCGGCCCACATAGATGGCCACCGGAGTGGTCTCATCCGCGCCCCAGCTCTGCCGCAGCGCCGGATCCCGGCGAATCGGGTCAAACATCTCCGTGTCCACCCCGCGCCCCAGCACGCCCACATTCTGGATGCCCCAGCGTTCCAGCATCGCCGCCGTGTCTGCGGAGGGGGTCAGCGTCCGTGCCGTCTGGTTGTGGATCGTCCGCAGCACCCCCTGGGCCACCGTTTCCAGTCCGGGCAGGTGGTAATCTTCCAGGTAGTTTTGGAAATTGGTGTGAAAGCCGGACACCACCGGGATGTCGCGCTTCCCCGCCGCGCGGATGGCGGAGATGCCCATCAGCGTCTCCGTGGCCACATACAGCACGTCCGGCCGGAAGGCGTCAAACAGCTCCAGCATCTGGCGGGTGGAGGCAAAGCCAAAGCGCAGCCCCGGATACCCCGGCAGCGGCATGGAGTGCATCACATGGCGCTGCAGGCCGGCTCCCTCCTCCTCCACCGTGGTGACCACCTCCACCACATGCCCCCGGCGTTCCAGCCCGGCCCCGAGGGTGTACAGCGTCCGCGCCACGCCATTGATGTCTGGCGGGTAGGTGTCGGTGACGATGAGAACCCTCATTTCGGGAGATAATGAACGAAAGCAGGATGAAGCGCATCCCCTAAAGCAGTCCAACTTTGTCACCGTGACGAATCCGTCACGCTTGTTATCTGGGAAGAAATCAAGACTGTTGCCATGTGACACCTTCGTTGCCATCATGAGTTTGCCGATGGCACGGCCAAATCACAAAGCCACTCCATGAGCAAGATACTAATCGTCGAGGATGAATCAGACATCGCGGAACTCATCTCCCTTCATCTCAACCGTGAAGGACATGAGGCGATCTGCATCGGCAACGGTCTGCAGGTCATGCCGGCCGTGCTGGCTCAGCAGCCGGAAATCATTGTGCTGGACCTGATGCTGCCCGGCCTGGACGGCATGCAGATCTTCAAGCGCCTCCGCGCAGACACCCGCACCGCCGCCATCCCCGTCATCATCCTCACCGCCAAAGGCCAGGTGACCGACAAGATCGCCGGCCTCGAACTCGGCGCGGACGACTACCTCACCAAGCCCTTCAGCCCGCGCGAGCTCTACCTGCGCATCAGCGCCGTGCTCCGCCGCGTGAAGAAGGTCACCCACGTGTCGGAAATCCAGCGCGGCCGCTTCATGCTGGACCGCAAAAACATGAAGCTTTTTTTGGATGGCACGGCCCTGGACCTCACCACCATCGAGTTCAAGCTGCTCACCACCCTCATGGAAAACGACACCGCCGTACACAGCCGCGCCGACCTCCTGCGCGATGTCTGGGGCTATAACAGCGACGTCGCCACCCGCACTCTGGACACTCATATCAAGCGCCTGCGTGAAAAACTCGGTGCAGCCGGCGAACATATCGTCACCATTCGCGGCACCGGCTTTCAGTTCCAGACGGAGCTCGCCGCCACCCAGCCTGCATGACCTCCCTTTCCCTCTTTCTCGCTCTGATGCTTGGCATCTGCCTGTTTGCCTGGGCACGGCGTGAGAAGTACTGGACAAAACGCTGGGAGGGAGTGGCCAAAAACCTCGGTCTGAGGGCGCGTGATGCGGACCTGCTGCCGATGCATGCCACCACGGTCTTGCTCGCCCGCCAGCAGGCGGAGCAGCAGGCCGAGCAGAGGCGTGTGTTTGAATCCCTGCTCGATGAGATCAGCCAGGGCCTCGTGCTGGTGGATGACCACCTGCGCATCCGCTACGCCAATGCACCGCTGAAGAAGCTGCTCCACCGCAAGGAAATCCACGTCGGACGCCCGCTCATCGAGGATGTGCGCGACCACCAGATCTCCGACCTCGTGCAGGAGTCCATGGCCGAAAAGCGCCACACCACCCGCCGCATCCAGATGCTGCCCTCAGACGTGGGTGCCGGATCCAATCTGGGTGGTCGTTATTTCATCATCGAGGCAGCCCCCCTGGCCGCAGACGTGGGCGGCGGTGCCTGGCTCATGATCCAGGACGTGACCGAGTCCGCCATGACCGAGCAGATTCGCCGGGATTTCGTGGCCAATGCCTCGCATGAGCTGCGCACCCCGCTCACCCTCATCAACGGCTACATCGAAATGCTGCAGGAAGACTCGGCCAAATCATCCCCCACGATGAAACGCAGCCTGGATGTCATGGAAAAGCATGGCAAGCGCATCGCCCGCATCATCGAGGACATGCTTGCCATCTCACGCCTCGAAGACGCCAGCAGCTCCCTGAACAAGGAGCCCTTCGATGTGCATGACTGCGCCGAGGACGCCGCCGATCACCTCGCCCCCATGCTCGAAGGGCGGGATGCCCGCATCGAGCTGGATTTCCCCAAGGGCGACTGCCTGCTCACTGGCGACCGCTTCTACTGGGACCAGATCTTCACCAACCTCATCGAAAACTCCATCAAGGAGAACACCAAGCCCGGTCTCGTCATCCGCGTCTCCGGCGAGTGGAAAAAGGACGAATGCATCCTCAAAGTCAGCGACAACGGCATCGGCATCCCCGCGCACGATCTGCCTTTCGTCTTCAAGCGCTTCTACCGTGGGAACAAGCACCACTCCTCCACCCAGGTCAAAGGCACCGGCCTCGGCCTCTCCATCGTCCGCCGCGCCGTGGAGGCCCACGGCGGCACCATCGAACTCACCAGCTCCCCCGGCATCGAGACCACGTTTACGATGCGCCTGCCTCTTCAGCAGGCTTAGTTCTGCGGCTCCGGTCAGAAACCTCAAAAATCAAAAATCGATTGTTCATCAATCGTCAATCACGCATGCCAAGGATGCCCTGTAGCCGGAAGTATTGACGATTGTCGAGCAATCGATTTTTGATTTTAGAAGTCCAAAGCCAAGCCAGCCCCCCCCCTCCGCCGCCCCCAATGAACGCCTTCATGCCATCCATGAAGGAAATGCATTTTGAGAAGCGGCCATAGCAGGCAAGCTCTCCACCCGCACCACCGCCCCCGTTCAAGATTTTGACTTCATACCCAAGCTTGAGCCCAAGCGTAGTCTGTGGTTAGAACCCCCTCCTGTGGAAGACCTCTTCGGCCATCGCATCTCCTACCTGCGCGTCTCCGTCACCGACCGGTGCAACGAACGCTGCCGGTACTGCATGCCCGAGGAGGAGCAGGCCTGGTTCGCCAAGGACGAAACCCTCAGCTATGAGGAACTCCTCCGCACCGTCCGCGTCGGTGCCACCCTAGGCATCAAAAAAATCCGCGTCACCGGTGGCGAACCCCTCACCCGCCCCGGCGTCGCCGGTTTCTGCGCGGATCTCGCCCAGATCCCCGGCATCGAAGACATCGGCATCTCCACCAACGGCACCCTGCTCTCCAAACTGGAAGACGGTATCACCATGGCCGAGCGGCTCGTCAAAGCCGGCGTCCGCACCGCCAACATCTCCCTCGACTCCCTCGACCGCGCCACCTACCAGCGCACCACCAGCCGCGATCTCCTCCCCCGCGTCCTCGAAGGCATCGACGCCGCCATCGCCGCCGGCTTCCAGTCCATCAAGCTCAACTGCGTCCTCATGAAAGGCCAGACCGAGCGCGAACTGCCCGCCCTCATCCATTTCGCCCGCGAAAAGAACGCCCTCCTCCGCTTCATCGAGCTCATGCCCGTCAGCACCCAGGACGTCCTGAGCGAGGACAACTTCCTCCCCATCGGCATCGCCAAGCAGCTCGTCGAGCAGACCACCGGCCCGCTCACACCCCTGCCAGATTTCAAGACCAACGGCCCCGCCGCCTACCATCTCATCCCCGCCACCGGCCAGAAGATCGGCTTCATCGGCGCGATGACGAACCTGCACTTCTGCGAGAACTGCAACAAACTCCGCCTCACCTGCGACGGCAAGCTCCGCCCCTGCCTCGGCAGCTACCTCGAATTCGACCTCCGCACCGTCCTCCGCGCCGGCTGCACCGACCCCGAACTCGCCGCCTTCTTCCAAAACGTCGTCTCCCGCAAACCCAAGGAGCACGACTTCCGCCACAACTACCAGCCGAATCGGCGAATGATTGCCATTGGCGGGTGAGTAGAAACGCAGTGTGGGAAAGTCGCGAGAGCGTCCCCGGAGTGCGCGCGCTTCAGCGCCGCTTTCGAACGTCCAACAGCCCTCGCAAAGCTTAATCCTGCATCATTCTGCGATCCTGTTGATCCTGTCTCAATCAACCAACCTGCAAGAGACTCGTCACCTCCCCCGCCCCAGCCCCCACTCATGGAGGGCAAAATACCACTTCCCCTGCAGCGGACAGGCCCAAATCTCTTCACGATGACAAAGCTCGACACCTCCCGCCAAACCGTGAAATAATCACGTGATCCCCCTTCTCCTCTCTGAAGAATCATGAGTCCCAGCCGCACCCTCATCCAACCTGTGAGAACGACATTCTTCACCCTCCTCCTGCTTTCGGCAGCGTGCATCACTCGCGCGGAGGAAGCGCCGCCCTATCCAGGCTACCCGCAGGACCGGGCGCTTCTCCGCAACACCTACCGCATTCCTGCGCCGGTGACCAACGCATCCAGCGGTGAAGCATGCCAGGCGGCGGCACGTCTTTTCAGCAAGGTCACATTCGTGGGACTCAGCCGCGAGCGCGTGATTGCCATTCTCGGCGATCCCAAGACCCTCAGCGATTATGGCGTCGCTCAATCACCGGAGCCCGACAGCCCGCTGAAGTACCGCTTCGACACAGGCTTCGGCGGCTCTGAGTACGTCATCGAGTTTCGCGCCGGAGTTGCCGTCAATCTCAGGAAGAACAGCATCGATTGAACCCATGAAGGGATGTCCAATCCAAAGCTGAATCGTTTCCTCTCGCTAAAACCCCTCCAGAACGACCTTCCCTATCGCCCTGCCACTCTCAACGAGCGCATGAGCTTCCTTGAGATTCTTGGCGTTGATCTGGCCCAGATGGCTCACCGCCGTGGATCGGATCCTGCCGGCATCCACGAGTTCGGCCACTTGGTTGAGCAGGCCTCCCTGTTCGCTCATCTTGGGCGATTGAGGCCGGGCCCGGCCGAACATGAACTCCCAATGGAGGGAGAGGCTTTTCGGTTTCAGTTTATTGATGTCCAAAGGCCGGGCGACGTTCTCGATCAAGCCAATGGCTGCTTCTGGAGCCACCGCTTCGATGATTTCATCGAAGTGATCTTCGGTCTTGGTCAGGGCCAGGACATGGCTGGCACCTTCAGGGACAATCTTCCTCATCTGTGCCCCCAAAGGTTGGCGATGATCAATCACCTCATCAGCGCCCAGTGTCCGACACCACTCCACGGTTTCAGGACGCGAGGCGGTGGCGATGACCTTCAACCCGGTCAGCTTTTTCGCCAACTGGATCGCGATGGAACCGACACCTCCGGCCCCGCCAATGATCAACAGCGTTCCTTGCGATGCAGAAGTCGTGGGAAGCGAAAACCGGTCAAAGAGCAGTTCCCAGGCTGTGATGGTCGTGAGGGGCAACGCCGCCGCATCGGCAAAGCTGAGTGACGCGGGCTTCCTGCCCACGATGCGCTCATCCACGGCCTGAAACTCCGCATACGACCCAGGCCGCTCCAGTGAGCCCGCATAGTAAACTTCGTCACCTGGTGCAAACAAGGTCACTTCGGAACCAACCTCCACGACCACACCCGCAGCGTCCCAACCTAAAATCTTGAGTTCACCCGAAGGCTGTCCCGGACCGGCGCCCCTGCGAATCTTGGTGTCCACAGGATTGACGGAAATGGCCCGCACTTGAACCAGCAGATCGCGCGGTCCCGGCTTGGGTTGATCGATCACCACATCCACGAGGCTCTCTGGATCTTCGATAGGCAGATGCTTGCGGTAGCTGATGGCATTCATGATTGAGTTCCAGCAATGAATTAAGTCTTGAAAAGGAGCACAGCATCCCTGCGGTTCCACCCGTTTTCCGTCAGCCTTTACATCATGCCATTCAATCCCTCCCGCTTCCAGCCCGCGTCCTCAAATCACAACGCCTTGATCCTGCATCATTCCGTCATCCTGTGAATCCTGTCAAAATCGACCAACCTGCCAGAGACACGCCACCTCCTCGCTCCCCAGCCCTCCTCACATGAGCCTGGCACTCAGTGACAAAGGCCGACAGCAGATCGAGAGGCGCAAACGCGTGGGATAGGAATGCCCAGAATCAGTTGTCCCGAGGCTCGTTCGGATAGGTCAATCGCATCACCAACGGCGCACCACGCAAAAACCACCAAGCAAGGATGAACGGCCAGATGATTCCGACAATGGTTTGAATGAGCGCCCAGAGGCTTAATGTCACGAGACGATCCAATATTTTGAAAAGGCCACCCGGAAAGGCGGACAAGGCATGATAAAGAAAAATCAACCCCGTCAGGCGGAGTGCGAGAGCAAATATCTGCGGAGCTTTCATGGATTGGAAGATTGAACAGGTGAATCAAACCGCAGGATCTGCTCCATGGCAACGAGAGTTCTGCATGGAAGAGATGCAGGTTTCCCATGCTTGATCTGCGGAAGAGTGCCAGGATAAAAATATGAATGCGAAGGCCTCAAGCGCGTGGTGGAAGATGTGACTGGCAGCTCTGGTTATCGTGCACGACGGCATGGAGCCCACGAAAAGCGCCATGCGTGACGCGGAAAAATACTTCTTTAATTAAGGAGACCCATCCCTAGCATTTACACCCCATGAGCCAGCTCACCCACCTCAACCGCAAAGGCGAAGCCGCCATGGTCGACGTCTCCGCCAAGCCCCCGCTCCGCCGCGAAGCGGTCGCCGAAGGCCGCATCCTGCTGCAGCCCGTCACGCTCGATCTCATCCGCAAAAACCAGGTCAAAAAAGGCGACGTCCTCAGCATCGCCCGCATCGCCGGCATCCAGGCCGCCAAGCAGACCCAGTACCTCATCCCCCTCTGCCATCAGATCCCGCTGAGCAAAGTGCAGGTCGATTTTGAAGTGCGGCCCAAAGCCATCCACATCACCGCCACCGCCATCACCGTCGCCCCCACCGGCGTCGAAATGGAAGCCCTCACAGCCGTCAGCATCGCCGCCCTCACCATCTACGACATGTGCAAAGCCGCCGACAAAAAGATGCGCATCGAGGGAGTGAAACTGGTGAAGAAGACCAAAGGGTGAGGCTGTTACGTGTGGCCTAGCATGAGCCATGAGCCATGAGCCGCATAGACATTTCGATGAAGGCCAAAGGCCTTCCGTATTTGAGCCCAGGGTTCGAAGAACCCTGGGTAAACGCCCTATCATCCCGTTCTCTCAAGAACCAACCACAACGTGGTTGTGTCCACCGCCGCCGCGCCACCGTCAATCTTCAATCCCACACGTATGCTTCGTCCCAGGTCTGTCCATGGCGTCGCAACAACTCACGGTATTCCTCCTGAAACGTGATCTTTCGATGGTGCTCTTCCTGCCTCGAAATGTATCGCGATACTGCGCTCAAATTCGATTCGGACACCGAGAAACATCCATACCCAGCCTGCCAGTGAAACTGGCCGAACAATCCACCGCGCTTCTGAATCCAATTGGTAGAGACACGTTTGATCTCCTTCACAAACTCCGCAATCGCCAGCGTGCGAGACAACGTGGTCAGAAGATGCACGTGATCCGCGACACCGCCAATCTGGATGGGCAGGCAGTCGAGCGACTTGGCGCACCCGCCGAGATACGCGTGGAC
>NZ_JBAQCR010000118.1:0-5442 GCF_049294395.1 Prosthecobacter sp.
GCGTGGTGCCATCGCCAATGCGGATGATGTTGGACTCTCCGGCCACGCCTGCATGGCCGATGTCGATGTTGTTGCTGCCGGTGGTGAGGAGGCCGCCGGCAAAGAAGCCGATGGCGATGTTGTTGAAACCCCTGGTGTTGGCGTACAGAGCATTTGTGCCCACAGCCGTGTTGTTGACGCCAGTGCTGATGGAAGTGGGCTGGTTCGAAAAGAGCGCACCGTTTCCCACTGCCGTGTTGTTGCTGAACCATGACGTCCCGCCATTGCTGAAAGACTGTGCCTGGAGGGCGGTGTACCCAATGGCGACATTGTTACCGGCCGTGCTGTTGGCTGAGAGCGCCAAACTGCCAAAGGCCGTGTTGTATGAACCCACCGTGTTGGCGTAAAGCGCCTCGAACCCTGCGGCCGTGTTGCCACCTCCGCTGGTGTTTGCTAGAAGTGTAAAGCTGCCTAAAGCGGTGTTGCTCGACCCATTGGTGTTCGACTGCAGTGAAAGGGCGCCGATGGCTGCGTTATTGGTGCCAGTCGTGATGGCCTTCAGCGAACTGTTCCCTACACCCGTGTTTTGGTTGCCCGTGGTGGTGAAATTGCCCGCAAGCGGACCCGCAAAAAAATTGTAGTTCCCGTAGGTGCTGATCAGGCTGCTGCCGTTCTGGGTGATGACGCCCACGCTGGAACTGCTCGTGGCGGGCAGGCTGAGGCCCCCGGACACGGTCAGGGTCCCGGCGGAGAAGTTCCCGCTGGCATCGCGCTTCACAAGGGTGCTCGCGGTGTTCGCATTCGTCGCCGCATTGGCCAGCAGTTCGGCAGCATTAACGTTCGCCGCCGTCGAGCCGCCGACTGATGCAACCACCGTGGCGCCCTGCGTGCCGGTGACATCGCCTGAGAGAGAGCCGGTGAAGCTGCCCGCAGTGGTGGCGGTGGACGCATTGCCAGCGAGATTGCCGCTGAAGGTGCCCGTGGTGGTGCCGGCAAGGGTGAGGCCGCTGGCCAGCTGCGTGCTGCCCACGGCGCCGGTGGCGATCTGCGTGCTCGTCACACTGCCGGAGGCCAGACTGGTGGCGGTGATGCCCGTCAGGCCGGAGCCATTGCCGTGAACGACGCCGGTGAGGTAGGTGTCCGTCTGCGTGGTGCCATCGCCAATGCGGATGATGTTGGACTCTCCGGCCACGCCTGCATGGCCGATGTCGATGTTGTTGCTGCCGGTGGTGAGGTTCTGCCCGGCGCGGTTTCCCAGGGCGATGTTGCTGCCGCCCGTGGTGTTGCCGGAGAGGGCCTGCCAGCCAAAGGCGGTGTTGGAGTTGCCGGTGGTCGTGCCAATGAGCGCCTGATAGCCCGCAGCCGTGTTGTTGCTGGCCAGATTGTTTTGCAGCGCGTAGGACCCCAGCGCGGTGTTCTGATTGCCGGTGACGTTGTAGTTCAGCGCATCAAAGCCGAAGGCCACGTTGTTGGAGGCCGTGGTGCTGAGCTGCAGGGTCTCATACCCGCTGGCGGTGTTGTTGTTTCCCGTGGTGTTGCTGGAAAGGGAGTAGGTGCCGCTGGCTGTGTTCTTGGTGCCGGAGGTGTTGGCCGTGAGCACCAGATAACCGACCGCTGTGTTCTGGATGCCGGCATCGTTGACCGCGAGCGCCCCGCTGCCGATGGCGGTGTTCTTATGCCCCGTGGTGAGCGCCGGGAGCGTGTTGTTGCCAAAGGCCACGTTGTCATAGCCCGTCTGGGTGAAATTGCCGGAGTTCGCGCCTGCAAAGAGACTGCTGGAGCCGTAGCTGTGCAGCAGGCTCGCCCCATTTTGCTGGATCACTCCCGTCGTCGCGCCCGTGGTGACGGGCAGATTCACGCCCGTGGCCATCAGCGCATAACCCACCGCTGCGATGCGCTGATCCGGCGTGAGCATCTGCGAACCGTTCACGCCGTCATTGAACCAGACGCGCAGGCGCACATCCGCATTGGAAAAGACGCCGGCCGGCACCGCCGTCATGTTGGTCAGCGTGGTGTCCCCGAGCTGCACGGAGTAGAGGCCTTTGGTCACGGAAAGGGTCACGGCGGCGGCGGGCTCGCTCCCCGCGGTGCTGCTGCCGTCATTGCTCCAGTAGGTGGTGCTGCCGTTCGCATTGACCAGGGCAAACTTGAAGAGACCGGAGCCGTCAAAATTGGTGGTGCCGACCGCGACGCGGCCCTGGTAGTTCAGGAGCTGGGGCACCTGGGCCTGGAGCGTGGCGGCGGAAGCGAGCAGCAGCAGGGCCAGGCCCCGTGCGATGAGTGTGGTCATGAGGGTTTCGTGTGCGGGTGAAAGGCTCTGGTGCACGCCGCCACCTCAGCCCGGCAGAACATCGTGGTGCTGACGCGCGGAGAGAAAAACGCCCCGGAAAACGCCTTAAGCCAACCGGAGAATAACTCTTAGCCAGGGCTTAGCAGGCTTGTCCACCACGAAATTGTGGCAAAAATGGCAAGGGCAAAATGCCTGGCATCTTTGCCTTTGCTGTTTGCCTCTGAAGGAGTGAACTGAAGAGAGTTCACAGAACAGGCGGCAAGGGAAACCGGCATTCTCGCGCCTGGGGCCGATGTGCAGTGATCGAGCAGGCACCTTGTAAATCAATGCTTTGATCCGCCCAGGTTGTACAGAATGCCTGGCAACTTTTTCCAAAGATTTCTGATGGAAACGTCTCTGTGTCCTCGGCCTGGGGTTGGTGGCCTTGTTCACCTTGTGACACGTGGCGTTCAACGAGCTTTTTCATCCGCAGCTTTGGGCGCGGGTGCAGCGAGTTGTTCGCGCGCGGCCGCCACGGCTGCGGTGATCTCGTTGATCAGCTGCTCTGCATACGCCTTATTGGAGGGGTCCCGTATCGCGCCCCGGATCCGCTGCGCCAGTCTCTCCAGGCGCGGGCTGAGCTGCGCCACCAGCATGAGATTCAGCGGCTCGTCCTTGCCCAGCATCCGGTGGTTGCACCACAGATGAATCAGCGCCTGCTGCAGTCCCTCCGCTGGGAAGTCGGGGCTGTCCATGCTCTTCAGCGTCACGCTCAGCAGCTCCATCAGCACGGCGGGGTCGGTGATGGCATTGAGCAGATCGATCTGATGGTAGAATAAGACCGGAGGAATATCGCCAATCCGTGTGGCCAGGAGGACAGCCAGTGGCTGCACCGTGCTCTGCTGCCAGGCCCGGTAGTCGTCCATGCTGCCGCTGAAGTGATGATAGCGGTACAGATGATTCAGGCTCACCGCAGAGGTGATCACCAAGCTGGCGGGAAGTAACTTGACCTTGCCGGGGGCAAAGGTGGCAGCAATGCGCTCCGGCGTCACTTCCTTCTCAAGCATGGACGCCATCTTTTGGACCAGCTCTTTCGGGAGGTTCGGGCCTTCCGGCTTGAAGTTGTAATACTGCTCCACCAGCCCGATGGCGGCAATGCGCACTTCAATGTCGCTGTCGTTCATCAGCTTCCAGAGCAGATCGTAGTACGCCATGTCGTGGAGTTCGTAAAGCCGGGTCAGCGCGTGGAGCCTGTCCTCCGGGCTGTTGCTGGCGGCCAGGCGCAGAGTTTCAGCCAGATTTCTTTTTTCGAGGGCTGCCATCTCCTTGGTGGGCTGTGGGCGCAGTGGCACGGTGATGGCTGGCAAGGATGGACTTGGACTGCGGTTTTTTTGGAAATCATCTGACTGTGAGCGTAGTGGCGCGGTGATCGCCAGCAAAAGCACGAATAGGAGGCGTAGCTGCTTGAAGGAGTGGCTCATGGGTGGAAGGCAGGCCGAGGTGGTTTTGTTTCCGGGTGCTCAGGAATCTTGGCGCTCGAACCTCAGTGCATTGGATCACCATGCTTCTGCCGTCCAGGATTTCCAGCCCCATTTTCACGGTGGCTGGCGGGTGGGCTGGCACGGCGCGCCGCTGCTTCTCTCTCTGCTATGGGATAGGCGCCAAAGGTGGCACTGGATCATTGACATCAATCGCCGGGATTTCGATCCTCTCGTTTTTTTTATTCAGATAGTACCCGCCACCGTATTTGGTTTTGATGCGCGTGCCGCCGTTTCTTTTGCGGATGATGTTTTCAAACCTGACCGCACGCTTCTCGTGCGCGTTAGGCCACTGCTTCCGATCGACTCTGTCATTGACATGGGAAGTGCCGATGCCCAGCGGATCGATGGCGTCCCCGGCCTGGCGTTCAGAGGCATGGTAGAGCTCATGCCACACATCCTCCAGGGCCTCGGCGTCAGGATTGAGTTTTCCGCCTGTTGTGACTGCGTCACGCGCCAGGGATGGGGCGCTTAGGAAAATGACATGAACGTCCCGGCCCTGCTCGTCCTTCATCCCAGTGTTCACGTACTGGCCCCGTGCACCGGGTTTGATCGTTATGCCCCTGTAGCTGTCCCTGGCGGGGTCGTTCACCATGATGACCTTGAAGACCCTGGTGGTGTTGTCGCGCAGATGTGCGAGGACCTTTCTGCCTTCCGGGGTGTTTTCCATCATTTGGATCGCGTGGTCATAATTCTCCCAGGCCTTCAAGGTTTGCTGGTTTCGATTATTCGTTTCCTGATTGGCGTCGGCGGTTGCCAGCGCCTTTTCATAAGCGGCTTTCTCTCGTTCATAAGCCGCCATTTTTTCCGGATGGGCCGCCAGTTCTCGCTCATAGGCTGCCATTTCTGCTTTGAATTGATCCTTGGGCGTCTTGATGATTCTGTCGTCTTTTTGTGACCTGTTTGTTTGCCTGGGCTTGCTGGGATTTTCGGGTTTTACAGGTGCTTGTGCCGGCCTCGTTGTGTCGAGCAAATGAACCCTGTTTGCTGTCTGCAGAGCACCACCGCCTGGTGTGGTGCCCGGTCCTTGTGGGGCAGGTTGTGCACGTTGATTCTGCTGCGTCTGCGCTCCCTGCTGAGCGATGACGCCTGCGCTGGCTCCCAAGCGGGAGGGTGCAGGAGAAGCCGCTGCATAAGCGATGTCCGCATTTTTATCAAAGTTCGATGGACGGCTTTTGGCTTCAGTCATTGCTGTCATGGTCTGAAATGGCGCACCAGGGATGTCGGAGAGATTTCTGGACTGGCTCGTGCCCAGGATCCTGAAGCCGGGAGGCAGGCGTTTTTCAAAGATGCGGCCTCGGGGCAGGGCGGGTCTGTTGTCTTGCACCGGGGCTTTCCCGGTGGGGGTGTCTGGTGTAGGAGAATGGAAGTCGTCGCGGAGGTCTTGCGGGGAAGGGGGAAAGCCGTTGTTGCGTGTGGTGGACGGGCTTGCTGCAGCGGGAGGTGCATCATCGAAGCCGGAGCTGCGTGTGGTGTTTTCCCAGGGTTTGGGGGCGGGGGCATGTGTGTCCTCAGAGTGGTCCTGCGGTGGCAGGTCTTGGGCGGTGATGCGGGGCATGTACCAAGGCCTGTCGTCAGCGTGGTCTTGCGGGGCGGTGTCGTTCTCGGGGTTGGCTTCTGAAGGAGGGGGATCATCCTGATCCTCCAGTCTGGTGG
>NZ_JBAQCR010000119.1:0-5486 GCF_049294395.1 Prosthecobacter sp.
ACCGCGATGCTTGCGGCAGCCGGCTCCTTGCTGCTCAACGTCGTCTTCGCCGCTTGGCCGCTCTTGTTTGTGTTGATGCTTTGGGTAGTTTGCTTGGCCATGTGGGTGGTGTGTTCGGGGTTGCTCAACACTCCCTTCTTATCACCGATCCGCTTCGGTGACTCCGCCCACATGGTATCTACGGCCCGGAGTGCCGCGCCTGCAATTCAATCCTCGTCATCGTCATCACGGGGCCCGTTCACAGAGCGTTTCTTCTTCACAGCGGAGATGTTGCGGTGAACCCAGACGCTCTGGACCATGCCCATGAGGAAGAGCGTCACGACGACGAAGGTACCACCGTAGCTGATGAAGGGCATGGGCAGACCGATGACGGGCAGCATGACGAGATTCATCCCGGCATTCTGAAAGGTGTGCACAAAGAACATGGCCACCACGCCAACGACAATGAGCCGCCCGAGCTGATCGCGGGCGCAAAAGGCCACGAAGACGCTTTGCAGCAGCAGCAGCGCCATGCCTGAGAGCAGGAGCACCGAGCCGCGGAAGCCAAACTCCTCCGCGATGACCCCGAAGATGAAGTCATTGATGGATTCGTGCGGGAAGAAAGTACGGTGGATGGAGGCCTGATCGGGAACCTTCTTGGACTCAGGCCCCTTGCCTTCAAGGCCTCCCGTCGAAACGGCGATCTGCAGGTGCTTGGCCACCCAGCCTTCGTTTTGCAGGTCCACCTTGTCGAGCTGGTTGGTGGCCATGTACCAGGTGGAATTGATACGAGCCTGCTGATAGGGCTTGAGTGCAAAGACATAGACCAGCGGCACCACGCTGGCGACACCGAGCAGCATGGTGATCATGTAGCGAAAGGGGATGCTGCCGACGAGCATCATTGACAGGAACACGGGGCCCCAGACGAGACCGGAGCCCAAGTCTTCCTTGATCACCATCATGGCGGGAATGCCGGCCACCATCCCTGCGGCCATGATGCGCAGCCATGGACGGCGAAAGACCGGTATCATGCGCGGCAGTTCACCAAAAATGACACCCAGAATCAGGATGCCAGACATGATGGCAAACTGCGAAGGCTGCACCATCATGCCGCCCACTTTAATCCAAGCTTTGTTACCCCCGATCTCCACCCCGAAGGCCAGCACCGCCACCAGACCACCGATACCGGCGATGTACATCGGCACACAAGCCCAGCGCACCCACTTGTAGTCCAGCAAGGAGGCGGCAAAGAAAAACGGCAGGCCGATCATCACCCAGCGGATCTGATCACGCCACTTGAGCGCCAGATCAGCCTCGTCCTTGTAGGCGGAGGCATTGAAAATGGCGTACACACCGAAGACGATGAGAGCGGCGATGTTGAGCACCAGCAGCCAGTTCATGCCGAGGAACTTTTTGAAAAGAGGAGTCATGGGATCAGAACAGGAAAAGATTGGGTCGAGTGGACACCACTCGCGCTAGATGAGCACGGGCACGGCTTCGAGCAGCTTCTGGGTGTAGTCGTGACGCGGGTTCTCGCAGATATCGTCCGCATTCCCCTGCTCGACGATCTTGCCGTGATGCATGACGACGATGTGATCACTCATGTGGCGGACGACCGCGAGATCGTGCGCGATGAAGAGCAGCGTGAGATCAAGCTCCGCCTGAATGTCCTTGAGCAGATTGAGAATCTGGGCCTGCACGCTGACATCCAGAGCGCTGACGGGCTCATCACAGATGAGGAAACGCGGCTTCACCGCCAGTGCGCGTGCGATGCCGATGCGCTGGCGCTGGCCACCGCTGAACTCATGAGGGTAACGCTGCAGCGCATCTTCCGGCAGTCCGACTTTTTTGAGCAGCCCGGCGGAGACTTCACGGCGCTGATCACGGGAGAGTTCCTTGAAGTGAATCTGCAGCGGCTCGCCGAGAATGGACTCGACGGTCATGCGCGGATTGAGCGAGCCGATGGGATCCTGAAACACCATCTGCATCTCCTTGCGCAACGGACGAAATTCGTTCTCCGTCATCGGCAGCACTTCCATGCCGCGATAGTTCACGCTGCCGGAGGTGACCGGAGTCAGCTTGAGCAGAGCACGTGCCACGGTGGACTTGCCGCTGCCGCTCTCACCCACCAGACCGACGGTGCTGCCTTCCTCCACTTCGAAGCTGACCTTGTCCACGGCCTTGATGACATCCTTGGTACGGCCAAACCAGCCCCCGCGCACGGGGAAGTGAATTTTGAGGTCTTGAACGCGGAGCAGCTGCATGGTGGAAACCGAGATTTTAGCACAGCTGGTAAAACGCGCTAAAGTTTCATTGCGTGAAAGCTTGAAAGTGTCAGCATCCCTTCCCTGATGAACGAACGCTATGAATTGCTGGCTCCCATCGCCGAAGGAGGCCTGGGGGCTGTTTTCAGAGCACGGGACCTCCAGCAAGGCCGCGAGGTGGCGATCAAACGCATTCTGGCCGACAAGGTGGGTGGCTGCGGTACGGCGGTGGATGCCCTGATCCGCGAGGCCCGGAAGCAGTCGAAGGTGCAGCACCCGAACGTCGTGGCCGTTTACGATTTCGGCGTGGATACCGAAGGTGGGTTCATCGTGATGGAACTGGCCCAAGGCGAGACTTTGGAGGACGTCATCCTGCGCGGTGCTTTGACGGCGGATGATTTTGACACCCTGGTGCGCCAGACGCTGGACGGGATGAGCGCCGTGCACGCGAAGGGCATCCTGCACCTGGACCTGAAACCCGGAAACCTGATGATCCAGCGGCTGCCGAACGGTGGCCTGCAGGTGAAAATCCTCGATTTTGGGCTGGCGAAAAGCACCCCTCGGGTGGGAGAGCCAGATCTGAAAGCCTGCGAAGGGCTGCTCGGCTCCATTCATTTCATGGCTCCGGAGCAGTTTGAACGCGCCCCTGTGGATGCGCGCACGGACATCTATGCCCTTGGCTGCATTTATTACTATGCGCTGACACAGAAGCATCCCTTCGACGGCGAGACCAAGCCTCAGGTGATGGCGGCCCATTTGCACCCCCGGACACCGCTGCTGGGCACACTGCGGCCGGACCTGCCCGCCCGCACCGTGAAGTGGGTCGAATGGCTCATCAACCGTGCCCCTGCCAACCGGCCGGTCTCCGTTGCCGAGGCGCTGCGGGTTTATGAGGAAGTCACCAAGCCGGGTGCATGATTCCCAGCCCTGCCTAAGCAGGTGGGCCATCCCGGAAGTAATCACGCCGAAGACGAAAGCCTCTTGCCATCGCACGACGTGCCGCCATCATGACGAAACCTGTTTCTTGTTCCCCATGTCGCGTGTCCTCACTGCCCTTCTTTTTGCCGCCGCCAGCTTCCTGCTCTGCTCCTGTGGCATGATCAAGAAGATCATTCCCCCGATGCCCAAGCTGCCAAAAATTGGAATGCCCAGCCTGCCGAGCCGAAACACCGTGGCAAAGCTCGTCCCGGGCATGTCTGAGACGGACAAGGTGAATTCTGAAGATCCGGATGTTCCATTCAATTCACGCGGCACCCTGGGCTTCGGCCACACCGTGCGGCTCGAAATTTATGAAGGCACCCGCAGCCCGGACCGAATCTACCGTGGCATTGAGATGATCAACACCGAAGGGCTGCTCCCCCTCGGCAAGGTGGGCAGTGCGCGTGTCGGGGGCCTGACTCTGCCCAAGGCCGCAGAGGCCATCGCCACGGTGTTCCGGCTGGCCGGACGCAACACCCGGGAGATCACGGTGCAGATCATCTCCGTGGAAAACACCCCGGTCCTATTCCTCAACGGCGATGTGATGGAGCCCGAGTTTATTCCGGTCTTCAAAGACATGAGCGTGAGACAGGCCGTCACCGTCACCGGCGGTCGCAAGCCCGGCTCCACCTCCCGCGGCTTCTACATTTCACGCCACGGCCAGCGTCACTTCTTCACCTCACTGGAAGCTGCGGATAAAAACTGGCAGCCGCAGGCTGGTGACATCATCACACTTTCTCCCGACATCTGATTTTCGCATCATGCTCGAATACACCGGCAGTGGTCCTGCCACTGCACAAAGCCCCCTGAGTTCTCTTTTTCAAACCGCCGCCATCCTCCGTATCGGGACCGGATTGCTGCTCATGACCCGCTACGGCCTCAATGCCGTGCAAAACGCCTACCATTTCTTCTTTCAGGAGAAGCCCTGGGCCTGGGTGCCTGCGTTTCATGAGGCGGGCATGCCCTACGCCCATCTGCTGGCCCCGGTCGTCGCCCTCCTCATCGTCGCCGTGGCCTTGAGCTGGATCATCGGCTTTTTAACCCGGCTGTTTGCCTTCATCTTTCTGCCGGTGGTCATCACGACGCTGGTGGTGCTGCACAACACCGACTCCCCACGGGTGGAGGCTGCGTGGCTCTACCTGATCATCACCGTGACGCTGCTCCTGTTCGGATCGGGCACCGTTTCCGTGGACCAACTCTTCCGCCTCGGCCAGAGCGGGCCTAAAAAACGCCGCTGATGGCCCGCATCGTCCGCAGTTCCGACGCTGCCGCCGTGACTCCCGCTGTGGAGCGCGTCCTGGCCATCGACCCGGCGCTGCGGAAAACCGGCTGGGCGGTGGTGGAATGCGCCGCCGGGCAATTGCGCGCGATTGAATGGGGCGTCATTCACAACAAAGCGGCCCTGCTTCCCTCCGGCTGCCTCGTCGCCATCCGTGCCGGATTGCTCGAAGTCATCGCGCGGCATGCACCGACGGTGTGCGCGATTGAGTCCACCATCTTTGTGCAGAGCTACAAGACGGCCATCGTGCTGGGCACCGCACGCGGAGCCTGCCTCATAGCCGCAGCCGAGCACGGCCTGCCGATCTACGAATATGCCCCGCGTGAAATCAAACAGGCCGCCGTGGGGCGTGGTGCGGCGCAGAAAGACCAGGTGGCCTTCATGATCCGCGCCCAGCTCCGCCTGCGTGAAACGCCGGAGGCCGATGCCGCCGACGCACTCGCAGCCGCCATCACCCATTTTCAAAACAGCGCCGCCGCCCGCGCAACGGAACGTGAAGCGCGGCGGGTGTGAGGGAACGGGACGCGCGCTACTTTTTCTTCTTGGTCAGCGGCTTTTTGGCCGAAGTCTTCTTCGCTGAGGTCTTTTTGGCTGACGTTTTCTTTGCAGACGCTGTGGTGTTCTTCGCCTCGGCGAGCTTCAGCCTCTTCTTTTTGATATCTTGCTCAGCCTTCTCCATCCTCTTCAGCAGCTTCGGCCACTGCTTTTCCTCCACGATGAAGCCGACACAGCGGTCGGCGCCGCAGCGGCAGGGATGCTCGTCCCAGGTGTCCACGTCAAAACCGTAGTTGTAGGTCAGCTCCTCGCCGGCCTTGATCTCGCGCAAGGAATAGATCCAGATGCGGCCGCGGATGATGTAGGCTTCGCAGTTGGGGGCGCAGGAGTGATTGATGTAGCGTGCGGGGTTTTTCCCTTTGGCGCCATCAATGTCGTAGCGCTGGTTCAGGGTGAACACATAAACGGCGGCGCCACCGGTCTTCTTGGAC
>NZ_JBAQCR010000120.1:0-3700 GCF_049294395.1 Prosthecobacter sp.
TCGCATAGCTCACACTCTTCCTCTGCGCCGGGAGCGCCCCCGTGTCATCCGCATTCAGCCCCGCACGCTTCTTCAGTTCACGAATCTGATCCCGCAGCAGCGCCGCACGCTCATACTCCAGCTTGCCCGCCGCATCCGCCATCTCCTGCTCCAGCTCCCGGATCGTCTCCGTGATCGCAAAATCACCGCCCCCCTCACGCACCACGCTCTCCTCCACCTCACGCGCCTTGCCCAAGATTTGCAGACTCTCCTGCACCGCACGCTGCACCGTCTGCGGCGTGATCCCGTGCTTCTCATTGTGATCCGTCTGCACTTGGCGCCGATACCCGCTGATGCTCAGCAGCGCCCGGATGCTCTTCGTTTCAATGTCCGCAAACAGCACCACCTCGCCGTTGATGTGACGCGCCGCACGCCCCGCCGTCTGGATCAGCGACGACTCACTGCGCAAAAAGCCCTCCTTGTCCGCATCCAGAATGCACACCAGGCTCACCTCCGGCAGATCCAGCCCCTCACGCAGCAGGTTGATCCCCACCAGCACATCGCAGTCCCCCGCACGCAGGCTCCGCAGAATCTCCACCCGCTCGATCGCATCGATGTCGCTGTGCAGATACCGCACCTTGAAATCCAGATTGCGCAGGTAGTCCGTCAAATCCTCCGCCGTCCGCTTCGTCAGCGTCGTCACCAGCACACGCTCCCCCTTCTCAATCCGCTGCCTGCACAGCTCGATCGTCTCATCAATCTGCCCCTTCAGCGGCTTGATCGTGATCACCGGGTCCAGCAGCCCCGTCGGCCGGATGATCTGCTCCACCACCAGCGTCTTCCCCTTCGTCGTCACATCAAAATTTTCCACCGCCTCCGCACTCCCGCTGATCCGCACCGTCCGCGTCATCGGCAGCGCATCCGTCATCTTAGCGATGTACCCCGCATTCCCCACCACACTGTTCTCAATCTCAAACCTCGCCGGCGTCGCGCTCACATACACCAGCTGCCCCACCTTCCCCATGAACTCCTCAAACCTCAGCGGCCGGTTGTCCAGCGCACTCGGCAGCCGGAACCCATGCTCCACCAGCACCGTCTTGCGCGACTTGTCACCCTCATACATCCCGCCTATTTGAGGAATCGTCACGTGGCTCTCGTCGATAAACATCAGCGGCGGCTCCTTGAAGAAATCCAGCAGCGTCCCCGGCGTCGCCCCCGGCGCACGCCCCGTCAGGTGCCGGCTGTAGTTCTCGATCCCCTGGCAGAAGCCCATCTCCTGCATCATCTCGATGTCATACTGCGTCCGCATCTTGATCCGCTGCGCCTCCAGCAGCTTCCCCTCCTTCTCAAACCACGCCACCCGCTCCTCCATCTCCTCCCGGATCTTCACGATCGCCTTCCTCAGCTTGTCCCCCGGCGTCACGAACTGCTTCGCCGGAAAAATCGTGTAGCTCGGCATCTTCAGCGTCACCGTCCCCGTCAGCACATCCACCGCGCTGATCCGGTCAATCTCATCGCCAAAAAACTCAATCCGGATCGCCTCGTTCTCCAGATACGCCGGCACCACCTCGATCACATCCCCGCGCGCCCGAAATTTCCCCCGCGTCAGCTGCACATCATTCCGCTCATACAGCATGTCCACCAGCCGCGTCAGCAGCGTCTCCCGCGTCATCTGCATCCCCACGTTCAGCGGCAGCATCATCCCCTCATAATCTTCAGGAGAACCCAAACCATAGATGCACGACACACTCGCCACGATGATCGTATCCTGCCGCGTAATCAGCGCCCCCATGCTCGAAAGCCGCAGCCGCTCGATCTCATCATTCACCGCGCTGTCCTTCTCAATGAACGTGTCCGTCCGTGCAATGTAAGCCTCCGGCTGGTAGTAGTCGAAGTAACTGACAAAGTACTCCACCGCGTTCTCCGGGAAGAAATTCTTAAACTCCGAGTACAACTGCGCCGCCAGCGTCTTGTTATGCGAAAACACCAGCGCCGGCCGCCCCACCTCCGCGATGATGTTTGCCATCGTGAAAGTCTTCCCCGACCCCGTCACCCCCATCAGCGTCTGGTGCCGGTTCCCCGCGCGCACAGACTTCGTCAGCTTCGCAATCGCCTGCGCCTGATCCCCCTGCGGACTATACTCTGTATTCAGCCGAAAAACGGACATGGTAAAGCTTACGTACAGCAGCGGGCTCAGCGATGCACCGAATAAATCACGCCACCAGCCACTCACCCAGGCAGGCTTTTGTGTTTCCCAGGATGCCATGCCCCCAGGCAGCTAGGGATGCGCTGTGCGCGTCCGGAGAATCCTTCGTCCCAGCGTAACCTGCCGACTCAAAGCGCTCCCCTTTCCAAACGCCTCCGCCTTCCGCTGTCGAATGCCCCAAGGTCGGCCACATTGGAGAAAGCACAGTTTCGCCACTCCACTCTGCATCACATCAACCCCAAAGGGGTTGCATATCATAGCGAAGGGTTGCCGAGCCTCAGCGAGGCTACCCTGGTACCCGCCAGCACACGACCGGGAAGCGAACCCATCACTCCGAAACACCCCACGCCCACCAGAAGCGTCTGCAAAGAGCACCGCCTCGCTCAAAGAACGCCGCCAGCTCCAAACCCCACGAGCAACACTATTAATCGAGTGCCCCTCGCCTTCAGAGATCAGACCCCACAGATCTCACTGCGGCTTTCCAATCCCTGCATACCCTCCGCCGCTTGAGCGAAGGGGGCGATATAAAACTCCGCCTGTTACGACATCCCCGAACCAATCTCGCTCGGCGCAGGCAGATCCGCCGGATCCACTTCCTCCACCTTCGCAGCTGCAGCCACCGGGTGCACATAGCGCTGGCGGTACTCCTTCCAGGAGATCAGCTTGCGGTCGCTCTCATCCCAGATCCGCAGATTCATGCACTTCAGGCTCTCCCAGAACGTCAGCGGCTTGATCGAATAAAACAGCGGATGCGAATTGTGGCACTTCTCCAGGTAGTAGTTCGGAATCCGTGAGCTCAGATGGTGCACATGGTGGAAGCCAATGTTCCCCGTGAACCACTGCAGGATCTTCGGCAGCTTGTAAAACGAGCTCCCCTCCAGCGCAGCCGTCGTGTAGTCCCAGTCCTCACGGTGCTCCCAGTACACATCCTCATACTGGTGCTGCACATAAAACATCCAGATCCCCGCCATCCCTGCAAACATCGTCACCGGCAGCTGCATCAGCACGTAGTTCTTGAAGCCAAACAAATAGCTCAGGCCCACAATCATGAGCACCAGCGCCACGTTCATGATCATCACCGACTTGCGGTCCTTGCCCTTCGCCCGTGGCGATGGAAAACGCTGATGGATCAAAAACAGCGCCAGCGGCCCCACCACAAACAGCGTGATCGGATTGCGCACCAGCTTGTAAAAGAAGCGCCGCGTCGGGCTCGCCTCCTGGTACTCCTTCACCGTCATCGTCCAGATGTCCCCGTCACCACGGCGGCTCAGGTCACCCGACGTCTGGTGGTGCACCGAGTGCTGCCACGTCCAGTGCAGATACGGCGTGAAAGTCAGCATCCCGCTGATGAAGCCCAGCACGCTGTTCGCCCGCTTCGACTTGAAAAACGACCCATGACCGCAGTCATGAAACATGATGAACACACGCACCAGCAGCAGCCCCGCCACCGCCGCGATCGCCAGCGTCACCCAGTAAGAGGTGTGGCTCAGGCTCCAATACATCGCATACCAAAGC
>NZ_JBAQCR010000121.1:0-2385 GCF_049294395.1 Prosthecobacter sp.
CGGTAGGGCTGCCCGCCGCCGGTGAGGACGGTTTCGGGTTCATGGAGCACGCTGTCTTGGTAAGAGTGACACTCGATGCCGAGGCGTGCGCAGAGCGCCTGGACTTTGCCCTCCATGGCGCGGCCGAAGATGTCGTAGTCACGATTGAAATACACCGCTTCGGCACCGGTCTCTCGGATGAGGCGCTCCAGCTCGGCATCAGCGCAGCCGCTGCGCAGGATGAGGCGGCTGCCGAGGGTGGTCAGATTTTTGGACAGGGACTCAAGACAGCCGCAGAGGAACTGCTGGCGGTTCGGGCCGGTCCAGCCGTGCTTCTGCTTCCAATCGCTGAGAATGTAAACGGGAACGACCTGGTCTGCGGCCTGGGCGGCGTGGTGCAGGGCGGTGTTGTCAGTGAGGCGGAGATCGCGGCGAAACCAGTGGAGGACAGTGCGGGGCATATAAAAATAGGGGGAGAGCGGCACAAGATACGGTCAGGATCGGACAAAGGGTGATGTGAATGTTTGCAGCATCCACCATCAGGTTCATGATGAATATTTCACTGAGCTGCCGTTACTAAAAGCGCCATATCATTCCCCCAACCCCGAACTTGATCCCATGTCTTCGAATTCGCCTGAGACCGACGAACCGAAATCTTTAACCGCCGCCTGGATCGCCACGATACTCCTCATCGTGGTGTATGTGGTCGGTCTGCTGATCTTCCCGCCGCTGTATGATGCGCCCAAGGGGGACGCCTCCAGCACCGTGCTTTTCATCGGCCGCTTCCACCCCATCTTTTTGCATCTGCCGGTGGGCATCCTGAGTGTGCTGGTCTTCTTTGAGCTGGTCTGCTCCACCCGGCGTGGCGAGCAGAAGTTTGGTGAAGCCTCCCTGCTGATGCTGGTGCTCGGCTCGGCGGGTGCGATTTTGGCGGTGTTTGCCGGCATCATGCTGTCACGCGAAGGCGGCTATGTGGGCGGCAATTTCAGCCTGCATCAGACCATGGGACTGCTCGGCACAGCGGGTGTTTTGATCTCGCTGGTGGTGCGCCTCATGGGCATGGCCCGTGGCAGCATGGAACTGCTGAACGCCTACCGCGCAGTCTACTTCGTCAGCTTTGGCATCATGGGCCTGGGTGCCCACTTCGGTGGGAACATCAGCCACGGGAACAAATTCCTCATCGAGCATGCGCCCGATTGGTTCAAAGCTCCGATGGTGGCCACCGAGAAGCTTTTGCTGAGTTTTGTGGAGAAACCCAAGGCGGGAAAAGCCACGCCTCCGGTCGATTCCACGCCACCCGTCACACCAGCGCCCCCTGCAGAAGTGAAGCCTGAGGACAAACCCGTGGTGATGGACAAAGGCACCACGCCTCCGCCGCCTGCCCCCACGCCTCCAGCGCCCGCTCCTGGCGGGGATGAAAAGCTCGTCTTCCAGCACGTCATTCTCCCGGTCCTCACCGCGAAGTGCAACAAGTGCCACAGCGAGGAGAAGTCGAAGGGCGACCTGCGCATGGACACCTACGAGATGGCCATCAAAGGCGGCGAAAACGGCAAGAATTTCGTGGCTGGCAATCTGAAGGACAGCCTCAGCATCGTGCGCATTCTGCTGCCTGACAGCGATGACGAACACATGCCGCCGGAAGGCAAGGATCAGCTCACGCCGGAGGAGATCGCGCTCCTGAAGTGGTGGGTGGAACAGGGGGCCAGCGGCATCCAGACGGTCAAAGATGCGAAATTCCCCGCCGAGCTTCAGGCCACTGTTGATGGAATTCTGAAAGGCTAGTCCAACTCACGCCTTTTGTTGCCTGTACCATTTCTGCCGAAAATCTGTCTCATTCATGAAACCAACCTCCCTCCTCTTCGCCCTGGCTCTGGCCTTCACCACGCATGCCGCCGATGACAAAGCCGCCGCAGATCCCACTGTCGCCGCTGCGATGCAGAAAGTGAACGCCACCGGTGCTTCGCTGATGCCCGTCGCCGCTGATGCGAAGACCTTCCGTTTCACCGCGCTCAATGTGGCCAAGGAGTTCGGGGATGCCGGGCTCGAACCGCTGGTGCCAATCGCCGACAAAATCGCATCGCTCGACATCGCGCGCAGCAAGGTGACGGACGGCGGCCTCAAGGCCCTGGCCGGCATGAAGAACCTCAAGGAGCTGCACCTCGAAGGCACGGCCATCAGCGATGCCGGCATTGATCAGCTCAAGGGCCTCGCCGAGCTCGAATACATCAACCTCTACAACACCAAGGTCACGGATGCAGGCCTCGCCAAGCTCGCCGGACTCGGCAAGCTCAAGGCCATCTATCTCTGGCAGAGCGGCGTGACCAAGGCAGGCGTGGCTGCTTTGAAAGCGAAGCTGCCCAAGGCCCACGTCAACACCGGCTGGACCGCCGAGGATGATGCCAAGCC
>NZ_JBAQCR010000122.1:0-89117 GCF_049294395.1 Prosthecobacter sp.
TGGAGGAATGTGGCTGGTGATCGCTACTGGACATCCTCGGGTGATCTAGCAGCCAAACAACTCGCTGTTCCTGTCATCCAAAGAATCGAGCGTCTGTTTCCCTGACGCTTTCAACCCCAAACCCAAACACCACCACCATGATTGCAAACCTCGATCCTCACCCGGTCATCGCTACACGTAAAACACCCAACCTCATTCTCCACTGTGGCGCTCAAAACGTCGAACTGGATGATGTGCGTAAAGTCAAAACACCACGCTCCACAAATAGCTGGTGTCCCATCCCGCATCACCAGCTCATCAGCCAGGTTCAAAACACCCTGAAGACCACAAACTTGCGTATCGGCACTCAAGCGCACTCTCTGTCGCATGAAGGTCAACGCTATTTTGGTCTGATGGAAATCCATGCACAGAAATCTAGTGATGATTATTGCTGGGTTCTGGGTCTTCGTAACAGCCACGACAAAACGTTCCCTGCTGGTATTGTCGCAGGAGCCAGTGTCTTCGTTTGCGATAATCTCTCGTTTTCAGGCGAGATTAAATTCGCTCGCAAACACACCCGGTTCATCGTTCGTGACCTGCCGCAATTGGTGTCACGCTCGATTGGTCTCCTGCTCACCAAATGGCATGATCAAGACAAACGCATCGCCGCCTACAAAGAAGCAGAGATCAGTGACATCGAAGCGCATGACCTGATCATTCGCGCTACTGATGTCGGGGTGTGTTCCAACCGACTGATTCCTCCGGTGCTCAGTGAATGGCGCGAACCCAGACACGATGCATTTGAAGGGAGGAATGTGTGGTCGCTATTCAATGCGTTCACCGAATCTCTGAAAGATGGAAATCTGTCAGAGCTGCCCAAGCGCACAGAAGCTCTTCATGGGTTGCTGGATACGCATGTGGGGTTGAGTGCGTGAGAAGGGAAGAGTCTCTGTTGTCGCCTTTGGCTTGAACAGGGACTCTTTTCTTTAGCTCCAACCCGAGGAATGTGCTTGTTGCCGTGTTGCAAATCCGGCAGGTAGTAATAACTATTTTGGCCCGACACCATTCAAAACCTTATAGTTGGCTGATGCCTTTTAACACCAAATGGATTACTTCATCAGCAAATGGAGAATTAAAAAGCCTCGAATTTTCTTCATTGCTCAAACCGTTTCGAAGTTCAGCATTCATTACTGCATCGAGTGAATGTAGATAGAGCTTCTCATAGTCCACCCCTCTCGAAGCAGCAAAATGCATCATATCCTTAAGTCCAGGATTGTTTTCTGACTGCCAAGCTAAGCTCAAATTTTCTGGCACTACTTTCTCGACAATCATTCGGCATACGCTTTGAGTCACGCCGCCAAAACCTCCAATCAGGAAAACCGGCTTCGCTATCTCGACAGCAAGGGCAATCTCTTCCAACACCCCAGGCATCCTGCCCTTGTAACCCGTTAACCTTCCTCCGGCGGAAATGCGGAAGTCACAGCTTTTAATCATTTCATTCCGCATCTCAGTGAGGGACCTGCTCCAGACGAATGAACTCGTTTTGTCCGAAGGTTTCAAGAATTCGGTGGTAGAAGCAACGAGGTCACACACATCCTCAGGAATGTTGTGCTCGATCATGGTTGCTACCTTTCGGTGTTTGGCCTTCCAGTTCCGAAGGTCATTCGGGTCAGCAAGATGGATCGGCCACGCTATGTGATTGCTAAGATGCACTTTGACACTTTTCAGCCTGCTCTGCAATGCATGCCCTTCTTGAAATAAGAACTCCGTAAACCCTCCTGGCCTCAAGTCTCCTCCATAAATCAACTCGGCTCCGTAGCCCAGTGCATAACGGGCTACGTCCTGAATCAAGAGTCCGAGATGTTGGGAGGTTTGACCAATGTTTAGTAGTTCAAGGTCCGGCGGTTCTGAAATGGAAACCCCCACTTTCTTAGTGGATAGATCAAGCTTTACACTTGTGAGTGGCGTGAAGGGTTTGAGTCCGAACTTCTCGAAGTGTCTAGCCTCCTCTGCATAAATTGGAGGGTCAGGGTAGATGAAATCCAAACAACTATCCTCTTCTTCATCAATTTTTTCAGCCATGCGAGCCAAAACGCAGGCTTCTGGGGGTCTCGCGGATAGGAATGCATCGGCTGGAAACCAACCAGCCGTGCGATACTCAGAGAGAGCTTGTCTGGAATAAAAGAAGCGAATCGATTCCAACAGGGCTGCCTGAAGAATGGAGAGAAGGTGTACTTCGTTTATCTGATGTTCTGCTTCAACCGGAATTCGGATGGCTGGCAAATTTGCTCCCAAAGGAAACCGACGATCTTCAAATTTTCCGATCAGATCGACTGCGATAATTGGACGATCTGAGTCTTTCGCCGCGAGGATTTCCCGCTGGCACCAATAGCGCGAGGAATATGAATCTGAATGAATCGCGAGTAGAGTGGAGTCAGCGATGTGAGCGAGAATCTCAGCTTCGAATTCGTAGCCTGCTGCAATATCGGTAGCATCAAAAAACTCACGCATCGGCCCATTCTCTATAAGCAGTTTCAAAGCTTTCGCTGCCGCCACCCCCTGTGCGCCGTCCTTCGCATGGCTCAAGAACAATTTCAAAGCGCTGTCTTTGCCTCGCTCAAGTTTGGTTCGAGACTCATTAAGGCCGTAGCGGTATATTTCGTGAAAAATGGCTATGTAGGTCCGCTCCTTGAATGTCTCTTTCGGAAACTCATATGTCCTAATAAAGTTCACATTTGCGATGCCGTCGCTAAAATTAAAGGCCGTATTATCAAGCGCGATCGGAACCACATCGCCCCCTCCGGTTTTGGCTAGCGCTTGAAGGTATTGGACCCACCGCTCGTCGCTCATGCAGTTCTTTCCAATAAAGGCTAAAATGATGGACCGCCTTGAATTCACTTCAATGCCATTAGGAATGCCGCCAACTTCGCATGTTCGGATAAAGACTGGAACATTTACTGATCGCGAAAACGGCCTATCAACATCCCGGCGCAGGCACGTGAAGCATTCTTGGAAAATCGGTTCAACTATGTCTCGATCTAGAGGATGCCAGACGAAGAATATCGAGAGCGGAGGGATGTAGCTTTGAGCCGCGATTTCGATGCTTGGATTCATGGTTATAAGCAAACGATCTAGCTTTCTCCCCTCAGCCATTGCCCAAGCTCGGTTCCGGTATTTTCATGGTGGTTAAAAACCATCCAAATGGGATTAGCAAAACTCTTGTGTGCGCCGAAGACGATTCTCGGGTAAAGGCCTAGATACTCTTGTTGTGGCCATTCGGGGTTGATTTGGTTCCCAACATCTGGAAGCAACGCGACATTCTGCAGCTTCTTCTTTTCATCAGCAATGCCCAGTTCCCAAGGAATCCACCGGCTGTTTTTGCTATTTGGAGTGACCAACACGATGAACTTCGAGCACTGTGAAATTCTTTCCTTTAGTTTCAAGCCAGTTTCGGTAGATGTTTTCTGAGGGAGGTCTTTGTCGGCTTTATCGATGTAGACTCTAGCCCCGTGGCGTTCGAGAAAGCCGATTACATTTGGTAAATCCTCCTTGTCTGCTGAGGAGTGCGCCAGAAAGACGCTCGACGCAAAAACGGAGGCGCGCTTTTCAAAAAGGTAGTCTTCAGGTATGATCCCTCTGCTGAAGTTTATAATCTCGGGTTCAGTGCTGCTGAAATATTTCATGTCAGTGGGCTACGGGTTGTAGTTTGAGCGCCTCATAGTCCGACTCAAGTCATATTGACATTCCTCTCGGCCTTGAAAAGTGGCTTCAATGAGGAATGCCAATCGCCGGACGTTTATCTTATCCCATGGCAGTACTGAGATCTTTGCATTTGGTGCGATGAGATTATCAATAATGCGATCTGGCATAAGTGGATAGCGGCGCTCGTATTCGACTCGGTTGTTGATAGTAGTCCAAGACTCACACTCTGGATGGACGACCTCTTTTTCGTTTTCGTGCTTCGCTGTAAACGACGTGCAATTCGTGGACGGTAGATTAATCACCAAAATTCCCGACTTTTTGTTCACCACTCCGTCAAACATACTTGAATACAATTCCCAATCTATGTGCTTTCTGAACCTAGTCTCCGTTCCAACAAGCAAGATAGTCACTGTTGAGTTTTTGAGGTATTCATCTCTAACCTTTTGGCGAATTGTTTGATCTGAGAGATTGTCATCAATATCCCCCGTGTCCACAGACGCATCGATGAAAATATCGTGCTCCTGGTTGAATTGAAGCAGACTTTCTTTGTATGCTTGGTCAAGCCGGTGGTGATAGCTGATAAAGACTTTTCTCTTAGGTGTCGCAATTTCCATGTCCATTGTGCTTGTCATGATCTTGTTTCATGCAGGTGCTGCTATGACAGCACCACTTCCTGTAGAGAGTTAGTTGATCTGGAACATTAAATGATAGTAGTAGGATATGACCTCGGTTGGTTGAGGTCGTATTCCATACAAATTAAATGCCCGCTTCATGTTAATAATTCTGCCATCAGATCAGGGATAGTGCTGATTGTTGCATCAGGGGCAAGAAATTTGTGCGAAAAAGCTGTTCAGCTGCACATCTACTCATCGTCATGTCATGTTTTGATGAGGGCAATGAACCAATCATTTTCGGCTTCGGTGTGTTTGTGATCTGCAGAAATTAGGACGCCTTCTTCACCCGCGACTCAAGCTACCTCCCAACCCCAGGAGGCGTTGAGGCTGGCTTGTTCGAGTAAAACTTTGAGGTGATGGTGGGACTGGTATGTCTCAGACGGCGTTGTGCAGCGTGGATGCCAAACTTGGCGGTAATCCCGGCTCACAACATCTTCATGCGCTCGGTGGGATGGACGGCACAAGCTTCATATGGTGCCTCTGCTTTCGTGCTCATTCTGTAATCATGAATCACGAAGGCCAAAGCTGATGCGCCACCGGACACGTTAACGCCACCCTCTGAATCGTATGACCGGGAAGAAGTGGTGGTGTTGATTGGGCAGGCTCCGCAGGGCAATATCAATCGTCTCGGTAACGGCAAATTCTGGAACCTGGGTGACGCTGAGGACATGCCCGCAGACAGCTTTGAAGGGCGTTTTGCTGGTCTTTTTCCATCCAATCCCTCCGACGATCAAACACGGCAAATGGGAAAGAAGCTGCTTGATGCGATGGGTGTAAAGGTGTGAGCTGCAACAAGTTCCTTGCGAAGCTGGGTAGTGGTTTTAAGAGGCCAGATGGGTTGCCGGAAAAAAATCTCGCAATCAATACGGCCATCCAGCAAAGTGAATCACTGAAACTCTAAATATTAATCCAGCTTCTTATGAAAACGATTCGTGCGCTTCTCATTTTTCTTGCATCTATGCATGTGGTCACTGGTATCCATGCTCAAGAGGCTAAAGAGAGAGTGGTGTCGGAATTGGTTCCTTTGCAGGCTGATTACGACTTGAAATCAAAGGCACAAGTCCTTCAGCCTTATGAAAATGCGGTTTCTGAATTGAACGCGAAGTATTTGGCGAGTCTAGAGAACTCACGTGCTTCTGCACAGAAGACAGGAAAGCTTGATGAAGCACTTGCCTACAAGGCTGAAATCGAAGCCGTCGTCACCACGAAGTCTGTGCCTTCGACGGATGATGCCAACACTCAGGGCGGATTGAAAAAGCTGCGTTCTGCTTATCGTGCAGCTGTGGGGAAACTGTCTCAGGACAGAGATCGCAGATTGCAGCCTTTAAAAGATGCCTATTCCAAGGTGCTGGAACCGCTGCTGGCCCGGTTGACAAAAGAAGGCCGGTTCGAGGATGCTCAGATCGTTAAAACCAAACAGGATCAGCTCAAGCCACTCCCGGCAGGACCGCTCAAGATCGTTGGCAAATGGAACATCACGCAAAGCAACAACGTCAAAGCTGAATGGTCTTTCAATAAGGACTACACTTACAACTATTGGAAAGAAACTGGCAATTTTAGCTACAAGGGCGGAAAGTATCTTCTTGTTCACACCTGGGATTGGGAGATCAAACTGACAGATGACAACACCCTCGATGGAGTATGCACGCGAGGAGAGGTTGGGGTGAAAATTCACGGGGAACGGATCCGCTGATAATGACCTGTTTTGCTGATGTCCTTGCTCGGTTGGATGGACAGCCCGCACAACTTCACTCACGGGGCCTTTATTTTCGGGTATTGGCTTTGAACATCTGGGGTGTCACGACGCAGCCAATGCTGGAAACATCCACTTCTCCCCAGACCCATTTGGAACTGCTCTTGAACGGTAGTAGATAGGGTTCTGCGAATTCACCTTGAACTGCTTTCGCTTGTTTCTTGAAACCTGCAAAATCGGTGGGAGTGAAATCGCTTGCCGTTGGGTCTGTCAAAATTTTGAACGAACCGGATGTAAAGCTGATCATTTGCTTCCTGTCGGTGGACATAAACAAGAGCATAAAGCGACCTTTTCCGAGTGTGTTCTTTAGTTTCACGACAATGCGGTCGCTGGGTTTGAGCTCAAGTTCTGGCGACTCGGACTCGTTAAGGGGGGAATGGTGAAACTGAGCTCCATTAACAAAAATGTCGGCTTCATCGTCCACTGATACAAAGAACTTGCCTTTGACAGCAGGTGCAGTCGCGGGTGTCAATTGCGCCTGGGCTTGCAATCCGAAAACGAAAATCAGAAACGGGAGGATATATTTCATAATGAATTGGCAGGTGATAATAAATGACGAGATAATGCCTAACGGTCAAATCTCTGGCATGCCATTATGCATTGTTCAACTCGAATGAAGAGCGCATGGGTTATCATCAAAGCAGGGAAAGTCCACAGATCTCAGCACAGACCGATCACACCTCCGTCATGAGTGCACGGCCCAAGAGCTGTAATCTATTCAGAGAGAAGGATTCAGGGGTTCTCGATTTGCTCCTGCAACATTTGCCACTCGGCCCTGACCTGTTTAATGCAAGGATCCTGAGACGGCGATGCTCAGCTAACCAAGTTCACAGATTCTTCGCCTTGTCCTTGCCGCTGAGTGCATCCGTGGCCGAGACGTCCCGGACATAAATCCAGTCGTCATGCCCATCTTGTCGGCCAGCCATCATTTTTTTGTCACTGCTTCTGAAGCAGTTGTCACGCATAGACCACGTAAAGCGAACATCTTTCCGGTACACCTTCAGCAGGGCCTTAATGTCCTCATCAGTCATTACCTTGTCGGTGCGGTGAAAAAATTCTAGCACGGTCACATTGTTGCGCAGACTCGCCTGAATCAGATAGCCGTCCTTTTCCCACTCATACTGCTCTGTTTGTGGAATGCGGGGAGAAATCGATTTTCCCTCGCCATAACGCGCTTTGAGTTCGGCCAGGGTCTCGCCAATACGAGCCTGAGAGCAGACCGTGATCGAAAAGAACACACAGAGAATCGTAAACAGTTGTTTCATAATTGAGTTTGAGTTGATGAATTCGCGGACGAAGGATCCTTTCAACCGAATTCCTGTTCCTTGGAGAAAAGGCCTTTATTTTGACTGACAAGCATGGTGTGTCCAGATCAAATTCAAGCAGTCCAGACGAACTGCGATGCACGGGTGTAACGCAGTAAGGGGCCTGGATCGTGGGATTTGAGGCCTCAGTCTTTAGGAAACTGAAGGACAAGTGATGCCCAGACCTCATCCAGCTTCGTCTTGATGATCCGCCTGTGCCGCCGTGTTTGGCCTCATTCCGTCCCTCAACCATGATTTAACGCATTCCTGGCAAGCCTAAACGCTGCACACCATGGCTTTGAGCGATTGAGATGTACAGGGCATTCTGGCTCTGTTAAAATCAGTAAATGATCCCAAATGACCGCTTTCCCTTGCTGCGAGTCATTGGAATTCGGGGGCAACGAAGCCAATAATATTTTCACCGCAATTTGGGCGCTGGGATGAATCCGGGCCCATCGAGCCATGAATGTTTTTAACGAAATTGGCCTTATCCAAGCAAGTTGGCATCTTCTTGATGAGCCTCCTGATCAATGGTTTCTGAATACGTTTTCAGAATCAAAACTCCTCCGTCCTGATGCCCCTGCCACTTGCTGATGGTTTTCACCGCCACACGGCGTTTGAGAGCTCTAATGACGAACATCCGACGCAGTGAACGTGGAGAAAAACTAGGCAATTTGAGACGCTTGCATGCCGTTGCCAGCGCCTTTTTGGGGTCAGAAATTTTGAAGACTTTGTCGGACGGCAAGGCCTCAGGATTTGTCTTTTTTAATTTTTTGAGCAGTGGATGCAGTTTGGGAAAGATTGGGATCTGGAAAGATGACTGCGTTTTGACGCGGAACAGTTTGATGGTCCCTTCCTCAAGACTGATATGCTCGTGTTTGAGCCCTGAAGTCTCGGCTTGGCCAACACCCGCCCTGCCCATGAACTCCAACACATCCCCTGAATCATCCGCATGGTCGGTGAACGGCTGGGCGCGGACTTCGGCCAGAATGGCGTCGAATTCCTCCGGCGTGGGTGCATTGCGAATCACCTTCGGACGGCGCATGGCTTTGACCAACTTCCTGTTCTCCATAGGGGACCTCGTAAGCTTTTTGTTTGCAACCGCGAAGTCAAAAAAGGCAGCCAGCCACTGCCGGGCATGGTTATACTGAGCCACCTTCCCATTCCACTTGCTCAGCCACTGCGTGCATTGGCTCAAATCAACTTTGCGAAGTGCCTGTCGAGAGCCTCCTGGCCAGCTTTTGACCACCTCTGTCACCATCTGCTGATACCGTTTCATGGTCTTTGACTTCCCGGTTCTGCCTAACAGGAACTCTTTCATGTAATCATCCAAGCGGACTTTGTGGGCATCCGGGGCGCTGTTTTCCAACTCGTTGAGGTAATCACGCAGCTTCCTTTTGGCGGCCTCCTTCTCTGTGACTTCGAGGCTTTTGCGGATCAGCTTGCCAGCACGGCGCGCAACGGCATAATAAACCCCGTTGCTCTGATACTGATACAAGCATGGCGCCACCTTCTTCCAAGCCCCCTTCTGGTCTCTCTTTTTCTGTCCTTGCATGCCCAGAATTCTACGAGTATACAAAACCAGTATCAACGGGGAAAATGATCAAGTTGAAAAGCCTGTTTAGATCGTTGATTTTCAATTACTAATGCGTGGATAGCTCAGTGGTAGAGCGGCTCGTTTACACCGAGTTGGTCGGGGGTTCGAATCCCTCTCCGCGCACCATCTTCCGCCTCAACGAGGCCAAACGGAAGAAACCGCATCAGACGGTATGCCCATCATGAGCAACACACGGTGATTCATGCCCACCTCCTGAGCCCTCAAGCCCGGACCGCCCCAAAGATCCTTTCTGAAAAATCTCTGCGGCGTTCCCATCTCTGCGGTGCATCGGCTCAGGCTCCCCTCAGAATCCATTCCTTTGACCACCATTCCTTTGCCGAATCAAAAACCGTCCAAACCTCCCCATCCCTCTCACTTCATCTGCGGCGTCAAATCAGGACATCCTTACAGCGGATAAGGCACCTCTAAAGATCCAGCCTCTGAAATGATTCTACCCCCAATTATTTTACCACAATTCTGTCCTTCGGTGCCCCACCGAGTGCTCTCCCAAGACCGGTTCATTCGTCATTCCCGCTTCACTCGCATCCACTTCCGCGCTTCCATCCCGCTCGCCAGTTCCTTCACCCGCACTTCCCACGTGCCCGGGTCTTCATTCGGCGCCAGGTCCAGTTTGATTTCCACGATGCCATTCTCAGCGGCATAAAACCCGCTCCCTTCCGCAGCTTTCCCGCTCGCATCACGAACATCCACCCGCACCGGAATCACCGCCTTGGTCGGTGCTTCCTGCGTGGTGGTGATGCTGACCGCAATCTTCGCGCTGTTCCCCACCACCGCGTTCTCCGGCACCTCCAGCTTCAAGCCCAGCAGCGGCTTCGGCAGCACCATGAAGATGCGCCCGTCACAAGGGCCCAGGTCGACCGGCCAGCTCATCAAACCGTCGGCACCGCGCTTCGGCACGATGAACTGCGTCCCCGTCAGCTCATACACATTCGCCGATTCCACCTTCAAGCTCACCACCCCGCTCGATGGCACCCCGTTCTCCATCACCAGCCCATGCTGTCCCACGTAATTGCCGAACTCGCGTTGGTCGTTCACCACAAACACATAGGTCGCATCCCCAAACTTCCGCGTGCGCACGATGATCTCCGGATTGTCGCACATCGCTTTCTGCGGCAGCGCAAAGCCGCCCACCGTCTTCGCCATTTCCAGCACCTTCGCCTTGTCCTCATCCGCCTTCTTCACCCGCTTGAAACTCGGCAATAGGAAATCCGCCTTCAGCGCCGGACACAAAAACTCATCCGCCACAATCTTGCCACCCTTCTTCTGCCAGTCCTGAATCCGCGTCACCAACGACTTCGTCAGCACATCGCAATACGGCATGATGAGCACCTTGCGACCGCTCAGCCCATTCTTGAGCAGCGTCTCCTCATACACGATGTCCGTCTGCACATGCGCATGCTGCAGCGCCAGCCACACATCCGCCGCCCAGTCCGTGTTGTTCCCGTAGCTGCCGCGATGCGCAAACATCTGCGACGTGAAGCTCTCCAAAAACGCCACCTCACTCCGCTCATCCGGAATCGCCATCAGCGACGGCCCCAGCGGCTCGATCACATCATGCATCAACTGCTTGAGCACCGGCGCAGTGTTTGAATTCGTGAAGCGATACCCACCCGGACTGTCCGTGGATACCAGCGACTGCCACCCATGATACATGATGCCCTGAATCGGCCGCGCGATCTTCGTCCACAGCGCCTCCTTCAAATGCATCGGCGCGATCGTGATATACGCCGCATCAGGATCATGATCCTGCCACGCCACCACCTCACCCGGCGCCTTGCTGCCTATCGGTGCCGTCTGTGACCGGTACCAGATCAACTGCGTCATCTTCATCACCCGCTGATTCCTCCCCGTCGCTGCACTCATTGCAAACAACTGATCCGCACACATCCCGATCTTCAGCGGATCAGGATAAGTGTAGGTCCAGTGCGAGATCACATCCACACCACCACCCGCCCCGCTGATGCTCGGCTGCCGCACCGCCGGATCAAAGAACGTCCACACCTTGCTGCTCTTCACCCCCTTGTGCAGCGCCGTATGCAGTCCATTCCACCCATCCCCCACCGTCCAGAACCAGCGCAGGTATTTCAAAACAGGATGATCATCCGCGATCACACGATCCACCGGAAAATCCTTCATCTTCGTCCAGTCCACGCCCCACTTGGCCGACACCTCCGCAGGAATCTCCGCCTTCGCAAACTTCTGATAAGCCTCCACATCCACCGCATTGAAACTCACCTGCGTATTGTCCCTCACCTCCGTATCAATCAACGCCGTCGTGAACGCCGGATGATCCCCATACGCCTTCGCCACACTCATGCCCACCACTTGAAAAAAAGAAGCAAAGTCCGGCAGCGATGCACAGATGTCCTGCCGCGCATAAGCCTTCCCATCACGCCCCACCCGCAAATTTTTGTCCTCCTTCTCCAGCGCCGCAGCCGGAGACAAACTCGCAATGACCTCCAGCCCATTCGCCAGCGCCTGATCAAGCATCGCCCGGTTCTTCACGATCACCTCCGGCTTCGCCGGCGGCACAATCTTCTTCTGGTGCCACATCTCACTGTAGTCCGCGCCCAATCCAATGAAGTGCGTGAAGCCAAGATCCTTCACCCGCTCCATCTCCTCACCACTCGCCCCCCACATGATCACCGGCATCCGCTCCGGCACTCGCGCCACGATTTTCAAAGCCGTCGATTGTTCAGTCGCATAATCACCCGTCTCAAACCGCGCCCGCAATTCATAGTCATCCGCCTTGAGCGCCGTGTTGAACAAATATCTGGCCGTAAAACTCTTCCCCATTGCCAGATCCGACACAAGAAACTCCTCCGTTGTCCCACCCAGACTCACCTTGAGCCGCGCCCCCTTCAGCACCTCTCGTTGCAAATTGGTGCAAACGATCTCCACCGGCTTCGCCGTCTCCATCCGCCGCCACACACTGCGCCCTGCCACAATCTGCATCGAGATGCGTTCAAAACTCAGCACCCCCTCACAAACACGTACCTCGTCGATCAACCCCGGAAACCCGCCATAATTGCTCCCCAGCCGGTCCCCAATGCTCAACGGTTTCATTCCCTGCATCACATTGCCAAAACCTGCCAGCTTTGCACCACCCGCAGCCACCCCGTTGCGATAAAATTTTCCATCACCTGCACCATCATACGTAAACGCCACATGCTGCCACACGTCCGTCTCCAGCTTGAACGGCAGCGAGTAAATCGTCTTCGATTGCTCTCCAAATCCCAAAGTTACCCACATTCGCCGCAATCCGCCCTTATCTGCATCCCCAATCTGCCACTGGTAGTCCGTGTGATCGACATACTTCTTGTCCAGCAGGAAGCAGCGCAGCCTCGGCTCAAACGCCGCCTTCGGCTTGATCCACATCTCCAGCGTGAACGCCCCTTTCACAGGCTTCACCGCCACCACCGCCGCATGTCGTTGATCCTCAACCGGAAAACCCGGGAACGACTCCAAAGCCCCGCCAAACTTTCCTTTGGGATTCAAGACCGCCCCATGCAGCGTCACATCCTTGGACTCTTCATCAAATTTCCAAAATCCCAGCACATGAGGTCCCGTGGCGTCTTCTTTGGCATACCCTGTCTCCCAGGTTTCCTGCAGCGAGGAATGCGCAACCCATGGAAAACAAAGTCCTAACAGAAGAAGAAAGCGAACGGATTGGAACATGGCTCACTCATACGCATCATGAGTGCACTTCAATTCACGCCTTCACCGCCCACCGCAGCTTTGCAGGGGCTGCACGTGGATTGTCACGGGTCTCCTGCGAAGTGGGACGAATCACTTCATCATTGGTGGCGCTGAAAATACCGCTGCGCAGCCCTTCGCGGAAGAGATGCTTCACGCGGCGGTCCTCACCCGAGTGGAAGGTGAGAATGCATACACGTGCACCACTGCGCAAACAGGTGGGCAATTGACGCAAAAAAGTGTCAAGCGCGGTAAACTCCTCGTTCACGGCGATGCGCAGGGCCTGGAAAACGCGGCGCACAGTGGCGTCACGGTCCTCCTCATTCACCCGGTGCGGCAGCGCTCGTCGCACGGCTTCGGCCAGTGAACGCGTGGTGGCGTGGTCGGTTTCGGCCAATGTCTGAGCGAGCAGTTTCGCGTGCGGCTCATCCGCATTGTCGCTGAGAATGGCAGTGAACTTTTCAGCACTGAGTTTTTGCAGAAACTCGCGTGCAGAGACACCGCGTTGCGGATTCATGCGCATGTCGAGCGGGCCGTCGTGCTTGAAACTGAACCCACGGGCGGGATTGTCGAACTGCATGGAGGAGCAGCCGAGGTCGGCGAGCAGCACGTCCGCACCATCGCTCCAGCCGAGTTCGCCAAGGGCCCGGGGCAGCCCGGCGAAGTTCATGCGCTTCACGACAAGGGCCGATTCTTCGCAACCGCTGGCACGCAAGCGCGCCTCAGTGCGTACAATTTCCAAAGGATCTTGATCGAGTGCAAGCAGGGTGCCGCCCGGTTGCACGGCTTTGAGCAAGGCTCCGGCATGGCCGCCGTAGCCCAGCGTGCAATCCACGGCGCGTTCGCCGGGCTGGGGTGCAAGAATTTGCATAATCTTGCTCAGCAAAATCGGCACATGCTGACCTGCAGGCGTTTTCCCAGATGCGCGCACCTTTGCAATGGTTTCAGCATAGCGCTCAGGATTGAGCTCCTTGTACTTGTCTTCAAAACGTCGCGGATTCTTGCCAGAATAACGCGGGCGACGGCGATGCGGTGTTGGAATTTCGGCTTCGCTCACAGCTCGTTGTACTTGGCGTTCGATCCACGCGCCTTCGCTACGGGATAGCGCGTTTCATTGCGATCAATCTTGTCGAGCATCGCCTGACCGAGATCCACGCCTAGATTGTGCGCGAGTTCAAAGAGCAGGATAGCCACATCGGCCATTTCGTCCTTCAGTTCCGGCATTTTGTCCTGAACCCTCTGCTCAATCTGCTCCGGCTGCTGCCAGACAAAGTGCTGCAGCAGCTCCCCCGCCTCCGCAGTGATGGCGATGGCTAGCTCTTTTGGGCTGTGAAACTGCATCCAGTCCCGGGCGTCGCGAAACGCACAGATGCGGGCGGTGATTTGTTCGATGCTCATGCAGCATGATGCAGGCACGCGCACGCAGGAGCAACCGGGAAGGCGACAAGATGCGCTCATTCAGTCGCAAGACGTGCTGGACACCGCGACGTAGATTGTAGATGCTCATCCATATGAATATTCACCGCCAATTCGCGCTCGTCGCCTGCCTCGCCGCCTGCACCACCCTTCAAGCCGCCGGAGATGCTCCGGTGGATTTTGTGACACAGATCAAACCAATCCTGGCCGATCGTTGCGTCGAGTGTCACAACTCGGAGACACTGCTGGGAGAGCTCAATTTGCAAACACGTGCACTAGCTTTCAAAAAACGCAAAGCCGGGCCGGTGATTGTGCCGAAGAATGCAGAAAAAAGCATGCTGTATCTCGTGCTGACCCTGCCACCGAAAGACGTAAAGGCCATGCCGGCCACCGGACATCGCATTCCAAAGGATGAAGTGAACCTCATTCGCCAATGGATCACCGAAGGCGCCAACTGGCCGGATGGCAAAGAAGGCGCCATGACGCCAGAGCATAAGAAATCCAAAAAGTAGCAGGTGGGCAGGACAGACGGCTCCCGGCTTGAATAGTGCTTAATCGGGGGTAGGTGCGCCTCCACCATGAAACGCCTGAGCTTCCTGCCGGTCCTCCTATTCACCACGGTCTGCCGACTGCATGCGCTGGAGATTCCGCCTGGAGGGACGGATATTCGTGGCGGATCGCCTTTGGAGGCTTCTGCTTCCAATGCAGCCGGAAAAGCTGAGAATCTGGAGCGAGGGAAGCGCATCACCATCACACAGCCGGATGCGGCCAAGGCCTACGCGGCGCAGTTTACGGCTTCAGTGGCCGAGGGCATCGCGAAGGATGAGCGGGTGCTGGCGATCATCAAGGCGCGGGTCGTCGGCAATGCGGTATCAGGGGAGGTTCAGACGAAGTTGCAGTTGCGTAAAGAACCTTACACTTCGTTTGGCGACAGTGTCGGCGTGGACATCCATCGTGAGTGGACGGAGCAGCCGGTGACTTTTGTTTCCAGCGATGCGATTCAGGCTGGCACGGCTGCCGTCGTGCTGCTGTGCGGACACAAGGAGCAGAGCATCGAGGTCGAAAGCATTCGCGTGCTCAAGTATCCGGCCAGCACCGATGTCAGCCGTTTTCCTCGGGCCAAGATGACCAAGCGAAGCTATCCTGGCCGTGAACCGGATGCACCCTGGCGCAAGGCGGCACTTGAACGCATCGAACAGCACCGCAAGGCAGATCTCTCCATGATTGTCACGGGTGAAGACGGCAAACCGGCGACCAACACGGAGGTGAAACTCACGCTGCATCGTCATGCCTTCGAGTTTGGAACAGCGGTGGTGGCCAAGCGTTTCAGCGGTGAAAGCGAGGACGACAAGCGCTACCGCGAAATCATTGACCGGCTCTTCAGCATCGTGGTGTTTGAGAATGATTTGAAGGATGGCAACTGGTCGCCGGATTTGGATGAGAAACGCAAAGCTCAACGGAATGCGGAGCTGGACCAAGCCTTTGCCTGGCTCGCGGAGCGCCACATTCCTGTGCGGGGACACTACCTGATGCAGGTGGCCACACCGTTCAATCTGCACGACATCAAAGACAGCACGGTCATTCGAGAGCGCACGCTCGCCAGTGTGAAGGAGCGGCTGGAGTTTGTGAAAGACCGCGTGATTGAGTGGGATGTGATCAACCACCCCATCGCCTGGAACGGAGCGGACATGCTGAACAAGCGCCCCGGTCTGGAGCAGCTTGACCGTGACGTTTTCAAACTGGCAAGATCCCTGACCAAGCTGCCTTTTTGTGTGAATGAGGATCAGGTGTTCCGTCCGGGGCCGCAATGTGATGACACTTTCACTTACATTGAGGCACTGAACAAAGCGGGGCTCACCGTCTATGGACTGGGCAATCAGGCGCATTTTGATGAGAGCTACCTGCCGTCTCCGGAGCATCTGCTGGCGGTGACGGATCGCTTTGCCGAGGTGGTGCCGCATCAGTGCATCACCGAGTATGACATCGTGACCACGGAGGATGAGGAACTGGCGGCTGATTACACGCGGGATGTGCTCATCGCGGTGTTCAGCCATCCGGCTTACACCAGCTTTCTGATCTGGGGTTTTTGGGAAGGCTCCCACTGGAAGCCTGCGGCAGCTTCCTGGAACAAGGACTGGAGCATCCGCAAGCGCGGCGAAGTGCTGGAGGAATGGATTGGTCGCAAATGGCACACTGATGTCACTTTGAAAACGAATGCCCAAGGCAGGGTAAAATGGCGCGGATTTCCGGGCTGGTATGAAGTGCAGGCGACAGGCCACAAGCCGGTCATTGCCAAGCCGACCTGGTGAAACAAGTTCCGCGAATATGGTGGTGCGGAATCTTGCAGCTGCGGTCAGCGCCGATTCGCGCTGAATCTTTTTTCATGCGCAACCAACACGGGATGGGTGGGTTTGACGGAAAACAAAACCCCGCTCATGAACACCACGATTCCCCCCTTTCACATCCCGCTCAGCCGTCGCCGTCTGCTGCACAGCCTGCTGCTGACCACCGGCGGGATCATTACCGGCAGTGTGTATGCCGAGGCGCTCACACTGACGCCGCGCGCGACGGAAGGGCCGTATTATCCTGACCACCTGCCACTGGATCAGGACAATGATCTCACGATGATCATCGGTGGGAAAGCCCCTGCGAGCGGGGTCGTGACAGAGTTCGGTGGACGGCTGCTGAATGTGGATGGCAAGCCGATTGAAGATGCGGTGATCGAACTCTGGCAGTCTGACAACAACGGCTGCTACATTCACAGCCGGGGCACGCAGCAAGGCAAGGAGCGCGATCCGCAGTTTCAGGGCTATGGGAAAATCGAAACGAACACCAAGGGTGAATATCGCTTCCGGACCATTCTGCCCGGCCTATACACGGGCCGCACGCTGCACTACCACGTCCGCGTGAAGCAGAACGAAAAAAGCATGCTGACCACGCAGCTGTTCATCGCAGGCATTCCGCAGAATGACCGAGACGGCATTCTGCGCAGCATGGGCACGGAGCAGCAGCGTCTCTCCGTCATTCGCGAGTTCAAACCCATGAGCGCCGAGAGCAGGGAACTCGCCGCCACCTGGGACATTGTGATTGGTCACACGCCCGAAGAGCCGGATCAACGAGGTCGTGGTCCCGGAGGTCCGGGAGGGCCACCGCCGCGCCGTCGTGAAAGTGCGGCAATGGGTGATCGGGATATCCAAGATCTGGTCCTGGGCCCATCACCGTTCTAACCAGGCCTGCCTGTGCGTGTCAGACAGAAGCTGGTCCACGAACTTGGGCAGCTCAACAGACACAGGGCCGATGACGCGCTCACGGAACTGGCGTGAGATCTCGGTGCTTTCGATGTTGAATTCCACGAGGCGGCAGGAACGGTTTTGCGCAGCTATCTGTGCAAAGCCAGCGGCGGGATAGACCAAGCCGGATGTGCCGATGCAGAGAAAAATATCTGCGCTCTTCAAGGCGTTCATGATGGTCTCCATCTCGAAGGGCATTTCGCCAAACCAGACAATGTGCGGGCGCATGCCGCCGATCTCGCCACAGGCACGGCAGCGTGTGCCGGATGACAAGTCTTTGGTCCAGGACAGTACAGCGCCGCAGAGTTCACAGCGGGCCTTGAGGAGCTCGCCGTGCATGTGGATGAGTTTTTCACTGCCAGCGCGTTCATGCAGATCGTCCACGTTTTGGGTGACGAGGAGAAACCCGCCCTGCCATTCGCGCTCCAGACGGGCGAGAGCGAGATGACCTGCATTGGGCTCCACAGTGCTCAGCGCGGCACGACGCAGGTTGTAAAAGTGATGAACGAGTTCGGGATCGCGTGCGAAACCTTCGGGCGAGGCCACCTCCTCAATGCGATGACCTTCCCAAAGTCCATCTGCTCCGCGAAACGTCGGCACGCCGGATTCGGCGGACATGCCCGCGCCGGTGAGCACGACGATGTTTCGCTCCGCACTCATTTTTTCGGCTGACGCTGCCGGACGCATTCAAACAAACACACGCCGGTGGCGACGGAGACATTGAGGCATTCGACTTTGCCGCCCATGGGAATCTTGACGAGGAAGTCGCAGTGCTCGCTGGTGAGGCGGCGCATACCGGGGCCTTCAGCGCCCATGACGATGCCGATGCCGCCTTTGAGATCGAGATCGTAGAGGCTCTTCGTGGCTTCATCGGCAGTGCCGACGAGCCAGATGCCGAGCTCTTTGAGCTTGTCCATGGCGCGGACGAGGTTGGTGACGCGGATGAGGGGGATGTTTTCCGCACCGCCACAGGCCACGCGGACGACGGTCTCGGTGATGGGTGCGGTTTTGTCCTTGGGCATGATCACGGCGCAGACACCTGCGGCATCAGCAGTGCGAAGGCAGGCGCCGAGATTGTGCGGGTCCTGAACGCAGTCGAGGATCAGGACGAGGGGGCTGGTCTTGCCTTCGAGAATGGCGGGAATGTCTCCTTCTTCATAGACACGCACGTGGTTGTCAGAACGGGAGTGGCGGTTCTGGCGGGCGACGGGTTGTTCGGGACGGTTGGGGCGCATGTGTTTCCCGATAGTGTGCCGTGAATGGGGGTTTGGCAAAATGATAGAAGCGGCAGCTTGCAGGCTGTGTGAACTGGCGGGAGGAGTTTGGCATGAAGACAATCCTCAAGCGCTGGTGGGTGTGGCTCGCTGTTTTGGCCGTGGCGGGGCTTGGCTTCGTGTTTGGCTGCGAGTGGTGGGTCGAGGGAAGCGCGGAAGGCCGGTGCTTTGATGCGGTGGAGGGGGTGCCCTCTGCGCCTGTGGCGGTGGTGCTGGGCACGTCAGCAAGACTTGCTGACGGCAGGGCCAATCTCTTCTTTCTCCCACGCATGGAGGCTGCGGCGGCTTTGTTTAAAGCAGGCAGGGTGAAGGCACTGATCGTTAGCGGTGACAACGGTGCACAAGGCTATGATGAGCCCACGGACATGAAGCGAGTGCTGATGCAGATGGGAGTGCCGGCGGAGAAGGTGGTGTGCGACTATGCCGGATTCCGCACGCTGGATTCGGTGGTGCGGGCCAAAGAGGTCTTTGGTCAGCAGCGCGTGATTTTTGTTTCACAGCGATTTCACAATGCGCGGGCCATTTATCTGGCGCAGGCGTTTGGAATCGAAGCTTACGGCATGGATGCCAAGGATGTGCCCGTGACACTTTCTGTGAAGACTTTTTTGCGGGAGAAACTGGCCTGCGTCAAAGCGGTGCTGGATGTGAATGTGCTCGGCACCCAGCCGAGGTTTCTTGGTGAGAAGGTGATCGTGCCGTTGGAATAATACCATGACCCGGCAAAGGCTGGTCTGCTGATGGAGGGATGATCATCTTGATCGCCACCCGGTGCGCTTGAGATGTTCGTACACGCTGGACGTTGTGAGAGCGTGAGGGATCGGGACGATCCCTCTCCTCCAGAGCGCTGACGCGTTCGCAGAGCTTCTGCGTAGCGTTTTGTGGCGGCTACGAAGTGCTGCTGTTTTTCGCGTGTCTCGTGGTGTGAGTGATGCCATCAACAGTTGAAAAGGAGTCTGGGAGCGCTGTGGTGAAATGCGCCTGAACTCCATCGAGGCCCGCCCCCCTTTCGACATTCCAAGGACGGCGCACCTTTTTCAACGCCTGCGACGCCGCAGACCCGAAACTTCGGCCCCGACACAGCGGGGCCCTACCAGCCCTGCTGCACGCGCCGCGCATGCAGACCCGGTTTCAATGGCTCATGGTATGAGCTGTGGAGCTTGTGAAGGCTCACAGGCTCCCGCATTCGAAGATTTTCCGGCAGGGGTGAGTCACCGAGACCGGCGAAAGCGGTAGCTGCGCTCGTTCCTCGCTACGCAACCGCACTCCAAATGGAGCTGTCTCGGTCGAACGGGAAAAGAGTTTTGCGGAGCGCTAAATCACAACCAGACCGTGAGCGCACGACGCAGATCGGGACTGGGAGTGACGCGGAAGCTTTCATCGAGTTCGAGGCGGGCTTTGTGGCCGTTCTGGGAGATTTCGAGGAAAACAGGCAGTGTGCCGGGATAGGCGAGAAGCACTTCCTGAATGCGTTCGAGGTCGGTGACGTCATGCTGCTTGGTGTTGAGCCTCAAGACATACGGTTTCGGCGGAGCAGGCGGCTTCGGGGGTGGCGGCTCGGAAGGATCGGGGTCACCGGCGTTGCGCGGTTTCGCAGCCTTGGGCTTGAGCGGCGTGGCACTGTTCATGGTGACGCGGTTGCCGTCGGTCTTTTGATCTTTGCTGACACGAATGCGGAGACCGAGCACGGCGCCATTGGCCAGAACATCCTTCGTTTTTTCGTAGTCATCGCTCCAGCACATCATCTCGATCTGGCCGGTGAAGTCTTCAAACTTGAAGGTGGCGAAGGGGCGGTTGTCCTTCTTGGAGTAGCGCACTTCGAGCTGGCTGAGGATGCCGGCGATGGAGTGCGAGCTCGCTTTTTCCTTGGTATCGATGTCCGCAATGGAGGCGATTTTGATGATCTTGGGCGAATCGAAATGGCCGCGGTAGCTGTCCAGCGGATGGCCGCTGACGTAGAAGCCGAGAAGTTCTTTTTCAAAGGCGAGAACCTCATCCGCACTCCACACGATGGAGGGCGCCGAGGCTTCGTTTTTCTTGGATTTGGGCTGCGCGAGTTCGAAGTCATCAAAGAGGCCGCCCTGGCCTGCTTTTTTGTCCTTCTGCATGGAGGCTGCGGAAGCGAGCACCTGCTCGAGCTTGGCGAACATCACGGCGCGCGGCTCTTTGGTGAAGTCAAAAGCGCCCGCTTTGACGAGGGACTCCATGAGCTTCTTGTTCACCGCGCGGTTGTCGAGGCGTGCGGCGAAGTCTTCAAGACTGGTGTAGAGGCCGTTCTTTTCACGCTCGGCAATGGCGGCCTCCATGGCGCCTTCACCGACATTCTTGATGGCGCTGAGGCCGTAGCGGATGGCGTTTGGCTCTGCTTCTTCGGTTTCGAACCGCTCAGGAGCAAACTTGAGGGAGGACTTGTTGACGTCAGGCGGCAGCACCTTGATGCCCATTTCGAAGCACTCGCTGACGAAATTGGCGATCTTGTCGGGATTGCTGATTTCATAGCTGAGCACGGCCGCCATGAACTCGACGGGGAAGTTGGCCTTCAGGTAGGCGGTGCGGTACGTGACGATTCCGTAGGCGGCGGAGTGAGACTTGTTGAAGCCGTACTGCGCGAATTTTTCGAGCAAGTCGAAGATGGAGTTCGCGAGCTTGGCCTGGATGTCGTTCGTCTTGAGGCAGCCTTCCACGAATATGAGACGCTGGCGGGCCATCTCGGCGGCGTCCTTTTTACCCATCGCTCGGCGGAGCAAGTCAGCTTGTCCGAGGGAGAAGCCGGCGAGCAAGTTCGCGGCCTGCATGACCTGCTCCTGATAGACCAGAATGCCGTAGGTCTCCTTGGAGATCTTCTCCAGCAGCGGATGTGGATAGTCCACCTTCTCCTCACCCTTCTTACGCTTGATGTAGTCTGGAATAAACTGCATCGGGCCGGGGCGATACAGCGCCAGAATAGCGATGATTTCCTCGATGGTGTCGGGACCGAGCTGTTTGCAGGTGTTGACCATGCCTCCAGATTCCATCTGGAAGACGGCGACCGTTTCGCCGCGTTTGATGAGATCGAAGGTCTTGGTGTCTTCGAGGGGTGCATTGGCCACTCTGAAGCCGGGGACGCGCTTGTGGATCCAGTACTCGGCTTCGTGGATCACCGTCAGCGTTTTGAGACCGAGGAAGTCCATCTTGAGCATGCCGAGCTCAGTGAGTGGCTTCATGGCATACTGCGAGAGGATGGCGTCTTCCTTGTCGCGCGTGAGGGCGATGAAGTTGTCGAGGCGGCGATCACCGATGACGACACCGGCGGCGTGAACGCCCGTGCCGCGGGTGAGACCTTCAAGGAAGGTGGCATGCCGCCAGAGTTCCTGCGCATTACCGTCGGACTCGAGCTTCGCGGCGAGATCGGGGTTTTTCTTCACCGACTCCTCCAGGTCGATGTTCAACTCGTTCGGAATCATCTTCGACAGCGCGTCGCTGTCGCCGTAGCTCCAGCCCATGACGCGACCGACGTCGCGGATGACCGACTTGGCCCCCATGGTGCCGAAGGTGATGATATGGCAGACGCTGAGGTCGCCGTATTTTTCGCGGACGTACTGAATGACCTCAGGACGACGCGTCTGGCAGAAGTCGATATCGATATCGGGAGGGCTGACACGCTCGGGATTGAGGAATCGTTCGAACACGAGTTCGAAGCGGAGCGGATCGATGTCCGTAATGCCGAGGCAGAAGGCGACGAGCGAACCAGCGGCGGAACCACGACCGGGGCCGACGGGGATGTCGTGCTTACGGGCCCAATTGATGAAGTCCCAGACGATGAGGAAGTAGCTGGTGAAGTTTTTCTCCTTCAGCAGGGCGAGCTCCACTTCCATACGCTGGTGGAGCACCTCGTCATTGAGCGCGCGGTCGCGGCCATAGCGAAGTTCGAGGCCGTCCATCGTCAGCTTGCGCAGGTATTCATTGCGATCCCCGCCGTCGGGCATGGGGTACTGCGGGTAGCGCTCGATGCTGGTGGAATCGAGGTGGATCTTGAGATCGCAGCGTTCGGCGATTTCGAGCGTGGCATCGCAGGCCTCGGGCACCTCGGAGAACAGGGCGCGCATTTCCTCGGCGGTCTTGAAATAGACCTCCGGGGAGTAGGTCATACGGTTCTGATCGTAGATGCTCGCGCCCGTGCCGATGCAGATCATGATGTCGTGGGACTCGTGATCGCTGCGATTGAGGAAGTGGACGTCGTTGGTGGCGACGGTCTTCAGATCGTACTGCTTGCCCCACTCGATCATCTGCCGTGCGCTTTTGCGCTGGGCCTCCATGTTGTGGTCCTGGATTTCGAGGTAGAAGTTTTCGGGGCCGAAGATGTCGCGGAACTCCAGCAGGCTTTTTTCCGCCTCGTCCTTGCGGTCGGAGAGGAGGAGTTCGTTGATTTCGCCGTTGATGCAGCCGCTGAGGCAGATGAGGCCCTTGGCGTGCTCACGCAGGGCGTCTTTATCCACGCGGGGTTTGTACCACTGGCCGTCGAGGTGGCCCTTGGTGATCAGCTTGGAGAGATTCTCGAAGCCTTCGTTGCTGGAGGCGAGCAGCGTGAGATGTGAGGAGCGCTTGCGGCCCGGCACTTCGTTTTTGTCCATCATGGAGCCGGGTGCGAGATAGGCCTCGCAGCCGATGATGCTCTTCACCTTGGCCTTCTTGGCGGCCATGTAGAAGTCGATGGCGCCGTAGAGATTGCCATGGTCGGTCATGGCCACGGCAGGCATGTTCAACTCCTTCACGCGTTTCATAAGCGCATCGATGCGCACAGCGCCGTCTAGCAGCGAGTATTCGGTGTGGAGATGGAGATGGACGAAGGAATCTGACATGCGGCGGGGGACAGGATTAACCCCGCTTCGAAGGCATGAAAGAGGTAGTTTTTCACATTTTTCCAGCTCCGGGCTTTCGATGCGCGCGGTGGTGGTGGCGGTAGTGGCTGAGCAGCAGCCAGCCGGTGATGATCACGATGCAAGCCACGGAGATCGCGATGATCAGATAGATGTTATTGCCCTTGGATGCCGGGGCGCCGGGTGGGCTGTCAGGAGCTGCAGCCAAATGAAGCTGGAAGGGACGGCTTGTCTCTCCCGGGAATATCACCTGGGGACGAAGTTCGGTCTTTCCTGCCATGGAGTGCAGCAGGATGAGGCTGGTATTGGCATCTTTGGCAAAATCGACCTGGAAGGTGGTGGAATTCGCCGGCAGCTGGCCGCTGGCGGTGGCGAGGATGTGAACTTCCTGGGTGTCTGCCTTGAGGGGGGTGTTGTCAGCACCGTCCATGGCTCGAATTTTGCAGGCGGGCAGGACGGCTTTTTTCCCATCAAACAGCAACCCCAGTGAACGGGTGAGGTATTCCTGCGCTTTTTCATGGGTCGCGGCCACCTGATCGGGCGTCTGCTCCAGGTACCATGAGGCCGGAACGGGTGGCAGGGAGGTGGGATCGGAGGCGAGAAAGGTGCGTGGATCGACATTGATGCGCAGCGTGCAGCCGCCTGCGGAGTCGAATTCCGCCTCGACAGTCATATTGGGCACCACATGCGCACGCACGGTGCTGGCGACCGCCCAAAAAATCAGAAAGACGCCGAGGATTCGTCTGCTAAAAAACCGATGCATCAGCCATGGTGGAGATGCCTGCGGCAATGGCAAATATATCGTCGTGCCAAGGTATTAACCCGGCCGAAATTAAGAGTTGATTTTCGGGATGCCGCAACGCTTTCGAAAGAACCTGCGAAAAACCTTGTAGCAAGAAGACGACCGCGCTTGACTTGCGGCGTGGAAATTGCTTCAAAAGAGCATTTCCCTTTAACCACTCACATGGGCGCCACACTCAAATCACTGGAGAAAGAACTCGAGATCACTCTCGAGGACTTCAATCTGGTCGGGCGCAGCCCTGATGCCAGCATCAGGCTGGTGGACGGTGGTGTCTCACGCCAGCACGCCACGATCCGAAGGGATGGACAGCTGTTCTGGGTTTCCGATCTTGGCAGCGCCAACGGGAGTTTCGTCAACGATGTGGCTGTGACCACGGCGCGGGCTCTGCGGCATGGTGATCGGGTACAATTTGGCACCAGCACCTTTATTTTCGACAGCCAGGACGAAGAACGGCCGCCGAGCGAGTCCGGCAACGTCAGCACGCAGTCGCTGCATACCATCGCGCTGCCGGTCAAGACCGTGCGCGCCACCCTGCTCGTGGGCGATTTGCGCAACTTTACCACCATTTCCTCCCAGCTCAGCGCTGAGGAAGTGGCCGCCATGCTGCGTGAGTGGTATGCGCAGTGCGAAAAAGTTCTGAAAACCCGCGATGCCATCATCGACAAGTTCATCGGCGACGGTGTCTTTGCCTACTGGCCGGGAGATGACATCAGTTCCCGCATCAAGGCCACCGAGGCCGCCAAGATCCTGAGCAGCCCGGATTCCAGTGAATCTCCGAAGCGCAAATGGCTGAAGGAGAACATGAACCTGGAGGTTCATTGCCACATCGGCCTGAACATTGGTGATGTTGCTCTGGGTGCCATGGGACGTGGAGTGAACACCGCCGTGGGCGAAGCGGTGAACGTGACTTTCCGCATTGAGAGCCTGACCCGCAAGCTGCAGGTGCCGGTTCTGGCTGGAGCGCCTTTTCTGAATGGCTGGCCGGAAGGTCTGCAACTCTACCAAAACGCCGGCATTCATCCGGTGAAGGGGCAGCCTGATCCTGTGGAGGTCTATTCGCTGATCGACGTGCCGACGATGTCGTTCTAGGACGCGTCGTGGTCGATGAGGCGCTGCATGTCTGCGCGCGTCATGCGGTAGAGCAGCCACTCGCTCATGCGTTTGGCACCGATGCGCTGCTCATAGACTTGCTGGGCGTTCACGTTCCAGTCGAGCGCCGTCCATTCCACGCGGCCGCAGCCGCGCTCATGCGCGAGGCTTACCACCTTTTTGAGCAAGGCGCCGCCCACGCCGGCTTTGCGGCGCTCGGGGAGGACAAAGAGGTCTTCGAGATAGAGGGTCGGCAGCGCGAGAAAGCTTGAATAGGTCTCCACGAGAATCATGTAGCCGCAGGGCGCCGCGTCCTCGTTTACAAACGCGAGCCAGACTTCGATGCGCGGCTTTGCGCCCAGCGCATCCTCGACAAGGCGTGCCTGAGCAGCCTCGTCAGGAGGAGGGAGCTTTTCGAACTCGGCCAAGGCTATGACCAGCTGGCAAAACGCGGGCGCATGCTCACGAGTGAGCGGACGCAGCTCGATCTGCAGCGCTGCGCTCATGCATGCAGCACGGGATCGCCAAACAAGGTGAAGTGTCCGGCTTCAGCGACGCGGACCTTGAAGATTTCGCCTGTGTGGCGCTCGGGATTGCCGTCGAAAACCACGATGCGGTTGGAGCCCGTGCGGCCGGTGAGGCGCTGGTCGTTCGTCTTGCTGGGGCCTTCGCAGAGGATTTCGACCTCTTTGCCCACGAGCTTGTCATACATCGGCAAGGCGATGCGATTTACCAGCGAGAGCAGATCTTGATTGCGCTCTTCTTTGACGCGTTCAGGCACCTGAATGGCTTCTTCCATCTCCGCTGCGGGTGTGCCACGGCGTTTGGAATAACGGAAGACGAAGGCGTTGTCGAAGCCGATGGTTTCAAACATCTGCCGTGTTTCCAAGTAGTTCTCTTCGGTTTCGCCGGGGAAGCCTACGATCACATCCGTGGTCACCGCGATGTCCGGGCGTGCCTCGCGAATGCGCTGGACGAGTTCGGTGAATTTGGCCGCAGTGTAAGGGCGGTGCATGCGCTTCAGGATGGCATCGCTGCCGCTTTGCACGGGCAGATGCACGTGCTCGGCGAGTTTCGGCAGGTAGGTGAAGGCTTCGATGAGGTCCTTTTTGTAGCCAATCGGGTGCGGACTGGTGAAGCGAATGCGCTTGATGCCGGGCACCTCATGCACGGCTTCCAAAAGCTGCACAAAGGGGCTTTTGCCGTCCACCGCAGGAAATTCATGCCTGCCGTAGAGGTTCACGATCTGGCCGAGGAGGGTGACTTCTTTCACGCCACGATCCGCGAGGCGTTTCACTTCTTCGACGATGTCTGCGATGGGTCTGCCGCGCTCGCCGCCGCGGGTGTAGGGCACGATGCAGAAGGTGCACTTCATGTTGCAGCCCTGCATGATGCTGACGAAGGCGCTGGCCTGCTTTTCCTTCAGCGTGTGATCACGGATGGTGTTCTGAGAGGCGGCTTCCTCCTCCACATCGACGATGGAAAAGCGCTCGTCGTCCATCTGCTTCGCTTCTTTGGCGCGGATGATCTCGTCCACGTAGTCCACCACGCGATGGTACTTCTGCGTGCCGACGACGAGATCCACGTTTGCCTTGTTCACCAGCTCGCTGCCGCGGCTCTGCGCCATGCAGCCCATGAAACCGGTGACGAGGGGGGTGCGCCGCCGCCGCACCATGCCCATCTTTCCCAGCGCTTTCTGCTCCGCCTGATCGCGCACGGAGCAGGTGTTGATGAGCACCACGTCCGCGTCCTCGTCACGAGCGGTCATGGTGTAGCCGCGCTCGACGAACATCTGCGACACCTGTTCGGTGTCGCGTTCGTTCATCTGGCAGCCGTAGGTTTTGATGTGGACGCGTGGCATTGGGGGTTGGGAGAATACCCAACCCCGGCCAAAAGACAACCTCAAGGCGCTTTGGCCCCGTCCGGGTCAGGCCTTGATCTCAAAGATCGCCTCGACTTCCACGGCCGCGCCGGTGGGGAGCTGGGCGAAGCCCAGGGCGCTGCGGGCGTGGTAGCCGTCGCCTTCCTTGCCGAAAATCTCGTGCAGCAGGTCGGAGCAGCCGTTGATGACGAGGTGCTGGTCGGTGTATTCCAGAGTGGAGTTCACGCAGCCGAGCACCTTGAGGACTTTGAGGCCGTCCAGCGTGCCGTGGGTGTCCCAAACGGAACGCAGCACCTTTTCTGCGCAGTTCTTGGCGGCCTTGTAGCCGTCTTCGGTCGAGACCCCGGCGCCGAGCTTGCCCTTGAGATCGCTCACATGGCCGGAGGTGAGGAGCTGATTGCCGCTGCGGATGCAGAGGTTCAGGTAGGCGGGTGGCTGCTTGGTGAAAACGAGGCCGAGGGATTCTGCTTTTTGCTGGGGTGTCATGATGGAGGTGAGAAATGAACGCAAAATACGAACTGGGAAAACGAAAACTGGCAAACAGTTGCAAACACAGATGTCATGCCTTCACCACACCGCCCATCTGCCACATCAGCTTGTCCAAGGCGAGGCCGAGGCCTTCGCTGCGCCCATTGAGCAAACCGGCCCAGCAGAAGCCCTTGGCGGTGTGGACCATGATCGTGGTGGTGCCGGGAAGCGATCCGGTGTGCCACCAGTTGGGCACCTTGTTCACGTTCCAGCCGCGCGCGTAGCTCTCACTGATTCCATGCGTGGTCATGGCACGAATTGAATCTGGGTTGAGCAACGTTGGGAGCTGTGAGGCGAAGCGGACCAGATCGCTGGCGGTGGCGATCCAGCCGCCGTGCGAGTCCATGCGGGTGACGTTCATGCTGTAAGCCGCACCCGGTTTGGCGGTGAGATACATCACCTCTTGCGACTGCCGTTCCGCCAAAGTATTGCCGGCGATCTGCATGCTGGTGATGCCGCATTTTGTCAGCACCTCTTGTGTGATCAGTTTGTCGTACGGCAGCTTCAGTACTTTTTCCAGCACGCGGCCCAGGACGCAGTAACCGAAGTTTGAATAGGCGAAGTGTTCTCCCGGCTTGTGGGTTTGTTTCTGATTGGCCAGCGTCCAGGCGATGAGTTCCGAGTGCTTCATCTGCGGATTTTTAAACATGGGGTCATTCTTGTCGTTCGCCCAGCCGCCGCTGGTGTGGGTGAGAAGGTGATCCACGGTGACCGCTGCCACGTCTCCGCTGTAATCTCCACCCAGGGTGCCCTGAGGACCGAAGACCTTGCTGTCGGGCTGCAGCATTCCTTTTTCGATGCACATCATCACTGCGGTGGCCGTGATCGGTTTGGAGATGCTGGCGATGCGGAAGCGATGCTGCGGGGTGACGACCTCGGTGCCATCCGTATCGGCAAAGCCATAGCCTGCCTCGAAGTCGATTTTTCCTTCTTTGCCATAGGCGATGCTCATGCCTTGGATGCCGTGCTCGCGCAGAAATGCTTCGGCGATGGCGCGGATCTTTGACTCTTCGGACGTGGGGGCCGCCGCAGCAGCCATCGGCCATGCGGCCAGCGAAGTCACAAAGGCGCGTCGTTTCATGCGGCCTACATCACACCTTGACGCCCAGCTGACGTCAATGAAAACATCCCGCATGCTCCGGTTTCTCATTCTGCCCGCCCTCCTCGCCCTCAGCGCCCATGCCCAGACCGTGGATACGAGCACGCTCACGGGCAAAGTCGTCTGCGGCTATCAGGGCTGGTTCCGGTGTGAGAGTGATGGCAGCAACAATGGCTGGCACCATTACGCCGCAGGCAAAACCTTCGAGCCGGGGCACTCGCACATCGAGCTGTGGCCGGATGTGAGTGAACTGCCAAAGGAGGCCCGTGTGACGACGCCGTTCAAGCATGCCGATGGCAGCACCGCCGAGGTCTTCAGCTCGGTCACTCCAGCCGTCGTTCAGCTTCATTTCAAATGGATGCGCGACTACGGCATTGATGGGGCCTTTGTGCAGCGCTTTGCCGCGACCACACGCGACAAACGCTTCCGTGAGCCGATGGATCAGGTGCTCGCGCACTGTCAGTCTGCGGCACAGGCCAACGGGCGCGGCCTGACACTGATGTATGACCTCAGCGGCATCAAGGAGGATGGCATTCAACTGGTGATCGACGACTGGAAGCGCCTCATCACCGAGAAGCGTCTGGACTCCAAGGGCTCCAGCTATTTCAAACACCATGGCAAGCCCCTCGTGGCACTGTGGGGCCTTGGGTTTAATGACCGTGCGCCGATGCTCGAAGAGTGGGCACGCCTGATCTCCTTCCTGCGTGATGATCCTGAATTCGGCGGCTGCGCCATCATGCTGGGCGTGCCCTACTACTGGCGCACGCTGGATCATGACTGCATCAAAGCCCCTCAGCTGCATGCACTCATCGCCCGTGCCGACATCGTCAGTCCCTGGGCGGTGGGACGCTACGGCACGCCGCAGGACGCCACCAGCCGTGAGGACAAAATTCTAAAGCCGGACATCGCATGGTGTGCCGAGCACAAGGTTGATTTCCTGCCGGTCCTCTTCCCGGGCTTTAGCTGGACCAACCTCTCGAAGTCACGCAATCAGGAAGCCAAGTTTGACGCGATCCCACGTCTTGGCGGTCAGTTCCTTTGGTCACAGGCGACTGCGGCCAAGCGGGCCGGGGCGCAGATGCTCTACGTGGCCATGTTTGACGAACTGGATGAAGGAACGGCCATTTTCAAAACCGACAATCATCCGCCTGTGGGTGAAAGCCGCTTCCTCGCGGAGCCTCAGCTGCCGAACGATCACTATCTGTGGCTCACGGGCATGCTGGGCAAACTGCTGCGTGGTGAGACAACGGATGCGATGCCCAAGCGCTGAGCCGGATTTACGACAAATCCGAGGCCAGCACCGAATTCGCGGCACGCAGCGCGAGCTCCTTGGCCTGCGCAATCACGCGCACGGAGGTGGCGTCAAAGAGGTAGGCGTGGCAGCTCGGGCAGGTGATGGCGCGCGTGACCACGATGGATCCACAGCCTTCGCAGACTTTGTACTGCTCCGGATGGGTGGCGATCTTCTCGGCCTGCTTCAGACGTGAGTCTGGTTTGTGCTCATGCGCGCTCATTAAATAACTCTACGATGCTACGACGACATTGGCCGAGTGCAACGCCGCTGATAAACAACTTACACTCTTTTTTGTGCTTGCTTTGAGGATGTTCAGACACCCTCAGCCCAGTCCGGCGACGCTCCAGCCATCGCGGTATTTGCGCGTGAGCTGGGCATTGAGTGCGGGCTGGTTTGTCACCTGGCCAGCGGCGGCGTCCCATTCGATCCAGCCGCCGGGATTGCGCTCAGCGAGGACGCCGAGGAGCACCGCCTCCGTCACGGGGCAGCCGTAGGTGGGCAGATCGGCGGCGGCTTTTTCGCCTTTGATGCAGGCATCCACCCAATCGGTGTAATGGTTGGCGATGCGGGTTTTCGGATAAGCGAAGCCGGTGAATTTTTCCTCTGGCAACAGCCAAGGGCGCTGGCTGTGCGGCTTGAAGATGCTGCCGTTTTCGCCGATGAAGAAGATGCCGCTGGGGGTGTCTTTGGTGAGCACGCTGGGCTTGATGACGCGGGGGTCATACGGATAGCCACCGTCGGTCCAGGTCATCTTGATCTTGTCGCCCGCCGTGAGGGGTGTGCCGGGGAACTCGAGTTCCAGATGGCGCTTCTGCGCATAGAGATCGCCCTTGCTGCCTGCATCGAGACAACGGACGCGGGTGGGTGCGGCGAGGCCAAGGCAGGCAAAGACGACATCGAAATAATGGCAGCCCATGTCGCCCATCATGCCGACGCCGAAATCGACCCATGAGCGCCACATGGAGGGATGATAGGCGCCGTCAAGAAATGGCACTTCATCGGCCACGCCAAGCCACAGGTTCCAATCAAGATTCGTCGGCACCGGATCGGCCTGCGCTTTGCGTTCGGTGACTTTGGGCCACCAATTGGCTTTTTTGTTCTCCCAGCAGATGATTTCCTTCACCTTGCCGATGGCACCGCTCTTGATGAGATCGACGGCGAGCGAGGTTTCGATGCTGGAATGGCCCTGCGTGCCCATCTGGGTGGTGACTCCAGCCTTTGTGGCCTCGGCACCGAGAATCCGCGCCTCGTGGATGTGATGGGTGAGCGGCTTCTGGAGGTAGACGTGTTTTTTGGCCCGCAGCGCCGTCACTGCCATGGCCGCATGCATGTGGTCCGGCGTGCCGATCGTCACCGCGTCGATGCTGTCGCCCAGCTTGGCGATCATCTCGCGGTAATCACGAAAGGGTGCCGCGCCTTCCAGTCGCTTGGCGGCATCTGGGTCTTGGAGTTCTTTCCGCCGGGTTGCATTGCCGCCGCGAGCGAGTTCGAGTGTCTTCGCATCCACATCGCACATGCCCACCAGCCGCACTTTGGAGTGCTGCAGCACGCTCATCATTGTCACTGCTCCCATCCCGCCGACGCCGATCGAGGCCACCTGGAACATGGAGTTCGGGGACCGTGCGCTCAGGATGGCGGGCGCGGATAGGGACGCGGTGGCGGCGAGGGATTGCTGGAGGAAATGGCGGCGGTTCATGAGTCTTTAGAAACGAGGAGTTTTGACCTCATCTCGCATCCAGAACACAGACCCGCTAACGATCACGCCAGGCATCGGGGCGGCGGCGCTCATGAAACACGGCGTAAATGGTCACCAGATCATCCGCATGGTGATAGATGATCTTGAATGGAAATCGACGCAGACGAAACACCTGAAAGCCTCCACGAACCTGCTGGTATCGCTGGGGATCTTTGCAAATGTCACCAACTGCAACCTCGACCTCTCCAATAAACCGGTCGGCGGCAAACAAACTCCTTTCGCGATACCATTCTGCGGCTTCATGATACTCCGTCAGAGCCGCCAAGGTAAAAACGTATTTCATGCCCTTCCAAGAACGGCTCCACGAACCTGCCGGAGCGCATCCTCACCGTCAATCACAGCCATCCGACCTGCATTAACCTCCTCCATACGCCAATGCACCTCATCAAGCTGAGCGGATTCAATCTCGGCATCGGCCGGGACGCTGGCCACGAGACGTTCGGCTAGTTCAAGACGGCTGTCGGGACCGAATTGCATGGCTTCGGCAATGAAGGAATCAAGGGTGAGTGTCGTGACCATGGCTTGCTGAACGGTACTTTTAAAAGTGCTCCATTTAACCCCGCATGCAACAGGCCTCTTTCCAATCAACAGCCTCAATGATATTGTTCATGGAGCTAGTCACCTCCCCGCCACACCCACGGGCTTCCGGATCTTCATCAGGATCGGAAAGCTCGTCTGCAATCCGGCGCTGTCGTGTTCGTTGCGGGCGGAGCTGAGGGCGGCGTGGATGAGTTTGTCCTGGTCTTTGACCCAGTTGGCGGCGCGGAAGAAGATGGGGCGCTCGTTTTCTTTTTCGCGGATCTGCACGCCGTTGAGGCCGATGTCATCGACGATGACGCCGTGAGGCAGGCCATGCACGTCAAGGCTGAGGATGCCATCGTTGCCCATGCGCACGGCGCGAATCCAGGCTTTCACGGTTTGACCGGGGGCGAGGGTGATTTCGAGGGGCTTGGTTTCGTCTTTGAGTTCGCGCATGACGGGCTTGCCGCCTGCATCGGGCTCCATGACGATGATGAACTTCGGTGCGGCACCGAGTGTGACTTTGCCCAAGGTGCCGGCGTCATGTGTGAGGGCTTTGGATTTCGCGGTGATCTTGAGTTTGCTCCAGTCGGAGTTTGCAGCGGCATCTGGCGCGGCGTGGAGGCTGCCGCTGATCAGATCGTGCCCGGCTTCGATCAGAAGCGGTGAGGAGGCATAATAACCGGCGGGCAGGCCGGTGACTTCGATCTGGATGGGATCATCGTGACCATCCGTGCGATCTGCGCGGAAGGAGAAACCGACGGAGGCACCGGGCATGACGGTGGGGTTCATGCCGGCGAGCTTTACGCTGAAGTCCGGCATCGGCTGGCGGATGGAAAGAGCATAGACATAGCGCTCACCACCCCAGGCGCGGGTGTCAGAGACTTTGATGATGTAACGACCATCCGCAGGTGCGGTGAAGGTAAGGCAGGAGTCGCTGCCGAGCTTGCGGTCACCGCTGTCGTCGTTGGTGTAGTTGAGAGTGAAGACAGGCAGGCCGTTCGGCACGATTTGGCTGCCGATGGGCTTGGGCTCGACGATGTAGCAGGGCTCGTCGAGCGAGTGTGAATTCGCCGTGGTGTCAAAGTAGGCGCGGCGTTTGCCACCCGTGGTGTAGAAGAAACAGCCGCCATCCGGGCCGCGCGGCATGCGGATGATCTTCATCACGTCGCCATTGAAATAGGCGAACTCGTTCAGCTCCATCTCCTCCCAGTTTTGCAAACGAATGTCGGGGTTGTTGGCATCGACACTGCGGAAGTTGTTGTAGCTGTCGCGCACGGCTTGGAGCAGGATGCGCTGCACGGGTTTGCCGTCGGCATGCAGGACTTCCAGTTTCGTATCGGCTGGCGAACCCGCCAGATCGGCCAGAGTCTCGATGATCCACTCCTGGCCTTTTTTTGCTTCGAAGGCGAAGCAATCGCTGTCTTGCGCCTGAGCAAGGCGCGCATTCACTGTGATGGGCGCGGTGACGTTTTGTGCCTTGGAGATGTCATCATTGCTTTCCACTTCTTCGATTTGCGCCAGAGCGGTCACACGCAGCGCGGGCATGGAGCGGAAGCGCAAGGCCTTGGCATCGAGCGGCACATTCATCTGGCCTTCCTTGTCGGGCTTCATCATCACGGTGGCTTTGTCAGCGAGGTGATGACCGATGAGGGTGACTTTTGTCGCTTTACCAATCTGGGCAAAGAGCGGCGACCAAGCGGTCACGTAAGGTACTGCGCCGAGGGTGAGGCGGTAGGCGTGATCAGCGCTGCCATCCATGGTGGTGTTGCTCACGAGCACGATGTAATCACCATCCGCAGGCGCTTTCCATGCGAGGAAGGGATCGCTGCCGCTGTCGAGACCGCGATTCACAGCGAGCACGGTGCGGTTATCATCAATGATTTCGATCGCCGGTGATTTCGCCATGCTGCCGATCTGTGCGACGGCGAGATCAAAGACGAGCTCTTCGCCTGCTTTGGCTTTGAAACGATAAGCGTCATGCTGGCCGATCTCGGTGAGTGTGCCCCAGAGGCTGGTGGGCAGTGAGAGGACGCTAACGGGTGCCGCTTTGAAATCAGCCGCCTGCGTGATGGTGGGGGCAAGATCATCGGCAGAGATTTTCATCCGTGCGGATTCTCCGGCTGTGCTCTTGAGCCAGACTTCGTATGCGCCGCGTGGCACTTCGGTGCTGGCGGTGATTTTGACGCGGGCCGTGGTGGGTTTGACCGAGGTTTTGATGAGCTGCACTTTCAGTCCGGGATGCGAAGCCATGACCTGCGTATCTTGAGTGAAGCCTTTGCCAGCAAAGGTCAGCAACAGTTCGCCACCAATGTGTGCGGCGCGTGGGGTGACGCGAGTGAGTTCGGGCTTTGCGACCATGGCAGGCTTCGTAGGCGCAGGGGCCATCACCGTCTTGCCGGTGGTGGATTCATAGACGCTGAGGCTGCCATCCACGCGACCGGCCACGAGTTGTGCTTTGTCGGTGAAGGCGAGTGCGGATGACCAGTCAGGCTGTTTCTCCAAAGGGATCTTTTCCGTGAGATCGGCGGTATTCCAAATCTTGAGCGACTTGTCGGTGGAGGTGGAGGCGAGCAACTGGCCGTCGATGGACAGCGCGAGATTCAGGATGCCACCTTCATGGGCAAACCGGCTGGTGATGATCTTGTTGGTGCCCTCCTTGGCATCGGCGCTGATCTGCCATTGGCGGATGCGGTTGTCACCGCCTGCGGCGAAGAGGTGCTTGCCATCGGCGCTGAAGACGACGCTGGTCTGCTCCTTCGTAGGCTGCGAGAGCGTGTCGAGACGCTGGCCACCCGGAATGCTCCAAAGCTTCACCGTGCGGTCGGCGCTGGCGCTCGCGAGCACTTTGCCATCCGGGCGGAATGAGAGGCCATTGACTGCGCCGTTGTGGCCTTTGAGCAGGGCGAGTTCCTTGCCCGTCACAACATCCCACAGGCGGATCTTTTGATCGTAGGCTCCTGTGGCGATCATCTTACCATCGGGCGAAACAGCGAGAGCATAAGCAGCATCGAGATGACCTTCGAATGACTGCAAGGGAGTGCCATCGCTGGTCTTCCAGCTCTTCACGATGCCCACAATGCCCGCCTCGCCACCAGCGGCATAGACTGTTGCGCCATCTGGTGAAAATGCGACCGCATTGGCCTTGCCCTTGAAGCCTGTGAGCTTTCGCACCACGGCCCGAGTGACAGGATTGAGCAGCTCGACCTCGCCGTATCGGCCCACTGCTATAAGCTGTACTTTCGGCGAAAATGCCACGGCTTGGATCGCGTGTTTCAGCGGCACCGTTGGCATGATTTGCGGGGTGATGACCTCCCTCGGCATCGGCTTCGCATCGGCGATCACCGGACCCTTGGCACCGGTATCGATCCAAGTTTTGATCAGGGCGATCTCCTCGGGTTTCAGTTTTTCGCGCTTGCCGGGTGGCATGAATTCATTCTTGCCACCGCGGCCCGAATGACCTTCGAGAAACTTGACCAGCATGCTGTCATTGGCTTTGCCCGCAACGATGGCCACGCCCTCCTTGCCGCCCTTCATCAAGTTCGCGAAGGTGTCCAGGCGGAACTCGCCATCTGCATCGGTGTCGTCATGGCAGTCGATGCAGTAGGTGTCCCAGAGCGGGACGATCTGCTTGGTGTAGTCCACGGTCTGGGCGTGGGCGGTGATAATGAAAGCCATCAGAAAAAGAGTCTGCCGAATCATGCTCATAGCGCGGTATCAATGGGGTGAGAGAGGGGTTGCAAAATAGCGGCCGGCCGGGATACTTCCGCCATGAGTGAGAGTGAACTCCGCAAACTCCAGGCACTTCCAGTTGGAGAGAAGCTGCTGCTGGTGGACGCACTATGGCAGTCCATCGGTGAATCCATGAATGAGCCGCAAGTCAGTGAGCCTGAAAAGCGCGAACTCGATTCCCGCTGGGCCCGGTTTGAGCGTGATCCTTCCCGGGCTCTGACACTGGAGCAGTTTGACGCACTCGTTAAAGCCAGACATGGATGAAACAGATCCGCATTCTTCCAGAAGTCTGGGATGATATCGACGATGCTGCTGCCTGGCATGATCGAGTAGGTGGGCGTGATCTGAGCCGTCGTTTTGTGGCTGCTTTCAGATCGCAGCTGCCTGAAATCCTCCGTTTCACAGGAACCCATCGGCTGATTTACAAACAGTTCAGCCGAGTTTTCGCCAAACCATTCCCGTATGCGATCTACTTTCGCATTCAGGATGACTGGGTGGTGGTGACGTTGCTTTGGCATACAGCTAAAAATCCCGAGGATTTGAGGAGCACGCTCAGCGAGCGTGATCCAGGCAATCAGTGATTGAACAAAAACTCCTTCGAGCCCATCAGGCTCCAGAAGATGTCTTCCAGGGTGGTACGGCGGTCTTCGGGTTTGGCGGTGGCAAGCATCGCGGTGGTCTTGGTGATTTCGCGCTCAGTGGGGAGACGGGCGAGGGAGATGAGGTAGGCTTCTTCGACGATCTTCTCGTTGCTGAGCTTGCTGGCGAGCAGCGCATCGAGGCGGTTGTCTTTTTGGGCGAGCTTTTGGTTGAGGGTGTCGCCGTTGGAGATGTGCAGGGCCTGGGCCATGCTGGGTTCATTGGTGCGTTCGCATTCGCAGGTGTTGACGCGGTCGGCGCGACCAAAGCTCTTCAAGAAGTAGCTGGCGATGTTGCTGTCTGGCAGCTGCAGGGCGCGGAAGCCCATGGGATAGCTTTCGCTGGTGCCTTTGTTGGCGTTGCGTTTGTCGATCTTGAAGGTGGTGGGCGCAGCGGTGACCTGGGACACGGTGTCCAGCAGGACTTCGGCTTTGAGACGGCGTGGGACGTAGTGCGAGCCGTAGCGGAGATCGGTGATGTTTTCGGGCAGGGTGATGCTGCTGCGCTGATAGGTCTCGCTCTGCAGGATGGTGCGCATGAGGGCCTTTAGATCGAATTTCTGCTTCACTAGATGCTCACATGCGGCGGCAAAGAGCGGCTCGTTGCTGGCGGGATTGGTCACGCGCAGATCATCCACGGCTTCGACGAGGCCAGAGCCGAAGAAATTGGCCCACACGCGGTTCACGATGGCGCGCTGGAAGAGTTTGTTGTCGGCGCTGGTGAGCCATTTTGCGAGCGGCACGCGGCGGTCCTCGGTGGAAGTCATGGAGACAGCCGTCGTGACATCCAGCGGGTGCGGAGCCTGCGGCTTACCGGTGAGCGGCTGCACGAGTTCGCCATCGGCGGCGGAGAAAAGGACGCGTTCATCGGCCTGCGCGCCGTTTTTCGTGCGAACGCGGGAGAGCATGTTGGCAAAGGCGAAGTACTCGTTGTTCGTCCACTTCTCCATGGGATGGTTGTGGCACTTGGCGCAGGCGATGGAGGTACCGAGGAAAGCGACGCTGATGGTCTCGGCGCATTTGGTGGGCTCGTCGTTAAGGATGAAAAAATTGCCCGCGCCGTTTTCCAGCGTGCTGCCGGTGGCTGTGAGGAGATCGCGCACCATGACGTCCCACGGGGTGTTCGCAGCGACGTTGCGGCGGATCCAGTTGTAGTAGGCCCACATGGACTGCGGCATGAGCTTGTCGCCATTGACGAGCAGCAGATCGCTCCAGCGATGCGACCAGTAATCGACGAACTCAGGCCGCTGCAGCAGCGCTTCGATCAGGCGGTCGCGTTTGTTCGTGGCTTTGTCAGCGAGGAAGGTGCGGGTTTCTTCCAGGGAGGGCAAAACGCCGATGGTATCGAGAAAGGCACGGCGCAGAAATTCGTGATCTTCCGCACGTCCGGAAGGCGGGATATTCAAGGCGCGAAGTTTTGTGAGAACCTGCTCGTCGATGAAATTACGCGGCTTCATCTGAGCAAATGCCGCCTGATCAACTGCAGCATCGCTCGGCACCACTAGAGTGGAGACGGCGAGGCGGCTGAGATACCAAGCGCTGATGACTGTTTCACCACGACCGGTGGTTTTGACGACACCATGCTCGTCCACGGTGGCGACGCTGGCGTTGACGCCGTTGTATTTGGCCCAGCGCGTCACGTCCTCGCTGTGGCCGTCGCTGAACTTCGCGGTGACTTTGAGCGGCAGCGTGACACCGGGCTTCGTCACCAGTTGCTTCGGCTCCACATCCAGTGCGACGATGAGCGGATCACTGGCCTTCGGTCCCGGGGCGCCCGCAGCGATCCAGTCGGCGATGGCTTTATACTCCGGGGAGTTCACCTCGAAGCGTTTGTCGCCCTTGTGCGGCACCGCTTTGACGGCCTTGAGCAAAAACAGACTGCGTGCCGGATCTTCCATGGTAAGGCGGCGGCCATTCGCGCTGCGCGTGACGGAGATCCAGTCCCCTTCGTCATCAAACCCGCGCAAGGAAAGACGAAAGCCGCCCTGCCCTGCGGCGGCACCGTGACACGCGCCCATGGCGCAGCCGTAGCGCGTGAGGATGGGCTGGATGGTGTTGCGGAATGATGGGGCTTCGGCGGCAGCAGCCGATGCGAGAGCCGCGAAGGCGATGAAAGAACGAAACATCATGAATGACACGCGATGAGGGTTGGCGGGAGGCGAAAGCCCGTTCTACGCAAACAGCTCTTTGATGGCTTGGGTGCCGAAATCGACGACAGGATACGGACGGCCCTGCGGTCCGGGGAGCTCGGTGGTGAGATCGATGCCGAGGGACTGGTAGATGGTGGCGACGATTTCTTTCGGGGCGACGGGGCGCTCGGTGGGGTAGCCGCCGATGTCATCGGATTTGCCGATGACTTCGCCGCCTTTGATGCCGCCGCCGGCGAAGTTGACGGTCCAGCAGTTCGGCCAGTGGTCGCGGCCACCGGCGGGATTGATCTTGGGCGTGCGGCCGAATTCGGCGAGGCAGGTGACCATGGTGTCGTCGAGCATGCCGCGCTGGAACAAGTCCTCGATGAGGGCGCTGTAACCCTGGTCATACATGGGGGCCACGATGTCGCGCATGCCTTCGATGCTGGTGAAGGGCTTCGAGCCGTGGATGTCCCAGGTGATTTCACCAAACACGGTGATGAAGGTGTTCACGGTGACGAAGCGAACGCCGCGCTCGACGAGGCGGCGGGCCAGCAGGCAGCTCTGGCCGAAGCGGTTCATGCCGTAACGCTCGCGGACTTTGAGCGGCTCCTTGGTAAGGTCGAAGGCCTCGCGGGCCTGCGTGCTGGTCATGATGCGGTAGGCGGATTCGAAATTGGAATCCATGAGTTTGGCCTGCTCGCTGTATTCAAAATTGCGCACGCTGCTGTCCACCAGCTCACGCAGTTCGCGGCGGCGTTCGAGGCGCACCTCGCCGATTTCCTTCGGTGGCAGGAGATCGGGCACTTTGAAATCTTTGACCGCAGGGTCAGCGTTCAGCACGAAGGGATCGTAGGCTTTGCCGAGGAATCCAGCGTCCTGGCCGTGCGGCATGTTGCCACCGGTAGGGCCCATGGATTCCGGCAGAATGACATGCGCGGGCAGATCGCTGCGGCGGCCTTGCAGGAACTCGAGGGCGCTGCCGACATGGGGAGTATTGACCCCGCCTGTGAAAAGCCGGCCCGTCTGCATCATCTGGTGCCCGGTGTCATGCACTGCGGCCGCGGTGTGGTAGCAGGAGCGGACGAGGCTGAACTTGTCCGCGATCTTGGCGTGCAGAGGCAGGATTTCGGAGATCTCGAAAGCATTGCTCTTGGTACGGATGGGTTTGAAGGGGCCGCGAATCTCGCTTGGCGCATCGGGCTTCATGTCCCAGAGATCCTGCTGGCTCGGTGCACCGAGATTGAAGATCATGATGCAGGCCTTGTTGCTCTTTTTGGAGTCCACCTTGCCCTCGGCCTTCAATTTGGCAAAACCGGGCATGGTCAGCCCGATGGCGCCGAGGGCGCCTGCCTGCAGGAAATCTCGACGCGAAATGCCGTCGCAATTGGTGATGGAGCCTTGGCCGGAGAACTTGAACATGGTGCGCGTGGGGGGGTGAACTGCTTACTAATACGCAGTCCGAGGCTGAAACTGAATGGATGATGCCGCTTTCGAAGATGGGCCTTTCCGGCCCCCTAGCCACGTTCGGAAGAAACATTCGAGCAAAGAAAGGGTTGTTCTTTCATGCGGCACTCGTGCTAGTCTTCCCTCCTCCCATTCTCATGAAAGCACTCTTCATCCTCCTTTCGTTGCTTCTGACGATTCCTCTGCAAGCGCAAACCACCACTCCCAGCGGCCAGACACCTCAGCAGGACACCACGACGCAGGATGGTCTGTGGCAGGGGAAGTTCAAGGGGGGCAACTACATCGTGCGTGCCAATCAAATCATCGCCCTTTCCAAACACGAGTACATCTCCGACGGCGTGGCCCGCGTGGTGGAGATCAACCTGACGCTCAACTCCGCCCAAATCGTGCGCTTTTACTTTCTGGAGCCTTACAAGCCGGATACCGGCAGCAGCACCCTGGGTGCCGGGACTCAAGCCTTGGAAAAGGCGAAGGGACTATTTGAGCAGGCGGCCGGCCGCGTTTCACCCGATCTGGTCACCCCGAAAGTGGTGAAGAACTACCCAGTGTCCACCCACGCTCATACTGTCGAGTTTGTACTCAAGGATGAAGCCCGATTGAATACGCTCTATGGCAGTCTGGAACGCTCCTTCCGAACAGGCCAGGGGCGCTCTTGGACAGAGTAAGGCAGAAAACTGGGCTGCGGGCTGCACGCCAACAGCGCTTCAGACGTTGAAGCGCCATTCGACGACGTCGCCGTCGCGCATGACGTATTCTTTGCCTTCGATGCGCCACTTGCCCTTTTCCTTTGCCTTCGCATTGGAGCCGAGTTCGACGAGGTCGTTGAAATGGACGATCTCGCCGGCGATGAAGCCGCGTTCGAAGTCGCCATGGATGACGCCGGCGGCCTGCGGGGCCTTCATGCCCTTGGTGATGGTCCAGGCGCGGGTTTCCTTCTCGCCGGTGGTCAGGTAGGTCTGCAGGCCGAGGAGGTCATAGACGCCCTTGATCAGGCGAGAGACGCCGCTGTCCGTCACGCCGATGTCGGAGAGGTAGGCTTTGGCTTCTTCGTCGCTGAGGTCGATCAACTCGCTTTCGATGGCAGCGCTGACGACGACGGCGCTGGCCTCGTGGGCATGCTTTACGTATTCACGCACCTTGCCAACGAAGGGATGGTTGTCAGGATCGTTTGAAGCGGTCGCGAGATCGTTCTCGGCGACGTTGCAGGCGAAGATGCATGGCTTGGAGCTGAGCAGGAAGAAGGATTTCACCAGCTTACGCTCCTCCTCGGTCATTTCGAGCGTCACGGCGGGTTTGCCGGCGTCGAAATGCGGGATCAGCCTTTCGCAGATGGCGAGTTCGGCTTTCGCGTCTTTTTCGCCTCTTTTCGCATTCTTTTCGGCCTTGTCCTTGCGGCGCTGGATGGCGTCCATGTCGGCGAGGATCAACTCGGTATTGATGACTTCGATGTCACGCACGGGGTCAATCGTGCCGCTGACGTGGGTGATGTCGCCATTTTCAAAGCAGCGCACCACATGGACGATGGCGTCCACTTCGCGGATGTGGCTGAGGAATTTGTTGCCCAGGCCTTCGCCCTGGCTCGCGCCTTTGACGAGACCGGCAATGTCCACGAACTCGATGGCGGCAGGCACCAGTTTCGAGGACCCGGAGATCTTCGAGAGCACGGCGAGGCGCTCATCCGGCACGGTGACGACGCCGGTGTTCGGCTCGATGGTGCAGAATGGATAGTTGGCTGCCTCCGCCTTGCGGGTGCGGGTGACAGCGTTAAAAAGGGTGGATTTGCCAACGTTAGGAAGGCCTACAATACCGGCTCTGAGCATAAGGGCGGCGAGATTAGCGGTATGCGGGTAGGAGCGCAAGCTCGCGCTGCAAACCCAGTAGAACTAATCGGGGCGGGGACACGCCTGCGGTGCTGGAGGTATTTTGAATCTGCAGGTTACCGGTGCTGATGTTTGTGATAGCTCCTGCGTTGCTGCTGGCTGCAGGAGAGTTGTGCCGCCTGCCCCTGGCCGGAACGCGTGCCGAGGCGCATCGCCTCACGGATCGTCTGCTCCACAGCGGGGGCCATCTGCTGGGCCCATGCGGAAGAGCCAAAAACAACCAGACACAGACCAAAAACGAAATTTCGGTAAAATCTAAGTTTGTGCGTCAATACTGATGGGGATCCTCCTGAAGTTTTTGGCGAACAACGCACCATGCTTGCTCTTTCCGCCACATCGACGAGTGTCCGCGCCCTTTTTGTGGTCCCACCATGTCTTTTGAGCTTCTTGCCACCGATCCTTCGTCCCACGCCCGCCGCGGGCGGCTGACGACGCCCCATGGCGTGGTGGAGACGCCGGTGTTCATGCCTGTGGGGACTCAGGGCACGGTAAAGGCCATGCACCCGGAAGAGCTGAAGGCGCTGAACTCGCAGATCATCCTGGGGAACACCTACCACCTCTTTGTACGCCCCGGCATGGAGATCATGCAGGCGGCTGGCGGGCTGCATAAGTTCGCGAACTGGGACCGGCCGATTTTGACGGACAGCGGCGGATTCCAAGTGTTCTCGCTGGCGAAGCTGCGGAAAATCAAAGAGGAGGGCTGCCACTTCCAAAACCACCTCGACGGCACGCCGATGTTCATCGGCCCGGAGACCTCGATGGAGATTCAGGCGACGCTGGGCTCGGACGTGGCGATGTTGTTTGATGAATGCACGCCGTATCCCTGTGAGGCCAAGGAGGCTGAAAAAAGCCTCGATCTGACCCTGCGCTGGGCCAAACGCTGCCGGACCTGGATTGATGAACACCGGCCGCAGACTGGTGGAGGGGCACAGCAGCACTTCGGGATCGTGCAGGGGAGTGTCTACAAAGAACTGCGCGAAAAATCTGCCCGGGAGCTGGTGGCGATGGGTTTTGACGGCTACGCCATCGGCGGACTGAGCGTGGGCGAGCCGGAGGAGGACATGATGCGCATCGCCGAGTGGGTGACGCCGCATCTTCCCGCGAATCAGGCCCGATATGCCATGGGGCTGGGCACGCCGCCGCAGGTGATCGAGCTGATCGCACGCGGGATCGACATGTTTGACTGTGTGCTGCCCACACGGCTGGCGCGAAATGGCGCCGCCTTCACCCATGAGGGGCTGATGAACCTGCGGAATGCCTGCTACGCCAAGGACTTCCGCCCCATTTCCGAAGACACCCATCCGCTGTGCCAGGGCTTTTCAAGGGCGTACATCCGCCATTTGGTGCAGGCACAGGAGATTCTGGGTTTGCGGTTGATTTCTCTGCATAACCTGCATTTCTACGCGTCCCTCACGTCCAGGGCACGTCAAGCGATCGATCAGGGTTGTTTCGCCGAGTTCCGGGCTGAGGTCGTCGCGAAATATAAGTCCACCACCGCAGCTCCCGAATCATGATCTCCATCCCTCTCGAAAACACCCTTCTTCTGGCCCAGGCCGCACCTGCTGGGGCCCAAGGCGGCCTCCTTGGCAGCCCGATGATGCTGCCGATCCTCATGATCGTGGTGATGTATTTCGTCATCTTCCGTCCACAGCAGAAGCGCATGAAGGAGCACCAGAAGCTGATCGCCAGCGTGGGCGTGAGCGACCACGTCATCATGGAAAGCGGCGTGCACGGCATTATCACCAGCGTGAAAGACCGCACTGTGATGGTCAAGATCGCCGACAATGTCAAAGTCGAGTTTGAGCGCGTCAAGATCGCCGCCGTGACGAAAAAGTCCGACGTCGTTGAAGCGACCGAAGCGTAAGCGGCCCTTTTGATTTTCCCAACCCACCTGCCAACCTGTCCATGAATCCCTTCGCCACCTTTTTTGTCGGTGCTTCCCTGTTAATGATGCTGCTCGTCTATGTCGGCACCGCCGTGCATACGACCAAGCGGCGCGTGGGCACGCTCCTCATCATCCTCACCGCCTTCTCGGCCATCTATACGATCGAGGCGATGAAACTCCAGCTGGGCATCGACCTTCAGGGCGGCAGCGAGTTCATCGTTCAGCTTGCTCCAGGCAAGAATGATGACGGCAGCCCCAAGGCAGTGACCAGCAGCGATGTGCAGCAGGCGATCGCGATTCTTGAAAAACGTCTGAATGCTGACGCCTCGAAGGATCTCACCATGCAGCCTGAAGGAGCTGACCGGATCGTGATTCAGATGCCCGGCATCACCGAAGTGGAGATCAAGGAAGTGCGCGAAAAGATTCAGACCGTGGCGCACCTCGAGTTCCGCCGGGTTCACCCAGACAGCCAGGCCAAGCTGGAACAGATCAAGGCGCGCGGCGGCATCAAGGAGCCGGGCTGGATCGAAATGTTCTACAGCACTCCTATCACGGGTAAAGATGGCACGGTGATCAACCGGTCTGAACTTGTCCGCGATTCGGCTGATATCGAAGGAAAATATGTTTCCAAGGCCTTCCGCACCGTCGATGCCGAAGGCAACAAGGTGTCACTCCAGTTCGACAGTGCTGGAGCCAAGATGTTTGATGAACTGGCGGCAGTGCATTATCAGAAAGAAATGGCCATCATCGTGGACGGCCAAATCCACTCCGCACCCCGGCTGCAAGCCAAACAGTTTGGTGGCAGGGCGGAAATCTCTGGTGGCGGCGGCAAGGGCTTTTCCCAACAGGAGGCTGACACGTTGGCCACGCTGCTGAGCAACCCGCTGCAGAACCCGATGAAGATCCTGTCTGAGAGCTCGGTGTCCTCTGCTTACGGCCAGTCTTCCATTGATCAGGGCAAGTGGATCGGCGTCGCCGCTCTGATCATCACCACCTGCTTCATGATGTTCATCTACCGTCTCGCCGGTCTCGTGGCGATTGTCGGTCTGGTCATCAACATCGCGATCCTGTTCGGTGCGATGGCGTTGTTTGGCTTTACGCTCACCATGCCTGGCATTGCTGGTGTCGTGCTGACGATCGGCATGGCGGTGGATGCTAACGTGCTGATCTATGAACGACTTCGTGAGGAAATGGAGGCGGGCAAGACTTTCGCCGCCGCGCTGGAAGCCGCCTATGACAAGGCTTTTTCCGCCATTGCTGACTCCAACATCACCACGCTCATCTCAGCACTGATTTTGTTCCTCATTTCCGGCGGTCTGGTCAAAGGCTTCGCTGTCACGCTGATGATCGGTCTGATCTCCTCGATGATCGGCGCGCTGATCGTCACCCGCGTGATCTTCATGTGGGTGGTGGACAAGAACATCCTGAAGAAAATTCACACGACCAAAATCATCCCGGACAAGGTTTTCGACATCCTGTCCTCGGCTCCCAAATTCATCATTGCCTCACTCGTCGTCACCGCGATTTCGTTTGGCACTCTTGCTTATAAGGGCGGCGCAAGCTTCGGCATCGACTTCCGCGGTGGCAGCCGTGTCGACGTGACGCTGGCCAAGGGCAAGGACATCCCCGACACCGATTTCGACGCCCTTTTCAAAGGACTCAAGCAGGACGACGGCAAACCCCTCGGCAGCTATTACATCCAGCGCAAAAGCGCGGGCGGCACAGAAAACCTGAGCATCCGCTGCGAAGAGAACAGCGGAGCGGTGATCCAGCATGCGATCACCGGCAAATGGAACAAAGACACCGTCGCCGGCACCAGCATCGCAACGGTGGGTTCCGTGATCGGCTCCGAACTCGCCAAGCAATCCATGTGGGCCATGTTCGCCGCGCTGATCGCGATCTTTGTGTACCTGCTGATGCGGTATGAGTTTGCCTTCGCCGTCGGTGCCATCGTCGCTCTCTTCCATGACGTGCTCATGGTGCCCGGCTTGTGCGTGCTGTTTGGCCAGGAGCTCAGCATCATCCACGTGGGCGCGCTGCTCACCATCGCCGGTTACTCCATCAATGACACCATCGTGGTGTTTGACCGTATCCGTGAAACCATTCAGAAGGGCACGGGCGGCAGCATGCGTGACATGATGAACGAGGCCATCTGCAAGACCCTCTCTCGTACGCTCCTCACCGGCCCAACCGCCCTGGCGCCGATGATCGTGCTGCTCTTCCTCGGCAATCCTGCCATGCTTGAGTTCGCCATGCCGATCACCATCGGTGTGCTGCTTGGCACCTACTCTTCCATCTTCATCGCCTCCCCGCTGGTGCTGTGGTACGCCAAGAGGAGCGGTACCAGCCTCAAGCACCAGGTGCTGGATGCACAGATCGAGCAGCTCAAAGCGCAGCAGGCCATCGCCGCTGCGACCGTGGCTGCCGGCAAGAAGTAATCGGAATTCGAAAGGTTTTCGTTTCGGTTCCCATCATCAATCTCCATGGCAAGGCAGGCGTTTTGCGCCTGCCTTGCTGAAGGAGGTGAATCGAGACCAGCAGGTTTTCATTGGTCCGGAATAAGAAATCAGGGAGCAAACGCTGCCTGCAGGCTGGGGAGAAATGTACTCCCATTCAATGCTCGCCTGCGTCCGGCATGGCCTTATTCTTGGACTCAAGCCATTGTTCAAGATCACGCTCTTCTCGGTGCTTGAAGTGGCGGCATCATGATCCCTTCAGGCTGGCCCTTGTTTATTCATGCCAAAGGGGGATCAGGATGATCCCCTCCTCCTTGCGAGCCATGCTCTGGCATCCACTCGAGTAAGTTTTTCGATGGACAGTTAAGCACAAAAAAGAGGGCGGCATTCCTGCCGCCCCCTCTTGTTTGTTGAGCTTGTCGTTCGCTTAGTTGTTCGCTGGCGGCGCTGGGTTGGCCGGTTCCGCAGGTTTCACTTCGAGCGGTGGTGGAGCGGGGGTGCCGGGAGGGGCTCCAAGCGGAGGAGTTGTGCCAGGAGGCGTCGTTTCCGCAGGTGGTGTCACTCCACCCTTGGGACCATTGGGATCATCAGGAGCCAGCGTCGTGACGGCCGTAGCTGCGGCGGCGGCTTCAGCGGCTTTCTTCTTCGAAGCTGCGAGCTTTGCGGCATTTGCCTTCGCCTTTTCAGCGGATTGTTTGAGATAGGTCTGATAGTCAGGTCCGTTGCCCGTGATCGTCACTGGTGTGCCGACCGCGGTGTGTTCGAACAGAATCGGTGCCATCTTGGAAGGAAGGCGGATGCAACCATGCGAGGCCCGGCGTCCGGGCTTTGGAATCGGCCCGATGTGCATGCCGACACCGTCGCCGGTGAGGCGCATGAAGTAGGTCATCTTGGCGGCTTCAAAGTGGCCACCCTCCGGCAGCAAATCCCGGCCCTGCTTGAAGTCCGAGTTCACCACCTTGCCGTTCTTGTCGAAGCCCTTGCCGTAGAGATTCGAGACCTTGTCCTTAATTTTCTCCAAGATCTTGAACTCGCCGGTGGGTGTTGGGAAGGTGGGGATACCGCTGGCACAATAAGTCCAGCCAACAACGTCCCTGCCGTTGTACAGGGTCACACGTTGCACATCCACATTCATGACCATGCTAGTGATGGGCTTGCTGCCACCGGTCCATTCACCCGGATACTTCCATTCGGCTTTCACCGGTTCCGGTGGGGGGGCGGGCTTTTTACGGGAAGACTGGCAGGAAGCAGCCAGCAGCAGCATGCCAAGCACCCATGTGGCGCGCAGCGGAGGAAGGGAGTTTTTCAATTTCACGATGTTTCACCCTAAGGGAACTGCTTCCTGCGCTCAAGTACCAGCGGAAACAATATTTTCAGGAAAGATCGAACAATTCTGCAGGACGTGAAATGAGCAGGTCCTCGCCACACTCGATCAGCTCTGCCTCGCTGCGAAAGCCCCAGCGCACTCCCACGGCGCGCATGCCGCTGTTCTTCGCAAACTGCATGTCGATGCCGGAATCTCCGACGTAGGCCATTTCGTTGGTCTGCAAGCCAAGGAAGGACGCCATCTCGTGCGCACCGGCGGCATCCGGCTTGCGCGGGACTTCGGCGCGCTGTCCCAGGATGTGGTCAAACACTCCCGTGCCAAAGAAATGCTCGGTCATTGGCACGGTGAAGCGATGCGCTTTGTTCGAAATCACGCCCAGTTTCAGGCCACGGCGCTGCAGTTCTGCCAGCATCTCCACGATGCCTTCATAGGGCCGGGTCTGGGCCTGCCATAGCAGATCGTACTGCGCCCGATATTCCTCGACGCAGACTTTGATCAGCTCATCGCTCCGCACCGCCTGGGGCAATGCGCGCTCGACGAGCTTTTCCATGCCGTCCCCCACCATCTGCTTGAACACTTCTTTTTCGCAGCGCGGATACCCTCGGGCATCCAGCATCCGGTTGATCGATTCGGCAATGTCTGCGAGCGAGTCAATCAAGGTGCCGTCGAGGTCGAAAATGAAGGCTTTGAGGGTGGGCATGAATCCTTCATGCCGCGAAATGTCGCTGCGATCAACTTGCCAGAGCGCCCAATGCAGCGAAAAACTCTAATGCTCACTGATTACCACACGCACACGCCGCTTTGCCTGCATGCCGAGGGAAATCCCGTCGATTACGCGCGGCATGCGCAGAGCATCGGCCTTGGGGAGATCGGCCTGTCTGACCACAACCCGATGCCGGAGAAGTATGACGACTGGCGCATGCTGCGCTCCGACCTGCCGCGCTACTTTGAGCTGGTGGAAGAGGCGCGTGCGGCGCTGCCGGGGTACCCGATCCGGCTCGCGCTGGAATGCGACCACATCGAAGGGTATCAGAAGTGGATCGATGAGACGGCGGGCATCGCCGACTGGGACTACCTCATCGGCAGTGTGCATTACATCCATGACGGCATCGCCGTGGATGATCCGAAGCATGTCTCACGGTGGAAGACGGCGTCTGACATCGAGCACATGTGGGGCATGTACTGGAAGCTCTATGAGCAGATGATCCGCACCAAGCAGTTCGATTTCCATGCGCACCCCGACCTGGCCAAACGCTTCGGACTGCGGCCTGAGGGTGATCTGCGGCCTTATTACGGGCCGGTGATCCAGGCGCTTGTGGATACCAGCGGCATCCTCGAAGTCAGCACCGCCGGCCTGCGCAAGGACGTGCGCGAGATCTATCCCGCGCGCGAGATGCTGGAGATGGCTTTTGCAGCGAAGGTGCCCATTGTGATTAATTCAGACGCACATCTGCCCACGGATGTCGGCGTGGATTTCAACAAGGCGCTCGATCTGGTGCGGAGCGTCGGATACACGACGAGCGTGCGGTTTGAGAAACGTCAGAGAAAAGTGGTCCCGCTGCCGGAGGCATGGCCGTTATGATCTGGCAGGCACGACAGCACCGCATGGAATTTCCCCGCCGCCCGCTGGTGATGGGAATCGTGAACATCAATGATGACTCCTTCTGCGGCGACGGCACGCTGGATCCGGGCCAGGCGCTGGCGCAGGCGAAGCAGCAGCTTCAGGATGGTGCGGACATCATCGACATCGGTGCGGAGAGCGCACGGACCAACCGCGAGGCGATCAGCGTGTCCGAGGAGATCGACCGGCTGCTGCCTTTCCTCGAAAAGTGGCCGGAGCTCAGTTCGCGCTTTCATGCGCCGCTGCTTTCCATCAACACCTGGCGCAGCGACGTCATCGCTGAAGTGCTGCCGCATGGGGGCGACCTCATCAATGACATCAGCGGCCTGCCGGATGCGTTCAACGCCAAGCTCTGTGCGGAGCACAACGCCGGGCTGCTCATCATGCACAGCGTCGGCCAGCCAAAGGTGCCGCACACGCATGTGAAGTATGACAGCATCATGGACACGCTGGACCACTTCTTTGAGCAGCGTCTGGTGCTGGCGGAGAGCGTGGGACTGCCGCGTGAAAACATCGTGCTGGATCCCGGAATCGATTTTGCCAAACAGAAGGACGACAATCTTTTGATCTATCGCGAGCTTAAGCGACTCCACCGCTTCGAGCGGCCCATCCTGCTGCCGGTGTCACGCAAGACGGTCATCGGCGATGTGCTTGGCATTCCAGCTCTGGAACGCGATGCGGGCACTCAGGCCTGCATCGCCGCAGGCATGCAGCGTGGCGCGCAGATTTTCCGGGTTCATCACGTCAAAGCTGCGGTGCAGACGGTGAAGATGCTGTGGGCAGTTGAAAGCAGCCGCTGTGCGTAGGCAGGGTGTGCTTGGCGCTCTGGCAGGCGCCGAGCTACACAGCTTCTCCACACGCTCTTGGACGGGCGGGCTGTCGCCACACCCATCCTACAAGCACGCGTGAACCTTGGCCGATGGAGGAATCAGGCAGCGCCTTCTTCCTTGGCAGGCTCTTCCACCGAAGATTCTGCCAGGGCGGTTTCAGCCTGCTCTGCGAGCTCGGCTTCCGCCATGGACTCTTCGACCGGGGCTTCTGTCAGTTCTGGTTCAGCAGGCTGGGAAGTTTCCTCTGCAGGAGCTTCTTCAACGGGTGCTGCAGCAGGTGCTTCCTCTGGGGAGCCCGCGAGGGCAGCTTCAGCCTGCTCTGCCAGTTCTGCTTCAGCCATGGACTCTTCGACCGGGGCTTCTGTCAGCGCGGGTTCAGATGCTTCATGCTCTGCTTCAGCAGTCGTTTCTGCAGCAGCTTCTGCGTCAGGAGCAACGGCTTTCGCAGATGCCTTGGCAGCGGGAGCTTCCTTCTTTGCAGCGGCCGGTTCCCCCTGCACACCGAGGAAGACCATGCCGTCGCTGTATTCGATGACGTAGCCTTCATTCGCGAGCCAGCGGATGTCCTTGATGACGGCAATCTGCTCTTCCGTGGGATGCTTCGGCGCATCCGGGGCGGTGCCTTCGGGGGCTTCCGGGGAGGGAACGATCGACTCCACCAGCTTCTGCATGGGCATGCCGTTGTTGGCCTTGAGCTTTTCCACGACCTGCGCGAGGCGGTCTGAGAAGACCATGCTGGGCTCGATCGCACGAGGCTTCACGCGGCAGACGAACTGCTTGCCGGCACGACGCTTGAACAATTTCATGCCACGGCGTTCCAGACCGGCACCGAGCTTCTGCGAGATTTCAAAGAGGTGCTTGCGCGCTGCATCCACGGACTGGCGCATCATGATGAAGAAAATATGAGCAAGCTTCTGCTTGTCGATATTCCCCGGCACGGTGGCGTCACGGACTTCGATGACGGCATCGTTGGCGAAGGTGCGGCGGAAGTGCGCCTCCATGTCGGCACGGGAAGTGAGCGCGAGCGGCTCGCCGCCCTCGGGCACTTCGCCCTTCAGGCACACCCAGCGGCGGCCCTTGCTCATGTTTTCCTTCCACTTCGCGACGAGCTCCGGATTGGACTCCACACGGATGCGGCGTTTGAAATCTTCGAGCGGCATGTTCGAGAAGCGCTCACGGTGCAGCCTGAGGACACCGGTTTGATAGCTGTGATGGCTCGGCGGAGCGATGAGTTCGCCGCTCATGCCACAGACGGCCACGGAGGCAAACTCGCCCTTCGGCGCTTCGAGTTCGATCTCTTCCACACGATAAAACTCATCCAGTGCGGCGCTGCGCAGCACATGATTGAGAGCTTCATCACGGGAGAGGAAGAGGCTGCCGTCCGCAGGCACATGGTAGAAGCCAGTGGGACGTTCTTCGGCGCAGCGGAAGCGCACCATGAAGCGGTCACCACCTGCGAGCACGAGGCGTGCGGCATCAAACATGCTGAATGCGTGGCCTGTCTGGCGCACGTGTGCGGCGAGTGCATCCACCGCCTTGTCTTCTGGGAAAATGATAACCTGCACATCCTTCGGGATCTCGACCCACTCACGCTGTGGCGGGCCTGCGCGATCACGATCACCAAAACGACGCGGTGGACCACGACGATCATCACCAGGACCATCACGACGAGGCGGGCCGCCCTGACCACCGGGACGGAATCCGCCACCGGTACCTGCTGGACGCGGACCAGCGCCGCCAGGACCATCACGGCGCGGAGGTGGGCCACGGCGATCATCACGACCGCCAAATCCACCACCACCGCCACGGCGGTCATCACGACCACCGCGCTGCGGACGGTCTTCTGCATCGGCATAGCGTTGTTTGATTTTATCTTCTTTGCCGAATTCGCCGACCCACGCGGGCATCAGTTTCAAATCGGAAAGGTCAACCAGGCCGCTTGGCTTTGGCGTCTGGTTGTCGGTGCTGGCTTCTGGTTCGGTCATACTTTTCAGGCTGGAAGGGGCCGCGACTATGCCTCGAATCGTGTTTGTCGCCAGTTTTGTTCGTGTGGCGTTTTCTTGGCATGGCATTATGTGAACAAGTCCCATGCCAGCCGAACCCATCACTTTTTACAATCGCCTCACCGGCCAACTCGAAACGGAGGCGGTGTATGGGGAGGGTTTTCTGCGCTTTACCTACGAAAGCCCGCTGGGCGCCCTGCCGCTGCATGCGCTGGTCAAACGGGCGGCTTTTTCCCGCTGGTACGGCAGCCGCATGGACGCCCCGGCCAGCCGGGCAAAAATAGCCCCCTTCCTGGCCACGTACGGGCTGGACGTCAGCGAATTCGCCGATGCCCCGGAGTCATTCCGCACTTTCAACGAATTTTTTTACCGCAAGCTCAAGCCGCAGGCACGGCCGGTTGCTCCGGGCGACGATGTCATCACTTTCCCTGCGGACGGCCGCCATTTTGTGCTGCCAGACATCGCCCATTGCACCGATTTTTTCATCAAAGGCACCCGCTTTGACCTCCCTGCCCTGCTGCGCGATGCCGCGCTCTCCGAGCGCTTTGCCCGCGGCAGCATGCTGATTTCCCGCCTGTGCCCGGTGGACTACCACCGCTTTCATTTTCCCTGCGCCGGCACTCCTGGAGCCGCCCGCCTGATCAATGGCCCGCTGTATTCGGTGAGTCCCATCGCCCTGCGCAGCCGGGCCAGCATCCACTGGGAAAACAAGCGGGAGATTACGGTGCTGCGGACTCCCGCCCTCGGGGATGTGCTGCTACTGGAAGTCGGCGCCACCTGCGTGGGCTCCATCGTGCAAACTTATACGCCGGGTGCCGCCGTCGAAAAAGGGGCTGAAAAAGGCTACTTCCGCTTCGGAGGCTCCTGCTTCATCACGATCTTTGAGCCGGGTAAAATCCAGTTTTCGGACGATTTGATCAAGCACAGCCAAGCTGGGCGCGAAGTCTATGCCCGCATGGGCGATGTGGTGGCTCACGCCCGCGGGTGAAAGCGCCGGTGCACGTCCTTGAGCCGTGCCTGATCCACGTGGGTGTAAATCTGCGTGGTGGAGATGTCCGCATGGCCGAGCATTTCCTGGATCACGCGCAGGTCGGCACCGTTGTTCAGCAAATGCGTGGCAAAGCTGTGGCGCAGCAGATGCGGATGCACACGGGCAGGATCCATGCCGCAGAGCGCGGCGCGTTCCTTCACGATCTGCTGGATGCGTGCGGTGGTCAGTCGAGTGCCGTTGCGTGAGATGAAGATGTGGCTCTGGGATTTTGGCCCCACCAGCTCAGGGCGTGCATGCTCCACGTAGGCAGCAATGGCCTCGCGCGCTGCACCGCCCACGGGTGAGAGACGGGTCTTGGAGCCCTTCCCCGTGACGCGAATCCAGCCCTCTTCGAGGCTGAGGTTTTCCAGCCGGGCATCGGCCAGCTCCGACAACCGCACACCGCTGGCATAAAACAGCTCCAGGATGGCCCGATCCCGCCGGTCCAACGGGGCGGTGCCGTTCACAGATTCGACGAGCTTGCGCACGTCCTGCTCGTTCAGGGAGTCCGGCAGGTGCTTTTCCTGGCGGGGAGGCAGAATCGGGTCCGCAGGGTCAGAGGGGATGTGTTTGCGCGCGGTGAGCCAGCGGAAGAAGATTTTGACGGCGATGAGTTCGACCCGGGCCGAGGACGCCGCGATGCCGTCTTTTTTTCTCTGGGCCAGAAAGCCGCTCACGTGCTCCGTCGTCACGGCAGCCGCGCTGGCGGAGTCGTGCCTGGCCTTGAACCACGAGGCAAACGCCTCCAGAACCCGGCGGACCAGGAGCTGATAGTTCGTGGACAGACCCCGCTCGGTCGCCAGGTGGAGGATGAAGCCATCGATAAGTTCCAGCATCGGCGTCTAGAGTTGCACGGATTTGCACGTCACGAGAATGACAAAATTCTTGCCCTCAGGCGCGGCGGGCGGCAAAGATGCCTCATTATGGCCTCCTACAACAAAGTCATGCTCATCGGCAATCTGACCCGCGACCCCGAAGTGCGCTACACGCCCAAAGGCAGCGCGGTGTGCGACATCGGGCTCGCCGTGAACCGCGTGTACACCTCCGACAGTGGTGAGAAGGTGGAGGAAGTCACCTTTGTGGACGTGGTCCTCTGGGCCAAGATGGCCGAGCTGGCGGGCAAGTATCTGAAGAAAGGCCGCCCGGTCTTCATCGAAGGCCGCCTGCAGATGGATTCCTGGGAAGACAAGCAAACCGGCCAGAAGCGCACCCGCATGCGCGTCGTGGGCGAGCAGATGCAATTCCTCGGCAGCCCTGGTGGTGACCGTGCTCCAGCCGGCGGTGGTGGCGATGACGAAGGTGGCTACTCCGGTGGCGGAGGAGGAGGTGGTGGCGGCGGTTACAACCGTCCCGCAGCCCGTCCGGCCCAGCGCCCAGCACCTGCCCAGCAGCAACGCCCGGCCCAGCGCCCTGCTCCGCCGCCGCAGAACGATGACTTCGGTGAAGGCCCGATCACCGACGGCATGGAAGACGACGACATTCCGTTTTGAGAAATGAAGCCGGCGTTTTGCCCTGCTTGATTGGAAGAGAACCTGCTCCTGAGCCGTTATTTGCGGCCCTGTGAATTGCTCTGTCTCCAGCTTGGTTTTTGCGCTCAGCGCCGTCGCTTTGTCGGCGGCGTCTGCCGCCGAGACTGTGTCCTTTCGCAATGAGGTGATGGCCGCCATTTCCAAAGCGGGCTGCAATCTGGGCACCTGCCATGGCAATGCGACGGGCAAAGGCGGCTTCAAGCTTTCGCTGCGCGGACAGGATCCTGATCTCGATTTCAAAGCGCTCGCCCGAGACGCCTCAGGCCGCCGCGTGGATGTCTTCGCGCCGGAGCGCAGCCTGATCCTGGTCAAAGGTGCGAATCAGATCGCCCACGAAGGCGGCAAGAAGCTCGATCCCAAGGCCTGGGAATACCAGGTGCTGCGGAGCTGGATCGCCGCGGGTCTGCCGCGTGATGACAGCACGGCACCGAAAGTGACCAAGCTCGCTGTCACTCCCACCGAGCTCGTTTTGGACGAGCCGCAGGACAAGGTGCAGATCACCGTGCGGGCAACGTTTGCTGACGGCACGCAGCGCGACATCACTGACCGCGCGATCTATGAGCCGCTACAAAACGGACTCGTGGATGTGAGCAAGAGCGGGCTGGTGAAGCGCCTGCAGTTTGGCGAACCGGGAGTGCTGGTGCGCTTCCTGAATCAATCGGTGCCCGTGCGGCTGACATTTGTGAAAGCGAATCCGGCCTTTGTGTGGAGCAAGCCGCGCCGTGACAACTACATCGACTCGCACGTCTTCAACAAGCTCAAGACCCTGCGCATGAACCCCAGCGCGGTATGCAGTGACGAGGTCTTCATTCGCCGTGCCTGGCTTGATCTTTGCGGCATGATCCCGCCTGCGGATGAAGCGCGCGCCTTTGAGGCCGACACGCACCGCGACAAGCGAGCGCGCTTGATTGACCGCCTGATGGTGCGGCCGGAGTTCGCCGATTACTGGACGCTCAAGTGGTCCGATGTCCTCAAGGTCGAATCACGCACGCTGGACAAAACCGGGGTGCAGGCCTTTCACGACTGGATTCGAGATGGCATCACTCGAAACCGCCCGATCAATGAAATGGTGCGCGCCATGCTTGCCTCCCGTGGCAGCACCTATCACGAGCCCGAGACGAATTTTTACCGAGCCAACCGTACGCCGGAGCTGCGTGCCACCACGGCGGCGCAGGTGTTTCTCGGCACCCGCCTTCAGTGTGCGCAGTGCCACAACCACCCCTTTGACCGCTGGACGCAGGACGACTACTACAACTGGTCCGCCGTCTTTGCGCAGGTGGACTACAAGATCATCGGCGACATCAAACCTCGTGATAAAAACGACAAACATGAGTTCAACGGAGAGCAGGTGGTCTTTCTCAATGCCAAGCTGAACATCGAAAACCCGCGCACCGGAGACAAGGCCAAGGCCCGGTTCCTAGGTGCGGACATGCCCAAGCTCGCCGAGAAGGAGGATGAACTCCAGGCTGCGGCCAACTGGCTCACCAGCGCACAGCATCCTCTGTTTGCCAAAGCACAGGCCAACCGCATCTGGTATCATCTCATGGGTCGTGGTCTGGTCGATCCCGTGGATGACATGCGTCTCACCAATCCCGCCAGCCATCCGCAGCTGCTCGAAGAACTCGCCCAGGATTTCATCCGCAGCGGTTTTGATCTGCGGCACCTCATTCGCACCATCATGCTGAGCCGCACCTACCAGCTGGACAGCACGCCGAACGAGACGAACGCCGTCGATCTCATCAACTACTCGCACCACCTGCCCCGCCGCCTCAGCGCCGAGCAGCTGATTGATTCGCTCTACTCTTCGATGCGTGTCACGCCGGATTTTAATGGCTGGGGCCGCGGCACGCGTGCCAGCCAGATTCCCGGCCCCGACAATGGCCGTGGGAGTCCCAATCCCACGTCTCCAGAGGCCTTCCTCGCCCAATTTGGCCGCCCGAAACGCGAGCTGAGCTGCGAATGTGAACGCGCTGCGGACACCTCCATCGGTCAGATTTTCCAGTTCATCAGCGGCCCCATCGTCAGCAACGTCGTCTCGCAGAAATACAACCGGCTCAGCTCGCTGCTCAAGAATCCCGACAACGGCGCCGTCACCCGCGATCTCTACTGGGCCCTCCTGACCCGTGCCCCCACCGCCGACGAAGCCAAGGTCATGGAAGCCCTTCTCGCCTCCGCCAAAGACCGGCGACTCGCGCTGGAGGACATCACCTGGAGTCTGGTGAATGCGAAGGAGTTTTTGCTTGCCCGATGAGCACGCCGCTTCGTGTCTGGATGACGACTTGAGCTGGACCGTTACCGCATGACAAAGCAGGGGCTTCGTGGCATAACGCCTCATGTCTTTCATCCGTCAACGCGTCGCCCTCCTCCTCGCCAGTCTGCTCGCCGCAGCAGCTCTGTCTTCCTGCACGGAAGGCAATCTCGGCCGTCTTCAAAATGTGCGCACGGGGGCCATCGGCATCGGGCCCACCGGGAGTCATCCGGGCGATCGTCCGCTGACCCATTTCAAATCTGAAACCCCCGAGGAACTGCGTGTGCATCAGGCGGTGCGTCGCGGAGTGGAGCGTGCGTTGGATGACAGCCGTGCCTTCAGCTATGTGCCCTTTGCCCAGATGAAGCAGACCCCGAAGAGCCTGAACATTGCGAACCAGCGCAGCGAGGTCCGAAAATTCGCCGCTGCCAATCATCTCAAGGCCGTCATACGCGTCTGGGCCACCCCTGACTTCAAGCAGCAGAGTGTCAGCGTCGGTTTCCTGGCCCATGCGCGCAGCGGCAAGGCCATCGCCAGCAGTCTTGCCATGGCACCGGGGCCGGTGCCTCCGCTGAAAAACCCTACCGCCCGTGCCTCCCTCCCGACTTGGGAAAAGACCGCCTACGAGGCCACCAAAAAGGCGCTCGCCAAAGTGCGCGGCTAGATGCGCCTGGGGATTTTGCATTTGTTGGTTCCAGCAGAGTCTCGCGATTGACGTGAGAACGAGCCGCTGCGCAACGTACTGATGCGCCTCATGAAACCAGCCATTCTCCTCTCCCTACTAGTCAGCACTTCGCTGCTCGCCCAAACTGCCGCACCCAAAGCGCCCGCACCCAAAGCGCCCGCACCTGCGCCAGCGGCCAAAGCCAAAGGCCCGACCATTCCTGCGGATGCGCAGTGGCATGATGTGACGAGCTGGGGTGTGGAAGGACGCGGCTGGGGAGATCAGGAGAGGAAGCGCTGGTTTGACCGTCTGCCAGCGAAGGCGGAAAAAACCGTCACACCTGCGGTTTGGGGTCTCAGCCGCGACAGTGCAGGCATGATGGTGCGCTTCAAGACGAACGCGAACACGCTTTACTGCCGCTACGATCTCCTCAAAGCAAATCTGGCCATGCCAGCCATGCCTGCCACGGGTGTGAGCGGCCTCGATCTTTATGCGCGTGATGCCGAGGGCAAATGGCGCTGGGTGGCATGCCCGAAACCTGACAAGCAGCATGTCGAAGCTGTGCTGATCAGCGGCCTGGCCCCCGGCGAGCATGAATTCGCCGCCTACCTGCCGCTCTACAACGGTATTGAAAAACTGGAAATCGGCGTGCCTGCGGGCGCGAAGTTTGAAGGATTGAAGCCGCGTGAAAAGCCCATCGTTTTCTACGGCACGTCCATCACCCACGGTGCCAATGCCTCGCGTCCCGGCATGGTTCACACCGCCATCCTGGGTCGTCATCTGGACCGCCCTGTCATCAACATCGGCTTCTCCGGCAATGGTCGCATGGACGCCGCAGTGGGCGATCTTATCAATGAACTCGATCCTGCCGTCATCGTCATCGACTGCCTGCCCAATATGCAACCCGCCGACGTCACGGCCAAATGCGTGCCACTGGTGAAGCAGCTGCGCTCCAAGCATGCCACCACGCCGATCATCCTCGTCGAAGACCGCCGCTTCACGAACTCCTGGATCACCCCTGCCAAGGCCAAGTTCCATGACGACAACCACGCCGCCCTCAAAGCCGCCTACGAGCAGCTCAAGAAAGAGAAAGTCGCCAACCTCCACTACATCAGCGGTGATGCGCTCTACGGCACCGATGCCGAAGGCTCCAACGATGCCTCCCACGGCACCGACCTCGGATTCCTGCGTCAGGCTGAAATCTTTGAGCCGGTGCTGCGCAAGGCTCTGAAGTAACCCGCCTCACTCGGTCCCCGGCGGTTCCAGCAATCGCCGGGGCAGGTCATGCATGCCTTGCAGCACGCGGAAGACAACAAGCATGTCGTCCTCGATGCGGTAAAAAATGAGGTGCTTGTGAAATGAGCCTTGAATCTGGAAGGACCGCAGCCGCGCAAGACGTCGATTTCGGAACTTACGGACGCGACCAAGATCCGGCTGTGCAGCCAGGTCTTTGAGAATTTCGACCAAAGACATCAGATACCTTTCAGAGATGTCTGCACCCGCATGCACATCATACCAGTCCGACTGAAGACGTATATCAAGTGAGGCGTCTTCAGTGCGTTGAATTGTCAGACCTGGCATGGTGCAGATTCCATGACGGCTTTATTGGAAGGTCTGCCTTTTCGGATTGAATCAAGAAAGGCTTCATCCAGCGGATAGCGCGGGCTATCCAATGCCTTGAGCATCGCTGCTTCGAGCTCTGGCGACTCATAGCCGTCCTCCCCAAGAACCTCATCATGGCGACGTTCCATCCAGTCCAGCAATTCCAAAAAGCCGTCCGCTGGGAGAGCAGCAATTGCGTCCTCAATCTGGGCAACAGTCGTCATACCTTAAAACTATTCACCACCAGGCGTAACGCAAGCCCTGCATGACCGCTCACTTACCGATCTTGTACAGCGCCTTGTCCGTGCGGATGAACAGGGCGCTGCCATCGGCGATGGGGCTGGCCATGATCGGGCCGTCGAGGGTGTTCTGGGCGAGGATTCTGAATTCCTTGGCGGCGTTGATGATCGTCACGACACCTTCGCGGCTGCAGAAGTAGAGTTTGCCATCTGCGATCATGGGCGAGGCGCTGAACTTGCCGCCGATGCGCTCGCGGTAAAAGGCCTCGCCGGTTTTCGTGTCTACACAGCTGACGATGCCGCCGTCATCGACGTAGAAGAGAAGACCGTTGTGCAGCACGGGCGAGCACATCTTGGGAGCGTTCTTGTTGTTGCGCCAGGCGACTTCGGGCGTTTTTAAACCGGCGTATTTGAGAGCGATGACGGCCGATTTGCCGAAGGCGGTGCTGAAATAGATCTGCTGATCGTCGGCCACGGGCACGGTGGACATGGAGAAACCGAGTTCACCGTAGTGGATCTTCCAAAGCTCCTGGCCCGTGACGGGATCGTAGCCGTAGACGTTGTTGGCGGCGGAGCTGATAACCTGCGGCTGGCCGTTGATCGTGACGACCAGCGGCGTGCCGTAGGCTTTGCGCTGCTGCGGGCGCGGATCCATGTCGCCACTGCGGGGTGTTTTCCATGCGACCTTGCCGGTCTTCGTGTCAAAGGCGGCGATGAACTGCTGATCGCTGCCGTCAAAATGTGCGATCAGCCTGTCTCCATGCAGCACGGCGGTGGAGCCGGGGCCGTTTTCGTGCATGACGTGGAGTTCCTCGTTTTTCCACAGCACCTTCAAGGTTTTTGTATCGAGGGCGACGGTGCCAAAGGAACCGAAGTGTGCATAGAGACGGCCCTCTGCCAGAACGGGTGAGGGTGAGGCATAGCTGTTGAGCTGATGCGCCCACTGCGGGTCCTTCACATTGAGCAGCTCGATGTCATGGAGGACTTTGCCGCTGATACGATCCACACACAGGGCGTGCAGGCTCACGGAACCCAGCACGGTGAGAGGCTGGTCGCCGGTGTTGGATTCGAGGCGGCGTTTGGCTTCCTCGGGAGTGGCTGCTTTTTCGAGGGCGGTGGTGAGCCAGATCTGATCGCCCCACATGACGGGTGTTGAATGGCCACGGCCCGGAAGCTCTGTCTTCCAGGCGACATTGCTCGTCTCGCTCCACGTTTCCGGCAGGCCGGAGGCGATGGCGTGACCTTGGGCCGAAGGGCCGCGCCATTCGGGCCAGTTGCCGGCGTGGGAGGCGGAAGCGAGAATCAGGAGCGGGAGTAGAATGCGGTGAATCATGAGCGAGAAAAAACGTGGCATGCAGCGGGGAACTGTCTTTCACTGGGAATGATCATGCGCATCCCGTTTTTTCTATTTGTTTTCGCCGCCGCATTGCAGGCACAGACTACGGAGCTCGAAACATACATCGAGGTGCGCTCCGGGACGCTGCCCATCATTCTCACCGTGCCTCACGGCGGCACCTTGAAGCCGGACAACGTGCTGGCGCGGCGCTACGGTGTGACGGGCATTGATTCCAACACCATACCGCTGGCTGGAATGATCATTCAAGAACTGGAGACGCGTTACGGCGGCAAGCCGCACGCAATCATCTCCCGCTTGAGCCGCACGAAAATGGATCCGAACCGCGAGCTCGAAGAAGCCGCGCAGGGTGATCCAACCGCCATCGCCGCCTGGCACCGCTTTCATGACAGCGCCCAAAAAGCCTGTGAGAGTGTGATGAAGAAAAGCGGCATGGGTCTGCTGCTGGATATTCACGGACACCGCCATCTGGATCAACGAGTCGAACTGGGTTATCTGGTGAAAGGAGACATCCTGAAGCAATCCGACGCGGAACTGAACGCGGATGCGGCGCTGATCGCCTCCACGAGCATCCGTGATCTGGACAAGCGCTCGCCGCAGAGCTTTGCAGAATTGCTGCGTGGGCCGCAGAGCCTGGGCGGTTTGCTGGAGTTTAATGGCTTTCGCTGCCTGCCCAGTCCTTCAAAAGCGAATCCGGCCTTCATGGCGGGCTACTTCAGCGGTGTTTATGACGTGGCTGCGCACGGTTCACGCAGTGGCGGCACGGTGAGCGCCATCCAGGTGGAGTGTCCTTGGACCAATGTGCGTGAGACGCCGGAAACTCAGCGCCGCTTTGCCAGAGCGCTGGCGAATTCACTCGGGGTTTACTTTGAGGTTCACTTTGGCCGGAAGCTGAAGTGAGCGTTCGGTCAGCGGTTGCGGCTGCTCAGGATCTGCCTTTTTGAGCTTGTCCCAGCAGCCGTCAGCGATCTCTTTTTGCGCAGTGAAAACGCGGATCTGCGCAGGCGTGCTGGAAGCCCAGTCAATGGGGATGCGCTCATCGCACAGCCCCCGACGCTGCAACCAGCCAAAGAATGCGATGCTGCCGAGAAGGGCCAAATTGAATGGCAGGCAGAGCGGCAGCAGCGCCAGGCGCAGCAGGGCTTCCGAGAGCGGTTCCCACAGGAGGGCCATCGCCAGTGTGACCAAAAGCATCCACACGACGGTCTTCACATTCAGCCGCAGGTAATGGCCACCGAGAGCCAGGGCGAGAACGATGACATTCATGGCGAAGGCGGGATCTCCAAAGACCGGCTTCCATGCGGAACCCGCCATGCAGATGAGGACTGCTGACAGAGCCACGAGAGCGCTGGTGCGTGAATGCCAGAGAATGCCGATGAAGAACCAGACCCAACAGAGCAGCAAACGAGTGGAGGTGAACTGCGCGGTCAGGCTGAGATGACTGCCAAGAAATCCTCCCCATGACTGCGCGTACTCCTGAGCTGTGCCTCCGGACAGGGTGGCTGCGAAGCCTGTGTACGCATCCGCAAACAAGGGAGCGCACAAGGCTGCCGTGGTGAAGTGGTGCCGTGCCTCATCAGGATGGCCAGCTTGCAGGGCGCACCAGCCAAGTCCGTCCCATGAGTCGGCGAAGAAGGAATCCAATGCAACCGCACGGCGAAACGCCAGCGCGGCATCGTCATAGCGGCCCTGACGGAGGCGGCTCCAGCCAAGTCCGTCATAGGCATCTGCGACTCCAATTTTGAGCGAGAGCACGCGTGAGAACGCGGTCTGTGCGCCGGTTTGGTCTCCACGGCGGTACAAACTCCAGCCGAGACCCGCACAGCGATAGGCCTCCGCCATGTCGGTGCTGACTTCGGTGTTGAGAAAATGTTTCTCGGCTTTTTCAAAACGATTGGTGAGGAGTGCGCGCCAGCCGCGCGTGAGTTCGGCATCATGCACGCCAAAGAAAATCAGCGCGGTCAGCGCAGCCCACGCAGCAGCGACGTAAGGCAGGCTGAAGAGAACATAGGGCGACTTTTTCTCGTGCATGCGTTCGGCCACGGGCACAAAGAAAAAAGCCATGGCTGCGCAACCGAGCGCCGTGGTGAGCGCCTGCGCCCAAAGCGGCACCTGCGGAAAAAGATACCACAAGGCACCGAGCAATGCGCCATTCACGCTGAAGAGTCCGGTTTTGAGCACGGTGTCATCTTGCGCGCGCCACTGGGCGAGTGCAGTGATGAGGAGGGCTCCGCCGAGGCTCATCAGCGCGGCTTCGACCGAAAGGACCAACAAACCGATGAGCACACACACGCCGGTAATGCGGCTGTTCGCCACGAGCATCTGCCCGTAACCACGCAGGGTGTGGTCGAGCAGGCGTGTCATGCGGCGAGGGGAAGTTCTGAAATCACGAGCGGCACTTTATGCGATCCTGAAGGCGCGGCAATCTTGGAGACGAAGGTGATTTGAAAATCGGCCGTGCTGTTCCAAGCAGTTTCAAGCGCGGCGTGGAGATGCCGGCTGCGGGTGCGGATTTGGGAGGGCGTGTGCATGAAGTCCCTCCATCATCAACGCTGACCCGGAGGATGGCCTGGAGGTCCCGAACGTGTGATGGCAAATCCGTCCTGCACCATGTAGCCCTCCGGATTGATCTGCATGAGTTTCTCAAACAGGGGCGCGGCAAGCCGGGCCTGCCCCTGGTTGATCTGCGACCAGCCAAACCAGCTCATGGCAATGGGGTCTTCCGGTTGAAGCTTGTAAGCTCGTTCCAAGTAGACTTCTGCTTTGCGGTACTCCTGCTGATTGAAGAGAATCTCTCCGGCGATGAGCAGCGTCGGTCGATGGAACTGGTCGATTTTCAGGACTTCACGTGCTGCGCGGAGGGCATCTTCGGGCTGGGTCTGCGCAAGAAAGACGTTCATCATGCCGAGGTGCGGTGTGAGGGCGCGTGGTTCCTGTTTGGAGGCGGTGGTGTAATACTGGACGGCCTTGATGTAATCCTTGTTGAGATAGGAAAGCCAGCCAGTGCGCACCGCCGCTAGGTAGGTTTCACCGCCGGCATTTTTGAAAGCAAGGACACTCTCGATAGCAGCGGCATAATCATTGTTGGATTCCTCGGTAAGAGATTTCTGCCAGGCTTCGGCGATGGCGGGGAGCTTGTCGGCGGCGTTCGCAGCGGTGACGCAGGCGAAGGCGAGGATGAGGAGATGTGTTTTCATGGTTGAGAGGAGAGTGTTTTATTCGGCATCGCCGTTGGGCAGGATGGGCGTGAAGCTGGTTTGCGTGAAGGTGCTGTCGTGAGTTTTGAAATGCGCGGTGAGGAGGGAGAGACCGCGAATGGGTTCGAGGGTGATTTCGATCTCACGCGGGAGATCACCCGTGGGATTTGCGATGGTGGTGGCGAGGTGAAGGCGCTGCGTGGTGGGATGCAGTGAGTGGCGGGTGATGACGCGCTGGGCGGGATAGCCCACATAAGGCGAGAAAACGCCCGCCAATGCCCGGCCGTGCCGCTTTGACTGCAAAGCGACACTATCCTCCCAGATCATGCCGCTCTGATAAGCGAATGGCACGGTGGGCATGGCGAACGAAAAGAAGCGCAGGAGCTGCGATTGACCGCTGAGGCTGCTCTGCGTGATCTGCAGGGCGTGCAAACCGAGCACCGCCGTGAGTGATTCTTTGCCACTGCGGAAAAGGTAGCGGCCGGATTCATCGAGCGTGGTGGAGATTGTTTCGTATGAAACTGATCCTGCTGTGCAAACGCGATACGTGGCCACGCCAGGGGCAAGATGGGCCAGCGTGCCCAGCACGGTGGTGGAGACTGACGCCGGGGCAATGCGGTCTCCCACTTGAGGCACACTGGCAAAGTTCCAGCGGACGCCCTCGGTGGTGCGCGTGAAAAAGTTCGTGAGACAGAAGGGCGTGGTGGGTGCGCCGGTCTCGTGGGTGGCTTGATTGTGCAGATGAATGTGCGGCACAGGGCTGCGACCGGAATTGCCGCAGTAGCCCAGGAGGTCGCCTGCACCGACACGCTGGCCGGTTTTCACGACGATGCCGTTCTTCATGAAGTGTGCGAGCTTCACGATGCCGCCGTAATCGAGGCGCAGAATGAGGTGGTTGCCCCAGTTGTTGGCGAAGTTGCAGCCGCCGGGCGCATTGTCGGCCACGCCGTCGATGACGCGGATGATTTCGCCGGTTCCGGGAGCACTCACTTCAAGGCCCTGCGTGTAGTAGCGGCTCAAATCGTCATCCCAGCCGGGAGGGCAGGCGTTGTCAGCGGCGTCATGCACTTCAAAATCGAGCGCGTGTTTCCAGTCACCGCGATGGCTGAGCTTGTCGTCAAAGCCCTGGGTCACGGTGACTTCGCGTGCGGTGGGGAGCAGCACATGGGTCTCACTGCGATGCGGAAAGCGAGTGTTTGCGAGAGCCAATGAAGCAGCAGCGGCTTCAGGATTGTCGAAGACGCCTGTGGCAGGCAGCAGCGAACCTGGTTTCTCACGCAGGCGCAGGCAGCAGAGCATGCTCCAGATGGTGAGAAGGTAGGGCAGCGGCAGGTATTCCCAGCCCGAGCCACGCAGAAAGTGCTGCACCGCCGCGACGTGCAATGCTGCGACGGAACCCGCGACAAAGGCGAGAGCCAGGCTGCTCCAGGAAGGCACAAAATAGATCGCGCCAAGCGCCATGCCGGCGAGCAGGTAGTTGTGCCCGGCAAACCAGCCGAGCCAGTGCAGACCGCAGGCTTCGAGCAGCTTCACGATGAGGACGCCGCCAGCGTAACCTGCGATGGCATTGATCATGGCGACGCGGGACCACACGAGAATCGCCAGTGTCACAGCGAGGCCGGCCCACACGTTCGGCAGGAACAAAATCGTGCCCATGCTGCGCAGGAAAGCGGTGACTACGAACGGCAGAGCAGGCTCCTCTGGCAATCCCATGTCGAGCAAGGTGGTGGCAGCCGCCCAGTGCGGAAAAAATGTCAGCAGCGTGCCGAAGGCGACGACAAATGCGACGCTGAGCGGCGGCAGACCGGCGCGCAGCGGAAACCAATGCCACAATGCCGCGGACAGCAGCAGCGTGTAAACCGTGACGACCGCCAGCATGCCCCAGATGGCAGGTGCAGCGAGGAAGGAACCGCGAGTGATCCATGCAACAGCGAGAGCGCTCAGGAATACATTGTAGAGAAGCGTGCCGTCTTTTCGCATGGCCGCAGGCAGATGCAGGAGCTTCGCGATGAAGCTCCCGAGCAAACAAGCGCTGACGGCAAAGGCAAAGTAACGCGGCATGAACAGAAGCGTGGCGCACAGCAACGCACCCGTTTTCCAACTGCCGCAAAGGAAGATGGAACTAGCGGCGCGTGCGACTTCGAGCAGCGGCGTCGTGACTGTTTGCAGATGAGGGCGCAGTGATCTGGCGCAGGCAGCCGCTTTCAGCAGACTCCGCTTCCACATAGAAGGCGAATGACCTGGGGCCGCTTCAAGAATGGCCATCACGGAGAGGGTAGATGGGGCTTCTGAGTTCATGGCCGCGATGGGTTGAGCAGATGTTCCGGCACGCGTTCAAGGCGCTGCACGTAGTCGAGGTTTTCGCGCTCGCGGATGACATCGACGCGGCCATCCAGACCGATCATGACGATCGCCGGACGGTAGGTGATGAACTGCATGCTCTGCGTGATGTTGTAGGCGCCCACGGGATGCATGACGAGGTGATCGCCCGTGGTCATCGCCGGCAGGGAGACCTGCTCACGAATGACGTCGATGTTCATGCACAGGCATCCGTAGAGTTTGACGGGCTGCTGGGCGCTCTCTCGCTGAGCCTTGGCGGGCTTCACATTGAAGCGATACCAGTTGCCGCTGTAGAGAATGTTGATGCCGGCGTCAATGACATAGGCGGCGCCATTCGACTCTGGCATGTAGGCAGGCGCCTTGGCCGCCTTGCCGGCGAGCGTGATCGGGCCTGAGGCGCCGATTTGCTTCACGGCGACAATGCTGGTGATGAGGTAACCAGCTTCATCGACAAGGGCGCGACCACTTTCCAAGTAGAGACGCGGACGGCGATCACGTGGCAGGGTGTTCAACGCACTGGCGATGGCTTCGGCGTATTTTTCGATGGGCGGGACCACCTGCTCGGCAGGCTGATAGGAGTAGTGCAGCGTGCTGAGCGATGGGAAGCCGCCGCCGAGGTTCAGATAGCGCAAGGACCAGCCGTAGCTCTCACGGCAGCGCTCCATGAGAGTGATGAGCTTCTCCGCAGCGACCTTGTAGGCGTTGGGTTCGAGTATGTAGGTGCCGATGTGCGTGTGCAGCCCCTGCAAACGAAGGCGGCCTTTGCTTTCCGCGATGCGCCGGATCGCACGCCAGGCCTCGCCGTGCTCGACACCAAAGCCAAACTTGCTCCACACGGGCTGGATACCGGCGTCCAGCCAGCAGCGGATGGCAATGTCGACGCTGCGATTTTGTTCCTTCGCGATGGTGTCGAGCAGCAGGAGTTCATCCCAGTTATCGACCTGAATCATCGCACCTTCGCTGATGGCGAGCTCGAGACCGGCGCGTGTTTTATGCGGTCCGTTGAAGATGATGTCGCGCCCGGCCACGCCATTGCGGCGTGCTTTTTCATATTCGAACTCGCTCACCACTTCCGCGATGGAGCCTTCACTGTGGAAGACACGGCAGATGGCGTTGAGGTAGTTTGTTTTATAACTCCAGGCGAAGCGTGTGTTTGGATAGCGGCTTTCAAAGGCTTCACGTGCGCGCTGGATTTTCTCACGTAGCGTGCGTTCGGAGAACACGAAGAGCGGCGAACCGAAGCGTGCGGCGAGATCCGCCACGGGCACGCCGTCGATGCGTTCGCAGACGTTGCTGTTGAGGCCATGGGCATGGCGGTTGCGATTGGCGGCGCTGTTTTGGCCGCTGAGATGACGAGTGATCGTCGGCGGTGAGTATGGTTGGAGCGTTTGCATGGGAGGATGCGGTGGAAGGTTGAAATTAATGACTGCGGGAGGAAGCAGGGTGCGGGATGACTTCGCGCGGCTGACGGAAGAACTGGCCGCTCGTGGTGAGGGCGGCGAGATCGCGAATGTCTCCGGTCATGTCGATGGCATGGCGGATGAAGAACTTTCCGGGGCTGGCGTGGCGCAGCGGCTCGCGCGGCTGCCAGCCCAGAGCGAGTTCCAGTGCCGCAGCGGGCAGATTGCAGTTCAGCGTGGAGGGGAAATCACACCAGGCGGGGAAGCGCGGATTGATCTCGATGAGGCAGTATTCTCCTTGGGGGCCTTCGGATTTCACGAACTCAAGTTCGAAGGGGCCGTTCCAGCGCAGTTCGGCGATGAGCGATTGCGCAACGGCATCGAGCTGCGGATCACGCACCACCATGCCGCCGAAGCCTTTGCCCATGGAGGTGCGGAGCATCTTGCGGATGGAGCAGGAGCCGAGGATGTGACCACGGCCATCGCCCAGACCCACGACGTTGTATTCTTCTCCCAGCACATTTTCCTGCACGAGCACGGGCGCGCCCCATTGCTCCAACATGTGCCAGTAGGCTGCTTCGCGTGCGGCAGGCGTGATGGCGTGCCGGGCCTCATAGTAGCGGCCTTTGACGAAGACGTTGCCGCCGAGGGTCACTGCCGCCTGATGGAGTGAGTTCACATCACTCACGGCGATGGTCTGCGGTGTGCGGCAGTGCGTGCGCTCGCAGAGCTCGGCCAGCTTGGATTTGTCGCGGCATTTGAAGCTTGCGGCGGACGGCAGGCAGGCAAGAATGCCGCGCTCGCGAAGTTTTTCAGGGGCATCGACCAGCGGCCCCATCTCAGCATCAAGGCAGGGAATCAAAACATCGAAGCGTTCGATCTCACGGATCGCATCAAGACGCTGCCAGAAGGCTTCTTCACCCGCGCCGGGGTAGGACATGGTGAAGGCGGCGTCCGGGGCGTCCTCTTCGCTGAAGAGACCGCTCTCGAGTGAATCGTAAACAAGACCAATGATGCGCAGCTCAGGGTAAACGCGGCGCAGGCTGCGAATGACGGCGGAACCGGGCTGGGGATTCTCACCGCGATGAAGCCCGGTGACGGCGATGACTGGGGAAGCATTCATGGGAGGGTGGTGCGTGGTGGGGTGGAACTCAGTTCGATTCCGGGGTCAGGCCGATGTGGACGAGTTCGGCGAGGAAGGATTCCAGATCCCGCTCCGCCGTGCTGCGGGCGACTTCGAAGCGTGAGGTAAGACGCTCCAGGATCTGCGGGCGCGCCATGCCCTCGCTCAAGGCCTGCATGACCATGAGCGCCGTCGGGCTGGCGGTGAAAAACTCGCCGCTGGTGGCGTCAAAACCAAAACCGTCAGCCTGCCAGGTGACGGTTTGAAAATGGAAGGAAGCCAGTTCGGCGTGCGGGGCCACAACGGGAGCCGCGACCATGGCAGGCTCCATGGCATGCGGCTGGCCGTTGTGGCGAATCTGAGCGGGAATAGACGCGAGTTTCATGGTGGTGGATGATTGAATCACACCACATAGAAACCCGGCCGGTTAACACCACGGCAGGGGCCAAGATGAATATGCGTTTATTTTTGCCGTTACCGGGCAGGGAATTGGTCAAGCGGCACCTTATTGAAGTGCTCCTGATCCGTCGCATCGAGCCTGATCAGCATTTCCTGCGCATTTCGGCGCTGGTCCTGCCAGACATGGTCCGGATCCGTGGGCCAGTTCCAAGTGCTGCGCTGCTTGGTTTCCAGTACAAATTCGGCGCTGCCCTCAGAGAGGCTCTTGAAGAGCGCTCTGCGGGTGTCCTTGTTCTTGATCGCTTCTCTGAGCAGTTCGTTATCCTTCACCATGCCGGTATACTTTTCCCGGATTTCCTGAAGCCGTGCCAGCTGCTGCAGACTTTCAGCCTCCTTGCGTCCATTGTAGTAGCGAACGCTTGCCCACCAAGTGGTGGCGGGGACCAGCAGGGCGGTGATCAACATCACCCCCCTGAATAATTTTGAGGATGTCGTTTTCATGGGAAAAATGAATTCCTTTTTTCGTGCCCTGCAAGCCCTGCTTTGAGTGGGTCATGCCCGCTGTGCTGAGTGGACATCACCTGCTTTTTCCACGGCCAGGATGAGCATCGCGAGGTTGCGACCCTGGACTTGAATGTCGATTTTTTCACCCGCAGTGCGGCGCAAGACCGCCCTGCCGAGGGGTGCGTCCTCTGAGATACGGCCGCTGTCAGCATCGGCCTCATATCCGGGCACCACCTGAATGGTGATGTCGAACTCATGGAGCGTCGCCAGTTCATTGAGAGGACGCAGGGTGACGTGATCATAGTGATGTATCGAAAGAGTGTTCATGAAGAGAAAAAAGGGGGGAAAGCATGGATGGGGAAATGCCTGCGACGAAGGCAGGCGGAAGCGGCTCCTGCCCAGAGTGGCAGGAGCCTTTCCAACGATGAATGCGGCGTTCGAGGTGCGGGGTCACACCTTCACTGCCGCGTGGCCTGAAGGGACTGGATGCAGCTTTCAGGATGCGTCCGGAGTATGAAGGACCGCACGGACTCCCGTGCCTCCTCCTCGGTGCGGGCCGCCACTTCATAACTGGCCTCGGTGGAAACCTTGCCGAAGATTTCCTGGCGTTTGAACACACAGGTGACCAGCCATGTGGGCCGCTCATAGCGAAGAGCGCTGCCAACGCGCACGGGTTTGTCATCCTGGTTGATAAGTCGTTCCAATAGTTTCATAAAAAGAGTGTTTGAGATGTGTCTGAACAGGGAAAAAAGCCTGACTGACGCATGTGCGCGCAGACAGGCAGCACACCGCACCGTGTGTGTGGTAAACACCGTGATGCATGCGCCGGAGTGATGACCAGAGTGAAGCCTGCACGTCAGGCAGACGCGGGCTGGAGATGAATGGGCGCAGGCTCTGGTACCTGCCAGGTGCGCGGGCAATCCCAAATCAGGGGCTGCCCGCTTAAGCTCGGCTTGCCGCCAGTCGGTGGCAAAGCGGATGGATCACACTGCTTTCAACCAGGATGGCGAAAGAGATTGGATGGCGTGAGTTCGGCTTCACAAATATAACATACGTCCCAAACCTCGAAAAGGCAACCCTAAGTGGACTGCAGACTTCCAGAATCCCTGCATCATCCCGAAGGGTGATGTTGACGTCATCCAGTGGTGAGCGTAGCCATCGCCCCCTATGAGCACCACACGCACACAGGGCATTTCGCTGATCACAGCCACGGCGGTGGTGGTGGCAAACATGATCGGCACCGGAGTCTTCACTTCGCTGGGCTTTCAAGTAGGTTCCCTGCCCTCGGGCTTTGTGCTGCTGATGCTGTGGGTCGTGGGTGGTGTGTGCGCCTTTTGCGGCGCTGTGTGCTATGGAGAGCTGGCAGCGGCACTGCCACGCTCTGGTGGCGAATACCACTTTCTCTCGAAGATTTTTCATCCTGCCGTGGGGTTTCTTTCAGGCTGGCTTTCGGTGACGGTGGGCTTTGCGGCCCCCATCGCGCTGGCGGCCATGGCCTTTGGCAAATACTTCTCGGGCATTTTTCCCCACGCACCCGCGACGACCTGGTCCCTCGTCATGGTCTGGGTTGTGACCTTGATTCACGTGGGCGGCATCAGCATGGCTGCCAAGTTTCAAAACACCGCCACGTGGCTGAAGGTCACGCTGATCCTCGTCTTCATCGGCGCGGGATTCTGGTTCGGCAAAGCCCAGCCGGTGCACTTTCTGCCCGTGTCTGGTGATCTGAATTTGATGGGCAGCACGCCCTTCGCGGTGAGCCTCGTCTATGTGATGTATGCCTATGCCGGCTGGAATGCCGCCACTTACATCGTCGGTGACATCCGCGACCCGCAGAAGAACGTGCCGCTGGCAATCGCGCTGGGCACGCTGCTGGTGGCTGGCTTGTACCTTGCGCTTAACGCGGTGTTTCTTCAGGTGGCCCCGATGAGCGAACTCGATGGCAAACTGGACGTAGGCCACATCGCTGCGGTCCACATCTTTGGAGAGACCGGTGGAAAGATCATGTCAGGGCTGATCTGCCTGGGCCTCGTTTCCAGCATCAGCGCGATGACCTGGGTGGGGCCGCGAGTGATGAAAACGATGGGCCAGGATTTGCGTGTCCTCGCCCCCCTCGCGGCGAGCGACGAGCGCGGCGTGCCGGTGGCCGGTTTGTTTGTGCAACTGTCGATCGTAGTGACGCTGCTGCTCACCGCCAGTTTTGAAACCGTGCTCACCTGCGTGCAGTTCAGCATTCAGCTCGGCTCGTTTGCCACGGTGGTGGGCTTGATCGTGCTGCGCATCCGGCAGCCGGACCTGCCGAGGCCCTACCGCTGCTGGGGCTATCCGGTGACACCCATTCTTTTTCTCGGCATCAGCCTGTGGATGATGGTGTTTGTGGCGAAGAAACATCCGGACGAAACACTGGCCGGCATGGCGTTAATTTTGCTGGGTTGGATCATTTATTTCATCTCACCGCGTACTCCACGCACCCCATGAAGAACACACTCATTCTGCTGCTTGTCCTGGCTCAAACCGCCATCGCGGAACCGCCATCGCCCAATGAGCAGGCGCGCTTCCTCGCCGGCATGCCGCAGGAAGGCTCATCGCTGGCCGGGCTGGCGCAGCGCGGAGAATTCAATTCCCATGCGAAAGATCTCGACGCCACCTGGGCGGATGCGGAGGAGCGGCAGCTGGGACCGATCCGCGCCTGGGCACCACTGGGCCTGCCGGAGGCTGTCAGTGACACCTCACCGCTGCTTTATGTCTTCAGCGGTCCCGATTTCCTGCATGCATACACATTTTTCCCGAATGCCTCCACTTACGTGCTCGCGGCCGTGGAACCTGTGGGCCTGCCGCCGGATGTGACGAAACTCAGCGAGGGCGAGCTCGGAGCATCGCTGCGCAATCTGCGCAACACGCTCAATGCCTCCCTCAGCTTCAGCTTCTTCATCACGGCGGACATGAAGAAGGATCTGCAGGCCACCAAGCTCACCGGCACTCTTCCTGTGCTGTACGTCTTCCTGGCACGATGTGGCTGCCATATTCAAAAAGTGGAAAACATCTGGCTGGATGCCGAAGGTAAAATCCTGACCGACAAGCAAACCAAAACTTCCGGCGCACGCATCACCTTCCTCGGTGCGCAGGGCAAACATCAGACGTTGTACTACTTCTCCACGAACATCGCGAGCTGGGCGCTCAAGCAGGATGCGTCCTTCCTGCGTTTCTGCGACGGGCTCGGCACCATGAACGGCTTCACCAAGTCCGCCTCATATCTGATGCACCTCAATGAGTTTCACACCATCCGTGACTACCTCCTCACCCACTGTCATACCATGACGCAGGATGACTCCGGCATCATGTGGAAGGACTTCCCGCGTGAATCCTGGGACGTGAAAGCCTACGGCTGGTATCCGGGACCGATCCCCCTCTTCAAGCAGCACTATCAGCCCGATCTGGCCGAGTACTATCGCACCACCGAGGTCCCCGCGATCCCCTTCGGCATCGGCTACCAATGGCGGCCCAAGCAGAGCACGCTCATCTACGGCGTGTCCAAGATGATGGTGCGCAAGGCGATCCCGGTGGTGGAGGAGAAGCCCGCCGCAGCCCCTGGAGCATTCACTGCACCGTCTCCAGCCCCGGCACCGAAAGCTTTGCCCGTGGCGCAATGAGGCGTTCAACTTTTCGGAGCAAATAGCAGCTTCAGCATCTGCGCATCGTTCGGTTTCGAATCCTTCGCCAAGCGCACGATGACGAGCTTCATGGATGGCACGATGTACAGCCGCTGGCCGTAGGAGCCGATGCAGGCAATGAGATCGGCGGGAGCCGAGCGACTGAGGCAGGCGTTGCGCCAGGACTGCTGGTGCCATTTTTTGTCGAGCATGGCCTCTGCATCGACCTCGCGGGCGGACTTGGATTCGGCGGCGTGATTGTTCCAGAAGCCGAAGGCAAAGGCGGCGTTGGCGCTGCTGCCCTGGAGCTTCATGAGGATGTCTTCGTGCTTGAGCATCCATGTGCCCAGCTCCGACCACTGGCGCGCGGTCTGCATGAAGCCGGCGGCGAGCAGCGGTGCTCCATGCTGATCCGGCAAGTAGCGCTGCGAGCCGAGGCCGAGCGGGCCGAGCACCTTGCGCTCCAGATAGCGCGTGGGCGTCTGTTTTCGCTCCAACTTGCGCGCAAGCAACTCGTGAAAGACCTGCAAAGCAGCGGGGCCGTAGATGAACGACTTGCCCGGTGCCGCCACCGCTCCGGCCTTCAGCGCGGCGGTGGTGCGGTCTTTAAATGAGTTCTCGTGCAGTCCAAACATCGGCTCCAGTCCGTGGCTGAAATCGAGCAACTGGCGCACGGTGATGCTTTTCTTGCGCGGGTCCTTCTGCCATTCAGTGATGGTGTCGGCCACGCGCTCGTCCATGGAAAACAGCCCGTCCTTCTCCGCTGCAAAGGCGGTGAGTCCCCAGAAAGCCTTCGTGCCGCTGTAGATGCGGTGCGGTTCGTACTTTGTGTGGCCGTTTGTGTAGGATTCGTACAGAGTTTTGCCGTTCTGCTTGATCAGCAGGGCATGGCCGCCGTGCGCAGCAGAATGGGCCGCCGCCGCCTGAATGCTCTTCACTGGCAGCGTCTCCGCCGCTGGCGAGAATGTGAAGAAATGCAGAAATGCCAGCAGAGGCCTCATAGGAGATGAGTAACAGAAAAATGATGGATGACTAAACCCGAATGACAAAATAAACCCAGATGCCAGGCCAGCGTCCAGCTTGATCTTTGGGCCATTCGGACTTCGTTATTCCTTCGACCTTCGGACTTACTCATTCTTCATTTCAACAGGTGCTGGTGGACAAGCATCCATCTCATCGCATCGTCCGCCGCATGCGCATTCTCCTCGTCGAAGACCAGGCCAAACTGCTTTCCTTTGCCAAGAAGGGGCTGGAGGAGCAGGGCATTCAGGTGGACGCCATCAGCGATGGTGATGAAGCCTGGGAAATGGCCACGACGGTGCCCTACGACGCGCTGGTTCTCGACATCATGGTGCCGGGTCGCGACGGCCTGAGCATCCTGCGCGGCCTGCGGGAAAAGCGCAACAACGTGCCGGTCATCCTGCTCACAGCGCGTTCCACGCTGCCTGAAAAAATCGAAGGCCTGAACCTCGGCGCGGATGATTACATGACCAAGCCCTTCTTCGTGGAGGAACTGGCCGCACGCCTGCACACCGTGGTGCGCCGCAAGGCGGGAGACTCCAGTCATCTGCTCCGTGTGGATGATCTCTGCATCAACCTCCTTGAGCGCAAAGTCAGCCGCGCCGGTGCGGACATCGAGCTGAGCACGCGCGAATTTGAACTGCTGGAGCACCTCATGCGCAGCCCGGGACGCGTATTTGGACGCATGCAGATCTATGAACATGTGTGGGGCTACAACATGGACCCAGAAACCAATCTCGTGGAGGTGTACATCCAGCGCCTGCGAGCCAAGATCGACAAGGATCACGACAAAAAGCTCATCCGCACCGTGCGTGGCGTGGGTTATGCGCTCGGTGGTGGTTGACGCTCTTCATCCCATGATTGCCAATCTCTGCAGTCTGGCTCTAAATTGCCCCACATGATCGTTGCGAGCACTTCCGGCACGGCACCCCAAGGTGGCACCTTCCGCCACGGTCTCATGCTCGTCGTTGCGATCGCTTTTCTCTCCGTGATCGGGCTCGTGCTGCCGCATGGCGACAGCGGGGAAGCATTTCGTGACTGGTTCATGGCGCATGCCGTCTTTCGCCCGCTCATCATGGCGTTGTGGGCCGTGGTGATCATCGAAGGCATCGCGGGATTGTTTGCCACGAATGATGCCTGGCCTGCCCGCCTCAGACGCCTGCTGCTCACCTCTCTGCTGCCTCCGCTGCGCATGATCACCGCCAGCAGCAAGCCGCATGGCTGGCTCTGGCTGCCCGGCATCGGCTGGAAGCCGGTGGGCGAGGAAACCTCCGAACAGCTCGAGCAAAAGCTGGCCCTGCCGATGGTCATTCTCACATTGCTGGTGCTGCCAGTTCTGGGCGCCGAACTCACCGGTGGCGAGACGTTGGACAATCATCCACGCATGGCGCTGGCGACGCATCTGACCACCTGCGTCATCTGGATCGGCTTCACGATGGAGTTCCTGTGGATGGTCGCTGCGGCTCCCAACAAGCTGGCCTACTGCCTCAAAAACTGGATCAATCTCGTCATCATCCTGCTGCCGCTCGTCGCCTTCCTGCGCGTGCTGAACCTCTTTCGGTTCACCCGCATGCTGCGCGCTGGCAAGCTGCTCAGGGCCTACCGCCTGCGCGGTCTTTGGACGCGGCTCTGGCGGCTGGCGCTGCTTTTCAATCTCCTCGACCGCCTTCAGCAGCGGGACCCCGCCAAGTACTGCGCATCCTTGGAAAAGAAGATCGCAGATCTAGAAGAAGAACTGGCAAAACTGCACGCCAAGCTCGCGGAACAACGCGCGAAGGCAGAAGCGGTCACCCAGCCAGCAGATGGCATCCAAGGAACCAGCCAAGGCTAGGCTCGCTCTAAAGTCACGCTCACTGACCCAAGCTCAAATATTCGCGCACCGTGTGGTTCATTGCCCGGCGCGCAGGCGGGAAGCACTGTGCCACCTTCTCGAAGGTCTCCTCCATGGCAAACTCGTCCGCCAGCACGTGCTTACGGGCGGCATCAAGATGGCTCACCACCACCTGCTCGTAGTAGTCCACATCCGGCGCGCCGCGTCTTGCGGCACGACGATGCAGGAAGTCAGGATACAAGCAGGTCAGCACCAGAAACTGGTTAGCGCACTGCACATGAAGGAAGAACTTGTGATGCCGGCTGGCGTTCTCGATCGCCTCCAGATAGTCGACACTGTAAAGGCTGTCGATGCTATGATTGATGTCTTCCGGCCCCTTCGTCGGGGAGCAGCCGAAGTCCGCGCACACCACGGCCATGTAGTCTGCCACCGCCATTTCCTTGATGCCAAACTCCTTCAGTGAATGCCGCACCACGAGGAAGAAAAACAACTCCGGCGAGAGCATAGCGGCCTTTCGCGATATGACCGCCGCATCGAAGAGCTTGTCGTTGTCGAGGATGATCGGCACCGCGTCCGGGTCGTCCATCATCGCCTTGAAGCCCTCTTTGCCGCGCTCGGTCAGCGCCAGGGTGTCTCGAATGAAATTCCAATCCGTTGGGGTGAAACGGAACCAGCAGCCCGGGCGAGGAAAGCGCGTCATGGAGATTAATTGTGAACTGTCAGCTATCTTTAGCATAACGAATGCCAGTTAAGTTAAAGCTTTGGACGAGGAGCTTTGCAGCTTTGTTCAAATGCTTCATGACAACCTTATAAAAGGCTTTGGCGCACCCTCGCTTCGTGCTAAGCACGGTCATGCCCAGAACCGACGGCCGCACTCCCGACCAACTCCGCAAAATTGAATACGTCCTCGACGTTGCCCCGCACGCCGCGGGCTCCGTCCTCATCGCCTTTGGCAACACCCGTGTCATCTGCACCGCCTGCATCAATGAGGAGGTGCCGCGCTGGATGAAGGTGCAAAACGTCAAAGGCGGCTGGCTCACCGCCGAGTACTCCATGCTCCCCTACTCCACGCTGGAGCGCAAAGACCGCGAAAGTTCACGTGGCAGGCCGGATGGCCGCAGCACCGAAATCCAGCGCCTCATCGGCCGCAGCCTGCGTGCCGTCGTTGACCTCGAAAAACTCGGCCAACGCACCCTCTGCGTGGATTGCGATGTGCTGCAGGCCGATGGCGGCACCCGCACCGCCGCCATCACCGGTGCTTGCATCGCCGTCGCCGTCGCCTTCAACCGCCTGCTCGAAAAAGGCAAGATCACCCGCCAGCCGCTCAAGAAGAAGATCGCCGCCGTCAGCGTGGGCATCGTCAATGGGGAAACCCTCCTCGACCTCTGCTACAAGGAAGACGCCGCCGCCGATGTGGACAGCAACATCGTCCTTACTGAAGAAGGCGAGTTCGTCGAAATCCAGGGCAGCGGCGAAGAAGCCACCTTCACCGAGGCTCAACTGCATTCCATGCTGGAATACGGCCGCAAAGGCATCAAGGAGCTAATCACCATTCAGGACGCCGCCATCGCCAGCGCCATGAAACCGGCTGAAGGCAAGGACCTGCAAAAGCTGGCCGAATTCTTCGGCAAACGCTGAGGAAGAGTTGACGGTCGTTTACAGTTGTTGACCGTAGTTGACGATGGTTTGGCCAAAACCACCGTCAGCAATCGTATAGTACAGTCGACCACCGTAAACTCTGCATGACTGCCCTGCTCCTCGATCCCATCTACCAGCAGCATGACCCAGGTCCGGGGCATCCTGAGAGCGTTAAACGCCTTGCGGCGATCACGCAGGCACTGACAGATTCAGGTATCGTTGGCAAAACCCAGGCGATTGCGCCCCGAGTGGCGACGCTGGATGAACTCGCCCTCTGCCATGATCGAGGTTACATCGCCACGGCCAAAAAGGATGTTGAATCCGGCCTTGATGATCTCAGTACCGGCGACACCGCCATCTGCGCCAGATCTTATGACGTGGCGGTTCAGGCTGCCGGCGGCGTCTTGAATGCCGTCGATGCCGTGTTCGCTGGAAAGGCGAAAAACGCCTTCTGCGCTGTGCGACCGCCCGGACACCACGCACGCCCTGCCCAGGGCATGGGCTTCTGCCTGTTCAACAACATCGCCATCGCCGCACGTCATGCGCAGCAGAAACATGGCGCGCAAAAAGTCGCCATCGTCGATTGGGATGTGCATCATGGCAACGGTACCCAGGACATCTTCTATGAGGACGGCAGCGTGTTGTTTTGCAGCACGCACCAGAGCCCGCTCTATCCTTTCACCGGACACGCCCATGAAACCGGCAGCGGCAAAGGGAAGGGAACCACGCTGAATCTCCCCTTCCCCGCCCGCACCGGCATGAGCGCTATCGGCGGTGCTTTCACTAACCTCCTTCTGCCGGCCATTGATGCGTTCAAACCGGACCTGATTCTCATCTCCGCCGGCTTTGACTCTCGCATCGACGATCCCCTTGGCCAGTTCCGCCTTACAGATGATGATTTCGTCGCTCTGACCAAGCTCCTGCTCGAATCCGCCCACACCCACTGCCAAAGCCGCCTCGTCTCCATCTTGGAAGGCGGCTACAACATTCAGGGGCTCGCCAGCGCCGTCACCCATCATGTGCAGACGCTCCTTGGGTAAACAAACCCAAGTTTCTGTGGCGTTGACAGTTTATTTACACAAGCCGCCCTTGTCAGAACGCCCGTTTTCTGGTGGCATGTAGCAGCATTCCTAAAAAATCACCATGTCCAACTCTCCGCTTCCGCAAGACGACGTCGCCGCCATTGATGAGCTTCGAAAAGTTTACGTCCAGCTCTGCGACGAGCTGAAGAAGATCATCGTCGGTCAGGAGAAGGTCGTCGAGCAGCTCGCCATCTGTCTCTTTGCGCGCGGTCATGCGCTGCTCATGGGCGTGCCCGGCCTGGCCAAGACGCTGCTCATCTCAAGGCTCGCCGAAACGATGTCACTCAGTTTCAGCCGCATCCAGTTCACGCCCGATTTGATGCCGATGGACATCACCGGCACGGACATCCTGCAAGAACTTCCCGGCGGCAAACGCGCCTTCGAATTCGCCAAAGGCCCGGTGTTTGCCAACATCGTCCTCGCTGATGAAATTAACCGTGCCCCTGCCAAAACCCAGGCCGCCATGCTGGAGGCCATGCAGGAGCACAAAGTCACCGTCGCAGGTCGCACCTACACGCTCGACAGCCCTTTCTTCGTCCTCGCCACGCAGAATCCCATCGAACAGGAAGGCACCTATCCCCTGCCCGAAGCCCAGCTCGACCGCTTCATGTTCATGATCGGCGTCGATTACCCGACTCGCGCGGAAGAAATCGCCATCGCGCGAACCACCACCGGGGCCAGCCTGCCCAAGCTCGAACACATTCTCCATGGCCCGAAGGTCATCGCCTTCCAGGAACTCGTCCGCCGCGTGCCGGTGCCGGATCATATCTATGAGTTTGCTGTCGATCTCGTCCGCAAGACCCGTCCTGCCAGCACCGAGGCTCCCGCATGGCTGAAGCCTCTGGTCAGCTGGGGTGCCGGTCCGCGTGCCGTGCAGTATTTGATCCTCGGTGCCAAGGGGCGAGCCGCCCTCTACGGCAGCTACATGGTGCGGATGGAGGACATCATGGAAGTGGCTGAGCCGGTGCTGAGGCACCGCGTGATGACGACGTTCACGGCGGAGAGCGATGGAATTAGCAGCCGGGATGTGGCGAAGAGGTTGGTGGAGGAGTTGGCGAAGGCTGGGTGATGTTCTTTTCAGAGTCGTCGTCCTTCTCCTCGTCCTCGAACAAACCGCGCCACATGCCTGCCAGCATCCAATTCGACCAAGAGAAACTCGAAGTGTATCAACTCGATCGTGCCAGCATTAGAGGAACGATGAACTCGGCGCCATTAGTAACAAGGATCAACGGAGGGCAATACGACCATGGCTGAGTCTTCCCGATCATTCTTGGAACCAGCGGTGCTGAGTCGCTTGATGGCGCTCCCCCTCAACGCCCGCCACGCCATGCTCGGTGGTGTGTCCGGCAAGCACCGCAGCCCCGTGCGCGGCTCCTCCCTCGAATTCGCTCAGTACCGCAAATACGTACCCGGCGATGACACTCGCCGCCTCGACTGGCGCACCTGGGGCCGCAGTGACCGCTTCTACATCAAGGAGTTCGAGGCCGACACCAACCTCCGCCTCTGCCTCCTCATCGACACCAGCGGCAGCATGAACTACGGCCCCACCGGCAGCACACGCTTCGATTACGCGCGCAAGCTCGCCGGCACGCTCGGCTACGTCGCCGCGCAGCAGGGCGATGCCGTGGGCCTCTGGAGCCTCGCGGAAAAGCCCGTGGAAATCCCCGCCAAACGCGGAGCCTCGCATCTCGGCCTCGTGCTCGATCAAATGTCCGGCATCCAGCCCGTCGGCGGCACCACGCTGCTCACGGCATTGCACGATGCCGCTGAGAAAATCCGCCAGCGCGCCCTTGTCATCGTCTTCTCCGATCTCTTCGTCCCGCCGGTCGAGTTGAAATCCGCCATCCAGCACCTCCGCTTCCGCAAGCACGACGTCGCTGTCTTCCATCTCCTCGATCAACAGGAGCTCGACTTCGACTTCGACCGCCCCGCACGCTTCATCGACATGGAAGGTGGGGAAGCCATCCTCGCCGACCCCAGCCTCATCGCCCGCAACTACCGCGAAGCCGTGCGCCAGTACATGCATGAGATCGACGAACTCGTCCGCACCACCGCCATCGACTACCACCGAGTCAAGCTGCACGAAAAGTATGACGACGTGCTCGCGAAGTTCCTGCTGTCACGCATTCAGAAGAAAGGGGGAAGGTGATGAAAGAGGAATACAAGACAGAGAAGCCCACGGACAAGGAGACTATTTCTGTGCTCGATGGCTTCTGGGGTGCCGAGCTAGGCCTTTGCATAGCCTACTTATACATTGGGTGCTTGGATCTCCAAACAGGCTGGAACAATCCTGGGGATGCCGGAGGAATCGAGGGCGGAACCATTTACATCATAGGCGCACTTGTGTGTGGCTGGCTGGCTTGGCACAGACGAAACTCGAAACGCAACGCGTTCCTTTTCATCATGTTTTTTGCGCTGCTTGCTCATGCAACCGAGGATTGCTTCAAGTGGTTGGCGAAAGAAAAAGGAGCTGGTTGGCCGCTGACCAGCAGCATTCTCACGGTCTCTTGCCTGGCCATGATCGTTTGGGAAGCTCTCTCACATCGGAAATCCATCGCAGGCGGCGCGGCTTGTGACCAGAAACGCTTCGACATGGATCACCACCCATGACCTTCCTCGCCCCAGCGCTCCTCTTCGCCCTGCCGCTTGCGTTGCTGCCGGTGATCATTCATTTGATCCACCTCTACCGCCGCCGTCAGGTGAAGTGGGCCGCCATGATGTTCCTGCAGATGGCCCAGCGCATGAACAAAGGCCTCTCGCGCCTGCGGCAGATCCTGATTCTCGCCTTCCGCGTACTCGCAGTGGCCGCCATCCTCTTCGTCATCACCCGTCCCATGGCCGGCGGTCTGCTCGGGCTCACGGGTGGTGTCCCGGACACGGTGATCGTGCTGCTGGACCGCTCCGCCAGCATGGAGCAGCAGAACCTTGCCACCGGCACGAGCAAGCGCACGGCGGGCATCGCCAAACTCTCGCAGGCTCTGCGTGATACAGTGGGCACACGATCAAAGCTGGTGCTGATCGAAAACGCGCACCTGCAGCCGCAGTTGCTGGAGAAGCCGGAGTCGCTGATCGATCTTCCGCTTACCGGACCCACGGACACCACGGCGGATGTGCCCGCGCTGCTGCAGGGCGCGCTGGATTACATCACCACGAATCAAACCGGCCGCACTGATGTCTGGGTGCTGAGTGATCTGCGCCAAAGCGACTGGGATGCCGGCAGCGGACGCTGGCAGGCACTGCGCAGTGCCTTCGCCACCTTGAAGGGGCTGCGCCTGCATCTGCTGAGCTATGCGCAGCCTGCGGCGCAAAACCTTGCCGTCTCGGTGCAACGTGTCGTGCGCAACGAAACTGCGGGTAAAGCGGAACTGCTGCTCGATTTGCGCGTCACACGGGATGCGTCCTCACGCGAGCCACTGGAACTGCCGCTGCGGTTTGTGATCAATGATGTGAGCACCACGATCAAAGTGGAGATGAAGGACTCGCAGCTTGTGCTGCAAGGCCATGCCATTCCCATCGACAAAGCGACCAAACGTGGCTCAGGCCGGGTCGAACTTCCGGCCGATGCTTCGCCTTCCGACAATGTGTACCATTTCGTGTTTGATGAACCAGCCGTGCTGCAGTCGGTGATCGTCAGTGATGACGAAGCCGAGGCTGGACCGCTGCAGGCGGCGCTGGAAGCCGCCGCCGATCCCACGCTCAAGTATGCCGCCACGGTGCTCTCTCCGGCGCGTGCCGCGGAGATTGCCTGGGATGATGTCGCGCTCATCATCTGGCATGCGCCATTGCCGAAGGCGGATGACTTGATCGGCAAACAGCTCACGCATCATCTGAGCTCAGGCCGCAGCCTATTGTTCCTGCCCACGGACGCAGCAAACGCGGAAGCCTTCGGCGGCCTGCACTGGGGTGCGTGGAGCAGCGAGAGCAAACCGGCCAGCGTGGAGTGGTGGCGCAATGACACAGGTCTGCTGGCCAACACCCGCAGCGGCACCGCGCTTCCTGTGGGCGATCTGGAAGTGAGCCGCCGCTGCGAGATCCTTGGCGAAGGCACACCGCTGGCCCGCCTCACCGGCAATCTGCCGCTGCTCATGCGCGCCGATATTCCTGGCGATGGCAATGCCTGGTTCCTCGGCACGCTGCCCGGTTCCGGCTCCTCCAGCCTGGCCCGCGATGGCGTGGTGATGTTTGCCATGCTGCACCGCGCGCTGAATGAAGGTGCGCGCAGTCTCGGCAAAGCGCAGCAACGCGAGGCAGGTGCCACTGCTCTGGGCAGCGGTGATCTGAGTGCGTGGAAACGCTACGGCCAGACCGTGCTGAGCTCCGAGCAGCCACTGCGTGCTGGTATCGTCGAAAACGGCGACCGACTCGTCGCGCTCAATCGACCACTGCGGGAAGACCAGCCCGAAGCTTTGGGCAAAGCAGCCCTCGCAGAGCTGTTCGCCGGACTCGATTACCACGTCATCGAAGACCAGGTCGAGAATGACGCCAGCCTCGCCAGCGAAATCTGGCGCACCTTCCTCTTTGTGATGGCTCTCGCGCTTCTGGGCGAAGCCTTGCTTTGCATGCCGGCCAAGCGCGACCCCCAAGTTTCTCCTGCCCGATGACACCCACCACCTCACAGCTCGTCTTCAATCCCACGCCGGTCGCCTTCGGTGTCGGGGTGGCGTTTGTCGTGGCGATGGGTGGCCTCGCGTTCATGGCATGGCGGCGCAGCGGCTATCGGGTGATCGTGGGCTGGTTGGAGTTCCTGCGCTTCATCATCGCCACCGGCATCGCGGTCACTCTCTTGCAGCCGGAGTGGCTGGAGACTTTCAAGCCGCAGACAAAGCCCACCTTGGCGGTTCTGCACGATGTCTCGGGCAGCATGACGACCAAGGATGTCATCGACAAGACACAGCCGAATGCAGAGCCAAAGTCGCGTGAAGAGATGGCCAAACCTTTGATCGACGCAAAGCTGTGGGAGCCGTTGAAGCAGCGCATGGATGTGGTGATCGAGCCCTTTTCCTCGGCGCAGACACCTCCCACGGAAGGCACGGACATTCATGCAGCGCTGGCAGGCGTGCTGGAGAAGCAGCCGAACCTCAAGGCCGTTGTGCTGATCAGCGATGGCGACTGGAACACGGGGGCCGCTCCATCGCAGGCCACCACTCGTTTGCGCATGCGCGAGGTGCCGGTGTTTGCCGTACCCACGGGTGCGGAAACGCGGCTGCCGGATGTCGAGCTGAGCAGCTTCGACGTGCCGACCTTCGCGGTGGCGGGCAAGCCGCTGCGCATTCCCTTCACCATCGAAAGCTCGCTGCCGCGTGATGAAGTCGTGGTGCTGGAGATGAAGTCTTCCAGTGGCGAGATCATCACCAAAGAGGTCACGCTGCCTGCCATGAGCCGCTTTCAAGACGCCATCGCCTGGAAGCCGGACAAACCCGGTGAAGTGAAGCTCACCCTCACGATCCCCAAGACATCGAGTGAACGCTACCCTGAAAACAACTCCCAGGAGGCACCGCTTTCGATCCGCAAGGAACAGCTCCGCGTGCTGGTGATCGAATCCTTCCCGCGCTGGGAGTACCGCTACCTGCGCAATGCGCTGGAACGTGATCCGGGCGTGGACGTGAGCTGCCTGCTGCTGCATCCCGGCCTGGGCAAAGTGGGGGATGGCCGCGGTTATTTGAAAGCTTTTCCAAAAGATGAAGAGCTGACGAAATACGATGTGGTGTTTCTCGGCGACGTCGGTCTGGCGAAAGGCCAGCTCACCGCAGAACAATGCATTTCACTGCAAAAGCTGGTGCGCGATCAGGCAGGCGGACTCGTCTTCATGCCGGGCTTCCATGGCTTCCAATCAACCCTGCAGGACACACCGCTGGCCGAACTTCTGCCGGTGATCTGGGACGCCGCGCAGCCACGCGGCTGGGGTTCGTCCTCGCCGGGCAAGTTTGCACTCACCGAAGCAGGTACGCATAGCCTTTTGACCAAGCTCGAAGACAGCGACGATGCCAGCGCCCGTGTGTGGGGCAATCTGCCGGGCTTTCAGTGGTATGCCCCCGCCCTGCGTGCCAAAGCTGGCAGCGAGGTGCTGGCCACGCACGGCACCGAATCCAATCAGTTTGGCCGCGTGCCGCTGATCGTGACGAAGACCTACGGCGCAGGCAAAATCCTCTTCATGGGCACCGATGGCGCGTGGCGCTGGCGCAAAGGCGTGGAGGACAAGTACCACTACCGCTTCTGGGGTCAGGTAGTGCGCTGGATGGCCTACCAGCGCAACATGAGCAGCGGCGACAAGATGCGCCTGTTTTATTCCCCCGACCGCCCGCGCACCGGTGATGTACTGACACTGAACGCGAACGTTGTAAGCCTCACCGGCGAGCCCTTGCGCGACGGGGTTGTGATCGCCCAAATCGCGGCGCCAAGCGGCAAGGTGAGCAGCGTTCGCCTGATGCCCGCCGGTGAGGAGGCCTGGGGGTTGTTCAACGGCGTCTTCAGCCCGGTGGAGCCGGGAGAACACGTGGTGCAGCTGAGTTGCGCGGAGGCAGGGTCGTCGCTGGAAACGAAGATTTCGATCCAAGGCACCAGCCGGGAAAAACGCGGCCAGCCAGCCCGGCTCGACGTGATGCGTGAGATCTCCCGGTTCACCAAGGGAGATGTGCTCGATGCCAGCAACCCTGCCGCCATTCTCGCCGCGATCTCCGCCATGCCGGAACCGGCGGTGCAGGAGCGCCGGCTGCAAATCTGGGCACACCCCGCCTGGGCGGGGCTGCTGGTGCTCTTAATGAGCCTTTTTTGGGTCGGAAGAAAGGCCGCCGGGACGTTCTAAACACCCAATCAAAAGCTCGTCAGAGACGTTTCATCAGGATAACATTCGCCTATTATGAAAACAGCACTGCCTGTCATCCTCGAATCAAAGCTCGCGGATTTTCGCAAGCGCGTCTGGATCGTCAAGCTCACCGAGGGCCTGCTGGCGGCGGCATTCGGGATCGTGTTCTCCTACATCCTGGTCTTCGCCTTGGATCGTGTCATGGAAACGCCGGTGTGGTTGCGAACGACGCTGTTGGTTGCTGGCGCAGCGGTTCTCGGCCTGGGCCTGCCGCTGAAATGGCACCGCTGGGTATGGCGTCAGCGCAGCCTGGAGGATGCGGCACGGCTGCTGAAGCGCACCTTTCCACGGCTCGGGGATCAATTGCTCGGCATCGTGGAACTGGCGCATGTCGAAGCGGGTTCCGCAGGTCGCAGCGAGCGCCTCGTGCAGGCGGCGATGGATCAGGCCGCGGAGGCGGTGAAGGACAAGGACTTCTCCCATGCCGTGCCGGAGGCGAAACATTTTCAATGGGGCTGGGCGGCAGGTTTGACGGCGCTTCTTGCCGTGGCGGCACTGACCTTGGTTCCGGACGCCGCATGGAATGCGCTGGCTCGCTGGGCGACGCCATGGCGTGATGTGGAGCGCTTCACCTTCGCGAAGATCGAGAAGCTCCCCAACCGCCTCGTGGTGCCCTATGCGGAACCGTTTGATCTGAAGGTGCTGCTCAACAAGGACACACTCTGGTCTCCAGCTTCGGCCAAGGCCCAGATCAGCGATCAGCCCGCCGTGGTGAGCGGCCTGCAGCAGGGCGCCTATCCGCTGGCGTTTCCGCCGCAAAAGGAAGATGCGGCCCTGTCCCTCTCGCTCGGGGATGTGCGCAAGACAGTGAACGTGCTGCCGCGCACCCGGCCAGAATTGACCGCGCTTTCTGTGCGCACACGGCTCCCGGACTATTTGAAGTACAAGACGGAGCCGATGACCGAAGTGCGCGGCGGTTCGGTAAGCGTGCTGAAAGGAGCACAAGCTTCACTGGAGGCCACGGCATCGCGCGAGCTGGCCTCGGCGGAAGTGGATGGCGAAGCCGAGAAAGTTTCGGGCGCCAAAGTGACGACGCCCTTCCATCCAATCACAGCGAACGCTGAAAAGCATGTGATGTGGCAGGACCGCGACGGCCTGACACCGCGCGAGCCGCTGGTTTTGAAGATCAATGCTATCGACGATGAAGCACCGCGGCTGGCCGCGCGGAGAGAGACGCAGGAGCAGGTGGTGCTCGATTCCGAAGTCGTCGTGTTCGATGTGGATGTGCAGGATGACTTCGGCATCCAGCGCACGGGCCTCGAATGGCGCAGCGTGAATGACGACAAGACGAAAGGCGACAAGATCGCGGCAGCAGGAGAGCCCGAGAAAAAGACACTGGCAGCCAAGGCAACTTTTTGTGCAGACCGCGACGGCGTGGCGCCGCAGACGCTGGAGATTCGCGCCTGGGCCGAGGATTACCTGCCTCAGCGCAAGCGCGCCTACTCCACGGCATTCCTGCTGCACGTGCTGAACAAGTCAGACCACGCGCTGTGGCTGACGGAGCAGTTCGGCAAATGGCTCGAAGCAGCCCGCGAAAGCTATGAGCGCGAGCAGCAGCTGCATGCGACGAACAAGGAACTGCGCGCATTGACTCCCGCTGAACTGGACCGCCCGGAAAACCGGCGGAAGATCGCGCAGCAGGCCAGCGCGGAAAATGCGAATGCAGCGCGACTGGGCATGCTGAATCAAAGCGGTCGCAGTCTGGTGGAGCAGGCGACGCGGAATGATGAGTTTGATGCCAAGCGTCTCGAATCCTGGGCGACGATGCTGAAGTCACTGCAGGACATCGCGGCCAAGCGGATGCCGAGCGTGGCGGATTTGTTGAAGCAGAGCTCGAATGCGCAGAGCGGCAAACTTGGTCAGTCCACTGCCGCCAATCCGCCGTCGAATTCATCCCAGCAGCCACCGAAAGAAGGCAAGCAGAGTGAAGGCAAAGCGGGCCAAAACAAGCCCAGCGCACCGCAGATTGCCAACGGGCCGGACATTCCAGGAACGAAGCAGGGCGGCAAGTCCTCCACAGAGGAGCAGAAGAAAGACAACATGCCGAGCATCACCGACAAGGAAGGCTCGATGAGCAAGGCCGAGCAGCAGCCTGCGGACCCCAATGCCAAGCCTTCGCCGCCCAAGCCCAGCACGATGAAACTGCCGACGACACAGATGGCGGCGGCACCGGGCCAAAAGAAAGACGAGAAACCTGAAGAGAAGCCGCAGGAGCCGCCAGCATCACAGGCACAGAAGAAAATGCAGGATGCTCTCGACGAGCAGAAGCTGCTGCTGGCCGAGTTTGCGCGTGTCTCGGATGAACTGGGCACCATCCTGGCCAGCCTGGAGGCCAGCACGTTTGTGAAGCGGCTTAAGGCGGCCTCGCGCCAGCAATTGGTGGTGGCAAAGGATTTGAACACGAAGACTCTCAGCGCCTTCGGTCTGGAGCGCAAGCCGGTGAAGGATGCCGCGGCGATCGCTGAACACGAGAAGACGCAGAGCGAAACCGTGCGCGTGATCCAAAGCGACCTGGAGGCCTACTTCGCCCGCAAACCGGACATGCACTTCAAGAACATCATCGGTCAGATGAAGGACACGCAGGTGGTGAAAATGCTGACATATCTGGGAGATCAGGCGGCGGTGAACTTGAGCGGCAACAGCATGGCCGGCGCGGAGTTCTGGGCCGACACGCTGGACCGCTGGGCGGAGGAGATGGTCGCTGCAAGTGAGTGTAAATCATGCAGCAGCTGCAGCGCAGACAGCCTGCCGCCGGAGATCGTGCTCAAGGTCATGAAATCCCTGCGCGATGAGATGAAGCTGCGCGACGAAACACGTGAGCTGGAAAATTCGAAGGCCGCGCTCAAAGAGGGAGAACATGGCAAAAAATCGGCCATGCTTGCCTCGAAACAGTTTGGCATCCAGGCCAACAC